>NZ_BOOG01000025.1 GCF_016863115.1 Sphaerimonospora thailandensis
GGCCACCAGATCGGTGCCCCACGCGTTCGGCCCGTCGAACGGCGGATCGAGCGGCACGTTGGCGACAAGCTTCATGTTCGCGCTGTGCTTGATCTCGTCCGTCGAGGGTGGGGCCGATTGCTGGGACGGGGGTTGCGATGAAGGCTGGGATGAAGGCTGGGCCGTGGTGCAGGCGGCGGTCATGAGGAGGAGCCCGGCCAGCGCGATCAGCGGCTTCGGTCGACTCATCGCGCACCCTCCGGAGGGAAGAGATGATCCACTTCGGAGGCTATGCGGCGCGAGAGGCCGATGCGGGCAAGTTTCGTAACGGTTTGGAAGCTAGCGCCGGGACTAGGAGCTCCAGAGCATGTTGCCGAGCTCCTCGTCGAGATCCATGAAGTCGGTCTCGCGGCCGGCCGGGACCAGCTCATAAGTGCGGTGCAGGAACTCGGTCAGCGGGGCGAGGGGCACCTCGAACAGGGCCTGCCCGAAGGGGGAGGTGAGGCTGATGTGCAGCGATCGCTCCCGGTCGGAGCGGGCCGGCCAGACCTCGACGTCCCCGTCTCCCACACGACGCACGATGCCCACCGTCAGCAACTCGCGAGCGAAGATCCACTCGACCGGTTCGTCGTTCCCCACATGGAACGCCATCCGGATGGCGTACGGGTCGTCCGCGGTGTAGCTCAGCCCGGCGAGCAGCGGGACGGTCGTACGGTCGGGGACCACAAGCCGAAGGCCCAGCTCGGCAGAGACGGTGGTGCTGTTCATCGTCAGCCAAACCTCTTCGTCGTCGGGTCCCCTGGCGGGGGCTTTCGCTGCTCGGACGGGCTCCGTCCGCTGCTCGTGCTACGAGGCGAACGATGAGACCCGTAGGAAAGATTCCGCCTCCAGGCCCTTCTGTAACGCACATCACAGCTTGACATTCGGTCATCTACCTGCTCATACATCGCTGACAGGCACATACTTACCTCTGGTTTGCGCGTCGATGTGGCCTTCCTTGCGCCGTCGTTACGGGTAGGTGGTGCGTATCGGTCGAGCATGGAGCATCACGATGCTATGCCACCAGACCGTCACGCCGGGGGCGGTCCGGGGAACCTCCTCCGCGACGGGCGTCCTTTCGCCAGCACCCCCGATGGTGCGGTATGGTTTTCCCCGTCGGCACCGCAAGGCGCCGGTCGTCCCGGGCGATTAGCTCAGCGGGAGAGCGCTTCGTTCACACCGAAGAGGTCACTGGTTCGATCCCAGTATCGCCCACCATATTTTCCCAGGTCAACGGCCGGATCCTAAGAGCGAGGATCCGGCTTTTCGATCGTCTGACCCCGATCTGACCCCCGGAGCCTCCACTACCTGCTGAGTCCGGCCGGGTGGGACAGTGAGCCCTGTGAACGCCGTCCTTAATGTCATCTGGCTGATCTTCGCCGGGATCTGGTTGGCGATCGGGCACATCGCCACCGCGATCCCGCTGTTCATCTCGATCATCGGCATCCCGCTGGGGATCGCGAACCTCAAAATGATCCCGATCTCGCTGATGCCGCTGGGCAAGGACATCGTTCCCGTAAACCATGGATAAGTGACCCGAGACGACAAGTGGGTCTTCTCGGGATCGAGCGCGTCCCGTTCCCGGGAACGACCGACCTGCTGGAAGTTCCTCGTGTAGTACAGGGACGCAGCGCCACCGACGGCTGGGTCCCGACGAGATCGCGTTCCTGACCTACACCTCCGGGACAACAGCTGGAAATCTACGCGGTGAAGGACATGGCCCGAGAGCCGTGATCCCGCCGTTGGAGATCGATCCGTTGCCAGGCGTTGAGAACATCGGTAGTTTCCGATCATGTCCGATGACGACTTCACTCCACTCCGCGTCACCCGGCTCGCCTACGGGCGTGACATCAGCTTGGCGATCCGGGAGTGGGCGCGGGCCAACGGACACCAGGTCAGCGATCGTGGCCGGGTCGCGTATGAGCTCGTCGACGCCTTCTTCGCGGCCAACCCGGAAGCGTATGAGCAGGCCGGGAAGATCGAACTGGTACGGGCCACGGCCCGCACGCCCGGCGCATCGCCGGAGGACTACGCATGGCAGGACGAGGGCCCGCTGGGACCGATCTACACGATCACCTTCGTCAGGGGAGTCGGCGAGCACGAGGCACTGCGTCGCCTGGGTGCCGCCCCCGAGAACATCCGCCTGATCGGCCCGGAGGAGTACAGCGATCCGCACAGTGCCGACATTGTCACGGTGAAACAGGCCGGGGACTGGAGCATCCTGATCGAGGACTGCGGCTGGCGCAGCGTGGAGCGCGACGTCATGGGTGAGCTGTCCCGCGAAGGCGGCGAGACCGTAGCGGTGATGCGACATGACTATGCCGCCAGGCACGACTTCGCCTACGCCTTCGACGGTGAACTCGTCACCGGCCTCGATCCGAGCTGTCCCGGAACCCGGTGGGGCACCGAACCGGATCGGCTCAACCAGCATCTTCGCGAGCTCGGCATCGATCCAGACGCCGATGACTGGATCGACAACCCCATCCCGGCCGCCCTCGCGCTCGCCAGCCGAATCTCCGGCGTCATGGTCACGCCCAAGCATGCCGAGCGTCCCGTGCTCGGCGCCGCGAACCCCCACTGACGACATGAAAAGCGCTGGAGAGCAGGGCCGCGCCGCCTACCGCCGCTTCGGTTTGGTATCGCCCATCACGTTCGTGTTGCCCCAGAAGGCCGGGCCGTTGCTCAACGGGCCGGTCTTCCGTCATATTGCCCAGGGCGGCGGCCGGCTTCGGGTGAATTGCGGGATCTCTCCACTCTCCGTGATACGCCTTTCATTGCCCGTTATCGGCATTTCTCGCTTTCTTTCCGACTGTGCTTCGGGTGTTTTTCGCTGCGCTGGACAATGGCCGGTGATGCGTTTTAAAGTCGGCCGGGTACGCACGGATCAATCGCATCTCAGATCATCGGCAGGTAACTTCCTCCGCTGATTTACCGATTGATGCGAATCTGTCCGATCGCACACCTTGTGCACCCTTTTCGGGAGAATTCGTGCGCAATTTCCTTCGACGGTCACCGCTGGTGGCTGCGCTCGCCCTCGCGGCCGCGGCCTTCACCGCCGCTCCGGCTCTGGCCCTGGCCTCCGACGACGACACCCCCGGCGCGAGCCCGGCCGGGCTCGACCAGGAAGTGACGCTCTCGTCGAAGGCGGCGAATAACCGGAAGCCCACGCCGCCCCCCGGCGACCGGGAGTCCAAGACGGACGTATGCGGTCCGCCGTACGTGCTGGGAAACAAGTCTCTGGGGCCGGAACTCCTCCCGACCAGGGGCCCACTGGGCGAGATCGTGCGGGGTTACACCCTGTACGGTGGACTGCCCCCGACGGAATTCCTCGACCGCTATTTCAATGAGAAGACCGATTTCTACAACTACCCGCCGGATTTCGGCTTCGCGCACCCCGAAGGGTTCGGCAACGCCAAGCCGATCGTGTACACGAAGCTCCTCCCGGTGGGGTACAAGGTCGACCGGTTCGGCGGCGAGTCGGGGGCGTTTCTCTCGCCGCTCGGCACGCCGTACGCGCAGCGGGCGCTGCCGCCGAGCAACCTCAACACGTTCAGCGGTGATCTCGCGCACAAGTGCAACTACCACGCCTACAAAGTGATCCGTGCGTTCCGGGTCGACGCGGGCCCGATCGCTCCGGCGTTCCAGCAGCCCGGTGAGGGACTGCAACTGCACACGCTCGCCAAGTACATCCCCGGCGCGCCGGCGAACGACCAGGGAGAGGTGTCGGTCGGCTGGCTGGCCGACAACGGCTACCTCGCGCGCCTGTCCTGAGCTAGGACGCCCAGGTCTCCACGGCGAGCAGGTCACGCATCGACACCATGCCCACCAGGCGTCCGTCCTCGTCCACCGGCATGTGCCGTACTCCGGCCTCCAGCATCCGGCGGGCGACGTCGCGGGTGTCCTCGTCGAGCCGCGCCGTACGCAGCTCCGTCGAGGCGAACGCGGCGGCCGTCACGGTGACGGGGTCCCGGCAGGTGGCCATCGCCTCCGCCAGGTCGCGCTCGGTGATCACTCCAGTGACCTGCTCGCCCTCGAGCACGGCAAGTGCCCCGACGTTTCTCTCCGTCATCCGCCGCGCCACCTGGGGCAGGCGCTCGTCGGCCTGGCATCCGAAGATCATCGGACGGTAGACGTTACTGATCCGCATCGTCCCCCCCTGCTGCCAGCATTCTCATCAGGTCGCGCCGGCTCACGATGCCCACCAGCTCGTCGCCCCGCACGACCGGAACGCTCTTCATCCCCATTGTGACCAGGAGTTCGACGAGTTCCAGCACGTCGGTGTCCTCCCGGACGGTCTTGACGTTCGGGGTCATCACCTCTTCGACCTCCAGGGCCGGCCGCGCGTCCGATGCGGCCGCGAAGTGGAGATAGGCCCGGGGGTCCGCCTCGAGTTCGCCGCGCAGCAGATCCATCTCGCTGACGATCCCGATCATCCGGCCGCTCTCGTCGACCACCGGCGCGGCCGTGATGTCCTTTTCGCAGAGCAGGCGGACGGCCTGTGTCGCCGTCCACGTGCGCGGCACCGTCACCACCGGCGCCGTCATCACCTCGCGGACCAACATCGCGCACCTCCTCACCCCTCAGCACCCGGTGGGGGAGTTTCGGGGTAACTGAACGGGACAGGATTCCCGACAGAGCGGCAGGTGAAACATTCCGCTCAGAAGGCGGATTACGGGGGTGATCTCCATGATCACACTGAGCGGGGCGGCATCGGCCTGATCAGTGGGAAAGGAGGGGCGCATGGCATCACAGGCCGGGCATCTGTTCGATCAGCCAGATGGAGAGCTGGATCGTATCCAGGCCGGATTGCGACAACTCGAACGCCAGTACGACATGCTGCGGGGGCTGCTCGACGCGGTGCTGGCGATCAGTGCGGAGCTGGAACTCGAGCCGGTCCTGCACAGGATCGTGGACGCCGCCCGGGATCTGGTGCATGCCCGCTACGGCGCCCTGGGCGTACTGAGCGAGACGGGGCAGTTCACCGCGATGATCAGCTCGGGGTTCTGTCATGATCACTTCGCTGCGCGGGGTGATGAACTGCCCCACGGCAGCGGACTGCTGGGTGAGCTGGTACGCGATCCGCGGCCACTGCGCGTGGACGACCTGCCGGCCCATCCCCGTGCGTCCGGCGTCCCTGAAGGGCATCCCGCGATGACCACCCTGCTGGGGGTGCCGATCCGGGTCCGTCAGGCGACCTACGGGAACATCTACCTGGCCGAGAAGGTGGGCGGCCCGTTCACGGACGCGGATCAGGAGGTGGTGACGGCGCTGGCCGGCGCGGCGGGCGTGGCGATCGAGAACGCGCGCCTCTACCGGCGGACGTGCCGGGCCACCGAGGACTTCCAGCGTCAACTGCTGCCCGAGATGCCGCACCTGGAGGGCTGGGAACTGCAGGCCCGGTTCCAGCCATCCAGCAGGGCGCCGTGCATCGGGGGTGACTGGTACGACGTGTTCCGCCTGCCCGACGGGGTGCCCTGCCTGGTGATCGGGGACGTCATGGGCCACGACGTGCGGGCCGCCATCGTGATGAGCCAGATCAGCAACATGCTCCGCGTCATCGCGTTCGACGAGCCGGACTCGCCCAGTGGGATCCTGCGCCACCTGGACCGGGTCCTGGACCGGATGTACGGGGGGCCGATGGCCACCGTCGCCGTCGCCCGCCTGGAATCGGCCACCGGGTCCGGCGGACGCCTGAGCTGGGCCAGCGCCGGGCACCTGCCGCCCCTGCTGGCCGTCCCGGGCGAGCCGGCCCGCTATCTGTACGCCGAGACCGGCGTCCCGCTGGGTGTCGATCCGGACCTGCCCAGGCCCGACAACCACGCTCGGCTGCCGTGCGGCGCCGCCGTGCTGCTGTACACCGACGGCCTGGTCGAACACCGCGATCGCCCCCTGAGCCAGGGGATGGACCAGATCGCCGCCATCGCCACCGCCCACGCCGCCGATCCGCTGGCGCGGATGTGCGACGCCCTGCTGGCCCACCCCGGCGGCGCCTTCGACGACGACGTCGCGCTGCTGGCCGCCCATCCGCCGGCGTGATAGCGCGGAGCGTACTGGGCGAAATGTATAGCAGAATGCCCGGAATGTCGGGCAAACCCAGCACATCGTGTAGCTGGTCAGCGTTCTCTTGCGCAGCTCTTCGCGCATCGGATCACAATATGCGCAAGATCCCGTCCCTCCCCCTCTCGGGATGGGCAGGCACAGGAGAAACAGGAACAGGACATGAAGCACCTGCTCACCCAGTTCGAGAACAAGGCCCCTGAGATCGTTTTCGAATGGCACGATGCTGAGACGCCCGCCAGGGGATGGGTGGTGATCAACTCGTTGCGGGGCGGCGCCGCGGGCGGCGGGACCCGGATGCGCCCCGGGCTCGACCGCGATGAGGTCGTGTCGCTGGCCAAGACGATGGAGATCAAGTTCACCGTGTCCGGGCCGCGGATCGGCGGCGCCAAGTCCGGCATCGACTTCGACCCGCGCGACCCCCGCAAGAACGACGTCCTGCGCCGCTGGTACACGGCGGTCACTCCGCTGCTGAAGACCTACTACGGCACCGGCGGCGACCTCAACGTGGACGAGATGCAGGAGGTCGTGCCCATCACCGAGAGCCTCGGGCTGTGGCATCCGCAGGAGGGTGTGGTCAGGGGTCACTTCGACGCGAGGGACCGAGAGCTCGTGGGGCGGGTCGGACAGCTCCGGCTGGGCGTGGCCAAGGTCGTGGCGGACCCGCGCCTCACCCCGGATCCGGCCGGCCGCCACTCGGTCGCGGACCTGATCACCGGGTGGGGCGTCGCGCAGTCGGTGCGGCACTACTACGCCGTCTACGGCGGGGACATCGCCGGTAAGCGGGTCATCGTGCAGGGCTGGGGCAACGTCGGCTCCGCTGCCGCCTATTACGCCGCCCAGTCGGGCGCGCGGGTGGTCGGCGTGATCGACCGTGACGGCGGCATCGTCAACCCGGCAGGGTACGGCTTCGACGAGATCCGCGAACTGTTCCTCGCCAAGGACGGCAACACGCTGCGCGCCGACGGCCTGGTGCCGTACGCCGAGATCGACGAGGCCATCTGGGACGTCGGAGCCGAGGTCTTCCTGCCCTGCGCGGCCTCCCGCCTGGTCACCCGGGACCAGGTGGACCGTATGACGACGCGGGGGCTCGAGGTCATCGCCTGCGGCGCCAACGTGCCGTTCGCCGATCCCGAGATCTTCTACGGGCAGACGTACGAGCACGCCGACAAGAGCGTCGCCGTCGTACCGGACTTCATCGCCAACTCCGGCATGGCCCGTACCTTCGCCCTCCTCATGCGGGACGGCGTCGAGATCACCGACCAGGCGATCTTCAGCGACATCTCGGCCACGATCGAGTCCGCCCTCAGGCGCTGCCATGAGAGTTCTCCGGCGCGCACGGGCGTGGCGAGCACCGCGTTCGAGATCGCCCTCGATCAGCTAGTCTGACCCGCTCCGCGCAGAACGTCGCGCCTCGGCCGGATCGCCGGCCTCCAGGGCCGCTCCGGCCGCCGCCCGGCACTCCTCGAGCGTGTGCCGGGCCAGGGATTCCCGTACGGCGGGGATGCTGGGCGCCGACATGGACAGGCTCGTCACGCCGAGGCCGACCAGGACGACGGCCAGGAGCGGGTCGGCCGCGGCCTCTCCGCACACTCCGACGGGTTTGCCCGCCCGCTCGCCGGCCGCGGCGCACTCGGCGACCAGCCGCAGCAGCGCGGGCTG
The DNA here is from genome assembly GCF_016863115.1 of Sphaerimonospora thailandensis. GTDB lineage: Bacteria > Actinomycetota > Actinomycetes > Streptosporangiales > Streptosporangiaceae > Sphaerimonospora > Sphaerimonospora cavernae. The sequence goes on from NZ_BOOG01000025.1 coordinate 7,738, forward strand.
CCACGGGTCGAGCAGGTCGGCCAGGTCACCGTGCTGACGGTCCGCCGCGCAGGTGTACTGGCTGAGGTCGTTGGTGCCGATGCTGAGGAAGCCGAGCTCGGCCAGCAGGCGGGACGCCTGGAGCGCGGCCGCCGGCACCTCGACCATCGCGCCGACGTCGGTGATCCCTCTGGCCCCGGCCTTGCGGGCGAAGGCGGCCGCTTCGGCCGCCGTGGTCACCATGGGGGCCATCACCCATGGTCGTACGCCGGTGGAGCGGGCGGCCGCGACGATCGCGTCGAGTTGGGTGTCGAGCACACCGGGGCGCAGGCGGTCGACCCGCAGTCCGCGGATGCCGAGCGCGGGGTTGATCTCCTCGGGCAGGTTGAGGAACGGCAGTGGCTTGTCTGTGCCGGCGTCCAGGGTGCGTACGATCACCCGGCCGCCGGGGAGGGCCCGGAAGACCGCCTCGTAGGCGGCGATCTGCTCGTCCAGGCCGGGTGCCTCGCGCCGGTCGAGGAAGAGGAACTCGGTACGGAACAGTCCGACGCCCTCAGCGGAGAAACCGGACTCCAGATCGGCGGCGGAGCCGATGTTGAGCAGCAGCTTCACCGGGTGGCCGTCGGCGGTGCGGCCCGGTCCGCCGCTCGCCCGCAGGCGGTCGCGCTCACGGGCCGCGCGCTGTCGGATCGCGGCGGCCTCGTCCTGGCCGACGCCCGTGCGGATTTCGCCGAGTGCGCCGTCCACGGCGACGGCCTCGCCGTCGTCGAGCATGGCCGCGCCGGGGCAGGCGACCACGGCGGGCAGTCCCCGGGCGCGGGCGAGGATGGCGGTGTGGCTGGTCGGCCCGCCCTTCTCCGTGACCAGTGCGAGCACCGCCTCCGGGTCGAGCGTGGCGGTGTCGGCGGGGGAGAGGTCCTCGGCCACCAGCACGAAGGGGTGTCCCGGGTCGGGCACGCCCGGCATGGGCAGGCCGAGCGCGGCGGCGACCGCGCGGTTTCCGATGTCGTCGAGGTCGGCGGCGCGTTCGGCGAAGTAGCCGCCCGCCGCGAGCAGCGCCCGGCGGTGGTGGGCGCAGGCGGCGGCGATGGCGTGGGCCGCGTCCATCCCGGCGCCGGTGTTCTCCTCGACCGAGTCGCGCAGGCCGGGGTCGGCGGCGATCAGCGACTGCGCTTCCAGGATCTCCCGGGCGGTGGGCTCGGCCGCTTTCGCGGCGAGCGCGGTGAGGGTGTCGGAGGTCTCCCGCAGCGCGTGTTCGGCCTTCTCGAGTTCCGCGGCGCGGTCGTCCGGCGGGACGACGGTGGGATCGGGAAGCCTGATCAGGCCCGCCATCCGGCGCACCGGGCCCGCCGTGGAACCGGGGCTGACGCCGAGCCCGCGCAGCGTACGGCGCTCGCTCATCGGGATCTCATCCTGCGTCGAGGTCGCGGGAGAGGAGATCGGCGAGGGCGTCGAGCGCGGCGTCGGCGCCGGGGCCGTCCGCGTCGAGGGTGACCCGCGTGCCCTGCGTGGCGCCGAGGGCCAGCACGGCCAGGATGCTGTTCGCCGGGACGGGTTCGCCGTCGCCGACCCGGATGCGTACCGGTGTCGTCTGACGTGCCGCGGCCTCAACGAAGATCTTCGCGGGCCGGGCGTGCAGGCCCGTGCGGGAGGCGATGACCACTGTCCTCTCCGGCATGGTCGTGGACCTTTCTGTGGGGGAGTGCGGGGGGGCGATGGGGGGTCAGGGTTCGACGGTGACTTTGATGGCGGCGCCGCGGCTGACGATGTCGATGCCGTCGAGGACCTCGGCGAGCGGGAGCCGGTGTGTGATCAGGTCGGCGACCGGCACGGACCCGTCGGCGATCAGTTCGAGGGCGCGGGCGTTGTGCGCCGGGCTCGAGCCGTTCGCCCCGACGATGGTCAACTCCCGGTAGTGCACGAGATTGGAGTCGCAGGCGATGATCGGGTCGTCCTTGGGCAGCCCCCCGAAGAAGCTGATCCGTCCCTGGCGGGCCGCGATCCGCAGCGCCTGTTCCTGGGCTGCCTTCGAGGCAGCGGCGGTGATCACTACGTCGGTGCCGCGGCCCTCGGTCAGTTTGAGCACCTGTTCGGTGATGTCGGCGCCGTGTACAGTGTTGTCGCCATGCACGGTGGCGTCCGGCCGTACCCGTTCGGCGGCCAGCGCCAGCCGGTCGGCGTTGATGTCGGCCAGGAACACCCGGGCCGCCCCGCGTGAGCGGGCCAGCCGTACGTGCAGGCAGCCGATCGGGCCGGAGCCGATGACCAGGACGTCGTCGCCGGTGCCGACCCGGGCCAGTTCCTGCCCGTTGAGGACGCAGGCGAGCGGCTCGGCGACCGATGCCTCGGCGAAGCCGACCCCGTCCGGAATGCGGTTGAGGCCGCCGACGGCCAGGACCTTGGCCGGGACGACCATGTATTCGGCGAAGCCGCCGTCGTAGTGGTAGCCCATCGACTCCTGCGCCGGGCAGACCGTCATCCGGCCGCGGCGGCACTCCGCGCAGGTCCCGCACGGGATGGCCGCGATGACCTGGACCCGGTCACCGGGCGACCAGGTCGGCACGTCGGTCTCGACGACCTCCCCGGCGATCTCGTGGCCCATCACCCGGGGCGGCCTGATGTGGTGGTGCCCATGCTTGAGGATCTTGGCGTCGGTGCCGCAGGTGGAGCAGTTCCGTACGCGGATCTTGACCTCGCCGGGGCCCGCCACGGGTTCGGGCGCGTCCTCGATGCGGATGTCTCCGGGGGCGTGGAACCGGGCGACCTTCATCCGGCGGTCTCCTCTTGTGTCGGGTGCAGCAGGCGGACGACGTCCTCCACCCGGGTGGCCTCCCGCAGGGCGTGGACGCGTTCCGGGTCGAGCAGGATCTGGGCCAGCTCGGCGAGCAGCCGTACGTGGCCGTCCCCGCGGGCGGCGATGCCGACGCACACGGTGACCTTCTCGCCGTCCCAGTCGACGCCGTCGGGAAAGCGCAGGACGCAGATCGCGTCGTGGTGGACCGCGTCCTTGCCGGCGAGGGTGCCGTGCGGGATCGCGACGCCCTCCCCGACATAGGTGGAGATCGAGCGCTCACGCTCGATCATCGTGTCGACGTACGGCTCGGCGACGGCGCCGACCGCGACGAGGGCCCGGCCGCACTGGCGGATCGCGTCGTCGCGGCCCACCGCCGAGGCGGTGAGCCGGACGGCGCGGGGGTCGAGCGGGAGCGGTGCCGCCTCAGGCATTCACGGTCCCGCCGTTCTTGATCGTGGCGACGAGCGCGGTGACCGCCGGGTCGCCGATGAAGATCCTGATGGGGATGAGCACGGTGCCGGGGGCGGTCTGCCTCGCTCGGTCGGCGAGTCCGGCGTGGCATACCACGACGTCGGCGTCGGAGGGGATGGAGTTGACCGGGGTGTGCTCGACCTCGATCCCCAGCCCCTTGAGCTGCTTGCGCAACTGGCTGGCCAGCATCACGCTGCTGCCCATTCCGGCGTCGCAGGCCACGATGATCTTGCGGATGTCCTTGCTCTCGATGCCGGCCATGTCGGTCAGGCCTCCTGGGTGGCGGACGTGGTGATGTCGGCTTCGGGTTGCTCCTTGCCCGCCGCCCGGCCGAAGCCCAGCAGTGCGGAGGCGACGGCGAAAGAGACGGCCGTGGCGACGAGGACGCCGGCCAGCATGCCGAACCAGCCGCCCTTGGGGGTGACCGCGAAGTAGGCGAAGATGCTGCCGGGCGACGGGGTGGCGACCAGTCCGGCGCCGGTGATCATGAAGGTGAAGATGCCGGCCGCGCCACCGGCCATCGCCGCGAGAATGAGCCGCGGCTTCATCAGCACGTACGGGAAGTAGATCTCGTGGATGCCGCCGAGGAAATGGATGATCATGGCGGCGGGGGCGGAGGGACGCAGCGAGCGGGGGCCGAAGAACAGGTAGGCCAGGAGGAGGCCGAGGCCGGGGCCGGGGTTGGACTCCAGCATGAACAGGATCGACTTGCCGTCCTTGACCGCCTCCGCGACGCCGAGCGGACCGAGCACGCCGTGGTTGATCGCGTTGTTGAGGAACAGCACCTTGGCCGGCTCGATCAGCACCGAGGCCAGCGGAAGCAGGCTGTGGTTGATCAGCCAGCCGACCGCGTCGCCGGCGGCCTCGGTGACCACTTTCACGACCGGCCCGATGCCCCACGCGCCGAGGACGGCCATCGCGCCGCCGACGATCCCGGCGCTGAAGTTGTCCACCAGCATCTCGAAGCCGGCCCTGGTCCGCTGCTGGGTGAACCCGTCGACGAGCTTGATCACGAAGGCGGCGAGCGGTCCGATGATCATCGCGCCGAGGAACATGGGGATGTCGGAGCCGACGATCACGCCCATGGTGGCGACCGCGCCGACCACCGCGCCGCGCTGACCGTGGACCATCCGGCCGCCGGTGTAGCCGATCAGCACCGGCAGCAGGACGGTGATCATCGGGCCGACGAGTTCGGCGAGGGACTCGTTGGGCAGCCAGCCGGTGGGGATGAACAGCGCGGTGATCAGACCCCAGGCGATGAACGCGCCGATGTTCGGCATGATCATCCCGGCGAGGTGGCCGCCGATGCGCTGAATGGTGGCCTTGACTCCGGTGCCGTAGACCGTGGGGGTGTAGTTGGCCATGGGTTGTGCTCCTTCCGAAGGGGGTGGGGGGTTCCGCTTCGGTTCCTCGTCACCGGTCCGCGGATCTCAGCGGGCGTTCTGGATCGGGCCTGCCGACGCCTACCAGGTCGCGCCGGATGTCCTTGGGGTCCGGCATCCGGCTGCCGGGCAGTGCGACGGCGGCGGTCCCCCAGGCCAGCGCCTCGACCAGGGCCGCCTCACCCCTGGCTCCGGCCGCGAGGAAACCGGCCAGCATCGCGTCGCCCGCGCCGACCGTGCTGCGCGGCTCGGCCACCGGGCATTCGCCGTACCAGGTCCCGCCGTCCTGCACGAGCACCGCGCCGTCCGGGCCGATGCTGGCCAGCACCGTCGCCGCGCCCAGCGCGCGCAGCTTCTCGGCCGCCTCGATCACGTCGCCCAGACAGGTGAGCGCCATCCCCGTCGCCTCCGCGAGCTCCTCGCGGTTGGGCTTGATCAGCGCGGGGCCGGCGGCCGTGGCGATCGGTAGCGCCGGGCCGCTGGTGTCCACGGCCACGTTCATGCCCGCGTCGGCGAATCTGCGGCAGAGCCCGGCGTACACGTCGACGGGCACCCCCGGCGGCAGGCTGCCGGAGGCGACCACCCAGTCGGCCGCGTGCGCGGTGTCGAGGATGGCCTCGGCCACGGCCTCCAACTCGGCTGCCGACATCGCGGTGCCCGGCTCGTTGATCTTCGTGACCGTGCCGTCGGGCTCGGCCAGCGTGACGTTGGACCGGGTCGCCCCGGCGATGGGGACTGTGATCATGTCGATGCCCTCGCGGGACAGCAGGTCCACGAGCTGCCGGCCCTCGTGGCCGCCGTACGGGACGACCGCGCAGGACTCGACCCGGTTGGCGAGCAGCGCGCGGGACACGTTGACGCCCTTCCCGCCGGGGTCGAGGCGTGCCGCCGCGGCGCGGATGACGGCGCCGCGGTCCAGCGCGGCGATCTCGATCGTGCGATCCAGGCTGGGGTTGAGGGTGAGAGTGAGGATCATGCGCGTACCACCTCCGGCCCGGCGGCGGCGATGTCGGCCGCGACCGCGGGGTCCAGCCCGGAGTCGGTGACGATCATGTCGATCTCGGTGAGCGCGGCGAACCTGGCGAGGTACACACCGGAGAACTTGGTGTGGTCGGCCAGCACCACGCTGCGCTCGGCCGCGCCGATCATCGCACGCTTGATCGCGGCCTCGGCCGGGTCGGGGGTCGTCAGCCCCTTGCCCACCGAGCACCCGTTGGTGCCCATGAACGCGACGTCGACGTGCAGATCCTCCAGCGGGCGCAGCGCCCAGTCATCGACCGTGGCGAGAGTGCGGCCGCGCACCCGCCCACCCAGCATGATCACAGTGAGGTTGGCCCTGGTCGCGAGCATCGTCGCGAGCGGCGGCGCGTTGACGATGACGGTGAGCTCACGGTCGCCGGGCAGTGCCCGGGCCAGACGGCCGGTCGTCGAGCCCGCGTCGATGACGATCGCGCCGTCTTCCGGCAGTTCGGCCAGGGCCGCCTTGGCGATGCGCTCCTTCTCCTCGGTCATGACCTCGTCCCTGGCGGCGAGGGCGGGTTCGAAGCCGAGCCGCTCGACCGGGATGGCGCCGCCGTGTACGCGTCGCAGCACGCCGGCCCGCTCCAGGACGGTCAGGTCGCGGCGGATGGTCTCCGTGGTCACGGCGAACTCCTCCGCCAGCTTCACCACATCCACCCGTCCTGCGGCGCGCGCGCGGCCCAGGATCTCCTGCTGCCGCTCCTCCGCGTACATGATGTTGGTTCACCACCGTCTATCGTGTTGTTTCTCCTTTGTTTATACGCATCTTTGTTGGAAGTCAACGGGTGGCGGCCCAACCCCGTCTCGTGATCTTGCACTTTCTTGCAAACAACCATCCTGACCTGCGCGATTCCCATCGGTGATCTTGCAGATAGCTCAGAGCGCATATCTGCGAGAAACTGCAAGGTCGCGAACGTGAAATGCCTGGTCAAGGCTCGACGTGCGAGTATTCACAAGATCACGGGCTTGGAGGGGGTGGAGCGTGTGATCGCGGGACAGGATCTAGTGTGAGTGTGTGGAAGTGATGAGGGGCGGGGTCAACGAGGTGCGGCGGGTCGGCTCGACCGTGCACCGTCCGACCGGGCCGTGGAGCCCGGCGGTGCACGGCCTGCTGCGCCATCTCGAACGGCAGGGCTTCGGCGGAGCCCCACGGCTGTACGGCGTCACCGACGACGGCATGGAGATCCTCGACTTCATCCCCGGGCAGGTGGGCGAGTACCCGCTGACCACGGAGGTCGCCTCCTCCGAGGCTCTGGAGAGCGCGGCCGAGTTGCTCGCCGCCTACCATGACGCCACGGTCGGCTATGTGACGGGGCACGAGACCGGGTGGATGATGCCGGCGCCGGCACCGGCCGAGGTGATCCTGCACAACGACTACGCTCCGTACAACTGCGTGCTGGACGGCACCAGGGTCGTCGGCATCATCGACTTCGACACCGCCGCTCCCGGTCCTCGGCTCTGGGATGTGGCCTATGCGGTCTACCGCTGGGCGCCGACGACGGCTCCGGGAAACGGATCGGGCTTCGGCACGGCTGAGGAGCAGGCGGCCCGCGCCCGGGTGTTCTGCGACCGCTACGGGTTGGACGCCGCGGGGCGGAGCGCCCTGGTGGACACCATCACCGCCCGGCTCACCGCCCTGGTCGACTTCATGCACACCCGGGCCGCCGCGGGCGAGGCGGCGTTCCGGTGCCATATCGAGGAAGGCCACGACCGGCTCTACCGCGACGACATCGCCTACCTGGAGGAGCGGCCTGCCGTCTTCGAGGCGGCGCTCCTTCATTGGGGAGGACAGGATGTCCGAGCTGGCGGAGCTGGCCGTACGGCTGCGCGGGTTCGCGCAGGCCAGGGAGTGGGAGCAGTTCCACACTCCGAAGAATCTGGTGATGGCCCTGGCCGGTGAGGTGGGGGAGCTGGTGGCGGAGTTTCAGTGGCTCACCCCCGCCGAGGCTGAGAACCCGGACCCGGACACCATGGCGCGAGTGCGGGCCGAGTTGGGGGACGTCACCGGCTATCTGGTACGGCTGGCCGACGTGCTCGGCGTGGACCTGATCGCCGCGGCGCACGTCAAGCTGGACGAGAGCGAGCGCCGCTATCCCCCGGAGCTGTATCGCGGCTCAGCCAGAAAGGCCCCGCCGCTGCCCTCCTGCGCAGATGAAGACACGGCTCCGTCCGGGCGCGTCGGCTATATGCCGTGATATCGAACTAAGCCGCCGATCGGGTGTCATCGCGGACCTCGCTGGATTAGAGTGCCCGAATGATCATAAAGCGTTCCGTGCTCGCCGCGGGTCTGACCGGTCTGTTAGGCGCCGCGCTCCTCGTCTCTGCTTCTCCCGCTCTGGCCGGAAGTCCCCCCAAGCCGCCCACTCCGGCCCAACTCCGGTCCGCCCTGCTTCAGCCGGAGGATCTCGGTGATGACTTCGAGCACAACACGATCCGGAACAGGGAGCTCCTGAGCCCACGGCTCGCTCACACGAAGGCGTGTGTCAAGGCGATGAAGGGGGTGAAGCCGCTCACCCGGAGCAAGGTCGCGACCTGGCTGGCGAGGGAGGAGGCGCCGGAGGGGGTCAACGAGTACGTTGTGAGCGGCACCTCCGCCCAGATCTCCGCACTCGAGCGGGCCGCGAAGGTCATGGTCCGTGACTGCGGCCACGTCAATGCCGGCACCAAGGAGATCAAACAGACGATCAGAAAGCTGTCGGTCGGCAAGCTCGGCGATGGAGCATACGGGATCAGGTTCCGCAATGTGATCCCGTCCGTGAATCCGGATCCGAGCATGGCGGTCGACATCGTGATCATCAGAGTGAAGAACACCATGATCACTCTGGAGCACAACGGCTTCTATGGCAAGTTCGATGCGGATCTCACCAGAACCGCCGCCGAGATCGCCACGACGAGGCTCCAGGAAATTCTGGACGGTTCGACGTCCAGCGCCGAGCACTCCGTGGTCGTCTAATCGTCAGGTGATTCGCGCGTTGTTTCCTGGAGTCCTGACCGTGACTCGCTGGATCTCACCTAAACCTGACCCGTGGCCGCCCATGTGCCCTGCCCCGCCCCCGGCACATGGGGGGCAGGGCGGGCGGCCGTGACGTCAGCGGGTGGGGTTGAAGTCCCGCAGGGCGGTGGGCACCTTGCCCGTGGTGATCTGCTCGGCGAGCATCCGCCCGGTGATCGGCCCCTGGGTGATGCCCCACATGCCGTGCCCGCCGGCGACGAAGATCCCCGGGACGTCGGTGGCGCCGATGAGGGGCATGCCGTCGGGGGTGACGGGCCGGGGGCCGACCCACAGGTCGGTCATCGCGTCCCAGTCGACTCCGGACAGCAGCGGCCTGGCCGACTTGACGATCGCGTCGATCCGCCGCTGCACCAGCGGGTGGTCGGGCCCGCGGAACTCCATCGTTCCCGCGACCCGGAGCTTGCCCTGGTACGGCGTGCAGGCGACGCGCACGGCCGGCAGGTAGATCGGCCCGCGCACGGGCTCCGCGGTGGGCACGGTGAAGGAGTAGCCGCGCCCGGCGCGCACCGGCACCCGAACGCCCCACGCCTTGCTGAGCCGGTTCAGCCAGGCGCCCGTGGCCAGGACGACGGCGTCGGCGGCGACCGAGTCGCCGGTGCTCGACACCACGGTCAGCCCGCCGCTCCCGGTACGCACGTCGGCGACATCGAAGCCGGAGCGGATCTCGGCGCCGCGGGCGGCGACGGCGCGGCCCAGCGCGTGCGTGAACTCTCCGGGGTCGATGTAGCGCTGCCCCTCCAGCCGGATGCCGGCCCGCACCCGCGGGGAGATCTGCGGCAGCAGCGCGCCGAGTTCGTCACCCTTGAACGCGGTGTACTCGATCTTCAGTCCCGACTCGTTGATCCGCCGCAGCTCGTGCAGCAGGCCCACGGCCTGGCGCTCGGTCTCGAACGCGGCCATGATCGGCGCGTCGATCGTGGGCGCCTCGACGCCGTTCGACGTGAGCACGTCGAAGGCCTCCAGGCACTCGTCGTTGAGCGGGATGTTCGCCCGTACGGCACGGCCCCAGGACTTCCAGCTGCAGTTCAGGGCGAACTTGGTGAGGAACGCCAGCAGGCCCGGGTCGGGGGTGGCCGGCACGTGCAGCGGGGCGTTCGGGTTGAGCAGGGAGCTCAGGCCGTAACGCAGGACGCCGGGCTCGTTCAGCGGGATGGCCAGCCCCGGGGAGAGCCACCCGGCGTTGCCCCAGGATGCGGCCGCGGCCACACCGCCGCGGTCGACCACGGTGACGTCCACGCCGCGCTCCTGCAGGAACCACGCGGTGGACAGCCCGACCACACCGGCGCCGATCACTACCGCTGTACGCGGCTCACGGTCCATACCCATCGCCTCCGCTATACCATTTTCCGCCTTTCACCGAGGATCGCTGCTGCGAGAGGGCGATGTGCTGTCCGCGTCGGACAAGTGCGACCACGGCCTTTGTCCCGCGCGGACAACGCCGTCGAGCACCGGCTCAGGGGCGGCTGTCCCGGTGCACGGCCAGCGCGATGATCATGGCCAGCCGCTTCTCCGGCACGTCGAGCCGCAGGTTGGTGATCTCGGCCATCTTCCTGAGCCGGTAGCGCACGGTGTTGGGGTGGACGCCGAGGCGATCGGCGGCGGCGGCCAGGTCCCCCTGCGCCTCCAGCCAGGCCCGCAACGTCGCGATGTAGCGCGTGCCGCGCTCGGTGTCGTACCGGGTGAGGTCGGCGACCGGCCCGCGCGCGGGGGCGCGTCCGGCGGCGGCCGCCGCCCGCAGGCGCTGCATCAGGATCTCGTCCCAGGACTCGTCATAGACGACGGCAGCGGCCCTGCCGGGCCGTGAGGCGCGCAGGGCGAGGCTCTCGTCGGCCTCCTGCCTGCTTGCGGGCAACTGGGCCGGCTCGGCCGCCCCGCCGATGCCGGCGTACACGGTGACCTGCCGGGGCAGGACGCCCGTGATCGAGGTGAGCCACTCATGCGCCGGCGTGGCGTCGGCGGCGCAGGGCAGCACGGTGTAGAGGGTGTTGCCGAACAGCGCGCTGCGCCCCGGTCGCGACCAGCCGAAGCCGGTGGTCGCGCGTTCGTAGGCGAGCAGGATCGCGGCGTGCCGCTCGTCGGCGACGTGCGCCTGCAGCGCGATCACCCGGAACTGCCCTCCGGGCAGGCCGAGCCGGCTGATCACAGCGAGGGCGTCGGCCGTCCCCTCCAGCAACTGGATGACGAGGTCGGACTCGACCTGCCGTTCCAGGTCGGCGCTGACCCGGGAGCGCAGCAGGTGCAGCGCGACCGCCCGGGCTCCGTCGCTCAGCACGGTCTGATGCTCAGGGGACAGCGGGCGCTCGCATTCGACCCAGATCGATCCCAGCAGCTCGCGCCCGGCGCGTACGGCGACCACCATGCGGCCGCGTAGTCCGTGCTCCGGCGAGGGCTCGACGAACAGCGGCTCGTCGGAGGCGCGCAGGTGCGCGAAGACGCCCTTGCGCTCCAGCAGATGGTGCATGGCGTCCGGAATCCGGCGGCCCAGGATGGTCTCCAGGCGCACCGGGTCGGCCGACTGCTGGGCCCGGGAGTACGCCAGGACCCGCGACATCTGGTCCTCGATCGTCACCGGGGAGCCGATCTCGGCGGCGAGCGAGTCGGCGAAGGCGAACAGATCGGTCGGTCCCCGCCCGGCGTCGGTCTCCCGGCCTTCGAGCACGAGGCCGTACACCACGCCGAAGAGCTGGCTCCAGGACACCGCGGGTTCCACGAGCAGCACCGCGATCCCGCTGTCGCGCGCCTGTGCCAGGGCCTGCTCCTCCAGGGGCGGGGTCCCGCGTACCAGCACCGCGGCGGCGCGCGCCGACCGGGCGAGCCGTACGGCTTCGGCCGCGGAGTCCACACCGACCGACAGGAACACGTCACCGGTCGCGGCGCGCGGGTCGGTCGGGTCGTGCACGACCACGCTGCGCAGCGCCACGTCGCGGGAGGCGGGGGCGCAGCACAGCCGGGCCCCGTAGCCGCCGAGGACGTTCACCAGCCGGTCAAGCTTCAGCATGATTAGCGGTGCCCCACCTGTCTCGATGCCGAGGGCATTGGCCCTCACAGTGGGCTCTGTGAGCGTTTCGCCTCATGCTAGTGCGTGACGAATGCCTGGCAGCGGGGTCGACAACGCCTCGGCGCGTGAACCGCCGTCAGATCCCCTTTCTCCTGTTGCGCATACCTGGCCCATGACCTGGCATGCTGGTGACCATGAGAGGTTTCCCCGGTGCCCGCGACGAGGATGGCCGCTGATGCGTGACGACGTCATGGTGAACGCCGCGGACATCGCCCGGATCGCGGACGTCGGCCGGGCCGCGGTGAGCAACTGGCGCAAGCGGTTCGACGACTTCCCTCGGCCGGTCGGCGGGACCGCGAGCAGTCCGTCCTTCTCCCTCGCGGAGATCGAGCAGTGGCTGCGCAAGCACAACAGGTACGTCGAGGTGGCGCCCCTGGAACGGGTCTGGCAGCGGCTGCGGGCCGTCGGCGACGATCTGCGCCTGGGGGATGTGGTCGTCTACACCGGGACATTCCTGCTCTACCTGAAACGTGATCCCGCCGCCTGGCGCGAGCTGGCCCGTCTCACCGACGACGAGATGCTGTCGCGGCTGCCCGGCTCGGTCGCGGCCGTGGTGCCCGAACCGCCCGGCGAGCTGCCGCACGAGCTCGGTGTCGACCCGTCGCTGATCCGGGCCATCGCCGAGGTGGGCGCCGAGGAGGGACCGGCCGCCGCGTTCGACGCGATCTGCGCCCGCTACATCGACGTTCACGCCCGGCGGCTGCTCGCCACCCCCGAACCCGTGGGCGCCCTGATGGCCCGGCTGGCCGCGACCGCCGGGAAGACCGTGCTCGATCCCAGCTGTGGCATCGGCACCCTTCTGCTCGCCTCGGGCGCCGCACGCGCGCTCGGCCAGGACGTCAACGGTACGGCGGCCCGCCTGACGGCGGTCAGGCTGCTGCTGCACGGCGTCGAAGCGGCCGTCCGCGACGGCGACTCGCTGCGGGCCGACGCGTTCCCGGACGAGCTGGTCGACGCGGTCATCTGCAATCCGCCGTTCAACGACCGGGGCTGGGGATACGAGGAGCTGACCAGCGACCCCCGATGGGAGTACGGCCTGCCGCCGCGCGGCGAGTCGGAGCTGGCCTGGGTGCAGCACTGCCTGTCCCATGTCCGCCCCGGCGGGCTCGTCGTCATCATGATGCCGGGCGTCGCGGCCAGCCGCAGATCCGGCCGCCGGGTCCGCGGCAACCTGCTCAGAGCCGGGGCGCTACGCGCCATCGTGACCCTGTCGGCCGGCGCCGCCCCCGCCTCCAGCGGTGCACCCGACCTGTGGGTGCTGCGGCGGCCCGAGGCCGGCGACCCACCCGCCTCCGACGTGCTCATGGTCAACGCCGGAGACGACCTCGCCGTCGTGGAGGCCGCCTGGCAGGCGTACACGAGCCGTGCGGAAACCGGGCCGCCGGATCTTCCGGAGGCGAGCCGCGTGGTGCGGATCATCGACCTGCTCGACGAGGAGGTGGCGCTCACCCCCGCACACCGGGTGAGCCGGCAGACCCGGGCGGAGCCGTTCACCGGGGTACGCGAGCGCGCCCGGGAGGCGATCTCCCGGCTGGAGGTCCCGAAGCTGACCCCGCTGCCGGTACGGCGCGAGCTGCCGCTGACGAGCATCGGCGAGCTGTCCAGGGCGGGGGTGGTGAGCATCGGCCAGGGCCCGCTCAAGCTGGCGGAGGAGACCGGCGACCTGCCCGTGCTGACCGTCAAGGACCTCGTGCGCGGCCGCGCACCAAGCGGGCGCACCTGCGACGAGCCCGGACTGGTGTTCACCCGGGAGGGGGACGTCGTCGCCCCGCTCATCCCCGGTGAGAACACCGCGGCACGGGTCGTGGCCGGCCCTCCCGTGGTGCTCGGCCCCCGGCTGCTGCTGTTCCGCGTGGACCCCGACCGGCTCGATCCGTACTATCTCGCCGGCTGCCTGCGCGTCACCGGCGAGACGAGCGTGCGGCTCGGCTCCTCGGTCCGGATGGATCCCCGCAGGGCGCGGCTGCCCCGGCTGCCGATCGAGGAGCAGCGGGAGTACGGCGAGGCCTTCCGGCGGCTGCTCGCCTACGAGGACGCGGTCCGCGAGCTCAGGACGGCCAGCGACGATCTCCTGCGGATCGGGTTCGAGGGCCTGCTCGACGGCACGCTCCACCCCGAATGAGCCCGCGTGCACGGGAAGATGGGGCTGTGCTGATTCGCATTGAGGCGTCCCACTTGCCGGGCCGGGACTGCGCTCAGGCACCGGGGTTCCCGGGGTACCGCAACATCCATGTCGGGGTGCAACGGCGGGCTCGCCCGCATGAGCTTCTCGGGCTGTATCGAGGGGATGCGCCGGAGGTGGTGTGGGAACTGGAGGCCACCGCCATGGTGAAAGAGAGCGGGTGGGATCTCCGCGGACCGTACGTGCAGGGCAGACCGGGCGGCCGGTTCGTGTACCTGTCGTGGGGGATGGTGGACGACGCCGGGACGTTCTCGATGTTCCGGCGGGCGAAGCTGTGGTTCGACGCCGTCCCGCCGGATGTGCTGGACGCCGCTGTGAAGGCCGGGCTGCTGGTGGGACGCCTGGGCCTGACCGACTCCCGCGGACAGCCGTTGTGCGCGGCGGTCCGCCCTCCCCTCATCGAATGGTCGGCTCCCGCGATTTGACCTCGCCATCAAGAACCGGCATTAACACCGCGTCAGGGGCGTAGAACGTCCGTTGGGGCACGATGGGCGCCGCGCAGCGCGGCGTTGGTGCCCTCGTGCACGGATACCGAGACGGGTTTGGGGGATCCCCCGCCCGGCGCAGGCTGCGTCTGACCCATAGCCATCAGAGTAGGCTCGAAGAGCATGCTGCGTCGGTCGAAGAAGACCGCTGGAGTGCACCCCGACTGCTATCGTCCGCAATGTTCTGCTATCCCAGGCGGCGGTTGAGTTGCCCCGCACAGCAAAATCGGGAGTTCTCCTCGTGACCGGTGACGCCGCCGACCGTCTCCTGCCGGATCCGAAGCGGCCCTTCCGTCTGATCGTGACCGGGGGCGGGACGGGCGGCCACACCTACCCCGCCCTGACAGCGGTACGCACCCTGCAGGGCAGGCTTGCGGCCACCGGCAGGGCTCTGGAGGTCTTGTGGGTCGGAACGGCGGACGGTCTGGAGGCGCGCGTCGCGGCGGCTGAGGGGATCGAGTTCGCCACGGTCGCCACCGGTAAGGTACGCCGCTCCCGCAATCCGCTGGAGATCGTCTCAAACATCAAGGACATGGGCCGCGCCCTGCTCGGCGTCATCCAGGCCCGTTCGATCGTCTCCGGGTTCCGGCCCGATGTGGTGCTGGCCACGGGCGGCTACGTCGCCGTTCCGGTGGGCCTGGCGGCCCGGATGCGCCGCCGTCCTCTGGTGGTCCATGAGCAGACGGTCCGTCTGGGTCTGGCCAACCGGATGCTCGCTCGTGCCGCGACGCGCTTTGCCGTGTCGTCCGAGTCGACCCTGTCTCTTCTGCCGGAGTCGGTTCGTGCGGGTGCCGTCGTCACGGGCAATCCCGTACGGCCCGAGGCGCTGTCGGGGCGGCCGGAGCGGGCGGTGGAGGCGCTCGGCCTGCACGGCTTCGATCGCTCCCTGCCGACCGTCTACGTCACCGGCGGGGCCCAGGGGTCGCAGCAGATCAACACCCTGATGTACGGCATCCTGCCGTGGCTGCTGTCTCACGCGAACGTCATCCACCAATGCGGGGCGGCGAACCTGGAGGGCCTGCGCCGGGACGCCGGTCAGCTGCCCGCCGAGCTCGCGGCCCGCTATCTGCTCACTGGTTTCGTCGGCCCGGAGCTGCCCGACGTTCTCGCGCTGGCCGATGTGGTGATCTCGCGGAGCGGCGCGGGGACGATCGCCGAGCTGACCGCGCTGGGCAAGGCGGCTGTGCTCATTCCGCTCGCCAGCTCCGCGGGCGGGGAACAGGAGCACAACGCTCGCCATCTGCACGAGGCCGGTGCGGCGGTTGCTCTGCTGGGCAATGTGTCACCTGATGGCCTGCGGCAGGCCGTGGCTCCGCTGCTCGCCGACCCGGCGTACCGCGCCGACATCGCGAAGCGGGCCATGGCGCATGGCCGGCCCGATGCGGCCGACCGGCTCGTCGATGTCGTCCTGTCGGTCGCCTCCCCCACCGACGGATCTCACTGAGTGTGCCGCTCGGCACCGGCTCATGATGACCACGCTCAGTTCGCGGCGGGTCGGCAGGCGAGGACTATCTGAAAGTCGGCGTCCTCCACCAGCGCCCCGGTGCCGGCGTGCGTGGTGAGCAGGTCTGTGGCTGCGGCCTCGAACTCCTCGATCCGGTCGCCGAACAGGGGACGCGCGGCGAAGGAGGTCGAGTACAGGTACCCGATTACCTGCTCGGGAGTCCAGATGCGCCGCACCGGGATGCGCGTCTCCTCCACCTGGCAGAACGCCGACTCGGCCAGCACCTGCGCGTACGGCTTGTCGTGGTGGGCGTAGGTCTGCCCGCTGCCGGCGCGGCGCTGCTCACCGAGGAACTCCTGGATCAGCGCGCGCAACGCGTCCGTCCAGGTGGTGCGGGCGGTCCACAGGCTGCCGTCGCCCATGACGGCCACTGCGCCGTCGGCGGACACGTAGCCGTCCAGGGCCTTCAGCACCGCGGGCTGGTCCATCCAGTGAAACGCCCGGCAGATCGTCACCAGGTCGGCCATCCAACCCGCATAGGGCGGGGCGAAGTCCTCCGCACGCCGGTGATGCAGGCGCAGCGTCGTCGTGCCGGGAAGCAGGGGCCGCAGGGCCGCGCCCGCCTGAGTGATCATTCCCTCGTCCGGCTCGACCACGTCGACCTCGGTGAACGCCTCCCACAGCGCGGCGGGGACCTGGCCGGTTCCACTTCCCAGGTCCAGCAGCCTGCGCGGTGGGGCCAGGTGGTTCACCCGACTGGCCAGCAGTTCGGCCGCCTCGGGCGGGATTCCGGGCCGATACCGCCGGTAGTAGGGGGTGGTTCCGGTGAACGTGTTCATCGCAAGCTCCTTTGCGGTGCCGGTGACAGTGGATCGGCGTGTCGTCTGGTGAACTCCCCATATCCGAAGGCTCCTGCCACGGCTCGTCTCATGCCTACGGTGATTGTTCCGTTCGGCTTTGCCGTCTCATGCGCGCGTTTCCGCCGTGCCTTTGTCCCGGCCGGGGGATCCCTTCTGAGAGATGACGGGATACGCCGATATGAGGAATCCGCCGCAGCCGCCGTACGCGGAGGAACTGCGCGCGGCGCTCGGGCGTGCCGTCGCCGGCGAGGTGCGGTTCGGTCCCGGCGATCGCGCGATGTACGCGCACGAAGCGTCGATCTTCCGCCAGGTGCCCGTCGGCGTGGTGCTGCCACGCGATGCGGGCGACGTCGAGGCCGCGCTGGCGGTGTGCCGCCGGTTCGGGGCGCCCGTGCTCGGCCGCGGCTGCGGCACCTCGCTCGCCGGGCAGAGCGTCAACGGCGCCGTGGTCTTCGACTTCACCCGGCACATGGACGCCATCGTCGGCCTCGATCCGGAGCGTCGCACGGCACGCGTCCAGCCCGGCGTCATCTGCGACGCGCTGCGCGACGCGGCCGAGCCGTACGGCCTGACCTTCGGGCCGGACCCGGCCACGCACGATCACGCGACGCTTGGCGGGATGATCGGCAACAACTCCTGCGGCACCCACTCGGCCATGGCGGGCAAGACGGTCGACAACATTGAAGAACTGGAGATCGTCACCTACGACGGCACCCGGATGCGGGTCGGCCCCACCGGCGAGGCGGAGCTGGAGCGCATCATCATGGCCGGCGGCCGCCGCGGGGCGATCTATGCCGGGCTGCGGCGCATCCGCGACGCCTACGCGCAGGTGATCAGGGACGGGATGCCGGACATCCCGCGCCGGGTGTCCGGCTACAACCTGGACGCGCTGCTGCCCGAGAACGGCTTCAACGTCGCCCGCGCCCTGGTCGGCTCGGAGAGCACGCTGGCGTTGACGCTGGAGGCGACCTGCCGCCTGGTGGAGTCCCCGCCGCACCGGTCGCTCGTCGTGCTCGGCTACCCCGACATTCCGTCCTCCGGGTACGACGTGCCGTGGCTGCTGGGGTTCGGCGCCATCGGACTGGAGTTCACCAGCCGCCACGTCGTCGACAACCTGCGGGCCAAGCGCTTTCCCGCCGCGCGGGACGCGCGGCTGCTGCCGCCCGGCGAGGCGTGGCTGCTCATGGAGTTCGGCGGGCGCACCAGACGCGAGGCCGACGCGGCCGCGCGGGCGCTGATCCGCGCCCTGGCCACGCTGGGTGTCCGGTCGTACCCGAACGGCCACGCACCCCCGAGCCATCGGTTCTACGACGATCCCGACGAGGCGGCCGCCGTCTGGGAGATCCGGAGCAACTCGGCAGGCACATCCCGGATGCCGGTCGGCCTGGGCGGCCATGGCGGCTGGCCGAACTGGGAGGACGCCGCGGTCGCCCCGGAACGGCTCGGGCCGTACCTGCGCGACTTCGTCCACCTGCTGGACCGGTACGGCTACGACGGGGTGTTCTACGGCCACTGGGGCGACGGGTGCGTCCACTGCCGCATCGACTTCGACCTGCGCACCGCCGAAGGCGTACGGAAGTACCGGCGGTTCATGGAGGAGGCCGCCGACCTGGTCGTCTCGTACGGCGGGTCGCTGTCGGGGGAGCACGGCGACGGGCACGGCCGGGCCGAGCTGTGGCCCCGGATGTTCCCGCCGGAGCTGATGCGCGCGTTCGAGGAGTTCAAACGGCTGTGGGACCCCGAGGGCCGGCTGAACCCGCACAAGCTGATCGATCCGTACCCGCTGGACGCGCACCTGCGGGAGGGCACGGCCTACCGTCCGGAGCAGCCGGCCACGGTGTTCGCCTTCCCCCAGGACGGGGGCAGCTTCACCGAGGCGGCCGGCCGCTGCTTCGGCGTCGGAACCTGCCGCCGCACCGGCGGCGGCTTCATGTGCCCGAGCTTCATGGTGACCAGGGAGGAGAAGCACTCCACCCGGGGCCGGGCCCGGCTGCTGCAGGAGATGTGCGAGGCCACCGGGCCGATCAGGGACCGGTGGCGCAGCGACGAGGTCAAGGAGTCGCTCGATCTCTGCCTGGCCTGCAAGGGCTGCCGGGGTGACTGCCCGGTCAGGGTCGACATCGCCACCTACAAGGCCGAGTTCCTGCACCACTACTACGCCGGACGCCTCAGGCCCCGGCAGGCGTACGCGCTCGGACTGATCGACGTGTGGGCGCGGCTGGCCTCGCGCGTGCCGGGGCCGGTCAACGCCGTCACCCACGCGCCGGGGCTGCACCGCCTCGTCAAGCTCGCCGCCGGGGTGGCCCCGGAACGCGATGTGCCGCGCTTCGCCCGGCGGACCTTCACCAGGATGTTCGCGGCCCGGGCCCGGCGGGGGCCGGACACCGCGGGCCCGCCGGTGCTGCTGTGGCCGGACACGTTCGTCAACCACTTCGAGCCGGGGATCGCGGTCGCGGCCGTCAAGGTGCTGGAGGCGGCCGGGTTCCGGGTCCTGATCCCCGATGGGGCACTGTGCTGCGGCAGGCCGCTGTACGACTACGGCATGCTGCGGCTCGCCCGGCGCTACCTGCGGCGCGTCCTGGACGGGCTGCGCCCGTACCTGGAGGCGGGGATCCCGCTGGTCGGGCTCGAGCCGAGCTGCCTGGCCGTCTTCCGCGACGAGCTGACCAACCTGCTGCCGCGCGACCTCGACGCGCGGCGGCTGCACGCGCAGAGCTTCACACTGTCGGAGTTCCTGACCGGGCACGCACCCGACTGGCCGGTGCCCCGGCTGCGCCGCGCCGCGCTCGTCCAGCCGCACTGCCACCACCACGCGGTCATGGGATTCGACGCCGATCGGCGGCTGCTGCGCGCGGTTGGGCTGGACCTGGAGATCCCCGACGCCGGCTGCTGCGGCATGGCCGGCAGCTTCGGCTACGAGGCGGGGGAGCGGCACCGGGTCTCCATGGCCGCCGGGGAACGGGTGCTGCTGCCCGCGGTGCGGGAGTGCCCGCCGGACACACTGATCATCGCGGACGGCTTCAGCTGCCGCGGCCAGATCGCGGACGGGACCGGCCGGACCGCGCTGCACCTCGCCGAGGTGCTCGCGCTGGCGATACGTGAGCAGCGGAAGGATCCGACATGAGCCAAGAGCGCACCGCCTCGGACGTCCTGGTCGACCGGCTCATCGCGTGGGGCGTGGACACGGTCTTCGGGTTGCCCGGCGACGGCATCAACGGGTTCGTCGACGCGCTGCACAAGCGGCACGACGACCTCAGGTACGTCCATGTCCGGCACGAGGAGGTCGCCGCCATGGCGGCCGTGGGGTACGCCAAGTTCACCGGGCGGCTCGGCGTGTGCTTCGCCACCTCGGGGCCGGGCGCCGCGCACCTGCTCAACGGCCTGCTGGACGCGCGGACCGAGCAGGCGCCGATCCTGGCCATCAGCGGCATGACCTACCACGACCTCGTCGGGACCAGCTACCTGCAGGACGTCAACACCGACTACCTGTTCAACGACGTCGCGCTCTACAACCAGCGGATCATGGGCCCGGCCCACGTGATCAACGTCACCGACTACGCCGTCCGCACCGCGCTCACCCAGCGCGGACCGGCCCACCTGTCGTTCCCGATCGACTACCAGGCCGCAGCGGCCGGCTCGGGCACCCGCTTCCGACGCAACGTCGAGGGCCACACCTCCACGGCGCACCGGCCGCCGATCCGGGTGCCGTGCGGGGAGGACCTGGAGGAGGCGGCGCAGGTCTTCGCCGGGCGGACCCGGATCGTCATCCTCGCCGGGGCGGGCGCGCGCGGAGCCGGGGAGGAGCTGGAGGCGGTCGCCGAGCGGCTCGCCGCGCCCATCGTGAAAGCCCAGCTCGGCAAGGACTGCGTACCCGACGACAGCCCCTACACCACCGGGCCGATCGGCCTGGTGGGCAGCCGCCCCAGCGAGGAGGCGCTGGAGGAGTGCGACGCGCTGCTGATCGTCGGCTCCACCATGCCGTACATCGAGTACTACCCCTCGCCGGGGCAGGCGGTCTGCGTGCAGATCGACGACCGGCCCGAACGGCTCGGCCTGCGCCACCCGGTGGACGTCCCGCTGGCCGGTGACGCCCGGGCGACGCTCGCCGCGCTGCTGCCGATGCTGCCGCGCAACGACGACCGCGCGTTCCTGGCGAAGGCACAGGAGGGCATGCGCGAGTGGTGGGCGCTGATGGAGGCGCGCGGTACGCGTACCGACCTGCCGATGAAGCCGCAGGTCCCCGCCTGGGCGCTGAACGACGCGCTGGCGGACGACGCGATCGTCTGCGGCGACTCGGGGACCGTCACGACCTGGGTCGCCCGGCAGATCAGGACCCGGCGCGGCCAGCTGTTCTCCTTCTCTGGGACCAACTGCTCGATGGCCGCCGGCCTGCCGTACGCGATCGGGGCGCAGGCGGCCTATCCGGGGCGGCAGGTCGTGGTCTTCACCGGAGACGGGTCGATGACGATGCAGCTCGGCGACTTCCTCACCGCGGTGCAGCACAACCTGCCGATCAAGGTCGTGGTCATCAAGAACAACACGCTGGGCCTGATCAAGTGGGAGCAGATGGTGTTCCTCGGCAACCCCGAGTACGGCGTGGACCTCGCGCCGATGGACTTCGTGAAGTTCGCCGAGGCCTGTGGCGCCCGCGGGGCGCGCATCGAGGATCCACGCACCTGCGCCGGTCAGATGCGCGAGGCGCTGTCGTGGGACGGGCCCGTGATCGTCGAGTGCGTCGTCGACCAGCACGAACCGCCGCTGCCGGCGAAGGTGAAGAGCGACCAGGTGCGCAAGCTGTTCGACGCGCTGCGGCAGGGCACGCCCAACCGCAACCGCATCGCTCTGCAGATGGTCAAGGACCTGCTCGACGAGGCGAGCTTCGAGGCCAGCCCGGGCCACGTGATCCCCGGCCCCATCGGCCGCGCCGCCGCCGAGGTCGTCGAGAAGCTGCGCGACCGCACCGAGGAGTGACGCCCGCGCGTTCGTCTTTTCCGTACGGCGTACGGTACGGTGTACCCTCAATCGAGGGAAAGGGCGTACGCGGTGAGTTCAGGTGATCTCGCGGTGATCGCGGAGGGCCTTCGCAAGCGTTACGGCGGCAAGGACGGAAGAGACGGCAAAGATGGCAAACCGGCCCTGGACGGCTTCGACCTCACCATCCCGAAGGGGACGGTATGCGGGCTGCTGGGCCCGAACGGCGCTGGAAAGACGACGTCGGTACGCATCCTGTCGACACTGCTGAGCCTCGACGGCGGCCGGGCCCTGGTAGGGGGTTTCGACGTCGCCGAGCAGGCCACCGAGGTCCGGCGGCGCATCGGCCTTGTGGGGCAGCACGCCGCGGTGGACGAGGTGCTCGGCGGGCGGCAGAACCTCGTCATGTTCGGGCGGCTGCACCATCTGGGCAAGCGGGCGGCCACAACCAGGGCGGACGAACTGCTGGCGCGGTTCGGCCTGGCCGACACCGGATCGAAACCGGTCAAGGCGTACTCCGGCGGGATGCGCCGCAGGCTCGATCTCGCCGTCGGCATGATCCTGTCTCCCGAGGTGCTCTTCCTCGACGAGCCGACCGTCGGCCTCGACCCACGCGGCCGGGGCGAGGTGTGGCAGGCCGTCCGCGCCCTGGCCGGCCAGGGCACCACGGTGCTGCTGACCACGCAGTACCTCGACGAGGCCGACCAACTGGCCACGCAGATCAACGTGATGGACCACGGCAGGGTCATCGCCGAGGGCACGCCGGGCGAGCTCAAGTCGCGGATCGGTGGCGACCGGATCGAGTTCGTCGTGCATGACCGGACCCAGGTCGGGACGGCGGCCCAGGCGATCGCGCGGGTCGGCGTCACCGAGCCGGTCGTCGACCCCGATGCCGGCCGGGTGGGCGTCCAGGTGGCGCACGGAACCGATGCACTGCGAGAGACCGTGCGGGTGCTCGACCAGGCGGGCATCGACATCGATGATCTCAGCCTGCGCCGGCCCACACTCGACGAGGTGTTCCTGCACCTCACCGGCCGTCGTACGACCGAACCCGAACACCAGGGAAGGGAAGTCAACGCGTGACGCTCGTCGCCCCCACACCGTCGTCCGGTTCCCCCGGCAGCCTGCGCTGGGCCCTGGCGGACAGCTGGACCCTCACCGTCCGCGGCGTCTCGCACTGGGTACGCAACCCCGGGCCGGTGATCTTCTCGCTCGCCTTCAACGTCCTCATCGTCTTGATGTTCGTCTACCTGCTCGGCGGCGCGATGCGGGTGCCCGGCGGCGGGGACTACCGCGACTTCCTGATGCCCGGCATGTTCGCGATGACCATGCTGTTCGGCATCGCGGCCACCACCCAGGCGGTGACCGCCGACGTCGAGAGGGGGATAACGGATCGGTTCCGCTCGATGCCGATGTCCGCCGCCGCGATGCTGGCCGGTCGTGCCGTCGCGGACATGCTGCTGTCGGTGCTCACGCTGGCTGTGATGGTCGTGACGGCGTTGGCGGTCGGCTGGCGGCCGTACGGCTCGACCGGAGAGTTCCTTGCCGCACTCGGCCTGATCCTCCTGCTGCGGCTGGCTCTCGTCTGGATCGGCGTGTACCTCGGCCTGGCCCTCTCGGGCGCCGAGGCGATCACCGGCGTGCAGACGCTGGAGTTCCCCGTCGGGTTCCTGTCCAGCGCGTTCGTAGCGACCGCCACCATGCCGGGCTGGCTCGGCGCGATCGCCGACTGGAACCCGATCTCATCGACCGTCACGGCGACACGCCGGCTGTTCGGCAATCCCGGCGCCGTCGGCGACTCCTGGATCGTCGAGCACGCCCTGCCGATGGCCGTCGTCTGGCCGGTCGCCCTGCTGCTGATCTTCTTCCCTCTGTCGGTCGCCAAATGGCGCAGCCTCCGCCGTTGAGCCCAATCCGTTGAGCCCAGTCCGTTGAGTCCTCCGCCGGGGGAGAACCGGACCCAGGTGCCGGATGGCGTACGGTACCGCGTACAAGGCGCACGACAAGGGGCCGGGGAACGAGATGACGGAGTACGGCGGCACCGGGGACCCGGCGCGTAGCCTGGCGATCCTGTGGCGGACGGGCGAGCGGCCGAGCCGGAAGGGCAAGCCCGACCTGGGCGTCGACCGGATCGTACGGGCGGCGATCGAGGTCGCCGACGCCGAGGGGTTGGCCGCGCTGTCCATGCGGAAGGTGGCCGAACAACTCGGTGTCGGCACGATGTCGCTGTACACGTACATCCCGGGCAAGGCGGAACTGATCGACGTGATGGTCGACACGGTGTACGGCGAGTTGCCGATGCCGGAGGAGGTGCCCGGGGGATGGCGGGCCAGAGTGGAACTGATCGCCAGGGAGAACCTGGCGCTGTGCCGAAGGCACCCCTGGCTGCTGCAGGTCGCGACGACGAGCCGCCCGCCGCTGGGCCCCAACGTGATGGCCAAGTACGACTTCGAGCTGCGCGCGGTCGACGGCATGGGCCTCGACGAGATCGAGATGGACCTGCTGGTCACCCTGATCAACGGGTACGTCCACGGCGCCGCTCGCGGCGCGATCGAGGCGGCACAGGCCGAGAAGCAGACCGGGCTGACCGACGAGCAGTGGTGGTGGGCCCACGCGCCGTTCCTGGCGAAGGTGCTCGATCCCCGGCGCTATCCGACGGCGGCCCGGGTGGGGGAGGCCGCCGGGGAAGCGTACAAGGCCGCCTTCGACCCCGAGCGGACTTTCGAGTTCGGCCTGCGGCGGGTGCTTGACGGCATCGAGGCGTTCGTCCGCTCCCGCGACTGACCCCGCCGACCGGCCCCTGCGGCCGGCGGGAGCACGGCCTCGACCGGAATCGGGCGGAATCGTCCGCCGGTCACTGGGTAGGCCCGTGCGCATGGGGGGTGGTTACCATGCGCATGGCTGATCGTCCAGGACATGGGCGACATGACGGACAGGTCACCGTGATCGAACGCGGGGCGTCACTGTCGCGCACCGCGGGCGCGGCCGGGCTGGGCGCCTGCGCCGGGGCACTGACGGAGTATCTGCTCGACCCGAATCTCGGCCGGACCCGCCGGGCCCGGGTGCGCGACAAGGCCGTGCACGGGGTGCATCGATCCAGAGGCTGGCTCGGCGTCCTCGCCCGCGACTTCACCAATCGCAGCCGGGGCGCGGTCGCGGAGATCCGCTATCGCTTCGTGGGAAGGAACGTCGACGACCGGGTGCTGTCCGAACGCGTGCGCGCGGAGCTGGGCCGGCACGTCAGCCACCCGCACGCGGTGGAGGTCCACGTCGCGGGTGGTCGCGTGACTCTCGCCGGCCACGTGCTGGAACGGGAGGACCGCCGGGCCCGCCGGGCGGTGGCGCGGATTCCCGGCGTCAAAGACGTCGAGGCGAGCTGGACCGCCCATCACGACGCCGAGGGGGTGATCCAGCTGCAAGGGGGCGGCCGGCCGAGGGAGCGCGTACCCGAGATCTTCCAGCAGTGCTGGTCGCCGACCGCGAGGTTCCTCGCGGGGGCCGCCGCGGCGGCGACCTGGGCGATGTCCGGGCGGCTGCCTGGGCCGTTCGCCTGGATGGTGCGGGCCGGCTGTGCGGTCCTGGGCGCGCGTGCCGCGACGAACCTTCCGCTGAAGCGGCTCAGCGGGATCGGCGCGGGCCGGCGTGCCGTCGACATCGAGGACGCGATCTCGGTGGCCGCGCCGGCCGAGGACGTGTGGCCGCTGCTGAGCGATTACAGCGTCTTCGCCAAGTGCATGCCCGATGTGCTGGAGGTACGGCGATCCGACGACGGGCGGCGATCGCACTGGGTGATCTCGGGACCGGCCGGGGTGCCCATCGGCTTCGAGGCGGCCGAGACCAGCCGCGAGGAGGGGCGGGAGATCTCCTGGCGGACCACCGAGGGCAGGCTCATCGCCCACACGGGCACACTTCGGCTCACGCCCGAGGGGGCCGACCATTGCCGGATCGAGGTCCGGCTCGCCTACAACCCGGTGGTCGGCGCGGTCGGGCACGCGATGGCGACGCTGCTGGGGGCCGACCCGGCGCGAAAACTGCAGCAGGACCTGATGCGGTTGAAGTCGCTCATCGAGACGGGTAAACCGCTGGCCGGCGCCGTCTCGGGCGAAGACCGCAGGTCATGACGCGTCCGGCGGTGCCCGGCGTGCTCGAAGCCGGGTGCCGCCGACGTCCACGGTCAGGCGGCGTGGTCTGTGCCCGGGCTCCCGGACCGGCCGCCGATCGTCATACCGATCGAGATCCAGTTGCCGGACTGACCCGGACGCGCTCGGGCCTG
The DNA here is from genome assembly GCF_016863115.1 of Sphaerimonospora thailandensis. Lineage (GTDB taxonomy): Bacteria > Actinomycetota > Actinomycetes > Streptosporangiales > Streptosporangiaceae > Sphaerimonospora > Sphaerimonospora cavernae. The sequence continues at coordinate 33,670 of NZ_BOOG01000025.1, forward strand.
AGGACGAACCCGCTCGCCATCCGCGCGGGCACCCGCCGCAGGGAGATCGTCAGATCCTGCTCGGGAACTCGGTAGTCCAGCCCGGCCAGGCGGTGTGCGAGGACCCGCATCAGGGTGATGACGATCGCCTCGCCGGGGCAGCGATGGCCGGTGTTCGCGTCGCCGCCGCCCTGCGGGATGAGATCGAACGCGCCGATCCGACGGCCCACGAACCGGTCGGGATCGAAGCGGTACGGCTCGGCCCAGAGCCGTGAGTCGTGGTTCTGCCCGTAGACGTCGAGCAGCACGAGCGCCCCCGCCGGGATCGGCTCCCCGCGCCAGGACAGGTCACGCACGGCCCGGCCGCCGACGAACGGCGTGAACGGGTAGAAGCGGCGGACCTCGTCGACGAACGCCTCGGAGAACGCGTCGGGGAAGGCCTTCGCCCCGCTGTCGGCCGCGCCGGTCAGCCGGGCACGATGCTCGGGCCACCGATGCAGCGCGTGGGCCATGAAGGTGGCGAACCAGCAGATGGCCACGGTGGGACGCAGGACATTGAGCAGGTCGACCGCGGCCACGCGGGGTTCGAGCCGCCTGCCGTCGACGTCCTCGTGATGCGCCACCACGTCGATCGCCGAGCCGGACGGCGCGGTGAGGGCGCCTCGGCGCGCATCCGTTATCAGTGCGGCCAGCCACGCCTCGCGCCGTCGCCGGGCCAGTCGCGCCCGCCAGTGCCGCCGCCCCGCCGAACCGAATCCGTCGACCATCGCGACCAGGTCCGATGCCGCGGCCGGCACGTCGGCGTCGGACAGGGGGACGCCCGCCCACCGGCACACGGCACGGGTCAGCAGCCGGGACGCCTCGTCGAAGAGCACCACGTCCCGTCCGGCCGGCCATGAGGAGACCGTCTCGTCCCACGCGGCGAGCGTGTGATCGGTGAGGCTCCCGATCGTGTCCTCGGTCATGAGCGACATGAACATCGCCTTGCGCAGCCGGTGTGCCGGGCCGTCGAGCGTGTGCACGGCGCCGTGGCCGAACAGCGTGCTCTTGATCGGGCCGGGCAGGGCCGTCCGACGCGCCACGTGCTCCTCGTCATAGAAGAATCGCGCGGCGTCCGGCCCGCACAGGCCCACCGCCCGCTGCCCGAGCACCCTGGTGTGGACGATGTCCGACCCGGCACGGCGGCGCAGGCCCGGCAGCCAGGCATACCCGTTCAGCAGGAGCGGCAGCGTGTTGTCGAGCAGTCGCATACGTCGGGGGTGCCCGCCCGGTACCGGGAGGAAACGGCGCATCGGGCGCGTGCGAACCAGGTGGCAGGCCGTGGTTTGTAGATCTTTGCGGGATGAAGGGGCTGATCCCCAGGTTTGACCCGACATTGAGCGTCGGACGCGTGATCATCCATGGTCGGCCGCTTAGCGTCTAGCTCGTACCTTCCACGACATCGGGGGAGTCTCATGCCAATCTGCACTGCCATACTCGCCGCTACCCTGCTCGCGGGCCCGGCGGCCGCCACCACGCCGCAGGACGCCGGCCCGGGCGCCTACACCAACAACGACCCCTACAGCAGCCAGATGTACGGAGCACCGCAGTTCGGGATGCAGCCGCCGTGGCTGCAGCAGGCCGGGGCGCAGCAGCAGCCCCAGAACGCGATGCAGCAGCCGGGCACGGTGCAACTGCCCGGCGAACCGCAGCAGCCCGGTATGACGCAGCAGCCGGGCATGACGCAGCAGCCCGGTGGCATGATGCAGCCGGGCATGATGCAGCAGCCGGGCGGCATGATGCAGCCCGCGATGTTCCAGCCGATGCAGCCGCCGTGGCTGCAGGAGGCCGGGATGCAGCCGCAGCAGGCCCCGCAGCAGTCCGGAGACCAGCAGCAGGCGCCGCAGCAGGCGCCGCAGCAGCAGGAGGACGCGGACGACGACGGGCCCGCTTTCATGTTCCAGCCGCCCGCCAACAACTCCAACGCCGCTCCCACGTCCGCCGAGGGTCCGCAGGTGGCCGCCAACAAGAAGTCCGACGACGACTTCTTCCCCGGGAAGTTCACCTTCCCCCCGGAGTGGGGTCGGAGCGGGCGCGCTCCGAAGGCGTACGACCTCGTGCTCAACCCGACGCTCGACTCGTCGAAGAAGTCGTTCGCCATGCCTGAGATCAAGGGGCATCAGGTGGCGAAGTCGTGGCCCTCGTACAAGGGCGCAGACAACCGGGCGCGGGCAACGCGTTGATCCGTCCGCCGGTCGACTGATCGGCGGGTGAGTTCCGCGGACCGCGGGGGGCGGGCGTCCGGTTCCTCTCCGCACCCTTGCACCTGCCACCCGCGGCCCGCGGGCGCCACCCCACCACAGGGAGATTCGATGAAGACGCGACTTCTCGCCTTTGCCGCCCTGGCCGCGGTGCTTACGCTGACCACGGCCTGCGGTAGTGACGGCAGCGGAGGCGAGAGCGACGCCGCGGCGCCGGCCGCGGCCAACGAGACGGCTACGGACATGGCGACCGGCACGCCCGGCGACGAGGCGAGTGCCTCAGCCACCGAGTCGGCCACCGAGTCGGCCACAGGGTCGGCCACAGGGTCGGCCACCGCTTCGGCGTCCCCGTCCCCGTCCGCTTCCGCCTCGGCCTCGCCGTTCGGCGCCGCCTGCTCTGAGGTGCCGGCCTCCGTGGCCGGCGAGCCGGTCGGCAAGGCCATCTCCGGCATCCCGTCGCTTTCGACGCTTTCCGGAGTGATGCGGACCGCGGGCCTGGCCCGCACGCTCAACAAGGGCAAGGACTTCACGCTGTTCGCGCCCACCAACGAAGCCTTCACCAAAGTCCCGAAGAAGAAACTCGACCGTCTCATGGGGAACAAGCAGGCGCTCAGCGCTCTCGTGGCCTATCACGTGGTCAAGGGACGCAAGACGCCGGCCGACCTGCGGAGCGGCAAGCTGAAGACTGTGCAGGGAGGGGAGCTCACCACCACCGGTTCGGGACAGAGCTTCAAGATCAACGACGCGAACGTGGTGTGCGGCGACGTGGTCACACGCAACGCCACCGTCTACATGATCGACAGCGTGCTGATGCCGAAGTAATACAGGGCCGGCATCCAGAGATGCTACGAGGGGTGAGCCGCAGGTGATGGGCCGCCCCTCGTCGCGTTGTTCGAAGGCAAGTGAAGTGGGCGATTCCCTTCTTTGACCGGACACTGGGCATCGGGTCCGTGATCGCCCGACATGAGGCGCTTACCGTCATGAATGTACCGTCCACCATTTCGGGGGAAATCTCATGCCTATCTGCACTGCAATAATCGCGGCTGCCCTGCTTTCCGGGCCGGTCGGCACTCCCGCCGACCAGCACCCCGTCACCGACGCCTCGCCTGGTAAGCAGGTCGCGTCCTTCGCGATGCAGAACGCGGACCAGCCGGAGCTCGTCGCCAGCACGGCAGTGGAAAAGCTGCTGAAGGACAAGAACGGGAAGATCGGGTCCCTCGTGACCGGCGGCCTGCAGGAGCCCGCCCCGGCCGCGCAGGGCCCCGCCGGGCAGGCGGCACCCGCCGCCCAGACAGGCCAGACAGCCCAGGCCGGTCCGGCGGGTCAGCAGGGAAGCGAGGGGCCGGTCGTCCAGACCGCCGGCCAGCAGGAGCCGCAGGACATCTTCCTCCACCCACAGGCCAATTCTCCGGTGGTCAGCAAGATGTCCGGCAAGGACCTCGTCCAGCAGCTGCCCGGCCGCCAGATGCGTGAGTTCGGCTCCGGCCAGTGGTCGTCGGACGACGACTGAGCGAACGCGCGGTGAGAGGGGCGAGCCGGTCATCGGCTCGCCCCTCGTCATGCGGAGCATGTGGGTCGGCGCCGTCATGCGGAGCATGCGGGTCGGCGCCGGCGCGGCTCAGGTCGCCGAACGGAGGTGCTCGTTGACCAGGCGCGCCGCCATCGCGCCCTCTCCGGCTGCCGAGACGACCCGCTTGACGGAGCCGCTGCGCACGTCACCGGCCGCGAACACACCGGGTCTGCTGGTCTCCAGCGGGAACGGCCGGCCGGGGCTGAGGCCCTCCGCCGGCTGGGAGCGCAGGGCACGCGCGCCGGTGAGGACATATCCGCGGCGGTCGAGGGAGATCTCGCCGGACAGCCACCGGGTGTGCGGCTCGGCGCCGATGAGGACGAACAACGCGCGTGCCTCGACCGTGCGGCGCTCCCCGGTGACGTTGTCCTCGGCCACGACCGACTCCAGTCTCTCGCCACCGGACAGCTCCCGGACCTCGGTGTTCAGCATGACCTGGATGCGCGGGTCGCGCTCGACCTCGACGGCCAGGTAGCGGGACATGTTCACCCGCAGGTCGCCCTCCCTGGCCAGCAGGCGGACCCACGCCGCGTGCGCGGCGAGGAACAGGGCGGCCTGTCCGGCGGAGTCGCCTCCTCCCACGACCACTATCGGATCCCGCCGGCACTCACGGGCCTCGAACATGGTCGCCGCGTAGTAGACGCTCGTGCGCTCGAACCTCTCCATGTCCGGCAGATGCAGTCTGTGGTAGCGGATTCCGGTGGCGACGAGCAGCGCACGAGCGTGGATCATCGCGCCGTCCCGTGTGGTGACGACGTGGTCTCCGCAGCTTCCGTCGAGCGCGGCGGCCTCCGCCGGGAGGCGGAAGCGGACGCCGAGCCCGGTCGCCTGGGTCACCGCCCGATCGGCCAGTTCCTCCCCGGAGATTCCGTACGGGAATCCGAGGTGGCTTTCGATCCGGGGCGAGGTGCGGGCCTGGCCGCCGATCGCGGCCGCGTCGACCACGATCGTCGACAGGCCGTCGGCCGCGCCGTACACCGCGGCGGCCAGGCCCGCCGGGCCCGCTCCGACGATGAGCAGGTCGCACACCGTCTCCCAGGTCCGCGGGGCCGGCAGGCTGACGGCCCCGGCCAGTTCGGCGTTGCTCGGGTTGCGCAGCACCGTCTCGCACCGCAGGATCACGACCGGCGTCTCCTCCGGGGCGACACCCATCGCGCGCAGGAAGCACTCGGCCTCCCAGTCCTCCTCCAGGTCGATCCACTTGTGCGGCAGGCGGTTGCGTACGGCGAACTCGCGCAGGCGTCGGGTGTCGGCGGAGAACCGGGAACCGACGATCCGCAGGCCGGTGCCGAGCCCGGTGAGCATCGACCGGCGGATGACGAACGCGCGCAGGATCAGATCCCCCACCTCGGAATCTCGCCCGATCACGCGACGCAGTTCGTCCACCGGCACGGCGAGCACCTCGCCGGGCTCGGCGCATACCGCCGTCTGATGTCCGACCAGGCCGGTCAGCATGTTCATCTCGCCGAGGAACCGCCCCGGGCCGTGGACGGCGGCGACATGGTCGGCCGTGCCGTACTCCTCGACCATCGCCACCCTGCCGTCGAGCACCACGAAGAGGGCGTCGGACAGCGCACCCTCGGCGAACAGCACATCGTCGCGGCTCATCGGCCGCCGCGCACCGCCCGCCCCCAGGCGCTCGATCTGGGCCCGGCTCAGCCGTGGATAGGCCCCGTGTAGATCCGGGGTCTCCGTCAGCTCCTCTGGCCAGTGCATGATTCACCTTGCCCGTCCGCACGGCCGCTCTCGGAAGCCTGTTCGACCGTTGACTCTTTGAGGACCTCTGCCCATCCTTGATGGTCCCTATCGTCCTCTTTTGTCCGGTTGATCTAAATGGATGCCAAGGCTTTCTGAGGTTCCGGCATGATCGACCGGGAGGCCGCCGCGAGTTTGTCGCCGTCTGGACGGGGTAAGGCGTTCTGACCTGCCGAGGGGTGACGGCAAGGGGGAGAGCATGAACGCTGTCGAGGTGAGCGTCCGGATCCCGGCCGGGGGCGTCGTGCTCGACGCCGACGTCGTGGTGCCGCGGCCGGCGCAGGGGGTCGTGCTGTTCGCGCACGGCAGCGGAAGCGGGCGGCACAGCCCCCGAAACCGCTACGTGGCCCGTGAGCTGCAGCGCGCCGGGCTGGCGACCGTCCTGGCGGATCTGCTCACGGTCGAGGAGGAGCGCGCCGACGCCCATACCGGCCACCTGCGGTTCGACATCGGCCTGCTGGCCGGGCGGGTGGCGGCGCTGGCCGACCGGGTGCCGGAGGACGTGCCGACCCGGGGCCTCGGCATCGGGCTGTTCGGCGCGAGCACGGGCGCGGCGGCCGCCCTGGTGGCGGCGGCGGCCCGCCCGGCCACGGTGCGCGCCGTCGTCTCCCGGGGCGGCCGGCCCGACATGGCCGGGGACGCCCTCGCCTCGGTCAGGCAGCCGACGCTGCTGATCGTCGGCGAACGCGACCCGATCGTCATCGAGCTCAACATGGAGGCGATGGGCCGGCTCACCGCGGAGACCCGCCTGGAGATCGTCCCGGGTGCCTCGCACCTGTTCGAGGAGCCGGGGACGCTCGAGTCGGTCGCGGGTCTCGCCCGTGACTGGTTCGCCCGCCATCTGGCCGGATGACCGTCCCTATCAGCCCACATTAGGATCAATCGTCATGGAACAGCGGGTGTTGGGCAGGACGGGCAGGCAGGTGGGCGTCGTCGGGCTGGGGGCCTGGCAGCTCGGGGCGGACTGGGGCGAGGTCAGCGAGGCGGACGCGCTGGCCACCCTCCACGCGGCCGTCGACGCGGGGGTCGACTTCATCGACACGGCCGACGTGTACGGGGACGGCCGCAGCGAGAAGATCATCGGCAGGCTGCTCGGGGAGCGGCCCGGACTGACCGTGGCCACCAAGATGGGGCGGCGGATGCTCCAGACGCCCGAGGCCTACACTCTGGGCAACTTCCGCGCCTGGACCGACCGCTCCCGCGCCAACCTGGGCGTCGACACGCTCGACCTGGTCCAGCTCCACTGCCCGCCCAGCGCGGTGTTCGACGACGACGCGGTGTTCGACGGCCTCGACACGCTGGTGGCCGAGGGCGCGATCGCGGCCTACGGCGTCAGCGTGGAGAGCGTCGGAGAGGCGCTCACCGCGATCGCCCGGCCGAACGTGGCCGCCGTGCAGATCATCCTCAACGCGTTCCGGCTCAAGCCGCTCGACGAGGTGCTCCCGGCGGCCGAGAAGGCCGGCGTCGGCATCATCGCCCGGGTCCCGCTGGCCAGCGGTCTGCTGTCGGGACGGTACGGCCCGCAGACGGTCTTCGCGGAGAACGACCATCGCAACTTCAACCGGCAGGGCGAGGCCTTCGACGTCGGCGAGACCTTCTCCGGGGTGGAGTACGGCGTGGGCCTGCAGGCGGTCGACCGCATCCGGGGGCTGGTTCCCCGGGGCATGACCATGGCCCAGTTCGCGCTGCGCTGGATCATCGACCAGCCGGGGGTGAGCGTGGTGATCCCGGGCGCCCGCAACCCCGAGCAGGCCCGGGCGAACGCCGCGGCCGCCGATCTGCCGCCCCTGCCGGCCGAGACGCACGCCACGGTCCGCCGGGTGTACGACGAGCTGATCCGGCCCCAGGTGCATCACCGTTGGTGAGCAGGCGGGGGGATCACGGAGGATTTGCGCGCGAAATCGGGGCGGCGGCACCGGTAGCATCGAAGCCTGGAGTCCCGCCGGCGCTGGATCTTCCGGAGGCCGGTCCGGGCGGGATGTCCGCGAACTCGTTTCCGCGCGAACGCGCACGAACGCCAGCCGAAGGAGCCACCGTGTCTGCCGCCCTCGAAATACGCATCACCCTCGCCGGAGCCGAGCGTGTGGTGGCGGCGGGCACGACGGCCGGGGAGGCGCTCGACGCCGACGGCAGGTCCGTCGTCGCCGCGAGGATCAACGGCGAGCCGCGTGACCTGGCCGCCGAGGTCGGCGACGGCGACATCGTCGAACCGATCGCCATCGACAGCCCCGACGGCCGGGCGATCCTGCGTCACTCGACCGCTCACGTGATGGCCCAGGCCGTACAGGAGATCTTCCCCGAGGCCAGGCTCGGCATCGGCCCGCCCGTGGAGAACGGCTTCTACTACGACTTCGACGTCGCCGAGCCGTTCACCCCCGACGACCTCAAGCGCGTCGAGAAGCGGATGCGCGAGATCGTCAAGCAGGGTCAGACCTTCAGCCGGCGGCCGGTGAGCGACGAGGACGCCCGCGAGGAGCTGGCGGCCGAGCCGTACAAGCTGGAGCTGATCGGGCTGAAGGGCGGCGCGGCCGAGTCGGCCGAGGGCGCGAACGTGGAGGTGGGCGCCGGGCAGCTCACCATCTACGACAACCTCGACCCCAAGTCCGGCGAGCTGTGCTGGAAGGACCTGTGCCGCGGGCCGCACCTGCCGAGCACCAGGGTCATCCCGGCGTTCAAGCTGATGCGCTCGGGCGGGGCCTACTGGCGGGGCAGCGAGAAGAACCCGCAGCTCCAGCGGATCTACGGCACCGCCTGGGAGTCGCGCGAGAAGCAGGACGAGTACCTGCACCTGCTGGCGGAGGCCGAGAAGCGCGACCACCGCAAGCTCGGCGCCGAGCTCGACCTGTTCTCCTTCCCCGACGAGCTGGGCTCCGGCCTGCCGGTCTTCCACCCCAAGGGCGGCATCATCCGGCGGGTGATGGAGGACTACTCGCGCCGCAGGCACGAGGAGGCGGGCTACTCGTTCGTCAACACCCCGCACATCACCAAGGAGAACCTCTACAAGATCTCCGGCCACCTCGACTGGTACGCCGACGGCATGTTCCCGCCCATGGAGCTGGAGGGCGCCCGCTACTACCTGAAGCCGATGAACTGCCCGATGCACAACCTGATCTTCAGGGCGCGCGGGCGGTCCTACCGCGAGCTGCCGCTGCGGCTGTTCGAGTTCGGCACGGTCTACCGGTACGAGAAGTCCGGGGTGGTGCACGGCCTGACCCGGGTGCGCGGCCTCACCCAGGACGACGCGCACATCTACTGCACCCGTGAGCAGATGCGCGACGAGCTCACGTCGCTGCTGCGGTTCGTGCTCGACCTGCTGCGCGACTACGGCCTCGACGACTTCTACCTGGAGCTGTCCACCAAGGACCCGGAGAAGTTCGTCGGCTCCGACGAGGCGTGGGAGGAGGCCACGGCGACCCTGCGCGAGGTCGCCGAGTCCGAGAAGCTGGACCTGGTGCTCGACCCGGGCGGCGCGGCCTTCTACGGCCCCAAGATCTCAGTCCAGGCCCGGGACGCCATCGGCCGGACCTGGCAGATGTCGACCATCCAGCTCGACTTCAACCTGCCGCAGCTGTTCGAGCTCGAGTACCAGTCGTCCGAGGGAGGCCGTCAGCAGCCCGTCATGATCCACCGGGCGCTGTTCGGGTCGATCGAGCGGTTCTTCGGCGTCCTGGTCGAGCACTACGCCGGCGCGTTCCCTCCGTGGCTCGCCCCCGTGCAGGTCGTCGGCATCCCGATCACCGACGCGCACGCGCCGTACCTGCAGGACGTCGCCAAGCGGCTGCGCGAGCGCGGCGTGCGGGTCGAGGTGGACGTCTCCGACGACCGGATGCAGAAGAAGATCCGTAACGCGCAGAAGGCCAAGGTGCCGTTCATGCTGCTGGCCGGTGACGACGACGTGGCGGCGGGCGCGGTGTCCTTCCGCTACCGCAGCGGCGAGCAGAAGAACGGCGTCCCGATCGACCAGGCGATCGCCGAGATCGTCGACGCCATCGACCGCCGCGTCCAGGTCTGACGCCCGTCCTCTCCCGGTACGGCCCGGCCGTACCGGGGGCAGCGCTCCAGATCGCGGGTCATATGCTGCTGCCAGCGGCAGCGGCATGCACCAGGGAACGGAGGAGAGGGCGAGCGTGGACTCAGAGCCGATCGAGCAGGCCGGTGCGGGGGCGCCCGACAACTTCCAGCGGCTGTGGACCCCCCATCGCATGGCCTACATCAAGGGGGAGAACAAGCCCACGGGGTCGGGTAAGGATGACGGCTGTCCGTTCTGCGAGATCCCGAAGCTTCCCGACGAGGACGGTCTGATCCTCGCCCGTGGCTCCGCCGTGTTCGCCCTGCTCAACCTCTATCCGTACAACTCCGGTCACCTGATGGTCTGTCCCTACCGCCATGTCGCCGACTACGCCGATCTGGACGAGGCCGAGACCGCCGAGCTGGCGGAGTTCACCAAACGGGCGACGCTGGCGCTGCGCAAGGCGAGCGGCGCGCAGGGGTTCAACGTCGGGATGAACCTGGGCGGCGTCGCGGGCGCGGGCATCGCCGCCCACCTGCACCAGCACGTCGTCCCCCGGTGGGGCGGTGACACCAACTTCATGCCGGTGGTCGGGCACACCCGGGTCCTGCCCCAACTCCTGCGCGACACCCGCGACCTCATCGCCGACGCCTGGCCCAGCTGAGCGGTCTGCTCACCCGGCCGGCGGCCTCAGGGCTGCGAGCTCGGCGCCATGGCAGGGGCGGCGGGTTGCTCGTCGATTTGCACCGCGCGGATTCCCGCGCTCAGCACCAGCGGTACGGCCAGGGCCAGCGCCATGGACAGCACGGCCGCTCCCGAGTCGTTGACGAGCATGCCGACCAGTCCGCTGACCAGTGCCCCGAGCAGACCGGCCTTGAGCATGGGCGCCCGCTCGAACGCCACGGGCAGGATCCCCGCGCTGGCCGCGCCCGGCCGGAGCAGCGCGAACACCAGGAAGGCCAGGGCCGCGATCACCACCGGCATCAGGTTGGGGCTGATCAGGGTGCTCAGCATCGCCGTGAGCTTGCGTGAGATCACCGGTAGGAACGTGCCGTCGGCCACCTGCCCGACGAAGCGACCCAGATGGGTCTGCCTGTCGGCGGGGCGTAGATAGTCCAGGTAGGCGATGCTCATGACGAGCACCCCGCCGGCGGCGCAGAAGATCCCCAGCTTGACGACCGACACGCGCTTGCCCGCGACGAGGAGCGTCGCGACCGCGATGCCCGGCAGGAAGGCGATGACCCCGCCGAAGTCGCTGCCCACCCCGGGCCAGCCGTCGAGCAGCATCGCGAACCCGCCGAGGGTGGCCACCAGGGCGACACCGAGGGCCTTCCGGCCGGTGCGGGCCAGCAGATCGGCGATCGCCGTCGTGACGAGCAGGACGGCGGTGGCCAGCAGCGCGAACGGAATGTTGCCGAGGCCGTGGTAACGGGCGCCGACCACTCCCGTGTAGCCCATCAGGCTGTTGAGCTGCAGCGGCGTGCCGGTCAGCAGATCGCCGAGCAGCACCGCCGCCGTGACGGCCGCGATCACGGAGGGTGGCCCCAGGACGCTTCTCCGCCATGGCCCGGACAGGGCCACGGTCGTGAGCCCGGCCGCCGTCACGAGGACGCCCGCGACCAGCGCGATCGTCGGCTGTGCCGTACCGGCCCACGGGAGGAGGTTCACGAGGTAGGTGGAGACGGGGATCGACGCGAGCGCGATCGCGGCGCCCCGGACCAGGGGGAGCCGCTCGCGGCGGCGCAGCAACAGGAACGCGACGACATAGAACAGCACCTGGAGCACGGCCAGCGAGGTGAAGAAGACTCCGGTCGTGTCGCGGATGGTCTGCCCGGCCACGTCGGCGATCCTGAGTTCGGCCACCCGCGCGGCGACCTCGCCGCCCCCCATGGCGTGGGTCTCGACCGGCACTCCGACCACCGTCGAGGGAACGGCGCCGACTGCCCAGGTGAGGATGGTGGCGGTGAGGTCCGGCACGATGATCATGTTGGTCCGGTGGGTGGAGCGCGCGCCCAACGATCCGGCCGTGCCCTGACCGTGCAGCATGGCCACTCTGAGATGGGGGACCGAACCGTGGTCGGCGAGCCCGGCGACCAGGACCAGGCCGTCGCCGAGCCGGGGCAGGATCGCGGTGAGCCGGGCGTCCGCGGCGCGGACCGCCGCCCGGCGGGCCCGGGGCGTCAGCGGCTCGGGCGCCGTGCCGAGCCTGCCTTCCCGAAGGTACGGCGTGACGAGATCGTCGATGGCGACCGCGGTGATTTTGCACCGGGTCCAGTCGGTCACGTCGGCCGGGCTGTCGGCGTAGACGTCCACCCGGCCCTGCCGGTCGGCCAGGGCGAGCGCCGCCCCGGGACCCACCGCCGTCGTGCACTGCCGCCCGGCGTGGGCGGCCTCCCCGAGGGTGCCCACGTACTTCCGGTCCTGAGCCTCCCGCAGCCGGGGCACGTCGGCGACCACGGCCCCCTCGCCCTGCCGCAGCGGCGCGGGCGGCAGGCCGCAACCGCGGCCGACGGCGGACCGGACCCCGGCGGAGACCGTGAGCCAGCCGTCGTACGGGCAGGTGACCCGGCCCACGGTCTTCACGGACAGCGAGCCGGTCGCGCTCTGCCCGGCCAGCCGCCACAGGTTGGGTGTGTCGGCGGGGTTGAGGTCACTCCACATCAGTCCGGGGATCCCGATGAGCGTCACCCGCTCCAGGCTGTGGGCCGCGGCGGCGGGAAGCGCCGGGATCAGCGAGCCGTACAGCAGGCCGATCACGACGCCGAGGATCACACCGCGCATCGCGCCGAGGACCGTACGCCTCACCGAAGACCCCCAACCCGCCGTTGGTCTCGCACATTCGCGATCTTCTAAAGATGCGATTCCGAGAATCTGCGATCTTGAGAAAACTTGCGACCAAAGTACCGGAGCCGAGGGACGGTGCACAGGTGATCTTGCGGAATTCTTTCCGCCGGATCACCGGGCGAGGGTCGCGGGGCTTTCGTTGGTGAGGCGGTCGAGGGTGGTCACGTAGTAGGCGCCGGAGCCGCCGGCGGCGTAGGACGGGGAATCACTCGCCGGGACGATCGCCACCAGGTTGCGGGCGTCGGCCGTGAGGCAGGCACTGTTCTTGGCGGCGGCCGCCTTGCCGGCCTTGCGGTCGGGCACACGGTAGACGGCATACGCGCGGGCGTCCGGCTGGGCCCGCCACTCGAGCCTCCCGTTCACGTTCTTCACCCCCTGAGGGGGCGCGGGCCGCTTCGTCTTGAACCGCTCGGGGAGGGGGAGCAGCGCCGGTCTGCTGTAGTGCCCGGCGACGATGCGGTCGAGGACGGACAGGGGGTTGGCGATGAGGTATTTGGCGCTGAAGTAGACATCGCCCCCGACCTCTGGATATTTCCGGTTCAGGGTGAGATGGGCGGGCAGTTCGCCCGCCTTCTTCCATGCCGGGGTGTCGGTGCTGCCCACGCGGTAGAGCGCCTGGCCGATGTAGAGGTCCACGCCGGTGCCCTTCACCGCGTTCGCCCACCAGGGCACGAGCACCTCGTAGGCGGCGGCGGAGAACCCTCTCGGCCAGTAGAGCTGGGGCATGACGTAGTCCACGCTGCGCGCCTTGATCCACGCCTTCGCGTCCGCGTAGATGCTGTCGTAGGCGGACATGCCCGTGGTGTTCGAACCGCTGGGATCCTCCTTCTTGTTGCGCCAGATCCCGAACGGGCTGATGCCGAACTTCACGTACGGCTTGGCCTCGTGCACGGCGTCCGACACCTGGGCCACCAGCTTGTTCACGTTGTCGCGCCGCCAGTCGGCCTGCTTCATGCCGTCGCCGTACTTCTTGAACGCGGCATGGTCGGCGAACCTCGTGCCCTTTCCGGGATAGGGGTAGAAGTAGTCGTCGAAGTGGACGCCGTCCACGTCGTAGCGTCGCACCACGTCGGTCACGACGCGGGTCACCCAGTCCCTGACCTGGGGGAGGCCGGGATTGTAGTAGAGGCCGCCCTCGTGCTTGACGGTCCAGTCGGGGTGGACCCGGGCCGGGTGGCCGGGCGGCAGCTTGGAAGTGGCCGACTCCGCGGCCCGGTACGGGTTGAACCAGGCGTGGAACTCCAACCCCCGCTTGTGCGCCTCGTCCACCAGGAACGGCAGCGGGTCCCACCCCGGATCCTTGCCCGCCGTGCCGGTCAGCCACTGCGACCAGGGCTCGAGCGAGGAGCGGTAGAGCGCGTCCGATGCGGGCCGGACCTGGACGAACACCGCGTTGAGCCGCCGCTTGACCGCGTTGTCGAGGATCTTGAGGTATTCGGCGCGCTGCCGATGGGGGCTCAGCCCCGGACGGGAGGGCCAGTCGAGATTGCGCACTGTGGCGATCCACACGCCCCGCAGCTGCCGTTTGGGAAAGCGGACGCTGGTGGCGCAGGACTGGGCGGCCGACAGGCGCTCCGGCGCCGCCGTGCCCGCGCCTTTGCCCGCCCCATTGCCTGTCGCGGCCCCGGCCACCGGTCCGAAGGTGTACGCGGCGCCGCCGGTGAGCAACGCGACGGCGGTGGTGGCGATCAACGGGCGCAGGTAGCCCCGATCGGTCATGTGGCGACCCTCCCCGAAATGCCGACATTTCCGGACACCAAGTGTCGCATTGGTAAATGCCGGGTTCGGTCAGCAACGGAAATCCGCCACCTTCGACCTGCGCCTACCGGGGCTGGTGTGACAGGACTCACGCGCTGGGACTGCCCGGGCGTCGGACGATCGAAACCCCGGCGCCCGGGGACGTCCTCATTGCGAGGCCGCCGCGACCTTCTCCGCGAGGTGCGCGGGCAGCGGCTCGTAGCGCAGGAACGACCTGGTGAAGCTACCCGTCCCATGCGACATCGACCGCAGGTCGATCGCATACCTGGTGATCTCCAGCTCGGGCACCTCGGCCCGTACGAGCGTCCGCCCGTTGGCGCCGCCGCCGGAGGACGCGGAGCCCACCGGCTCGGTCCCGAGCACCCTGCCGCGGCGCGACGACAGGTCGGACATGACGGCGCCGACGAACTCGTCGGAGACCAGGACCGAGACCTCGTCGACCGGTTCGAGCAGCAGAGCCTGGACCCTGGCGGCGGCCTCCTTCAGTGCGAGCTGCCCGGCGATCTGGAAGGCCATGTCGGAGGAGTCGACCGAGTGGGCCTTGCCGTCGTAGAGCGTCACCCGGATGTCCACGACCGGATACCCGGCGAGGACCCCGCGCTCCATCTGCGCCCGCACGCCCTTCTCCACCGACGGGATGAACTGGCGTGGGACGACCCCGCCGACGATCTTGTCGACGAACTCCAGCCCGGAGCCCGAGGGCAGCGGCTCCACCTCGATGTGGCAGATGGCGTACTGCCCGTGGCCGCCGGTCTGCTTGACGTTGCGCCCCATGGCCTGGGCCCTGCCGCCGAACGTCTCGCGCAGCGGCACCCGCAGGTCCACCTTCTCCACCTCGACGCCGTGCCGCTTGGCCAGCCGGTCGAGCAGGACGTCGGCGTGGGCCTCGCCCATGCACCACAGCACGAGCTGGTGGGTCTCGGCGTTGTTCTCCAGCCGCAGCGTCGGGTCCTCGGCGACCAGGCGGGCCAGGGCCTGGCTGAGCTTGTCCTCGTCGGCCTTCGACTTCGCCTGGATCGCCACCGGCAGCAGCGGCTCCGGCATCGTCCAGGCCGTCATGAGCAGCGGCTGATCCTTTTCGGACAGCGTGTCGCCGGTCTCGGCGCGGGAGAGCTTGGCCACGGCGCAGATGTCGCCGGCCACGCACTTGGCCACCGGACGCTGGGTCTTGCCCAGGGGTGAGCTGAGCACGCCGACGCGCTCATCGAGGTCGTGGTCCTCATGTCCGCGCTCGGCCAGCCCGTGGCCGGACACGTGCACGGTCATGTCGGGCGTGAGGGTGCCGGAGAAGACGCGGACCAGGCTGATCCGCCCCACGTACGGATCGCTCGTGGTCTTGACGATCTCCGCCACCAGCGGGCCGTCCGGGTCGGCGCTCAGCGTCGCGACCGGCCTGCCGTCGATCGTGGTGACGGCGGGCAGCGGGTGCTCCAGCGGCGACGGGAAGCCCTGCGTGACGATCTCGAGGATCTCGCGCATGCCGACCCCCGGCGCGGCGGCCAGGACCGGGTGGAAGCTGCCCCGGGCCACGGCCTTCTCCAGGTCGTCGATCAGGACCTTGCTGTCGATCTCCTCGCCGGAGAGGTAACGGTCCATCAGGGACTCGTCCTCGCTCTCCTGGATGATCCCCTCGATCAGATCGCCGCGGTACTGCTCGATGATCTCGCGCTGTCCCGGATCCGGGTCCCGCTCCACGCACGTGCCGCCAGCGTGGTCGAAGAACCGCTGAGACAGCAGCCCGAGCAGGCCGGTGCCGTTCACGGGCAGGTAGAGCGGCGCGACGCCGTCGCCGAACGCGTCCTGGCAGCTCGTGAGGACCTCGTCGAAGTTGGCCCGCTGGTGGTCGATCTTGGTGACGACCACGGCGCGTGGCATGTCCACGAGGGCGCACTCCTCCCAGAGCATTCGCGTCAGCCCGTCGACGCCCTCCACCGCCGAGATGACGAACAGCGCGGCGTCGGCGGCGCGCAGCCCGGCCCGCAGGTCTCCGACGAAGTCCGCGTAACCGGGCGTGTCCAGAAAGTTGATCTTTATGTTGTTGTGCATGGTCGGGGCGGCGCAGAGGTTGACGGAGCGTTGCTGACGCACCTCCACTTCATCGAAGTCGCACACCGTGGTCCCGTCCTCGACCCGGCCGATGCGCTGGATGACGCCCGTCTCCGCGAGCAGCGCCTCGATCAGGGTCGTCTTGCCGGCGCCGGAATGGCCGACCAGCACGACATTGCGCACCATGTCCGGCCGATCGGCCGCGGGTACCCTGCCCGCGGCTCCTGTGGTCGCGCCGGTTGATCTTTCGGCCATATCGCCTCCCGAATCCGTCGCTGTACGCGCCCGGGGGCCCGCCCTCGCGGTGTCGTCGTGTCCACGCAGGCGCTTGTTCTTCACCCTTTACCCATGTGGCGCAGATCACAAGACTTTCCGGCCGAATGTGCTTGCCGACCTGCCGATCGCGTTCATGGCCTACGATCGAACAGCGATGTTGAACGTCCTGCGCCCCGTCGTCACCCGAGTCCTGACCCCGCTGGGGCGAGCCCTCGCCAACCGCGGCGTGTCACCCGACGTGATCACGGCGATCGGCACCCTCGGGGTGGTGGCCTCGGCCCTGGCCTTCTATCCGGCCGGTCATCTCTTCGCGGGGTCGCTCGTCATCACGTTCTTCGTCCTCGCCGATCTGCTGGACGGTGTGCTGGCCCGCCTGACGGGCAAGCCGAGCACGTGGGGGGCCTTCCTCGACTCCACGCTCGACCGCCTCGGCGACGCCGCCATCTTCTCCGGCCTGATCCTGTACTTCGTCCTGAAGGATGAGCCGGAGATCGTCCTCGCGGCCGTCGCGCTGTTCTGCCTCGCCGCGGGAGCATTGGTCTCCTACGCCAAGGCCCGGGCCGAGGGCCTCGGGATGGAGGCCAACGTCGGCATCGCCGAGCGCGGGGAACGGATCGCGGTCATCCTGGTCGCGGCCGGCCTGTCCGGCCTCGGCGTGCCGTACATCCTGGCCGCCGGGCTCTGGCTGCTCGCCGCGGCGAGCGGGGTCACGGTAGTTCAGCGGATGGTCCACGTGTACAGACAGGCGGTGGTCCGATGATCGGTACGGCAGGTCCGCCCGGCCGGCCGCGCATCCCGCTCGGCGACCGGATCGTGGCCGCCGCGTTCACGGTGGGCTGGGCCGTGGTGCGGCACGTGCCGGAGCGGGTGGCCGCGTGGTTCTTCCGGGTTCTCGCCGATCTCCTGTGGCGCAGACGCGGCACGTCGGTGCTGCGCCTGGAGGCCAACCTGGCCCGGGTGCTCGGCAGGCGCCCTCCCGGAACCGCCGACGCCGCCGACGCCATCGACCCGGCCGTACGGGCGCTCGCCCGTGCGGGGATGCGGTCATACTTCCGCTACTGGATGGAGCTGTTCCGCTCCGCCCGCTACGACCGCGAGCGGATCCTGGCGGACACCCGCGCCATCGGGGACGAGGCCATCTTCGACAACCTCGGCCAGGGCCGCGGCGTCGTGCTGGCGCTGCCCCACACGGGGAACTACGACCTCGCCGGGGCGTGGCTGGTGCACAAGGGCCACCCGTTCACCACCGTCGCCGAGCGGCTGAAGCCCGAGTCGCTGTTCGACCGGTTCGTCGACTACCGGCAGAAGCTGGGCATGGAGGTGCTGCCGCTCACGGCCAGGGGCGGCGGCAGCGCGATGGCGTTCGGCACGCTCGCCAAGCGCTTGCGCGACGGCCGCCCCGTGTGCCTGCCCGCCGAGCGCGACCTCACCGCCTCCGGTGTGGAGGTCGAGTTCTTCGGCGCGAAGACCCGCATGGTCCCCGGCCCGGCGCTGCTGGCGATCCAGACGGGGGCCGCGCTGCTGCCGGCGACGCTGTGGTTCGAGGGCGGCGGCTGGGGCATCCGGATCCACGAGGAGATCCCGGTGCCCGCCGAGGGCACCAGGCAGGAGAAGGTCACCGTGATGACGCAGACCATGGCGGCCGCCTTCGAGAAGGGCATCGCCGAACACCCGGAGGACTGGCATATGCTCCAGCGCCTCTGGCTCGACGACCTGGACAAGAGAACGTCATGAGGATCGGCATCGTCTGCCCGTACACCTGGGAGGTGCCGGGGGGCGTGCAGGCCCACATCCGTGACCTCGCCGAGGCCCTCATCGCCGACGGGCACCGGGTGTCCGTGATCGCCCCCGCCGCCGACGACACCGTCCTGCCGCCCTACGTGACCTCGGCCGGGCGGGCCGTGCCGGTGCCGTACA
The DNA here is from genome assembly GCF_016863115.1 of Sphaerimonospora thailandensis. GTDB lineage: Bacteria > Actinomycetota > Actinomycetes > Streptosporangiales > Streptosporangiaceae > Sphaerimonospora > Sphaerimonospora cavernae. The sequence goes on from NZ_BOOG01000025.1 coordinate 52,064, forward strand.
ACGGATCGGTGGCGCGCCTGGCGTTCGGCTTCCTGTCGGCGAACCGGGTGCGCAGGTGGATCGGGGAGGGCGGGTTCGACGTACTGCACGTGCATGAGCCGGCCGTCCCCTCACTCGGGGTGCTGGCCTGCTGGGTGGCGCGCGGTCCGATCGTGGCGACCTTCCACGCGTCCTACGAGCGCTCCAGGGCGATGTCCGTGGCGGCGCCGATGCTGCAGAGCGCGATGGAGAAGATCACCGCCAGGATCGCGGTGTCCGACGCCGCACGCAAGACGCTGGTGGAGCACCTCGGCGGCGACGCCGTGCTGATTCCCAACGGCGTGACCGTGAGCAGGTACGCCGAGGGCGAGCCGCTGCCCGGCTGGGGTCCCGACGGCGGCGTCATCGGATTCCTCGGCCGGATGGACGAGCCGCGCAAGGGCCTGGCGGTGCTGCTCGAGGCGTTCGAGACGCTCGCGCCGGAGCGGCCCGGCCTCCGCCTGCTGATCGCCGGTCCCGGCGACCCCGACGACGTGCTCGGCCGGGTGCCCAGGGCCTATCGGGACCGGGTCGGGCTGCTCGGCATGGTGAGCGAGGCCGACAAGGTGCGCGCCTATCACTCGGTCGACGTCTTCTGCGCGCCCAACCTGGGCGGGGAGAGCTTCGGCATCGTGCTCACCGAGGCCATGTCCGCCGGGGCGCCGATCCTGGCCAGTGACATCCCCGCCTTCCGACGTGTCCTCGGCGACGGCCAGGCCGGGGCGCTGTTCGCGACCGGCGACGCCGCCGCGCTCGCGAAGGAGGCGGCCAGGCTGCTGGACGACCCCGGCCGCCGCGCCAAGCTCTCCGACGAGGCCCGCCACGCGGTGCGCAGGTACGACTGGTCGACGGTCGCCCGCGAGGTCGTGCGCGTGTACGAGACCGTGACGCACGCGGCGGCCGGCGTCGAGGAGGACGTCTCGTGACCACGCTGATCGTGGTGATCGCGCTCGTCGTGCTCACCGGTGTCTACATCTCCTGGCGTGCCGGGCGGCTGGACCGCCTGCACATCCGGCTGGAGACCGCGCACGCGGCCCTGGACGCCGCCCTGCTCCGCCGCGCCGCCGTCTGCCTTGAGTTCGCCGGCTCGCGCATCCTCGACCCCGCGACCTCGCTCGTGCTCGCCGCGGCCGCCCACGAGGCCCGTACGGCAGGGCCGGACGAGCGGGAGCACGCCGAGAGCGACCTGTCGAAGACACTGCGCGCGGTGGTCGACCAGGAGCGGTTCCGGGAGAAGCTGGCCGAGCACTCGACGGGCGCCGAGCTGCTGACCGAACTGGACAGCGCCGTCGCCAAGGTGGTCTACTCCCGCCGGTTCTACAACAACGCGGTCGCGGTCACCCGTACGGCACAGCGCCGCTGGCTGGCCCGCACGCTGCGGCTGGCCGGGCACACCGACTACCCCGGCTTCTTCGAGATCGACGACGCCCCGCCCGACTCCCTGGCCGTCGAGTAGATCGACGGCCGTCGTTTTTACCCGGCCGATGGGGGAGATGTGGTGATTCGCCGGTAAGCTCATGGCCCCTGTGATAATCAACACGGTCCGGTGATCGGGAGGAGTTCACGGTGCGGGCAGTGATCCGCTTCACGCTGGCCACGGCGGTGGTGCTCACCGGGGCCGCGTGCTCCTCTGACGACGCACCCGGCAATCAGGCGCAGGCGGAGGCGGCCCAGCCGTCCCCGTCCCCGACGCCGCCCCCGGAGCACCCGTTCACCGGCGAACCCGTCGAGCAGCACCGGCCGGTGCTCGCCGTGAAGATCGAGAACACCTCCGCGGGCAAACCGCAGATGGGCGTGCGCAGCGCCGACATCGTCTATGTCGAGCAGGTCGAGGGCGGGCTGACCCGGCTCATGGCGATCTTCTCCTCGAAGCTGCCCGCCAAGGTCGGCCCGGTACGCAGCGCCCGCATCTCGGACCTGCACATCATCCCGATGTTCGGCAAGCCGGCCTTCGCCTACTCCGGCGTGCAGAGCAAGATGATCCCGTTCGTCCGGGAGGCCCCGCTGTTCGACGCCTCCGACAGCAGCATGCCCGGGGCATACTTCCGGGAACCCGGCCGTTACGCGCCCTACAACCTGTTCGCGACGCCGAAGAAGCTGCTGGCGAACGCGCCGCGGGCGAGCAAGGCCGCCGACATCGGCTTCACGTTCTCCGACGAACCGCCCCCCGGGGGCACCCCGCAGAAGAAGGTGTCGGTCAGGTACCCGGCCGCCCGGTTCACCTTCGCCTGGTCAAAGAAGCACAAGCGCTGGCTCGTCACGCAGGACGACAAGAAGGACATGGCGGCGGAGGGCGGCCAGCTGGGCGCGCCCACCGTCGTCATCCAGTGGGTCAAGACCGAGCGTTCCCAGTTCCACGACTTCACCGGCAGCTACACCCCGCTCGTCCACACCGTGGGCAAGGGCACCGGAGTGGTGCTGCGGGACGGCCAGGCATACCGGGTGCGCTGGTCGCGGCCCTCGGAGAAGGAGGGCACGACCTACACGACGGCCGACGGCAGCCCGATGCCGTTCGCCCGCGGCCAGGTCTGGGTGGTGCTCGCCAGCAAGAAGCCCGTCGCACCCTGACCTGCCGTACCGCGACCCGTACGGCGGCGCGGTTGTACGGACCGCACGAAAAGCGTGATCGAATTGGCCGGGGTGGAGCATCCGGATGACGGCGTAACAGCTGACGGACAAGACCTAACATGGAGTGGAATCCGTCGCCCCATCGTGAGGTAGGACCGTGTCCAGCAGCGCCCCCGAAGTCAACGAGGCCCCAGAAGCCAACGAGACCACCGCCGTCGGCACCGCGCGCGTAAAGCGCGGCATGGCCGAGATGCTCAAGGGCGGGGTGATCATGGACGTCGTCACCCCCGATCAGGCCAAGATCGCCGAGGACGCCGGAGCCGTCGCCGTCATGGCGCTGGAGCGCGTCCCCGCCGACATCCGCGCCCAGGGCGGGGTCTCCCGGATGAGCGACCCCGACATGATCGAGGGCATCATCGGCGCCGTGTCGATCCCCGTCATGGCCAAGGCCAGGATCGGACATTTCGTCGAGGCCCAGGTGCTGCAGTCGCTGGGCGTCGACTACATCGACGAGTCCGAGGTGCTGACCCCGGCCGACTACGCGAACCACATCGACAAGTGGCGTTTCACCGTCCCGTTCGTGTGCGGGGCCACCAACCTCGGCGAGGCGCTGCGCCGCATCACCGAGGGCGCCGCGATGATCCGCTCCAAGGGTGAGGCCGGGACCGGCGACGTGTCCAACGCCGTCACCCACATGCGGACCATCCGGGGCGAGATCAAGCGCCTGTCCTCACTGCCGGAGGATGAGCTGTACGTGGCGGCCAAGGAGCTGCAGGCGCCGTACGAACTGGTCGCCGAGGTCGCCAAGGCCGGGAAGCTGCCGGTGGTGCTGTTCACCGCGGGCGGCATCGCCACCCCGGCCGACGCCGCCATGATGATGCAGCTCGGCGCCGAGGGCGTGTTCGTCGGCTCGGGCATCTTCAAGTCGGGCGACCCGGCCAAGCGCGCCGCCGCGATCGTCAAGGCCACCACGTTCTACGACGACCCCGACGTGATCGCGAAGGTGTCGCGCGGCCTGGGCGAGGCCATGGTCGGCATCAACGTGGACGAGATCCCCGTCCCGCACCGCCTCGCCGAGCGTGGCTGGTGAAGATCGGCGTGCTCGCTCTCCAGGGCGACGTGCGCGAGCACGTCCACGCCCTGGAGGCCTGCGGCGCCCGCGCGAGCGCGGTGCGCCGCCAGGAGGAGCTCGACGAGGTCGACGGCCTGGTCATCCCCGGCGGGGAGTCCACCACGATGTGGAAGCTCGCCGTCGCGTTCGAACTGCTCGAACCGCTCCGGCTGCGGATCAAGGAGGGCATGCCCGCCTACGGCTCCTGCGCCGGGATGATCATGCTGGCCGACCGCGTCGAGGGCGGCACCGAGGGCCAGCAGACGCTCGGCGGGATCGACATGGTGGTGCGCCGCAACGCCTTCGGCCGCCAGGTCGACTCCTTCGAGACCGACCTCGACTTCGCCGGGCGCGGGGCGGTCCGGGCGGTGTTCATCCGCGCGCCGTGGGTCGAGTCGGTCGGTACGGATGTGAAGGTGCTCTGCCGGACGGGGAGTAGGATCGTCGCGGTCCGGCAGGGACCTCTGCTCGCGACGTCCTTCCACCCGGAGTTGACCGGCGACGCGCGGGTGCATTCGTACTTTGTCGAAATGGTGAGGGAGCTCTAGGCGATGTCCGGCCACTCCAAATGGGCGACGACCAAGCACAAGAAGGCCGCGCTTGATTCCAAGCGCGGCAAGCTGTTCGCCAAGCTCATCAAGAACATCGAGGTCGCCGCCAGGACCGGTGGCCCCGACCCGGACGGCAACCCGACGCTGTTCGACGCGATCCTCAAGGCCAGGAAGAACTCCGTTCCGATCGAGAACATCGAGCGGGCGCGCAAGCGCGGCGGCGGACTGGAGGCCGGCGGCGCCGACTGGCAGACCATCATGTACGAGGGGTACGGCCCCGGCGGCGTCGCGATCCTGATCGAATGCCTCACCGACAACCGCAACCGCGCCGCCTCCGAGGTCCGCGTCGCGCTCACCCGCAACGGCGGATCCCTGGCCGACCCCGGCTCGGTGTCGTACATGTTCAACCGCAAGGGCGTGGTGATCGTCCCGAAGGGCTCGCTGAGCGAGGACGACGTGCTCGTGGCGGTCCTGGAGGCGGGCGCCGAGGAGGTCAACGACCTCGGTGAGAACTTCGAGGTCGTGTCCGAGGCGTCCGACCTGGTCCCGGTGCGCAAGGCGCTGCAGGAGGCCGGCATCGACTACGAGTCGGCCGAGGCGAGCTTCCTGCCGACGCTGAACGTGCCGCTCGACGAGGAGGGCGCCCGCAAGGTCTTCCGCCTCGTCGACGCACTCGAGGACAGCGACGACGTGCAGAACGTCTGGGCCAACTTCGACGTCGGCGACGACATCATGGAGAAGCTCGAAGTCTGATACCCGTTGGCGGGCCCGGCGCCGGACCACGTAGCATGTGCCGCTTGTGGAGATTCGTGAGCTGAGCCCCGGCGACCTGGACGCGGTCCTCGACAACCGCAAACGTGCATTCGGCCCGATCTCGGCACGGGATGCCGAAATCTGGCGTGAGATGGTCACGCCGATGTTGCCGGAGGGGCGCTATCTCGGTGTCTTCGACGGATCGAGGCTGACGGCCACCGCCCGGGTGAACCCGTACACCCAGTGGTGGCACGGGCGGCCCGTCTCCATGGGCGGCGTCGCGAGCGTGACCGTGGCTCCGGAGGACCGGGGCCGTGGCGTGGGCGGGCGGCTCATGCGCGCCGTCATCGACCGCTGCGCCGAGTTGGGACACGCCGTCTCCGCGCTCTATCCGGCCACCACGCCGATCTACCGCGGCCTGGGCTGGGAGCACGCCGGCGCGCAGTTCATCGCCACGTCGCCGGCCGAGGCGCTGCGCACGCTGCGCGGCGGCCATGGGGGCGGGGACGCCAAACTGCGCCGCATGGGCCCGGAAGACGCCGGCGAGCTCAGGTCCGTGCTGTCCCGGGTCTACGCCGCCACCCGTGCCTGCGGCCCACTGGTCCAGGACGAGCGCACCTGGCGGCTCTGGCTCGCCGACGAGGACGACTTCTGCTACCTCGCCGACGACGGTTACGTCATCTACCGCTGGAGCGGCAGGGACATCCAGGTGGACAACCTCGTGGCCGGATCGGAGGCCACGGCACGGGCACTGTGGTCGCTCGTCGGCACCGCCTCCTCGATCGCCGAGTCGGTCAGGGCGTGCGTCGAGCCGTACGACCCGGTCCTGTGGCTGCTGCGGGAGCGGTCGCACGACGAGGTGACGCAGACCCGATGGATGCTGCGCGTGATCGACCTGCCGGCCGCCGTCGAAGCGCGCGGTTACCCGCCCGGCGTCTCGGTCGACGCCGTCATCGAGGTCGAGGACCCGCAGCGCCCCGCCAACGCGGGGGTCTGGCGGCTGTGCGTCGAGGCCGGCACGGGCTCCGCCGAACGGCTGGACGGTACGGCTCCGGCCGCCGCCGCGAGGTTCACCATCGGGAGCATGTCCGCGCTGTTCGCCGGGATCCCGGCGGCCACGCTCCGCCGCACCGGCCGCCTCGCCGGCGGTTCGCCGGAAACCGACTCCGCTCTTGACGCGGCCTTCAACTGCTCTGCGTACATGATTGACTACTTCTGAACCGCGCACGATAGAGTGCGATGCCGAACATGCGTTCGGCGGAGGTGCGAGAGAGGCGGTCGGCGGGTGCGGGTGACTGCGCTGCGGGTGCTCGGGGTGGATCCGGGGTTGACCAGATGCGGCCTCGGCGCCGTCGAGGGCCGCCCCGGGGCGCCGCTGAGCCTCGTGGCCGTCGGTGTGGTGCGCACTCCCGCCGACGACGACATCGGGCCCCGCCTCGTCGCGATCGAGGCCGGGATCGAGCAGTGGCTGGACGAGGTCCGGCCCGACGCGGTCGCGGTGGAGCGCGTGTTCGCGCAGCACAACGTCCGGACCGTGATGGGCACGGCGCAGGCGGCGGCGGTGGCGATCGTCTGCGCGGCGCGGCGGGGCCTGCCGGTCGCCCTGCACACCCCCAGCGAGGTCAAGGCGGCGATCACCGGCAACGGCAACGCCGACAAGAAGCAGGTCGGCGCGATGGTGACCCGCCTGCTGCGGCTCGAGGCCATGCCCCGGCCGGCCGACGCGGCCGACGCGCTCGCGCTGGCCATCTGCCACGTGTGGCGGGGAGGCGTACAGAACCGCCTGGCCGAGGCGCTCGCGCAGGCCCGTTCTGGTAGGACTGTGCAATCCGGGACCGGGCAGTCGAAGGGAGCGCGGAGATGATCGCATCCGTGGCGGGGCCGGTGGCGGCGGTCGGGCCGGACCACGCGGTGATCGAGGTGGGCGGCGTGGGCGTGCTCGTGCACTGCACGCCGGGGACGCTGGCGGGCCTGCGCCTCGGAGAGCCCGCGCGGCTGTCCACCACGCTGGTCGTGCGCGAGGACTCGCTCACGCTGTACGGCTTCGCCACCGACGACGAGCGCAGGGTTTTCGAGATGCTGCAGACGGCGAGCGGCGTCGGGCCGCGACTCGCCCTGGCCATGCTCGCGGTGCATGCCCCTGACGCCCTCCGGGTCGCCGTGGCGGGCGGCGACCTGAAGGCGCTGACCATGGTGCCGGGCATCGGCCAGAAGGGAGCCCAGCGCATCGTGCTCGAGCTCAAAGACCGGCTCGGCGTCCCCGAAGGGGCGCTCACCGCTGCCGCCCATGGCGGCGGAACCGGCGGGGCCCCATGGCGAGAGCAGGTCCACTCGGGGCTGGTCGGGCTCGGCTACTCGGCCAAGGACGCCGACGAGGCGGTGGCCGCCGTGGCGCCCGAGGCCGAGTCCGCTGCGGCCGCGGGGCGCGCTCCCGACGTCGCCGCGCTGCTGAAGTCCGCCCTCCGTGCCCTGAGCGTCAGGTGAGGCGTCCATGAGCATCGAGCGTGATCTCGTTTCCCCGGAGCCCGAGGGCGATGAGCGGCTGATCGAGGCGGCGCTGCGCCCCAAGCGCCTCGACGAGTTCATCGGGCAGGGCCGGGTCCGCGAGCAGTTGTCGCTGGTGCTGGAGAGCGCGCTGCGCCGCAGCCGGCCGCCGGACCACGTGCTGATGAGCGGGGGACCCGGGCTGGGGAAGACGACGCTCGCCATGATCATCGCGGCCGAGCTGGGGGCGCCGCTCCGGATGACCTCGGGACCGGCGCTGGAACGCGCGGGCGACCTCGCCGCGATCCTCTCCACCCTGTCGGAGGGCGAGGTGCTGTTCGTCGACGAGATCCACCGCATGGCCAGGCCGGCCGAGGAGATGCTCTATCTCGCGATGGAGGACTTCCGGGTCGACATCGTCGTCGGCAAGGGGCCGGGGGCGACCTCGATCCCGCTGGACATCGCACCGTTCACACTGGTGGGAGCGACGACACGGGCCGGGCTGCTGCCCGCGCCGCTGCGCGACCGGTTCGGCTTCACCGCGCACATGGACTTCTACGAGGTGGACGAGCTCGAACGGGTGCTGCACCGCTCGGCCCGGTTGCTGTCGGTCGAGCTCCCTCCGGAAGGCGCGCACGAGATCGCCCGCCGGTCCCGCGGCACGCCCCGGATCGCCAACCGGCTGCTGCGGAGGGTGCGCGACTTCGCCGAGGTGCGGGTGGAGGGTGTGATCACCCGGGATGTCGCCGCCGCCGCGCTCAACCTGTACGAGGTGGACGCGGAGGGCCTCGACCGGCTCGACCGGGCGGTGCTCGACGCGCTGCTGCGGAAGTTCGGGGGCGGTCCCGTGGGACTGTCCACCCTGGCCGTCGCGGTGGGGGAGGAGCCGGAGACGGTGGAGGTCGTCGCGGAGCCGTTCCTCGTCCGGCAGGGCCTGCTGGCCCGCACCCCGAGAGGCCGGGTCGCCACCGCGTCGGCGTGGATGCATCTCGGCCTGACTCCGCCTCCTGACGCCTTCGGCGCCGGAGTGATCCCGGGACTGCTCGACGGCGCCTGAACGTCCTTCTCCGTGCGGGTGCGAAGCCGTACATCCGGGGAATGAAAGGCACTGCAGGGGGCGGCGCAAGCCGGACACCCGCGATGTGACGCCGGGTTGGGGTCACAGAACGATTGCAAAGGCCGCGAAAGCGGAACTTTCCCGTGTGCCAGATCGTGTGTTCGTTGCCGGGCTTTGAACGGCTCGCATACACTGCGTGGCTTGACTGGCCGCTTACGCCGACGCCCTCGGCGTACCGCCGGCCACGCGGAACGCGCACACAACCTCCGGCGTCACGCCGGCTCATCACCTAATGGAAGGGTGGCCCCCGTGGAAGGCCTTGGGACGTTCGTGCCACTGATCTTGCTGGTAGTGGTGTTCTACTTCCTCCTGATCCGCCCGCAGCGCAAGCGGCAGCAGGAGACGCTCCGGATGCAGAGCTCGCTCACTCCGGGTGCCCGGGTCATGACCACGACCGGCCTGTTCGGGACCATCACCGGCATCGAGGACGACGATGTCATCCTGGAGGTCGCGCCGGGCGTGGAGACCCGCTGGGTCAAGGCGGCGATCGGCAGGGTCGTCACCCCGGTGGAGGAAACGCCGGAGGGCCTGCCGCCGATCGAGTCGGCCACCGATTCCGCGGCCGACACTTCCGACACGGGGAAGGGAGACGACACGAGCAGCAAGCAGTCCTGAGTAGGCTGATCGCACATCCTTTGACGGAAAGAACTGACCACCAGTGGCCCCACCGAAAAGTAGCCAGAGCAGGCCGGGACGAACACTCCTGACGCTCCTGGCGCTCATCCTCGCCATGGGCGCGACGGTCGCGCTCCAGAAGGCGTTCGTCCCCAAGTTCGGCCTCGACCTCGCGGGTGGCACCACGGTGACGCTCACCCCGGTCACGCTGGACGGGAAGGCTCCCTCGCAGGAGTCCCTCGACCGGGCCGTCAACATCATCCGCGCCCGCGTCAACGGCACCGGCATCTCGGACGCCGAGGTCGCCAAGGCCAATGAGAACATCGTGATCCAGATCCCGGGTGTGGGTCAGTCTGAGGCGCTGAAACTCGTCTCGACCACCGCCGAGCTGCGGATGCGGCAGGTGCTCGCGATGGCTCCGGCGAAAATGGAGCCCCAGCAGCTGCCCACTGAGGCGCCGGCACCGGACCCGGGCATGAGCCCGAGCACGATGCCGAGCGCCGCGCGCAAGCCGAGCGGAGCCCCGAGCGGCGGCCCCGGCGCCACGGCGTCGACGACGCCGGCCGGCCGCGCGCTGGCCTCGGCGCTGACCGCTCCCACCCCGTCTCCGGCGGCCAGGACCGGGCACCGAGCCGGTGCGAGGTCGGGAGCGAAGGGCGGCGCGAAGCGCGGGGCCGGATCCGACAGCGGATCGGAGGGCGGACCAGCCGCCGATGCGGGGGGCGGGGCGACGCCCAGCGCTCCGCCCAGCCCCGAGTCCGCCGACGACCCCCTGGCCGGTCAGGACACCAGCGGCATCGATCCCGCCCTGCTGACGGAGTTCCGCAAGATCGACTGCACCGCCAAGAACCGCGGCCAGGGCGCGCAGGACGACCCGGACAAGCAGATCGTCGCCTGCAGTGACGACGGCACCGCCCGTTACATCCTCGACAAGGCCGCCGTACAGGGCACCGAGATCAGCGGAGCCACGGCCGGCACCGACCCGACCACCGGCGAGTGGATCGTCCAGGTCAGCTTCAAGTCCAAGGGCGCCTCGCAGTTCGCCGACATCACCCGGCGGATCACCAGCCTCCCCGCTCCGCGCAACCAGCTCGCGAACGTGCTCGACGGCGTCGTCGTCGTCGCACCGACGATCGAGGAGGCCATCCCGGGCGGCAGCGCCCGCATCTCCGGCAGCTTCAACCAGGTCACCGCGACCGAACTGGCCGACCAGCTCAAGTACGGCGCGCTGCCGCTGAAGTTCAAGCAGGGGTCGGTGGAGTCGGTCTCCTCGACACTGGGTCAGGACCAGTTGCGCGGCGGTCTCATCTCGGGCGCGCTGGGCCTGCTCGTGGTCGTGATCTACCTGTTGCTCTACTACCGGGGCCTCGGCGTGATCGGCGTGGCCAGCCTCGGCTGCGCGACGATCGTCACCTACCTCACCGTGGCCGTCATCAGCTACAACGCGGGATTCCGGCTCTCGCTGCCGCACATCGTCGGCCTGGTGGTGTCGATCGGCATCACGGCGGACTCGTTCATCGTCTACTTCGAGCGGGTCCGTGACGAGATCAAGGAGGGCCACCGCACCCTGCGTTCGGCGGTGGAGGTCGCCTGGCGACGGGCACGGCGTACGATCCTGGTCGCCGACGCCGTCATGTTCATCGCCGCCGTGGTGCTGTACTTCCTCGCGGTGGGCGGCGTCGCCGGTTTCGCGTTCGCGATGGGCCTGACCACGCTGATCGACATCGTGGTGGTGTTCCTGTTCACCAAGCCGTTGATGACGATCGCGGCGCGGCTGCGGTTCTTCGCCAAGGGCCACAAGCTGTCCGGACTCGACGCGGAGCGCATGGGCCGCACCAGCCCCGCCGAGCAGACCCTGCAGGAGGCGTGATGCCGGGAGTGATCAGCCGCCTCTACCGCGGCGACATCGACATCGACTTCGTCGGCAAGCGCAGGCTCTGGTACGGCCTGTCGGCGTTCCTGATGGCCGTCTCCATCCTCGGTGTCCTGATCCACGGGCTCACGCTGGGCGTCGAGTTCCAGGGCGGGTCGGTGCTCGACTTCGCCCGCACGCCGGGCTCCAGCGTGGAGCAGGTACGCGAGACCGTGCGGGACATCGTCGGGCACGACCCCATCGTGCAGGAGGCCGGCCGCAACTGGCGGGTCACCACCCAGAGCCTCGACGGCGACGAGGTGTCCAAGGTCCAGACGGCCGTCGCCGAGCGGTTCGGCGTCCGGCAGGAGCAGGTGAGCTCGCAGGTCATCGGCGCGACCTGGGGTGGTGAGGTCGCCCACAAGGCGTGGATCGGCCTGGCGGTCTTCATGCTCGCGATCATGCTCTATCTGTCCGTGGCCTTCGAGTGGCGGATGGCGCTGGCGGCCATCGTGGCGCTCGTGCACGACCTGGTCATCACCGCCGGCGTCTACGCCTGGACGGGCTTCGAGGTCACCCCGGCGACCATGCTCGGGTTCCTCACGATCCTCGGTTACTCGCTGTACGACGCGGTCGTCGTCTTCGACATGATCAAAGAAGTGACGGGCAATCTCGGCGCGAGCGCCAAGATGACCTACACGCAGGCCGCCAACGACGCGCTGAGCCACACGCTGATCCGGTCGCTGAACACCTCGCTGACCGCGATCCTGCCGGTGGCGGCGATCCTGTTCGTCGGCACCACGCTACTCGGCGCCGGCACGCTGAAGGACCTGTCGCTGGCGCTGTTCGTCGGCATGGTCGTCGGCACCTACTCGTCTCTGTGCGTGGCCACGCCGATCCTGGTGACCCTCAAGGAGCGCGAGCCCAAATGGCGGGCCCTGGCCAAGCGGGTGGCCGCCAAGCAGGCCTCCGCAGCCAAGGCGGCCGCGGCCGCGGTGCGTGACGACGGTGCGGCCCCGGCGGCCGTCGCGGGGTCCCGCAACGTCACGATCACCGACGCCAAGCGCAGGAAGCGCTGACCGACTCGAGGAGCGTCTCACGCGTTCCCCGCGCCCCGCGGCCCGGCCAGGGTCGCGGGGCGCGCGCGTAGGTGCCCTAATGTTGGCGTCGTGACAGATTGGACGGCGCTCATCAGAGACGTTCCCGACTATCCGAAGCCGGGGATCCTTTTCAAGGACATCACCCCGCTGCTCGCCGATCACGCGGGGTTCACCCAGGTCGTGGACGAGCTCGCGGACGGCCTGGCGTTCGACAAGGTGGTGGGGATCGAGGCGCGGGGGTTCATCCTCGCCGCGCCGGTGGCCTACCGCAGCGGCGCGGGCTTCGTCCCGGTACGCAAGAAGGGCAAGCTTCCCGCCGACACCCTCGAGGCGTCCTACGAACTGGAGTACGGCTCCGCGGCGATCGAGGTGCACGCCGACGCGTTCAACCCGGGGGAACGGGTCCTGATCGTCGACGACGTGCTGGCCACCGGCGGCACCGCCGCCGCGACGGTGGAGCTGGTCAGGAGGGCGGGCGCGGAGGTCGTCGCGGTGTCGTTCCTGATGGAGCTGTCCGTCCTCGCGGGCAGGGACCGGCTGCCCGGGCTGGACGTCCGTACGCTGGTCAGCGTCTGACTCGGCAGGCCGCGCCGATACACTGAGGGAATCTGGACTCGACGTGAGGAGTCTGTGTGCACCGTGATGTGGTCGTGCCCGACGGCGCGAGGGCTGATCGCGACGCGGTCTCGCGCGACACCGCCGAGTCCGCCGTCTCAGACCCCGCTGCCGCCGCCGTGCCCGCAGCCGAGGAACGCGCCACGGCCGAAGAGGCCTCGTCGCGAGATGAGAGACCCGCCCCGGCGACGCGGCGCAGGCTCTCCCGTTTCGGGGGGCAGTGGGGTGCGGTGAACCCCGTGCTCGAGCCGCTCTTCAAAACGGTCCGGGCGACCCATCCCAAGGCCGACCTGCGTCTCATCGAACGCGCCTACGAGGTCGCCGCCTACCATCACCGTGATCAGAAGCGCAAGAGCGGCGACCCGTACATCACGCATCCGCTCGCCGTGGCGACGATCCTCGCCGAGCTGGGCACCGACGACGAGACGCTGTGCGCGGCGCTGCTGCACGACACCGTGGAGGACACCGCCTACAGCCTCGACGAGTTACGAGCCGATTTCGGCGACAACATCGCGCTGCTCGTCGATGGTGTGACCAAGCTGGACAAGGTGAAGTTCGGCGACGCCGCGCAGGCCGAGACCGTGCGCAAGATGGTCGTCGCGATGTCGCGCGACATCCGCGTGCTGGTCATCAAGCTCGCCGACCGGCTGCACAACATGCGCACGATGCGCTACATGCCCGAGCACAAGCGGCAGCAGAAGTCCCGGGAGACGCTGGAGATCTTCGCACCGCTGGCCCACCGGCTCGGCATGAACACCATCAAGTGGGAGCTGGAGGACCTCGCGTTCGCCATGCTCTACCCCAAGCGGTACGACGAGATCGCCCGGATGGTGTCCGAGCGCGCGCCGCGGCGCGACCTGTTCCTGCAGGACGTCATCGAGCAGGTCTTCGCCGACCTGCGCGAGGCCAAGATCAAGGCGACGGTACGGGGCCGGCCCAAGCACTACTACTCGATCTACCAGAAGATGATCGCGAAAGGCCTGGCCTTCGACGACATCTACGATCTGGTCGGCATCCGCGTCCTGGTCGACACGGTCCGCGACTGCTACGCCGTGCTCGGAACGATCCACGCGCAGTGGCGGCCGGTGCCGGGACGGTTCAAGGACTACATCGCCATGCCCAAGTTCAACATGTACCAGTCGCTGCACACGACGGTCATGGGACCTGAGGGCAAGCCGATCGAACTGCAGATCCGCACGCACGCCATGCACAACCGCGCCGAGTACGGCGTGGCCGCGCACTGGAAGTACAAGGAGGAGATGTCGGCCTCAGGGCCGGCCAAGATCAAGCAGGTCAACGACATGGCCTGGCTGCGGCAGCTCCTCGACTGGCAGAAGGAGACCGCCGACCCGGGGGAGTTCCTGGAGTCGCTGCGCTTCGACCTGTCGGTGTCGGAGGTGTTCGTCTTCACTCCGCGCGGACAGGTGATCTCACTGCCGGAGGGCGCCACCCCGGTGGACTTCGCCTACGCCGTGCACACCGAGGTCGGCCACAGATGCATCGGGGCCCGGGTGAACGGCCGGCTGGTCCCGCTGGAATCCCGCCTCGGAAACGGCGACACCGTTGAAATCTTCACGTCCAAGTCGCAGGACGCCGGGCCGTCCCGCGACTGGCTGAAGTTCGTCAAGAGCGGCCGCGCCCGCAACAAGATCCGTCAGTGGTTCTCCAAGGAGCGGCGCGAGACCGCGATCGAGGCGGGCAAGGAGGCCATCGGCCGGGCGATGCGCAAGCAGGGCCTGCCGCTGCAGCGGCTGATGTCGGGCGAGGCCCTGCTGGCCCTGGCGCGTGACCTGCACTACGTCGACGTGTCGGCGCTCTACGCCGCCGTGGGAGAGGGCCACGTCGGGGCCCAGTCGGTCGTTGAGAAGCTCGTACAGGCCGTGGGCGGCGTCCAAGGGGCAGAGGAGGACATCGCCGAGGTCGCGCTCCCCACGAGGCTCACAGGGCGCGCGGGGGCCCATGCCAACGCCGGCGTCATAGTGGCGGGCGATCCCGACGTGTGGGTACGGCTGTCGCGGTGCTGCACCCCGGTCCCAGGCGACGAGATCATCGGTTTCGTCACCCGCGGGCACGGGGTCTCGGTGCACCGGACCAACTGCCCGAACGTCGCCCAACTGAACACACAGCCGGACCGCCTGGTGGAGGTGTCCTGGTCGCCTGGGGGCGACTCGGTCTTCCTCGTCGCCATCCAGGTGGAGGCGCTGGACCGGCCCCGGCTGCTGTCGGATGTCACCCGGACCCTGTCCGACCAGCACGTCAACATCCTGTCCGCGTCGGTGGCGACCAGCCGGGACCGGGTGGCCATCAGCAAGTTCACCTTCGAGATGGGCGACCCCAAGCACCTGGGCCACGTGCTCAAGGCCGTGCGGGGCATCCACGGCGTCTACGACGTCTATCGCGTCACCAACTGACCGACCCCCATGGGTGATCTCGCACCCATGGGGGTGGTTCTCGCCTCGCACCCATGGGGCGTGATCTTGCAGTTTCTCGCAGCGACCACCGCTGGCCTGCCCTGATACACGTCGTGATCTTGCATTTGCAAGATCACGAGAATCGTTTGCGCAAGTGGGTGGCGTCGGCTGCGAGTTTCTGCAAGATCACGAAGTGATAATGCGCAGGTCAGCCACCCTCCATGCGAGTAACTGCAAGATCATGGACGGGGTGGGTGCGTGGACGGGGCTCAGGTCACGGGACACGACCTAAGAGAACTCGGCGAGCGTGCGCTCGGCCTCCAACAGCCAGGAGCGGCGGGCGGCGATGGCCTCCTCGGTCTCCTTGACATCCTTGTCGCGGCCGGCGGTCTGGGCCTTGGCGAGCCGTGTCTCGAGCTGGTCGATCGACCTGCGCAGCTGGTTGACGGTGTCCTGAGCGCGTGCCCTGGCCTCGGGGTTGGTGCGCTTCCACTCCTGGTCCTCGGCCCGGCGGACGGCGTCGTCGACCTTGCGCAGGCCGCCCTCCAGCCGGTCGCGCATGTCACGCGGCACCGGCCCGGCGGCCTCCCAGCGCTCGAGGATGCCGCGCAGCGCCCCCCGGGCGGATCGGACGTCGGTGACCGGCAGCAGGCGCTCGGCCTCGGTCAGCAGAGCCTCCTTCACCTCGGCGTTGGCCGCGAACGAGGCGTCCCGCTCGGCGAACGCCGCCGACCTGGCCTGGAAGAACTGGTCCTGGGCGCCCTTGAACCGCGCCCACAGCTCGTCCTCGACATCCCGGGACGCCCGACCGGCGGCCTTCCACTGCCGCATCAGCTCGCGGTAGGCCGCCGCGGTGCCGGTCCAGTCGGTGGAGGCCGCCAGCGTCTCGGCCTCGCCCACGATCCGTTCCTTGGCCGTGCGCACCGCGTCGCGCTGCTCGTCCAGCGAGGAGAAGTAGGCCTTACGCCGCTTCGCGAACGCCGTACGCGCCGCGGACAGCCGCTTCCACAGCGTCGCCTCGGTGGCGCGGTCGATCCGCTCCGCCGCCTTCCACTCCTCGATGAGCTGGCGCAGCCGCTCCCCACCGGACTTCCAGTGGGTCGCCTCCTCGGCGATCCGCTCGGCCTCGGCGACGATCCGTTCCTTGGTCTCCCGCGCCTGGGTACGGGCCTGCTCGCGGGCGGCCCGCAGCTCCTCGCGGCGTCGGCCGACCAGCTCGCTCAGCGCCGTCAGACGCTGCTCGAGCGATCCCAGGTCTCCGACGGCGTGGGCCCCGGCCACCGCCTCCCGCAGCTTGGCGATGCTCGCCTCGGCCTGCGCCGGCGCCAGATCGGTCTCGCGCATCCGCTGCTCGAGGAGCTGGACCTGCCCGGCCAGCTCGTCGAACTTGCGGTGGAAGTAGGCCAGGGCCTCCTCCGGTTCACCGGCCTGCCAGGACCCGACGGCCCGTTCTCCCTCAGCCGTACGCACGTAGACGGTGCCGTCATCGTCTACCCGGCCCCACGGGTCGGTGCTCACCGTGTCCTCCCGCACTTGAATCAGCCTCCAGGGCCCGATATCGCCTTGGTGTAGTAATTACGTCAGCTCTTGCCAGTGATTGTCACGTCTTTGATTTCCACTGGCTGCTTCGGGGCACCGGTGCCGCCATCGCCGCCGACGATGCCCTTCTTGGCGACCTTGTCCACGATTTCGAGTCCTTTGGTCACCGTACCGAAAGGTGTGTAGCTCGGGGGCAGCCCGGTGTCCCCGAACACGATGAAGAACTGGCTGCCGTTGGAGTTGGGACCGCTGTTGGCCATGGCCACGACGCCCCGCGTGTATTTGGCGCCCGCGAGGTTCTCGTCGGCGAACCGGTAGCCGGGGCCGCCGGTGCCGTCGGTCGGGTTCTTGCCGTCGGCCTTGGCCAGCGGGTCGCCGCACTGCAGGATCGGGAAGTCCTTCGTGCCCATGCGGTGGCACTTGGAGTCGTCGAAGTAGTCCTTCGACGCCAGGTACCGGAACGAGTTGACCGTGCAGGGCGCCTTCTCGGTCTCCAGTTTGACGTCGATGTCCCCGAGGCTCGTCTTGATCTTCATTGTCGCCGGAGCGGTGCTGACCTTCGTCGGAGGCATGCCGACGTCCTTGACCTGACCGCTGCCCTTGTCGGCGACGTACCCGCACATTCCGGTCGCCGGGTCGTACGGCTTGGGCTCCTCGACGGCGGCGACGGGGCTCTGCTTCGGAGCAGGTTCCTCGCGGTCGATCAGCGTCGCGGCGGCCACGCCGCCGCCCACCACGACCACGACCGCGGTCGTGGTGCCGATGACGGCGTTGCGCCGCGCCTTGCGCTGGCGTTCGACTCGTGTCTTCATCTGCCGCTCGTGGTGCTCCCGGGCGAGCTGCCTGCGCCGGTCCTTGCCGGTGGCCACTTCGACCTCCCTGTTTCCCATGGTCGTACGCTCAGTGCCGCCTCGCCGGAGCGGTGGTGGTTGTATAGCATCCGGCTCGACTGCTCCAAGAATGACTATTGAGGTGGGCGAATCGTATCGGCTGACGGGCGTGGGTTCGCAGCCTGCCGACCCGCACCGGTACCCTTCGGTTACATTCGCTCGCGTAATCCTTGATACATCCTCATCAGATGCAGAGGCCGCTTCCGTGCTCGTCGCCGGGTTTCCCGCAGGGTCGTTCCAGACCAACTGCTACGTCGTCGCTCCCGCTCCGGGCGAGGAGTGCGTGATCGTCGATCCAGGTCAGGACGCCGTCGAGGGTCTCGACGACCTCCTGCGCGAACACCGTCTCAAGCCCGTCGCGGTGCTGCTCACCCACGGTCATATCGACCATATGTGGTCTGTCGTCCCGGTGTGCGGCGCCCGTGACGTACCCGCCTGGATCCACCCCGACGACCGCGACCTGCTGTCGGACCCGGCGAAGGGGTTCCCCGGCCCGGCCCGGCAGATGTTCGGGGGGCTGGAGTTCGGCGAGCCCGACGACGTCAGGGAACTGTCGGACGGCGCCGTGATCGAGCTCGCCGGCCTGGAGCTCACAGTCGACCACCGGCCCGGCCATACCAGGGGGTCGGTGACGTTCCGGACACCCCTGCAGGACTCACAGGGAGAGGATTCCCCGGTCCTGTTCTCGGGTGACCTGCTCTTCGCCGGCTCCATCGGCAGAACCGACCTTCCCGGCGGGGACCACGCCGTGATGCTCCGCAGTCTCGCGAAGACGATGACGTTGCCGGACGACACCGTGGTCCTGCCCGGTCACGGACCACAGACGACCATCGGCCGCGAACGCGCGACCAACCCCTTCCTCGGGGACGTCGCGGCAGGCCCGAGCAGGGGATTGTGATGAATTTTCAGGCGCCCAAGGGCACCTTCGACTGGATGCCGCCGCGTTCGGAGACCGTGCTCGCCGTGCGCGACGCGCTGGCCGGGCCCGCCCGCCGCGCGGGGTACGGATACGTCGAGACGCCCGCGTTCGAGGACACCGGGCTGTTCTCACGCGGTGTCGGCGAGTCGACCGACATCGTCACCAAGGAGATGTACACGTTCACCAGCCGGGGCGGGCAGTCCCTGACGCTGCGCCCCGAGGGCACGGCCAGCGTGGTGCGCGCCGTGATCGAGCACGGACTGTACGGCGGACCGCTGCCGATCAAGCTCTGGTACTCGGGCAGCTTCTTCCGCTACGAGCGGGCGCAGGCGGGCCGCTACCGCCACTTCTCCCAGGTCGGCGCCGAGGCGCTGGGAGCCGAGGACCCGGCGCTGGACGCCGAGCTGATCGTGCTGGCCATGGACGGCTACGCCTCGCTCGGCCTGCGCCACGTGCGGCTGCTGCTCAACTCGCTGGGCTGCAGGGAATGCCGCCCGGCCTACCGGGCCGCGTTGCAGGACTTCCTGCGCGCGCTCGACCTCGACGAGGCGACCCGGCAGCGGATCGAGATCAACCCGCTGCGGGTGCTCGACGACAAGCGGCCCGAGGTCCGCGCCCAGTTGGCCGGCGCGCCGCTGGTGACCGATCACCTCTGCGGGGCGTGCAAGGCCTACCACGAGGAGGTCCGGGGCCTGCTGGCCGCGGCGGACGTGCCGTACGAGGACGATCCCCGGCTGGTCCGCGGTCTCGACTACTACACCCGCACGACCTTCGAGTTCGTCCACGACGGGCTGGGCGCCCAGTCCGCCGTCGGCGGCGGCGGCCGCTACGACGGGCTGAGCGAGATGATCGGCGGCCCGCAGCTGCCCGGCGTCGGCTGGGCGCTCGGCGTGGACCGCACCGTGCTCGCGCTGGAGGCCGAGGGGCTGCTCGCCGAGCCCGCCGGACGCGTCGACGTGTTCGCGGTCCCGCTGGGCGAGGAGGCCAGGCGGCGGATCTTCCCGCTGGTCGCCGCGCTGCGCCGGGCCGGTCTCGCCGTCGACATGGCCTTCGGCGGCCGCGGCGTCAAGGGCGCCATGAAGGCCGCCGATCGCAGCGGCGCCCGCTACGCCGTGATCCTCGGCGACCGCGACATCGAGGCGGGAGCCGTACAAGTGAAGGACCTGACCACAGCCGACCAGACCGCGGTGCCGCTCACCGAGGTCGTCGACGTCCTGAAGGGAAGACTCTCGTGATCCGCACCCACGAAGCAGGGACGCTTCGTAAGGAGCATGCCGGCCGGCAGGTGACGCTGGCCGGATGGGTGGCGCGCCGGCGCGACCACGGCGGCGTCGTGTTCATCGACCTGCGTGACGCCTCCGGCTCGGCGCAGGTGGTCTTCCGTGAGGAGGATCACGCCCACGACCTGCGCTCGGAGTACTGCGTGAAGGTGACGGGCGAGGTCCGGCTCCGCCCGGCGGGCAACGAGAACCCCGACCTGCCGACCGGCGACATCGAGGTCGTCGCCACCGAGGTGACGGTGCTGAGCGAGTCGGCCCCGCTGCCGTTCCCGATCGAGGGCACGTCCGGTGTGTCGGAGGAGGCGCGGCTGAAGTACCGCTACCTCGACATCCGGCGGCAGGGGATCGGCGACGCGCTGAAGATCCGGTCCCAGGCGACCTACCTCGCCCACGACGTCATGCGTGAGCGTGGCTTCGTGTACGTCGAGACGCCCACCCTGACCCGATCCACGCCCGAGGGCGCGCGCGACTTCCTGGTGCCCGTACGGCTCCAGCCGGGCAACTGGTACGCCCTGCCGCAGTCGCCGCAGCTGTTCAAGCAGCTGCTCATGGTCTCCGGCCTGGAGCGCTACTACCAGCTCGCCCGCTGCTTCCGCGACGAGGACCTGCGCGCCGACCGGCAGCCTGAGTTCACCCAGATCGACATCGAGATGTCCTTCGTCGACCAGGACGACGTGATCGAGCTGGGCGAGGCCCTGATCGGGCGCATCTGGAAGGAGACGCTCGGCTACGAGCTGCCCTCGCCGCTGCCCAGGATGCCCTACGCCGAGGCGATGGCCAGGTACGGCTCGGACAAGCCGGACCTGCGGTTCGGCGTCGAGCTGACCGATCTGACGGAGTACTTCGCGAACACCGCCTTCCGGGTGTTCCAGCAGCCGTACGTGGGCGCCGTCGTCATGCCCGGCGGCGCCTCGCAGACCCGCAAGGAGCTGGACGGCTGGCAGGAGTGGGCCAAGTCACGCGGCGCCCGCGGCCTGGCGTACGTGCTGGTGCAGGAGGACGGCGGCCTCGGCGGCCCGGTGGCCAGGAACCTGTCCGAGGCGGAGCTCGCCGGGCTCGCCGAGGCGACGGGCGCGCGGTCCGGGGACGCGATCTTCTTCGCCGCCGGTCTGCCCGGCCCTTCGCGGGAGCTGCTCGGCGCGGCCCGGTTGGAGATCGGCCGCCGCTGCGATCTGATCGACGAGTCCCGGTGGTCGTTCCTGTGGGTGGTCGACGCGCCGATGTTCGAGCCCGTCGTCGACGAGGTCGGCCGTCAGACCGGCTGGACCGCCGTCCACCATCCGTTCACCGGACCGAAGCCCGAGTGGGCCGAAAGCTTCCAGGACACCCCGGGCGAGGCCCTGGCGTACGCCTACGACATGGTCTGCAACGGCATGGAGATCGGCGGCGGCTCGATCCGTATCCACCGGGCCGAGATGCAGCAGCGCGTGTTCGACGTGCTCGGCATCTCCAAGGAGGAGGCCGAGAGCAAGTTCGGCTTCCTGCTGGAGGCGTTCAAGTACGGCCCGCCGCCGCACGGCGGCATCGCCTACGGCTGGGACCGGGTCTGCATGCTGCTGTCGGGCGGCGAGTCGATCCGCGACGTGATCGCGTTTCCGAAGACGGCGTCGGGCTACGACCCGCTCACCGGGGCTCCCACGCCGATCACGGGCGAGCAGCGCAAGGAGGCCGGCGTCGACGCCAAGCCCAAGGGTGAGACTCCCGCCCAGCCCACCCCCACCCCCGGCGCGTGATCTTGCGAGAACATCGTTCGTGATCTTGCAGTTCGGATGCGACTGCAAGATCACGAACGACGGAAGCCCTGCTCGGATGGCCCGCATGCGAGTTACTGCAAGATCACGAAGGGTGTTTGCGCAGCTCATCGCCCCCGCTTGCGAGAATTCGCAAGATCACCACGGGGGTTGGGGTCAGGAGACCGTCAGGTCCTTGATCAGCACGCGGGTCTTGGGGGCGTTGGAGCCGCCGTCCTCGTTGGTGATGTCGCCGCCGTCGGGGAAGACGATGACACCGCCCTTGGCCACCTTGTCGATGATGTCGAGCCCCTCGCTCACAATTCCGAAGACGGTGTAGTCAGCGGGAAGCTGGCCGTTCTCATCGGTGTAGGAGAACACGAACTGGCTGCCGTTGGCGTTGACCGCGTCCGGCGACTGGGCCAGGAACACGGTGCCGCGGGCGAGGGGAACTCCGATGTTCTCGTCGTCGAACAGGTAGCCGGGACCGCCCGTGCCGTCGGTCGGGTTCTTGCCGTCGCCCTTGGCCTGAGGGTCGCCGCACTGCAGTAGGCCGAGGCCGTTGGACTCCATGGTCGTGAGGCGGTGGCAGACGGTGTTGTCGAAGAAGTTCTTCTCGGCCAGGAACGCGAAGGAGTTCAGCGCGCAGGGCGTCGCCTCGGCGGACACGTTGATCACAATGTCGCCGAGGTTCGTCCTGAGGGTCATCTTGGTCGCCTTGATCACCGACCGGGTGAGCCGCTTCGGCGGGTAGCCGACGAGCTTCGCGGGGCTGCCGGTGTCGTCCTTTCGGTACTGGCAGCTGATCTGCCGAAGGTCGGTGGGGCGCGCGCTGGGCGTGGCTTCCGGCAACTCGGTCTCGGTGACCGAGGGTCCGGCCGACGGCGCGGCGCTCGGGCTCTCCCCGCCCGACGCCTTGTCACTCGTGCCGCCGCACGCGGCCAGGCCGCCGACGAGCGCGAGCACGCTGAGGCCGACTCCGAGACCCAGGCCGACGCGCGAGGGGCCGACACGAGGGGTGGTAGTACGCCTGGCCGTGCGCGAAGCCGGCTGCTTCTGCCGATCAGTGTCGGTCACCGCTTTGCCTTTCCTTTTACCTTCTATGACGATTTCGGATCGTCACTCTAGTCGTGATCGCGTTCGCTTCGTGTAAAGCGGGGGCATCGTGGGTATTACTACTCTTTTGCAGTAAACTGCCCCTCCCTCCGTCTGATCTTCCGGCGAACCGTCCGCCGCGCCGCGGCGTAATCAGGGCGGAAACCCGTCCCGAGCACTCGCTCAAGCCCCACCAGGAGCAGTGAAGTCGTTCCTGTCGTCGCCGTCTCGGCCGCCTCCGTCGTGCTCGCCCTGGCCGTCGGCTACTACGTCGTACGGCTCGGGCACAGCGGAGCGACGGCGGTCTGGGGTGGGTGACGGTAGTGTCGGCGATGTGGAGAGCCTGTTCGATTCGGCGGCCGAGGAGGCCCACCGCGGTCAGGAACCGCTGGCGGTGCGGATGCGTCCGCGCGGCCTGGACGAGGTGATCGGGCAGCGGCACCTGCTGGGCCGCGGCACCCCGCTGCGGCGGCTCGTCGAGAGCGACGCGCCGATGTCGCTGTTCCTGTGGGGGCCTCCGGGGACCGGCAAGACGACCCTCGCCTACGTGGTCTCGGGCGTCACGAAGCGGAGGTTCGTGGAGATCTCCGCGGTGTCGGCGGGCGTGAAGGACGTGCGCGCCGCGATCGACCAGGCCCGCCGCGAGCTGGGCATGACCGGCAGGCAGACCGTGCTGTTCGTCGACGAGGTTCACAGATTCAACAAGGCGCAGCAGGACGCGCTGCTGCCCGCCGTGGAGAACCGCTGGGTCACGTTCATCGGCGCGACCACCGAGAATCCGTTCTTCTCGGTGATCTCCCCGTTGCTGTCCCGCTCGCTGCTGCTCACGCTCGAGTCGCTGACCGAAGACGACATCCGGGCCGTTCTGGAGCGCGCGGTCGCCGACCCGCGTGGCCTCGGCGGGCGGGTCACCCTGCGGCCCGACGCGCTCGACCAGCTCGTACGGCTCGCCGGAGGCGACGCCCGCCGCTCGCTCACCTACCTGGAGGCCGCCGCGCTGCTCGTGGACGGCGGCGCGGGCGAGGTCACCGTCGACGTCGTGGAGCGGGCGGTCGACAAGGCGGCCGTACGCTACGACCGCCAGGGCGATCAGCACTACGACGTGGTCAGCGCGTTCATCAAGAGCATGCGCGGCTCCGACGCCGACGCCGCGCTGCACTACCTGGCCCGGATGGTGGAGGCGGGGGAGGATCCGCGGTTCATCGCCCGCCGGATCGTGATCTTCGCGTCCGAGGACGTGGGCATGGCCGACCCCACCTGCCTGCAGACCGCGGTCGCCGCCGCACAGGCCGTGGACTTCATCGGGCTCCCGGAGGGGCGGATCAACCTCGCGCACGCGGTGATCCACTGCGCGCTCGCGCCCAAGTCCAACGCGGTCGTGAAGGCCATCGGCGCCGCCTGCGACGATGTACGGCGCGGCAGGATCGGATCGGTCCCCGCCCCTCTGCGTGACGCGCACTACCCCGGTGCGAAGAAGCTGGGCCACGGGAAGGGCTACCAGTACCCGCATGACTTCGAGCACGGCCTGGTCAAGCAGGACTACGCCCCGGAAGAGTTGCGGGACCGCCGCTACTACGAGCCGACCGGCCACGGGGCCGAGGCGCGCTACGGCGAGCGCTGGACGAAGATCAGGGCCTTCCTCCGCGGCGAGTGAAAAATCCGCCAAGTGTGTGGCGAGGATCGGCGGGCAACGCGTTCGCGGTAGGGTCTGGTGCCCTGACCGACAAGATCTGCCCTCGGCTGATCAAGTAAACGAACTAGGGAGATCGGCGCATGCTGAGCGCGGGAGAGCTGGCGGGTCTGCTCGTCGCCGTCTTCTGGGCGATTCTGGTCTGCTTCCTGGCCGTCGTGCTGGTGAAGCTGACCAGACTGCTGAACGAGACGACCAAGTCGGTGGCCGAGCTGAGCGAGCGCCTGGCACCGCTGCTCGACGACATGGGCCGGACGGTCTCCGAGGCCAACCGCAGGCTGGTGGAGACCGAGGCCATCACCGACAACGCGCGCGCCGTCAGTGGCGATCTGGTGAAGATAACCGGCGTCGCGTCCGCGCTGTTCGCCACTCCGCTGATCAAGATCTCCGCGCTCGGGCACGGCCTGCGCGCCGCGATCGCGGCGCGACGCGGGGGCCCGGTGTCCGTACCGGCTCCCCGGCAGGGCGACCGGTCACCGGCCCGGAGGGGGCGCGGGTGATCCGGCGCCTCTTCTACATGGCGCTGGGAGCGTGCCTGGCGGTCTGGGTCATGCGTAAGCTTCAGTCATTGCGGCCCGAGCACGTCGCCCGGCGCGCGGCCGGCCGCGCGGTGACCCTCGCCGACCGGCTCAGGGAGTTCGCCGGGGAGGTACGGCGGCACGCGGCGAGCAGGGAAAGTGAGTTGCGGGCCGAACTCGGGCTCGGCAGTGTTAACCGAATCAGCAGTGTTGACAGGAGCGGCGCCGTCGACGGGATCGGCGCCCACGGAAACGACGACGCAAAGGATGGCCGCTGAAATGGAGTCGGCAGAGATCGCCCGCCGCTTCCTGCGCTTCTTCGAGGAGCGCGGGCACACCATCGTGCCCTCGGCCAGCCTGGTCGCCGAGGACCCGACGCTGCTTCTGGTCAACGCGGGCATGGTCCCGTTCAAGCCCTACTTCCTGGCGCAGCAGAAGCCGCCCTATCCGCGGGCGGCCAGCGTGCAGAAGGTCGTGCGCACGCTCGACATCGACGAGGTCGGCAAGACGACCCGGCACGCCAGCTTCTTCCAGATGCTGGGCAATTTCTCCTTCGGCGACTACTTCAAGGAGCAGGCGATTCCGTTCGCCTGGGAGTTGCTCACCCGGCCGGAGTCCGAGGGCGGTTTCGGCTTCGCCGAGGACCGGCTCTGGGCGACCGTCTACCTGGACGACGACGAGGCCGTGGACATCTGGCACGGGAAGGTGGGCCTGCCGCTCGAGCGCATCCAGCGGCGCGGCCTCGCCGACAACTACTGGCACATGGGCGTGCCGGGTCCCGGCGGGCCGTGCTCGGAGATCTACTACGACCGCGGCCCCGAGTACGGTCGTGAGGGCGGTCCGATCGCCGACGAGAACCGTTACCTCGAGGTGTGGAACCTCGTCTTCATGCAGGAGCAGTTGGCCACCGTCCGCAACAAGGTCGACTTCGACATCAGCGGCGAGTTGCCGGCCAAGAACATCGACACCGGCATGGGCCTGGAGCGCATGGCGGCGATCCTGCAGGGCGTCGACAACATCTACGAGATCGACACGACGTACAAGATCCTCGATCGTGCCGCCCAGCTGACCAGGTCCCGCTACGGCAGGGACAATCGCGGCGACGTGTCGCTGCGGGTCGTGGCCGACCACATGCGCGCCGGTGTGATGCTCGTGGGCGACGGCGTGCTGCCGTCCAACGAGGGCCGCGGTTACGTGCTGCGCCGCATGCTCCGCCGGGCGATCCGCAACCTCCGCCTGCTCGGCGCCGGCGAGGAGCGGTACATGCACGAGCTGACCGCGGTGACCATCGACGCCCTGGGTGAGCAGTACCCCGATCTCAAGGCGGACGCGGCGAACATCCACACGGTCATCGACGCGGAGGAGGCGTCCTTCCTCGGCACGCTCCGCACCGGTACCGCGATCTTCGACGCGGCGGTGGAGGAGACCAAGCGGAAGGACAGGGCCGTTCTGGGCGGCGACCAGGCGTTCCAACTGCACGACACGTACGGCTTCCCGATCGACCTCACGCTCGAGATGGCGGCCGAGCAGGGCCTGCAGGTCGACGAGGAGGGCTTCCGGCGGCTCATGCAGGAGCAGCGGGACCGGGCCAAGGCCGACGCGGCGGCGAAGAAGACCGGCAACGCCGACATTTCGGTCTTCACGAGCATCCTGGAGAAGTCCGGCAGGGTCGACTTCCTGGGCTACGACCACATCGTGGCCGAGGCCGGCGTCATCGGCCTGCTCGTCGACGGCCTCGCCGTACCGGCCGTGGGCGCCGGCGTGACGCTCGAGGTCGTCCTCGACCGCACGCCGTTCTACGCCGAGGGCGGCGGCCAGCTCTCCGACCAGGGGGTCATCCGCACCGAAGGCGCCGAGATCGAGATCAACGACGTCCAGTCGCCGGTCGCCGGCCTGATCGTGCACCGTGGCAAGGTACGCACCGGTGAGGTCCGCGTCGGCGACCAGGCGCACGCCGAGATCGACCTGGAGCGGCGCCGCGCGATCTCCCGCAGCCACACCGCGACCCACCTCGTCCACCGCGGCTTCCGCAACGCACTCGGGGAGTCGGCGGCGCAGGCGGGCTCGGAGAACTCGCCGGGCCGCTTCCGTTTCGACTTCACCGCGGCCGGGGCCGTACCGCCCAGCGTGCTGCGCGACGTCGAGGACGAGGTCAACGCGATCCTGATCAACGACCTCAAGGTCAACGCCTTCTACACCAGCCAGGCGCAGGCCCGCGCGATGGGCGCGCTCGCGCTGTTCGGCGAGAAGTACGGCGACGAGGTCCGCGTCGTCGAGGTCGGCGACTACTCCCGTGAGCTGTGCGGCGGCACCCACGTCGCGAGCTCCGGCCAGCTCGGCCTGGTCAAGGTGCTCGGCGAGGCGTCGATCGGCGCGGGCGTGCGCCGGGTCGAGGCGCTGGTCGGCCTCGACGCGTTCCGGTTCCTCGCCCGCGAGAGCGTGCTGGTCGCCCAGCTCAGCGAGCAGCTCAAGACCCGCCGCGAGGAACTGCCCGAGCGGATCGAGGGCATCGTCACCCGCCTGCGCACCGCGGAGAAGGAGCTCGAGCGGCTGCGGTCGGCGCAGGTGCTCGCCGCCGCCGGCGAGCTGGCCGCCGGTGCCCGTGACATCCATGGGGTCTCCGTGGTGGCGCACCGCGCGCCTGATGGCACCTCCCCGGACGACCTGCGTAAACTCGCCCTCGATGTGCGCGGCCGGTTCCCGGGCGACCGCGCCGCGGTCATCGTGGTGGTCGGCATCCCCTCTGACCGACCGGTCGTCGTGGCCGCGGTCAACGAGGCGGGACGCGAGCGCGGTCTGAAGGCCGGTCGGCTCGTCGGCGTCGCCGCCAGGACACTTGGGGGTGGCGGTGGCGGTAAGGACGATGTGGCGCAGGGCGGCGGAACCCGTCCGGAGGCGGTCGGCGACGCGCTTCGCGCGGTCGAGGAGGCCATCTCCTCGTCCCTTGGCTGACGGCGGTCGTGTCATGAGGCATGGCGCCCGGATCGGCGTCGACGTGGGCACGGTCCGGATCGGGGTGGCCCGCAGCGACCCGTCCGGCCTGCTGGCCACGCCCGTGGAGACCGTACGGCGCGGCCGGGGAGACCTGGACAGGATCGTGGAGATCGTGGCCGAGCACGAGGCGATCGAGGTCATCGTCGGCCTGCCGACCTCGCTGTCCGGACGGGAGAGTCACGCCGCCGCGGCCGCGCGGGAGTTCGCGACCCGGCTCGCCGCGCGACTCGCCGCGGCCATCGGCCGGGCCCCCGTCCGCTTGGTCGACGAGCGGCTGACCACGGTCGCGGCCCAGCGGGGACTGCGCTCCAGCGGCGTGCGGTCGCGCGACCAGCGCAGCGTGATCGACCAGGCCGCGGCCGTCGTGTTGCTGCAGGCCGCGCTCGACGGTGAACGCGCCACCGGCCGACCGCCGGGCCGGAGGCTCGAGGACGACTCGGGCATCGATCCCGGCGAGGAAGCGAGCGGCGGGACCGGCGCGTGAGGCGTGGTCCGGTCATCGTGGCCGGAGGCGTCGCCCTGGTCACGGTGGCCGCCGTGTTCGGCGTGCGTTCCGTCCTGCGCCCCGTCCCCGATGTCGAGGACTTCGTGGGCGCAGGCTCCGGCGCGGTGATCGTGGAGATCATCCCAGGCCAGAGTGCGGGCGAGATCGGCGAGACCCTGCGGCGGGCGGGTGTGGTGGCCAGCACCCAGTCGTTCGTGCAGGCGGTCGTGGCGCGGTCCAAGGAGGGCAGCCTGCAGCCCGGCCGCTACCGCATGCGCCGGGGGATGGCGGCCGCCTCGGCGCTCGATCTCCTGCTTGCCCCGACTTCACGCGTGATGCGCACGGTGACCGTGCCCGAGGGGATGCGCCTGTCCGAGGTGCTCGCCACGCTCTCGGCCAAGTCGGACATCCCGCTGGAGGATTTCACCAGGGCCGTAGCCCGGCCGGACGGCCTGCGGCTGCCCGCGTACGCCGGGGGCGTGGTCGAGGGGTTCCTCTTCCCGGCGACCTACGAGATCACGCCGGGCACGACCGCCCAGGGACTGCTCGCCGCGATGATCGACCGGTTCCGGCAGGCGGCCCGCGACGTCCGCCTGGAGCGGCTGGCCCCCCGGTACAACCTGACGCCGCTGCAGGCCGTGACGTTGGCCAGCATCGTGCAGGCCGAGGGCGGCCGGGACTCCGACTACCCCAAGATCGCACGGGTCGTGTACAACAGGCTGCGGCGGGGCGCGAAGCTGGAGATGGACAGCACGGTCAACTACGCATTGCGCAGGCACACGCTGAAGGTCTCCGTGCAGGACACCAAGGTGGACTCGCCGTACAACACCTACGCCCGCCCGGGGTTGCCGCCGGCGCCGATCGGCAACCCGGGGGAGAGCGCCCTGCGGGCGGCCCTCCAACCGGCCAAGGGCGACTGGTACTGGTTCGTAACGACCGATCCACGGCGGAAAATCACCAAATTTACTGACAAAGAGACGGAGTTCCGGAAATATCGGGAGGAGCTGAACAGGTATCTCGGGGCGAACTAGCGTTAGTTGGTCCCGGAGGAGGACGGCCCCGACCCCCGGTTCGGTCCATCCGCTTGACGCGGGACCGTCCGGACCGGGAGATTGGCCAGCGCACTATGAATGATCTGGACATGGACTTCTTGCTAGGCGCCGAGGACGACGAGGCGCCGTCCCGCCGTCGGGCCCCCGGCAGCCGGACCCAGCAGCGTCGCAGTCGCCGGCGGCGCAAGCGGCAGCGTCGCAAGGGCTACGTCGCGACCCTGTTCGCCCTTGTGATCATCGTCGGCGTCCTGGGCGGTGCCGGATACTACGGCTTCAACTGGGTCGGCGACGTGATGATCCCGAAGGACTACACCGGCGAGGGGACCGGGGAGGTCGTCGTCGAGATCAACGAGGGGGCCACCGCCTCCGACATCGCCCAGATGCTGGAGGACGCGGGCGTCGTCGCCAGTGCCAGGGCGTTCGTCAACGCCGTCGGCGCGGCGGGCAAGAGTTCCTCACTCCAGCCGGGGCAGTACGCGATGCGCAAGGGCATGTCGGCCGCCGCCGCCCTCACCCTGCTGGACCCGAAGAACCGGGTGCTCAACAGGCTGACGATCCGCGAGGGTCTGCGCCTCAGCAAGATCTACACCGAACTGTCCACGGCCACGGGCAGGCCCGTCTCGGAGTTCCGCAAGGCCGCCAAGGAGGACCTCGGCCTTCCCTCGTACGCCAAGGGCAGGCTCGAAGGGTACGCGTTCCCCGCGACCTACGAGATCAGTCCGAAGCAGACGCCGAAGCAGACCCTGGCCAAGATGGTCGAGCGGTTCACCCAGACCGCCGAGCGCCTCGACCTCGACGTACGGGCCAAGCAACTGGGCTTCACGCCTCGCCAGATCATGATCATTGCCAGCATCGTGCAGGCCGAGTCCGGCAGCACGCAGGACATGCCCAAGGTGGCGCGGGTCATCTACAACCGGCTCGGACACAACCCGCAGATGACGCTCTCCATGGACAGCACGGTCATGTACGGCCTGGGCAAGTACGGCATCGCCGCCACGCACGCCGACCTGAAGAGCACCTCGCGGTACAACACCTACAAGTACCTCGGTCTGCCGCCCGGCCCGATCAGCAACCCGGGCGAGCACGCCATCGAGGCGGCGCTGAAGCCGGCCGACGGCAACTGGCTGTTCTTCGTGACCGTGGACCCCAAGCGGGGCATCACGAAGTTCACCGACAGCGACACCGAGCACCAGAGGTTCGTCGAAGAGCTCAACAGGAACACCCGATGACCGCGATCGCCCGCCGGGCCGCCGTGCTCGGCTCGCCCATCGCGCACTCGCTGTCCCCGGTCCTGCACCGGGCGGCCTACGCCGGGCTGGGCCTGCGTGACTGGCGCTACGACGCGATCGAGTGCGACGAGGACGGCCTGGCCGGGCTGCTCGCCACGATGGGACCGGAATGGGCGGGTCTGTCGCTCACGATGCCGCTCAAGCGCGCCGTGCTGCCCCTGCTCGACACGGTCTCCGACCTGGCCGAGGCGGTCGGCGGCGCCAACACCGTGGTCTTCAGGGACGGCGGCTTCAGGGACGGCGGCTTCAGGGACGGCGACCTCAGGGACGGCGACCTCAGGGACGGCGGCGCGCGGCATGGCGAGAACACCGACGTGTACGGCATCGTGGCGGCGCTCAACGAGGCGGGGGTGTCCGCGCCGGCGGGGGCGACGGTCCTGGGCGGCGGGGCGACCGCGGCCTCGGCGATCGCCGCCCTGCGCGAGCTGGGGCTGACCGAGGTCGCCCTCGTGGTCCGCGACCCCGCCCGTGCCGGGGAGACCCTCCGGGTGGCCGAGCGGCTCGGGATGGCGGTGACCGTGAGCGGGTTCGACCGGTTCGGCGGCGATCGGGCCGGCCGGACCCGCGTGGGGGAACTGGTGATCTCCACGCTGCCTTCCGGGGCGGCCGACCGCCTCGCCCGGGAGGTGGCCGCCGCGCTGCCGCACAAGGGCGCGCTGTTCGACGTCGTGTACTCTCCCTGGCCGACACCGTTGGCGACAGCCGTACGGGACCGGGGACTGACCGTGGTCGGCGGCTTCCCGATGCTGCTGCACCAGGCGGTCAGGCAGGTGGAGCTGATGACGGGCCGGGACGACGTCCCGGTCGAGGCGATGCGCGTCGCCGGCGAGGCCGAGATCGCGCGTCGGATCGCGGGTCGGGCCGGGTGAACCGCCGTCGCGAGGAGCGGCGGGAGGAATGCTCCGTGCGGTCTCGGCGTTGTGCTATTGTGAGTCATCGATCGGTCCGGCGCGCCGCCGGACGCGCAAGCGGAGGTCCTCCTCCCACCTGATCCACCGAAAGGTGGACGGGTCAAGGATCACACCGGAGCACCCGGCTGGGCCGGGAGTTTCGGCAAGAGCTCGGCTCAGTGACCCCGCATGCGTGACGTGCGGGGTTTTTGTGTTTCCCGCACGGTCGAGCAGCTAGCGGAAGTCTTTTGGAGGTCCCATCAGCACCGAGCCCCGCATCAACGACCGCATTCGTGTGCCCGAGGTCCGCCTCGTCGGCCCGAACGGCGAGCAGGTCGGCATCGTCTCCATCGGTGACGCCCTGAAGCTGGCGCAGGAGAGCGACCTCGACCTCGTGGAGGTCGCGGCGACGGCCCGGCCGCCGGTCTGCAAGCTCATGGACTACGGCAAGTTCAAGTACGAGTCGGCCATGAAGGCGCGAGAGGCCCGCCGCAACCAGGCGCACACGATCATAAAGGAGATCAAGCTCCGGCCGAAGATCGATCCGCACGACTACGAGACCAAGAAGGGTCACGTCGTGCGCTTCCTGAAGGCGGGAGACAAGGTCAAGGTCACGATCATGTTCCGGGGCCGCGAGCAGTCCCGTCCGGAGCTGGGGTTCCGGCTGCTCCAGCGGCTCGCCGAGGACGTCATGGAGTTGGGCTTCGTGGAGTCGCAGCCCAAGCAGGACGGCCGAAACATGATCATGGTGATCGGGCCGCACAAGAAGAAGGCCGAGGCGAAGGCCGAGAAGGCGGCGGCCAAGGCACAGCGCGGAGCGGATCCGACGGCGGAGGATTCCGCCGACGCCCAGGAACAGCCCGCGCAGGCCGTGCAGTCCGCGCAACCCGAGTGACGGCGCGTCCGGCCGGGTGAGCCGGGTCCGAGCACTCGGAAACAGACGACATATTGGATGAGCCAGGGCTGTCATGGTCCCGGCGTGGTAGATCACGCCGTCGGCCCGGAGGGTCGAGTCCGGACCGGCGGCACGGATAAGTAGGGAGAGACGGCTGACATGCCGAAGATGAAGACGCACAGCGGTGCGAAGAAGCGGTTCCGGCTGACCGGTACCGGCAAGGTCATGCGCCGCCGTGCCAACCGGCAGCACCTTTTCGAGCACAAGCCGTCCACCCGCACGCGCCGTCTCGACGGTGTGGTCGTCATGTCGGACGCCGACACCAAGAAGATCAAGAAGCTGCTCGCCAAGTAACGACCCGGGGAGATAGAACGAAATGGCACGCGTGAAGCGGGCGCTCAACGCCAAGAAGAAGCGCCGGGTCGTCCTCGAGCGGGCGAGCGGTTACCGGGGGCAGCGGTCGAGGCTGTACCGCAAGGCCAAGGAGCAGATGCTCCACTCGATGACCTATGCGTACCGTGACCGCAAGGACAAGAAGGGCGCGTTCCGCCGTCTGTGGATCCAGCGGATCAACGCGGCCGCGCGCCTCAACGGCATGACCTACAACCGGTTCATCCAGGGCCTGCGCCTCGCCGGCATCGAGGTGGACCGCAAGATCCTGGCCGACCTCGCGGTGAACGACGCGCAGACCTTCGCCACGCTGGTCGAGTCCGCCAAGAAGGCGCTCCCGGCCGACGTGAACGCACCGGTCGCCTGAACCGGCCACCTGAACTCGAGGGCTCACCGTCGTCCGGTGGGCCCTCGGTCATGTTGAGGGGAAACGAGGGATCCGAGGTGGTCATGGCGGAGATCACGAATATCAGGTCGCCGCGGGCCAAGGCCGCGCGCAGACTGGTCAAGCGAGCCTTCCGCGATCGAGACCGGGCGTTCCTCGCCGAGGGACCGCAGGCGGTCCGCGAGGCACTGGCGGTCGAGGGCGCGACGGTCGAACTGTTCGCGACCACCGAGGCGCGGACGCGGCACGCCGACATCGTGGGCGCCGCCGCGGCGGCGGGTGTCCCGGTCCATCGGGCCAGCGGCGAGGTCATGGCCGAGCTGACCCAGACCGTCACGCCGCAGGGCATCGTCGCCGTGTGCCGGTTCGTCCACGTCCCGCTCGCTGAGGCGGTGCCGTCCGGCGCCCGGCTCGTGGCCGTGCTCGCCCACGTCCGCGACCCCGGCAACGCGGGCACGGTCCTGCGTACGGCGGACGCCGCGGGAGCGGACGCCGTGGTGTTCAGTGGCGCCTCGGTCGATCCCTACAACGGCAAGTGCGTCCGGGCCAGTGCCGGGAGCCTGTTCCACCTCCCGGTCGCGACCGGCGCCCCGGTGGCCGAGGCCGTACGGCAGGTGCGCGAGGCGGGGCTGCGGGTGCTCGCCGCCGACGGCGCGGGCACCCGGACGCTCGACGATGCCGACCTGTCCCGGCCGACGGCGTGGGTGTTCGGGAACGAGGCATGGGGGCTGCCGGCCGAGCTGCTCGATCTCGCGGACGAGGTGGTGCGGGTGCCCATTTACGGCCGGGCCGAAAGCCTCAATCTCGCCACCGCGGCGGGTGTTTGCCTCTACGCTTCCGCGCGAGTTCAACGGCAGACATTACACGCTGTAGAAGAACCCACTACCCGGCGCGGTTGACCCTGCCGACATTCCCAGGAATCCCGCTATTGTCGGCGGGCAGGACCCAGGCGGAAGTCCCTGGCGGAAGTCCCAGGCGGAAGTCAAGGAGGCGCTCTCGTGCGATGTGACGACACCCCAGGCGGCACCCGGGATCGGGCCGACCAGGGGAGTGCGCACATCGACATGGACGAGCTTCCCGACGGGCTGGTCGTGGTCGACGTCGACGGCGTCGTGCTCGGCGTGAACCGGGCCGCGGAGCGGCTGACCGGGGTGACGCGCGAGGCGGCGACCGGCCGGCACATCAGCGACACCCTCCCGTTACGTGACGCGGACGGCCGTGACTGGTGGAAATGCCTGGACCCGCATGGCGGACTGGCTACCCGCAGCCGTCAGCCGGAGCGCCCGCTGCATCTGCCGGGCCGCCCGGAACTCCTGGCCGTCACGCGCCTCGTCCGCAGTCCCGAGCGCGGCGGCCCGGTCGTCCGGATCGTGCTCACGCTCAGGGACGCCTCGGCCAGGGCCCGTCTCGAGCGCAGCCGGGCCGACCTCGTGTCCACCGTCGCCCACGAGCTCAGATCGCCGCTGACCAGCGTCAAGGGGTTCACCGCCACGCTGCTTGGGAAGTGGGAGCGCTTCTCCGACGCGCAGAAGCTCGTCATGCTGGAGACGGTGAACGCCGACGCCGACCGGGTCACCCGGTTGATCACCGAACTTCTCGACGTGTCCAGGATCGAGTCCGGCCGGCTGCAGATTCACCGCCAGATCGTCGACATTCCGGCGCGTGCCCGCCGGATCATCGCCGGCCGCGTGGCGGCGGGGGAGCGGGAGGAGCGCTTCCGCCTGGAGGTCCGCGGCGAGTTGCCCGAGACCTGGCTCGACCAGGACAAGATCGACCAAATCCTCGGCAACCTGGTGGAAAACGGGCTGCGGCACGGACGCGGTACGGTGACCATAGTGGTGGAGCCGGTCGAGTGGGGAGTGGCGGTGTCGGTACGCGACGAGGGTGAGGGCGTGGCGCCCGAGCTGGTCGGGCGTGTCTTCCGCCAGTTCTGGCGCGGCAACGGGCGTCGCCGGGGAGGCACCGGGCTCGGCCTGTTCATCGTCAAGGGCCTTGTGGAGGCCCACGGCGGCACGATCAGCGTGCAGCGCGCGCCCGGCGGTGGCGCCGAGTTCCGATTTATCTTGCCCGCCGGCGCCCCCGACTTCGGTTGACGGCCCGGTGGGCTGATCGGACAGTGTCCCAGCTGTCAAGATCCGTCCGGGACGGAGACTGACGGCCAGGGCACTAGACTCGACTCCGCCGAGCGCCCGGCGCTCGCCGCCCTGGATACGGAGCTTTCTCTTGTCGAACACCTATGACCCGGTCGAGGTGACGCCGTTGCACGCGGACGAGGTCGCGCGGGCGCAGGACGATGCGCTCGCCGCCATCGCCACGGCGAAAGACCTCGACGAACTCAAGCAGGCCCGGCTCGCGCACGCCGGAGACAGATCGCCCGTCGCGCTCGCCAACCGCGAGATCGGCGCGCTACCGCCCGCCGCGCGGTCCGAGGCGGGCAAGCGGATCGGCGCCGCACGCAAGGCCATCGGCGAGGCGCTGGCCGCCCGCCAGGTCGAGTTGGAGGCCGAACGCGACGCCCGCGTCCTCATCGAGGAGACCGTCGACGTCACATTGCCGTGGGACCGCGGGCCCCGCGGCGCCCGGCACCCGCTCACCACACTGCAGGAGCACGTCGCCGACGCGTTCGTCGCGATGGGCTACGAGGTCGCGGAGGGCCCCGAGCTCGAGGGTGAGTGGTTCAACTTCGACGCGCTGAACATCGCGCCCGACCACCCGGCCCGCTCCGACCACGACACGTTCTTCGTGGAGAGCACCGAGTCGGGCAAGGTGCTGCGCACCCAGACCTCGCCGGTGCAGATCCGCGCGCTGCTGTCGCGTCCGCTGCCGGTCTACGTGGTCTCGCCGGGCAAGACTTTCCGCACCGACGAGCTCGACGCCACCCACACGCCGGTCTTCCACCAGGTGGAGGGCCTGGCGGTCGACAAGGGGCTGACGATGGCTCACCTGAAGGGCACGCTCGACAGGTTCGCCGAGGTGATGTTCGGCACGGGCATCGACACCCGGTTCCGGCCGAACTACTTCCCCTTCACCGAGCCGTCGGCCGAGCTCGACCTGCGCTGCTTCGTCTGCCGCGGCGCTTCGGCGGCGCCCGGCAACCCGCCGTGCCGTACGTGCAAGGGCGAGGGCTGGATCGAGTGGGGCGGCTGCGGCATGGTCAACCCGCGCGTGCTGCTCGCCTGCGGGGTCGACCCGTCCGTCTACTCCGGTTTCGCCTTCGGCATGGGCATCGAGCGCACGCTGATGTTCCGGCACAACGCCGAGGACATGCGCGACATGGTCGAGGGCGACATCCGGTTCACCCTGCCGTTCGGGATGGAGGTCTGATGAGGGTCCCGCTCTCCTGGCTGCGGGAGTACGTCGATCTTCCCGCGGTCACCGCCCACGAGGTGGCGGACAAGCTCACCGCCGCCGGTCTCAAGCTGGAGGCCATCACCTCGTACGGCCACGAGATCAAGAACGTGGTCGTCGGCCGGGTCCTCGAGATCGAGGAGCTGACCGGGTTCAAGAAGCCCATCCGGCACTGCAAGGTCGAGGTCGGGGAGGCCGCGCCGCGTGAGATCGTGTGCGGCGCGACCAACTTCTCGGAGGGCGCGGTCGTGCCGGTCGCGCTGCCCGGCGCCGTCCTGCCCGGCGGGTTCGAGATCGGCTCCCGCAAGACCTACGGGCGGATGTCGGACGGCATGATCTGCTCGGAGGCCGAGCTCGGCATCGCCGAGTCCTCCCCGGGAATTCTGCTGCTGCCGCAGGACACCCCGATCGGGGCCGACGTGGTCGAACTGCTCGGCCTGCGCGACGACGTGCTGGAGCTGGAGGTCACCCCCGATCGGGGGTACGCGCTGTCGATCCGCGGCGTGGCGCGCGAGGCGGCCATCGCGTTCGGCGTGCCGTTCCGCGATCCCGCCCAGATCGAGGTGCCCGCCGCCGATGGCGAGTCGTGGCCGGCGTCGATCGCCGACCCCACCGCCTGCGACCGGTTCGTGCTGCGCGCCGTCACCGGGTTCGACCCCGCCGCCGAGAGCCCGCTGTGGATGCGGGTGCGACTGGCGCGCGCCGGCATGCGGCCGGTCTCGCTCGCCGTCGACGTGACGAACTACGTGATGCTGGAACTCGGCCAGCCGCTGCACGCCTTCGACCGTTCCCGCCTGACGGGCGAGATCGTCGTACGGCGCGCCCGGCCGGGGGAGAGCCTGGAGACGCTCGACCATGTGGTGCGTGAGCTCCACGAGGAAGACATCCTGATCACCGATGACTCCGGGCCGATCTCGATGGCCGGCACGATGGGCGGCCTGCACACCGAGATCTCCGACGTCTCCACCGGCATCGTGATCGAGGCCGCGCACTTCTCCGCGACCGGCATCGCCAGGGAGTCGCGCCGGCACAACCTGGTGAGCGAGGCCTCCAAGCGGTTCGAGCGCGGCGTC
Organism: Sphaerimonospora thailandensis; assembly: GCF_016863115.1. Lineage (GTDB taxonomy): Bacteria > Actinomycetota > Actinomycetes > Streptosporangiales > Streptosporangiaceae > Sphaerimonospora > Sphaerimonospora cavernae. The sequence goes on from NZ_BOOG01000025.1 coordinate 89,720, forward strand.
GACCGCGAACTGCCGCTGGCCGCCTCCTGGCGTGCCGTACGACTCCTCGTCGAGCTGGGCGGGGCCACCGTCGAGCCCGGGGTGACCCACGCCCGGGTCGAGCCCGCCCCGGTACGGATCGCGATCCCCGTCGGCCACCCCGGCCGCGTCGCCGGTCTGCCGTATTCGCGAGAGACCGTGATCCGCAGGCTGGAGCAGATCGGCTGCGCCGTGGCCGAAGGGGCGCAGGAGCCGTCCGGTACCGAGCTGTCCGGCGCCGGGACGGGCGGCGTCGCCGCCACCGGAGTGGTGTCGAGCGGCGACCTGGCCGACAAGCTCGCCGTCCCCGGCGACGACCTGATCACGGTCACTCCACCGAGTTGGCGGCCCGACCTGACCGACCCGAACGATCTCGCCGAGGAGGTCATCCGGCTGGAGGGCTACGAGCACCTCCCGTCGGTGCTGCCCGCCGCCCCGGCCGGCGCCGGGCTGACCGAGGAGCAGCGGCTGCGCCGCAAGGTGGGCCGGGCGCTGGCGATGTCGGGGTACGTCGAGGTGTTGTCGTATCCGTTCATCGGCGGCCGCGACCTCGACAACCTGCAACTGGCCGCCGGCGACGCGCGCCGCTGGGTCACCAGGCTGGTCAACCCGCTGAGCGAGGACGAGCCGTTCATGCGGACCACGCTGCTGCCGGGCCTGCTGAAGACCCTGGTACGCAACGTGGGTCGTGGCTTCACCGACGTGGCGCTGTTCGAGACCGGCCTGGTCTACCGGCCGGAGCCGGACGCGCCGGCCACGGCGCCGGTGCTCGCGGTCGACCGCAGGCCGTCCGACGAGGAGCTCGCCCGGATCGAGAGGGCGCTGCCGAGGCAGCCGCACCACGTGGCCGTGGTCCTCGCGGGAGAGCTCGAGCGCTCCGGATGGTGGGGCGAGGGCCGCCAGGCCACCTGGGCCGACGCGATCGAGGCGGCTCGCGTCGTCGCCCGCGAGGCCGGGATCGAGATCCAGGTCCGGGCCGGCCGGCACGAGCCGTGGCATCCCGGACGGTGCGCGGAGCTGAGCATCACCGACTCGGGCACCGGTGAGCGCGTCGTGGTCGGCCACGCGGGCGAGCTGCACCCGCGTGTCGTCGAGGCGTACGGCCTGCCGCCCCGCACGGCCGCGATGGAGCTGGAGTTGTCGTTGCTCCGGCCGCCGGGCCCGGTTCAGGCGCCCGCGGTGTCCGCCTACCCGGTGGCCACCCAGGACGTCGCGCTGATCGTCCCGGCTGAGACGCCGGTCGCCGAGGTGGCGGCCGCGCTCGGCGAGGGCGCGGGCGAGTTGCTGGAGTCGGTCCGGCTGTTCGACGTGTACCAGGGCCCGCAGGTCGGCGCGGGCAGCAAGTCGCTCGCCTACACGCTGCGCTTCCGGGCCGCCGACCGGACGCTCACGGTCGAGGAGACCACCGCGGCCCGCGACGCCGCGGTCTCCCTGGCCGCCGACCGGACCGGGGCCCGGCTCCGCGGAGCCTGACCCGCCAACCTGAACGACGGGGCCGTACGGCAGGACGGACAGCGCGGCGGGCGCCGGAAAATCAATCGGCGCCCGCCGGTGTCCGTCAGTACCCTCGGCGGATGGAGATCAGAACCGCCACCGACGAGGACTGGCCCGACATCCATCCCTTCTACTCCGCGATCATCGATGCGGGGCGCACTTACGCTTTCCCCGAGGGGCAGACCCTCGAAGAGGCCCGGCCGTGGTGGATGGAACCGCCCCCGGGGCAGACCGTGATCGCGGTCGAGGACGGTGTGATCCTCGGCTCGGCGAAGATGGGGCCCAACCGGCCCGGTCGCGGCGCACACGTGGCCACCGCGTCGTTCCTCGTCGACCCGGCCCGGCAGGGCAGGGGGGTGGGCCGCGCTCTCGGTCGCCATGTCGTCGACTGGGCGCGTGCCGAGGGCTACCGGGGCATCCAGTTCAACGCGGTAGTCGAGGTCAACGACCCCGCCGTGCACCTGTGGAAGTCTCTCGGCTTCGAGATCATCGGTACCGTGCCGGAGGCGTTCGACCATCCCGAGCACGGTTTCGTGGGGCTGCACGTGATGTATCACCGGCTCTGACCCGTTCCGGAAATTTCCATACCTTTCGGTGACTGCGATGTTACGCTCAGTAGATCTGAATTCCTGGAGGAGTCGTGAGCGTTGCCGCGGTGGTCCACCACCTGCTTCCGGACGCCGAGATCGGCGGATCGCCGTGCCCCCCGGTCGATCACAACGAAATGGTCAGAGACGTCGAGAAGGTCTTCTCCGCTGCGGAGACCGGCAGGACCGGTTCCGAGTGGCAGGCCGTTCACGCGGCCGACCTCAACCTGGCCGACATCGGGGACGGGCGCACTCCCGACCTGCTCGTGGTCGACGGGGGGACGCTCGTGGAGGCCCGGAAACAGCGCACGCGGCACCTGCTCCCCGCACAGGTGGTCATGGTCATGGAGGTCACCTCGCGGGGGAACGCGGTGGATGAGCTGCCGCACCCGGGGACGCTGCGTTCCCCACTGACCACGGGGAGCCGGTACGCCCGGAGCGGGATCCCGCATTACCTACTGGTGGACCGCGATCCCCGGGTGGCTAGAGTGCTGCTCTACGCCGATCCCGACCGGGAGCAGGGGACCTACGGCATGCTCGCCGGTGTGTGGGACTTCGGCCAGACGGTCGAGCTCCCCGAGCCGTTCGGCGTGGAGATCTCGACGAAGCTCTGGGAGCCCTGGCAGATCTGACGCCCGGATGAGGGTCCCCGTCGGAGTTTCGGACGTGGCTCTCGCGATCGCGGAAAAATGCGGCGACCTTGAGCCGGTGCTATCGTTTTCAATTATCTAGAAGAAATCTAGAATTCGATGTGATGCAGGTCACATCCGCCATTGTGGACATGGTTTGCGGATTCTGTATAGATTTCGATTGCTTTCTTTCGGAGAGCGTTCCAGCGATGGCGCAGCCGAGTCATGGGGGGCTTGCTGGAGCGGAATGCGGGCGTTAGAGGTACGGCTCTCCTGTTGGATCGGGAGCCGTACCAGCCCGCTTTCCTGGCAGTCTCACGGCCGCTCGAAGCGGCGAATCATCAGGTGAGGCAATCTTCTGCGATTCGGCCGGGATTCGCGGCCCTCGAAATTCCTTCGTCACCATCCGTTTCTCTGAATGGTATTGCGCCGGGCCGGCCGGGCGTTGTTTTCAGTGTGTCGAGCAGCGTGGTGGTGTTGCCCGGGTCGGGGCCGTCGTCGAAGGTCAGGCCGACGTATCCGGCAGGGACTCACCGGCCGAGGGTCTCCTGCCTGAGCAGGGTCTTGAGGACCTTGCCGCCGGGGTTGCGCGGCAGCTCGGCATCGCGGAACCAGAACCGGATCGGCACCTTGAAGGCCGCCAGTCGTCCGCGCAGGAACTCCCGCAGTTCCTCGGTGGACGCCGCCGAGCCCGGCCTGATCCGTACGACGGCCCCGACCTGCTCGCCGAGCTCATCGTCCGGGATGCCGATGACCGCGGCGTCGTCCACCGCCGGGTGTTCGAACAAGGCCGCCTCGACCTCGGCGCAGTAGACGTTCTCGCCACCGCGGATCACCATGTCCTTCGCTCGGTCGACGACGTAGACGAAGCCCTCCTCGTCGATCCTGGCGAGATCGCCGGTGTGCAGCCAGCCGTCCACGAACGTCTCGGCGGTCGCCCCTGGCCGGTTCCAATACCCCATGATCACGATCGGTCCGCGGACGCACAGCTCGCCGACCTGACCCGGGGGCAGCTCCTCACCGAGCGGGTCGCAGACCTTGACATCCACCACCGGGAGCGGATGGCCGATGCTGTCGGGCCTGGCGAGGTAGTCTCCGCCGCTGTTGTAGATGGCCAGCGCCGACGTCTCGGTCATGCCGTACCCGTTGGACGGGGTCCGGCCCGGGAGCAGCTCGGTGACCCGTTCCAGCAGCTTGGGCGGGGCCGGCGCGCCCCCGTAGGAGATCGACCCGAGCGACGAGATGTCACGGCCGTGAAGGGACGGGTGCGACAGGAGTTGCCAGGCGCTGGTCGGCACACCGGTCATCCCGGTGACCTTCTCGCGCTCGATCAACTCGAGCGCGACGCCGGCGTCCCACTTGTACATGAGCACCAGCCCGCCGCCGCTGAACATCGTGGTCAGCAGCACGGCGAAGCACCCGGTGGCGTGGAACAGCGGGACGGCGAGGAGGGTGCTGGTGCGTTTGCCCGCGGCGCCCGCCGGGTCCTGGCCGGAGAGCGCGACGCCGCGCATCGTCGCGTAGGCCACGGTCATCGGCGCCTGGCCGAGGTTGAGGTTGCTGCCGAGCGCGCCCTTGGGCCGGCCGGTGGTCCCGGAGGTGTAGAAGATCGTGGCGGGGTCCTCGGGGCCGACCTCGACCGTCGGCAGTGTCACATCGGCCCGCACCTCGCCGAGCACCTCGGCCCAGCTCGCCCAGTCGGCGCGGTCGGCGCCGGCGCCCCGCGTGACGATCACGGGAAGCCCCGCGCCGGACAGCCGCTCGGCGCGCTCTCCGTCGGCGATCACGACCTTGGCCCCCGAGTCGGCCAGGCCGTACGTCAGTTCCTGCTCCGTCCACCACGCGTTCAACGGTACGGCGACCGCCCCGACGGCCAGGGTGGCGGAGAAGGAGACGATCCACTCGGGGTAGTTCCGCATGGCGATGGCCACCCGGTCGCCCTTGCGTACGCCGTAGTCGTCAACCAGGCGGTGCGCCAGCGTCGCCGCCAGGCGGAAGTGCTCCTCGTACGTGTACCGCTCATCGGAGTAGACCACGAAGACCTTGTCGCCATGGAACCGGGTGATCTCCAGCAGCGCCCGGAAGGTCGAGGGGGCGTGCTTCCACGTACGGATCTTGTGACCGCCGACCTCGGCCTCTTCCATCTCGAAGAGCTGTCCGGGGGCGGTGAGCTGGGCCTGGACCTGTTCCCTGGTGATCGTCATCGTCGGGCGCTCCCGGGTCGTCGTTCGCCGAAATATCACGATACCGACCGGTAGGTACGCAGGCCAGGTGTCCGCTCAGCGAGACGGTGGTTGCATGATCATGCTGTCGGTTGCATACTTTCCATGTAAGCAATTTCATGAGCAGTACCGCATAGCCATGCAGAAGCCATCTAAAGGCTGGGGGACGGGATGAAAGCGGCGGTCGCCGGGGCGAGCGGGTACGCGGGGGGCGAGCTGCTCAGGCTGCTGCTCGGCCACCCGTCCATCGGCATCGGCACGCTCACCGCGGGGTCGAGCGCGGGGACCCGCCTCGGCGAGCACCAGCCTCACCTGCCCACGCTCGCCGACCGGATCATCGAGGAGACCACGCCGGAGGCGCTGAGCGGCCACGACGTCGTCTTCCTCGCCCTCCCGCACGGCCAGTCCGCCGACCTCGCCGCCCGGCTCGGACAGGACACGCTGATCGTCGACTGTGGCGCCGACTTCCGCCTCACCAGCGCCGCGGACTGGACGCACTTCTACGGCGGCGAGCACGCCGGCGCCTGGCCGTACGGCCTGCCGGAGCTGCCGGGCCGGCGTGAGCGGCTGCGCGGCGCGCGCAGGATCGCGGTCCCCGGCTGCTACCCGACCGCGGCGACGCTCGCGCTGTTCCCGGCGTTCGCGGCCGGCCTGGCCGAGCCCGACGTCGTCGTGGTCGCGGCGAGCGGCACCTCCGGCGCCGGCCGCTCCCTCAAGCCGAACCTGCTGGGCAGCGAGGTCATGGGCTCGGTCAGCGCGTACGGCGTGGGCGGTGTCCACCGGCACACCCCCGAGATGGAGCAGAACCTGACGGCGGTGGCCGGGCGGCCGGTCCGGGTGTCGTTCACCCCGACGCTCGCGCCGATGAGCCGCGGCATCCTCGCCACCTGTACGGCTCCCGCCACGCCCGGCGTCACCGCCGCCGCGCTCCGGGAGGCGTACGAGACGGCAGTGAAGGACGAACCGTTCCTGCGCCTGCTGCCTGAGGGCGTCTGGCCCGCCACCGCGATGACGGTCGGCGCCAACACGGCCGCCCTGCAGGTCACGCTGGACGAGCGGGCGGGCCGGATCGTCGCCGTCGCCGCGATCGACAACCTCACCAAGGGCACGGCGGGCGGCGCGATCCAGAGCGCCAATCTCGCCCTTGGCCTTCCAGAAGAACTCGGCCTTCCCCTGAACGGAGTCGCCCCTTGATCACAGAGCCGGTCTCAACCGAGGAGCAGCCATGAGCGTGACAGCACCGCAGGGGTTCCGGGCGGCCGGCGTGGCCGCGGGGATCAAGAGCGGCGGTGCCCGTGACCTGGCCATCGTCATCAACGACGGCCCGTCGTGCGCCGCGGCCGGCGTCTTCACCCGAAACCGGGTCAAGGCGGCGCCCGTGCTGTGGTCGGCGCAGGTCCTGAGCGGCGGCCGGGTCCGGGCCGTGGTGCTCAACTCGGGCGGCGCCAACGCCTGCACCGGTCCGCTCGGCTTCCAGGACACCCACGCCACCGCGGAGAAGACCGCCGAGGTCCTGGGCGGCAGCGCCCCTGGGATCGGGGCCGCGGAGATCGCGGTCTGCTCGACCGGCCTGATCGGCGAGCGGCTGCCGATGGACGCGCTGCTGGCCGGGGTCGACATGGCCGCCGCCCAGCTTTCGCGCGACGGCGGCCTGGCGGCCGCCGATGCGATCAGGACGACCGACACCGTCAGCAAGATCTCGTTCCGCCGAGGGGACGGCGGATACATGGTCGGCGGCATGGCCAAGGGCGCGGGCATGCTCGCGCCGGCCCTCGCCACCATGCTCTGCGTGATCACCACCGACGCCGACGTCAGCGCCGAGGACCTGGACGTGGTGCTGCGCGACGCCACCGCCGTGACGTTCGACCGGCTCGACACCGACGGCTGCATGTCGACCAACGACACCGTGCTGCTGCTGGCCAGCGGCGCCTCGGGGGTGCGGCCGGACCTCGCCGAGCTCGGGAAGGTCGTCACCGCCGTCTGCGCCGACCTCGCCCGCCAGCTTCTGGTCGACGCCGAGGGCGCGACCAAGGCCATCGCGATCGAGGTGGTCGGGGCGGCCTCGGAGCACGACGCGGTGACCGTGGGCCGGGCCGTGGCCCGCTCCAACCTGCTCAAGTGCGCGATCCACGGGGAGGACCCCAACTGGGGCAGGGTGGTCAGCGCGGTCGGCACCACCGACGCCGCCTTCGAGCCCGAGCGGCTCAACGTCGCGATCAACGGCATCTGGATCTGCCGCGGCGGCGCGGCCGGTGACGACCGTTCGAAGGCGGACCTGCGCCCCCGCGACGTGACCATCACCGTCGACCTGTCCGCCGGATCGCACTCCGCGACCGTCCACACGACGGATCTCACCGCGGCGTACGTCCACGAGAACTCGGCGTACTCGTCATGACCGCCCCCCTCACCGACGCGAGCGCGCGGCTGGGCGGCGCGCTGGACAAGGCGCACACCCTGATCGAGGCGCTGCCCTGGCTGGCGCGCTTCCACGGCGAGACCATCGTCATCAAGTACGGCGGAAACGCCATGACCGAGGAGCACCTGCGCGCGAAGTTCGCCGCCGACGTGGTGTTCCTCAGGTACGCCGGGCTCAGGCCGGTGATCGTCCACGGCGGCGGCCCGCAGATCCAGGCCCACCTCGACCTGCTCGGGATCGACAGCCATTTCGTGTCCGGCCTGCGGGTCACCACGCCGGAGGCCATGCGGGTCGTCCGGATGGTCCTGGCGGGCCAGGTCAACCGGGACGTGGTCGGCCTGATCAACCGGCACGGGCCGTTCGCGGTCGGCATGTCGGGCGAGGACGCCCACCTGTTCACCGCTGAGCGCAAGCACGCGGTCGTCGACGGCGTCAAGGTCGACATCGGTCAGGTGGGTGAGATCGTCCGGGTGGACGCGGGAGCCGTACGGGCACTGCTCGACGACGGGCGGATCCCCGTGGTGTCGTCGATCGCCCGCGCCGACCTCGACGCCGGGCAGTACGGGCAGGACGGGCAGGACGGGGCGGACGGGGTGGACGCCGGCGCCGACGTCTACAACGTCAACGCCGACACCGCGGCGGCCGCGCTCGCCGTGGCGCTCGGCGCGGCCAAGCTGATCGTGCTGACCGACGTGGAGGGCCTGTACGCGGACTGGCCCAGCAGTGACGAGGTGATCAGCCGGATCGGCGCGACGGACCTGGCCGAGTTGCTGCCGTCGCTGTCCAGCGGCATGGTGCCGAAGATGGAGGCCTGCCTGTCGGCCGTCCGCGGCGGGGTGCCGCAGGCGCACGTCCTCGACGGGCGGGTGGCCCACGCGCTGCTATTGGAGATCTTCACCGACCAGGGCATCGGCACGATGGTGGTGCCCGGCACCGACGAGAGCGAGGAGGAGGCCAGATGAGTACGCGCACTGAGGCGCTGAGCGAGCGCTTCGAGACGGCGTTCATGCCCAACTACGGCGTGCCGCCCGTGGCGATCGCCCGGGGCGAGGGCAGCGTCGTGTGGGACGTCGACGGCCGCCGCTACCTCGACCTCATCGGCGGCATCGCGGTGACGTCGCTCGGCCACGGCCATCCCGCCCTGGTCGAGGCGGTCTCCCGCCAGGTCGCCGTCCTCGCCCACACCTCGAACCTGTTCCTCCACGAGCCCGAGGTGCTGCTGGCCGAGCGGCTGATCGGTCTGCTGGGCGGGCCGGCGAAGGTGTTCCTGGCCAACTCCGGCACCGAGGCCAACGAGGCGGCGCTGAAGCTCGCCATCAAGTACGGCAGGGCACACGGCAGGAGCTACTTCGTCGCCGCCGAGATGGGCTTCCACGGCCGGACCCTCGGCGCGTTGTCGCTCACCGGCAAGGCCTCGATCCGCGACCAGTTCGGCCCGTTCCCGATCGACGTGCGCTTCGTGCCGTACGGCGACGCGGACGCGTTGAAGAACGCGGTGACCGGCGACTGCGCGGCGGTGTTCCTGGAGCCCACCCAGGGTGAGGCCGGGGTCGTGCCGCCGCCGGACGGATATTTCGCGGCCGCCCGGGAGATCTGCTCCTCGGCGGGCGCGCTGCTCGTCGCCGACGAGATCCAGTCGGCCATCGGGCGGACCGGCCACTGGTTCGCCCACCAGGCGGAGGGTGTGCTGCCCGACGTGCTGACGCTGGCCAAGGGACTCGGCGGCGGCATGCCGATCGGCGCGTGCATCGGCTTCGGCGAGGCGGGCACGATCTTCGAGAAGGGCGACCACGGTTCGACCTTCGGCGGCAACCCGGTGTCGTGCGCCGCCGCGCTCGCCGTGCTCGACACGATCGAGCGTGAGGGCCTGCTGGAGCACGTCGAGGCCGTGGGACGGCGGCTCGCCGACGGGATCGCGGCCATCTCACACCCGCTGCTGAAGGGGGTCCGGGGCCGAGGGCTCTGGCTGGCCGCCGTGCTGACCTCGGCCAGGGCCGGTCAGGTGCAGGCGGCGGCGCAGGAGGCCGGCTTCCTGGTGAACGCCGTGCAGCCCGACGCCGTACGGCTCGCCCCTCCGTTGGTCGTCACCGAAGCAGAGGTGTCGAGCTTCCTCGACGCGTTCCCCGCCATCCTGGAGGCCGCCGATGTCTGAGGTCAGGCACTTCCTGCGAGATGACGATCTGTCGCCGGAGGAGCAGGCGCGGGTGCTCGACCTCGCCGAGGCGATGAAGCGGGACCGCGCCGCCACCCAGGGCCGGCGCAGCCGCTACCGGCCGTTCGAGGGCCCGCAGACCGTGGCCGTGCTGTTCGACAAGGCCTCCACCCGTACCAGGCTCTCGTTCAGCGTCGGCGTCACCGAGCTCGGCGGCCAGCCGCTGGTCATGGACCTGGGCACCTCGCAGATGGGCCGCGGCGAGCCGATTGAGGACACCGCCCGCGTGCTGTCACGCCAGGTGGCGGCGATCGTGTGGCGGACCGGGGGGCAGGAGCGCATCGAGGCGATGGCGTCGGCGTCCTCGGTCCCGGTGGTGAACGCGCTGACCGACGAGTTCCATCCCTGCCAGATCCTCGCCGACCTGCTCACGGTCCGTGAGCACCGGGGCGCCCTGCGCGGGGTGTCCCTGGCCTACCTCGGGGACGGGGCGAACAACATGGCGCACTCCTACCTGCTGGGCGGGGCCACGGCCGGCATGCACGTGCGGATCGGCACCCCGGCCGGATACACGCCGGACGCCGTCGTCGTGCAGCGTGCGGCGCGGATCGCGGCGGAGACGGGAGGCTCGGTGACGGTGGTCAGCGATCCGGAGGCGGCGGTCGCCGGCGCCCACGTCGTCGCCACGGACACCTGGGTGTCGATGGGCCAGGACGGCAAGGAGGAGCGGGTCGCCGCTTTCGGCCCCTACCAGGTGAACGCGAAGCTGCTCGAACTGGCCGCGCCGGACGCGATCGTGCTGCACTGCCTGCCGGCCTACCGGGAGATGGAGATCACCGCCGAGGTGATCGACGGCCCGCGCAGCGTGGTGTGGGACGAGGCGGAGAACCGGCTGCACGCGCAGAAGGCCCTGCTCCACTGGCTGGCCACGGGCGGCTGCGCGGAGACGGGCGGTGGGGAGGCGTCGTGACCATCCCGCTCACCAAGGCGGCGCGGCACGCCCGCATCGTCGAACTGCTGACCAGGCACAAGGTCCGCTCGCAGCCGGAGTTGGCCCGGCTGCTCGCGGAGGGCGGCGTGGAGGTCACGCAGGCCACCCTCTCGCGGGACCTCGACGAACTCGGTGCGCTGAAGCTGCGAGCGGACGACGGCACGCTGGTCTACGCGCTGCCCGGCGAGGGCGGGGGGCGGATCCCGCTCTACCGGACCGGCGTGCCGAACGGCTCGGCGGAGAATCCGGACGCGCGGCTGCGCAGGATCGCCGAGGAGCTCCTGGTGTCGGCCGAGGCCTCGGCCAACCTGGTGATCCTCCGTACGCCTCCGGGGGCGGCGCAGTTCCTCGCCTCGGCCATCGATCACGCGGACTGGGAGTCGATCCTCGGCACGGTGGCCGGCGACGACACGATCCTGGTGATCAGCCGGGATCCCGCGGGGGGCGACGCCCTGGCCAGGTTGCTGCTCAACATGGCCACCCCGGCCGGCACCCCCCGCCGCCCACCACCCCCACCGTGACCACCGTGGACCACGTGACCACCGTGATGACCACGCCGTGATCTTGCGAATGCTCGCAGCCGGTGCCGCTGACCTGCGCCTCGGCAGTTTGTGATCTTGCAGTTTCTCCGAGAGATGCCGCACCACCTGCGCGAACACCCTCCGTGATCTTGCAGTTGCAATGGGAAAAGAGAAATTCATGAGCGACAGGGTTGTACTCGCCTACTCCGGTGGCCTCGACACAAGCGTGGCCATCCCGTTCCTGGCCGAGAAGACCGGCGCCGAGGTCATCGCCGTCGCCATCGACGTCGGCCAGGGCGGCGAGAACATGGACGTCATCCGGCAGCGGGCGCTCGACTGCGGCGCCGTCGAGTCGGTCGTCGTGGACGCCCGTGAGGAGTTCGCACGGGACTTCTGCGTCCCCGCCCTGCAGGCGAACGCGCTCTACATGGACCGCTACCCGCTGGTCAGCGCGCTGTCGCGGCCGCTCATCGTCAAGCACCTCGCCGCGGCGGCCAAGGAGTTGGGCGGCACGCAGGTGTCGCACGGCTGCACCGGGAAGGGCAACGACCAGGTCAGGTTCGAGGCCGGCCTGGCCGCGCTCAACCCCGACCTGAAGGTCATCGCCCCGGCTCGCGACTACGCCTGGACCCGCGACAAGGCCATCGCCTTCGCCGAGGAGAAGGGCCTGCCGATCGACGTCACCAAGAAGTCGCCGTACTCGATCGACCAGAATCTCTGGGGCCGCGCCGTCGAGACCGGCTTCCTCGAGGACATCTGGAACGGCCCGATCGAGGACGTCTACGACTACACCGCCGACCCCGCCGTGCCACGCGAGCCCGACGAGGTCGTGATCACCTTCGCGCGGGGCGTCCCCGTGGCGCTCGACGGGCGGACGCTGTCGCCGTACGAGATCATCGCCGAGCTCAACCGGCGGGCCGGCGCCCAGGGGGTCGGGCGGCTCGACATGGTCGAGGACCGGCTCGTCGGCATCAAGTCACGCGAGGTGTACGAGGCGCCCGCCGCGATCGCGCTGATCACGGCCCACATGGAGCTGGAGAACGTCACGGTCGAGCGTGACCTCGCCCGGTTCAAACGGTCGGTCGACCAGCGGTGGGGCGAGCTGGTCTACGACGGCCTGTGGTTCTCGCCGCTCAAGCGGGCCCTCGACGCGTTCATCGCCGACGCGCAGCGCCACGTGTCCGGCGAGATCCGGCTCGTGCTGCACGGCGGGCGCGCCGTGGTGACCGGGCGCCGGTCCGACGACTCGCTGTACGACTTCTCGCTCGCCACGTACGACACCGGTGACGCCTTCGACCAGTCGCTGGCCAAGGGCTTCGTACAGCTCTGGGCGCTGCCCAGTAAGATCGCCGCCGCAAGGGACGTGCGCTAGCGCGGCACGGCCGTACGGCACGGCCCAGGCCTCGCGTATTGTCCATACGCCCCGGTCCCCCGGCTGCGGAGCCGGGGCGTACGTCAGCTAACAGCATCATGTCGGAGGGAGAAGACGGTGGCGGACAACAAGCCGATGCGGCTGTGGGGCGGCAGATTCGAGGGGGGACCCTCGGACGCGCTCACACGCCTGTCGGTGAGCGTGCAGTTCGACTGGCGGCTGGCGCCGTACGACCTGCTCGCCTCGCGCGCGCACGCCCGGGTGCTGCACCGCGCCGGGCTCCTCGCGCAGGACGAACTCGACCGTATGCTCGGCGCGCTCGACGACCTGGACCAGGCATGCCGGAACGGGGAGTTCCGTCCCACCGTCGCCGACGAGGACGTGCACACCGCGCTCGAACGCGGCCTGCTCGAACGCCTCGGCACGCTCGGCGGCAAGCTGCGCGCCGGTCGCAGCCGCAACGACCAGATCGCCACCGACCTGCGGCTCTACCTGCGTGACCATGTGCGCACGATCGTCTCCCGGCTCGTGGAGCTGGAGACGGCGCTGATCGGCCAGGCGGAGGAGCACGCCGAGACCGCCGCCCCGGGCATGACCCACCTGCAGCACGCGCAGCCGGTGGCGTTCGGCCACCAACTGCTCGCGCACGCTCACGCGCTGACCAGGGACGTGGACCGGCTGCGCGACTGGGACCGGCGGGCCGCGGTGTCGCCGCTCGGGTCCGGCGCGCTCGCCGGGTCCTCGCTGCCGCTCGACCCCGCCGCGGTCGCCGCCGAGCTCGGGTTCGACTCCGCCGCGCCCAACTCGATGGACGCGGTCGCCGACCGCGACTTCGCCGCCGAGTTCCTGTTCTGCGCCGCCATGATCGGAGTGCACATCTCCCGGCTCGGCGAGGAGCTCGTGCTGTGGGCGTCGCAGGAGTTCCGCTGGATCGAGGTGGACGACGCCTACTCCACCGGCTCATCGATCATGCCGCAGAAGAAGAACCCGGACGTGGCCGAGCTGGCCAGGGGCAAGAGCGGCCGCCTGATCGGGTCGCTGATGTCCCTGCTGACCACGCTGAAGGGCCTGCCGCTGACCTACAACCGGGACCTCCAGGAGGACAAGGAACCCGTGTTCGACGCCGTCGACACGCTGCTGCTCGTGCTGCCCGCGGTGTCGGGGATGGTGTCGACCATGCGGGTGAACAAGGCGAAGCTGGAGGCGAGCGCCCCCGACGGGTTCGCCCTCGCCACCGACCTCGCCGAGCTGCTGGTCCGCCAGGGTGTTCCGTTCCGGGAGGCACATGAGGCGGTCGGCCACCTCGTGGTGTGGTGCCAGGTGAACGACAAGGACCTCGGCGAGCTGACCGACGAGGAGCTGGCGAAGGTCTCCCCGTACTTCGCCTCCGGGCCGGACGGTAGTGTCCGGGACGTACTGAACGTGCAGGGCGCCCTGGCCGCGCGTGCCGCGCGCGGCGGCACCGCCCCCGACCGGGTCCGGGACCAGATCGCCGCGCTGCGTGAGACGGTCGACGATCAGGCGGCCTGGGCGAACGAGAGCTGAGGGAGAGTTTGGACGGGCGAGGATTGGACGAGGCGGGACCGGACCTGCCCGGGGTGGGTGGCCTCTTCGGCCGCCCGCTCGATCGGGCCTTCTTCGATCGTCCCTCCTGCGAGGTCGCGCCCGACCTGCTCGGCCGCGTGATCGCCCATGGGCCCGTGGCCGTACGGTTGACCGAGGTCGAGGCGTACGGCGGGCCCGGGCAGGACCCGGCGTCGCACACCTACCGGGGTCGTACGCCGCGTAACTCGGTCATGTTCGGCGAGCCGGGACATGTGTACGTGTACTTCACGTACGGCATGCACTTCTGCGCGAACCTCGTCTGCCTGCCCGAGGATGTGGGTTCGGCCGTGCTGATGCGGGCCGGTGAGGTGATCGCGGGAGCCGACGTGGCCCGTTCCCGCCGCCTCGCGGGAGGGAACGGGACGAACGGGTCGTCCGCGGGCCGTACGGCGCGGACCGTCCCCGACCGCGATCTGGCGAGGGGCCCGGCGCGGCTCGCGGTGTCCCTGGGCCTGGTCCGGGAGCACAACGGCCTGGACTGCTGCTCGGCCGGCGGGCGGATCCGGGTCTTCGAAGGGGCGCCGGTCGACCCGTCGCTGGTCAGGACCGGGCCCCGCACGGGGGTCGCGGCCGGAGCCGAGACCCCCTGGCGGTTCTGGATCGACGGCGACCCCACGGTGTCGCCCTATCGCCCGCACGTACGGCGTCAGCGCACCCGGGTTTGATCCGCCGCCTGCCTCGGCCGTAGGCGAGTGGCGATAGGGTTTCCTGGTCAGGCAGGCTGGTACGGGGGCGTAAGCCGTACATCCATCGATTAGCGAAAGCCAGGGCAGTGACAGACTTCCTCGATGAGCTTGAATGGCGCGACGTCACCGCGCAGACCACCGATGCCGACGCACTGCGGAAGGCACTGGCCGAGGGACCGATCACCGTCTATGCGGGCTTCGACCCGACCGCGCCTTCGCTCCACGTGGGAAACCTGGCCACGCTGCTGATCCTCACCCGCTTCCAGCGGGCCGGTCACCGGCCCATCGGTCTGGTCGGCGGCGCGACCGGCCTCATCGGTGACCCGAGCGGACGCAGCACCGAGCGCGCGCTGAACTCGGAGGACGTCGTCGCGGAGTGGGTGTCGCGGATCCGGGTGCAGGTCGAGAAGTTCCTCTCGTTCGAAGAGGGACCGACGGCCGCGTCCCTGGTCAGCAACCTTGACTGGACGGCCGGGCTGTCGGCGATCGAATTCCTGCGTGACGTCGGTAAGCACTTCCCGGTCAACCGCATGCTGGCCAGGGAGTCGGTGTCGGCCAGGCTGGCGGGGGAGGGGCTCAGCTACACGGAGTTCAGCTACCAGATCCTCCAGGCCAACGACTACCTGGAGCTGTACCGCCGGCACGGCTGCACGCTGCAGGTCGGCGGCAGCGACCAGTGGGGGAACATCACCGCGGGTGTCGACCTCATCCGCCGTGTCGAGGGCGCGCACGTCCACGCCTACACCGGAAAGCTGATCACGAAGGCCGACGGCACCAAGTTCGGCAAGACGGCCGGCGGCGCCGTCTGGCTGGATCCCGCCCTCACGTCGCCGTACGCGTTCTACCAGTACTGGCTGAACGCCGACGACCGCGACGTCGCCCGCTTCCTCAAGGTCTTCACCTTCCGCTCGCGTGAGGAGATCGACGAGTTGGAGAAGGCCGTGGCCGAGCGTCCGGCGGCGCGGCAGGCTCAGCGCGCTCTGGCCGAAGACCTGACCACCCTGGTCCACGGCGAAGCCGAACTGGCCCGGGTCGTCGCCGCATCCCGGGCGCTGTTCGGGCAGGGATCACTCGCCGAACTCGACGCCCGGACCCTCGAGTCGGCGCTGGCCGAGGTCCCGAAGGCCGCCGTATCCGCGCTGGGCGCGACGTACGTCGACCTGCTGACCGAAAGCGGCCTGGTCGAGTCGAAGTCGGCCGCGCGGCGCGCGGTCAAGGAGGGCGGCGCCTACCTCAACAACGTGAAGATCACGGACGAGGAGTACGTGCCGACCGGCGATGATCTGCTCCAGGGGCGCTTTCTCGTGCTCAGGCGCGGCAAGAAGACCATCGGCGGCGTCGAGGTCGCCTGATCCGCGGTGTTGCCGTGGTCGGGTCGGGTGAGGCGGGGACGGGTGGGCTGCTCGTCCCTGCCTCACGTCCGTGCCCGGGGGGGAATGTCGTCGCGGGTCGGCGTGTTGTCATCCACGGTGCCCGATAGGTGTGACACGGCTTGGTCGTTGGGCGTTGTC
>NZ_BOOG01000026.1 GCF_016863115.1 Sphaerimonospora thailandensis
GTTGGTGGCGCCGATCACCGCGCCGATCAACGTCTGCGGCAACGCGGTCGCCGTTCTCGGCGACGCCGCCGCCGGATGCCTGGGCGGCGCCCGGGTCGGCGGCGACGCGGGGCGCGGTGGCCACCACTACTGGACCAAGGCAGCGAGCTCCAAGCGCGCCGGGATCATGCGTGAGACGCCCGCACTGCCGATGCTGTCCGGCCTCAAGGAGGCCAGCGGCCTTCGCCAGGCGATGAGCTCGGCCGCCGCTCCGTCGGCGCCGGTCCTCGGCGACCTGCCGAACATGAAGGGCATGTCGGGCCTGCCGAGCCTGCCCGTCGCCGACACCGTGCTGGCCAAGTCGGGCACCACGAAGGGCAAGACCTCGGTCGCCTCGCAGCCCACTGGTTCGCTCCCGACCCGCGACGCGCTCGGCCAGGCGACCCAGACGCTGCAGGCGAACAAGACGGTCCAGAACGCCACCGGCACGCTGCCGCTCAGTGGCGTGACCCGCAACCTGCCGACCGGGGGTCTGCTCGACAACATCGGGCTGATGAGCGCCGAGCAGCCGGTCGGCCTGACCGGCATGAACTCCGGTTCGCTCGCCGCGCTGGTCCTGGGCTCACTGTTCGCCGCCTCGGCGAGCCTGTTCGCCCTCACCCGCCGCGTCCGCTTCCGCCGCAAGTAGTCCCGCCGCGAGCAGTCCCGCCGCGAGCAGGACGCCGCAAGCAGGACGTTCGGGAAGCGCACGTCTGATCTGCTGCTTCCGCTTCCCGCGGAAGCAGCACCCATCCGCACACTCACCCCCGGCCTTCGCCGCGGCGGAGGTCAGGAATAACACTCGCCCACGCCTGGTGCCGGCGGGGTGACGCTGGACGCTCCTCCCTCCGGGGGTGAGCAAGGATGCTTTGCCCGTTCCGGGGGCGCGGCCCGGAGCGGGCAAAGCGCTTTTGACCCACGACTCGCACCGGAGTGGTGTCGCTCACATCGTCCGCGCGGCGCGTATGATCTTGCGGCGTAGTCGGACACGCCTGCTGCCATCGGGATACAGGCGCAGGCGCTCCAGCTCCCAGTTCCCGTACTCAGCGTGTTCCGTCAGCATTTGCCGGGCCACCTCCCGCGAGGTGCCCCGGGGCAGATACAGGTCCAAGTAGGAGTAGTCGAGCACAGCGATTAGTCTCCGAGGGCGTGCCAGAGAACCTGATGGGCTCTATTCTGCGTCCTCGTGGATAACAGGTCCAGGCGGGTTAGATTCCCGGATATAACCGGGTAGCCCGAGGGGAAGGGACTTGCGGTGGCAGGTACCTTCAAAAACGGCCCTCCGGGGTAGCGGGACCGACCCGGCCTGGTCCAGACGGACCGGTGCCGAGCCGGGAGGACGCGGGCCACGAAACCGGGGAGCACTCGGAAGTACGGGGAACGACAGCGGACAGCGAGGTAGGAAGCAGCGTGCCAGCCAACAACGGCAACGCCGGCGGAACCCGCCTGGTGATCGTGGAGTCGCCTGCGAAGGCGAAGACGATCGCCGGGTACCTCGGGCGCGGCTACATCGTGGAGTCGAGCATCGGTCACATTCGCGATCTTCCGGAGAAGGCCGACGACATCCCGGAGAAGTACAAGGGACAGACCTGGGCGCGTCTGGGCGTGAACGTCGATCACGAGTTCGAGCCGCTCTACATCGTCAACCCGGACAAGAAGTCCCAGGTCTCCAAGCTCAAGCAGCTCCTCAAGGAGGCCGACGAGCTCTACCTCGCCACTGACGAGGACCGGGAGGGCGAGGCCATCGCCTGGCACCTGCGCGAGGTGCTCAAGCCCAAGATCCCGGTCCACCGCATGGTCTTCCACGAGATCACCCCGCATGCGATCCAGGCAGCCGTGGCCAACCCGCGTGCCCTGAACCTGCGGCTCGTCGACGCCCAGGAGACCCGCCGGATTCTCGACCGCCTCTACGGCTACGAGGTCAGTCCGGTCCTGTGGAAGAAGGTCAAGCCGCGGCTGTCGGCCGGCCGGGTGCAGTCGGTCGCCACCCGTCTTGTCGTCGAGCGCGAGCGGGAGCGCATGGCGTTCACCGTGGCCAACTACTGGGATCTGCAGGCCGTGTTCGACACCGGCCGCGCGCAGGACGATCCGAGGACGTTCGGCGCCACGCTCACCGGTGTGAACGGCAGGCGTGTCGCCCAGGGCCGCGACTTCGCCTCGACCGGCAGGCTCAAGAGCGCCGATGTTCTCCACCTCGACGAGGCCGCCGCCACGGCGCTGGCCGCAAGTCTCGGCGCCGCCGCCTACTCCGTCAGGTCGGTGGAGCGCAAGCCGTACACGCGTAAGCCGTACGCGCCGTTCCGGACGACGACCCTGCAGCAGGAGGCGAGCCGCAAGCTGGGCTTCTCCGCCAAGTACACGATGCAGATCGCGCAGCGGCTGTACGAGAACGGCTACATCACCTACATGCGAACCGACAGCATCACGCTGTCGGAGACCGCGGTCGCGGCCGCCCGCAGCCAGGCCGTCAAGCTGTACGGCTCGGCGTACGTGCCGGACAAACCGCGCGTCTACGCGAGCAAGGTGAAGAACGCGCAGGAGGCGCACGAGGCGATCCGCCCGGCCGGGGAGGAGTTCCGCACGCCGGGCGAGACCGGCCTGAGCGGGGACATGTTCCGGCTGTACGAACTGATCTGGCAGCGGACCGTCGCATCCCAGATGAAGGACGCGGTCGGCGAGTCGGTCTCCGTGAAGGTCGACGGCGTCGTCGCCGGCGCGGAGAACGCGACCGCCGGGTCGCAGACCTTGAACGCGCAGTTCAGCGCGAGCGGACGCACGATCACCTTCTACGGCTTCCTGAAGGCGTACGTGGAAGGCGCCGACGACCCGGCGACCGACCGGGACGACTCGGAGAAGAGGCTGCCCACGCTCGCCGAGGGCGACCGGCTCACGGCGGCGGACCTGACGGCGGTCGGCCACTCGACGAAGCCGCCGTCGCGTTACACGGAGGCCTCGCTCGTCAAGGAACTGGAGGAGCGGGAGATCGGCCGGCCGTCGACGTACGCGTCGATCATCGGGACGATCCTCGACCGGGGATACGTGACCAAGAAGGGCACCGCGCTGGTGCCGTCGTTCCTCGCGTTCGCCGTCGTCAACCTGCTGGAGCAGCACTTCGGCAACCTCGTCGACTACGACTTCACCGCCGAGATGGAGAAGGTCCTCGACGACATCGCCAACGACCGGGCGGAGCGGCTGCCGGAGCTGCGCCGGTTCTACTTCGGGCAGGACGGCGGTGAGGGCCTCAAGGAGATGGTCACCGACCTCGGCGAGATCGACGCCAAGGAGATCAGCTCCTTCCCGATCAGGGGCACCGACATCGTGATCAGGGTGGGGCGCTACGGGCCGTACCTCGACCGCGACGGCGCCCGGGTGAACATCCCGGAGGACATGGCACCCGACGAGCTGACCGCCGAGAAGGCCGAGGAGCTGTTCTCCCGGCCCAGTGGTGATCGTGAGCTCGGCAAAGATCCGGTGACCGGCCGCGTGATCGTGGCGAAGGACGGGCGGTTCGGCCCGTACGTCACGGAGATCCTGCCCGAGGAGCCTCCCGCGCCGACCGAAGGTAAGAAGCGGACAAAGAAGGCGGACGCCCCCAAACCGCGCACCAGCTCGCTCTTCAAGTCGATGTCGCTGGACACGATCACGCTGGAGCAGGCGCTGGAGCTGCTGCGTCTGCCGCGCGTCGTCGGGGAGATCGACGGCGAGGAGGTGACCGCGCAGAACGGCAGGTTCGGGCCCTACATCAAGAAGGGCACGGACTCGCGCTCGCTCGCCGCCGAGGAGGACCTGCTCACGGTCACGGTCGAGCAGGCCAAGGAGCTGTTCGCGCAGCCGAAGGCCCGCGGGCGCGGCCGGGCCGCCGCCGCACCGCCGCTGCGCGAGCTGGGCGAGGACCCGAACTCGAAGAAGCCGATCGTGGTGAAGGAAGGCCGGTTCGGTCCATACGTCACCGACGGCGAGACCAACGCGTCCCTGCGCAAGGGCGACACGGTGGAGGACATCACGCTCGAGCGGGCGGCCGAGTTGCTGGCCGAGCGGCGGGAGCGGGCGCCGGCGCCGCGCAAGCGCGCCACGACGACCCGGGCCAAGACGGCCAAGAAGCCCGCGGCCAAGTCCTGATGCACTGATCTCCTGGAGGCTCCGCTGACCGGCGCTTCGGCGCCGGTCTCGCGCTGTCCGCGGCGCCGTACGGGCGTGCGCGGCGAGAACCCGGACCTCGTAGCATCTTCCCAGCGGGCCGAGGGGAGATCGCGGTGGGGTTTCTGGTCACGATCCTGGTGACCGTGGTCGTCGTACACTACTACCTGTGGCGGCGGCTGGTCAGATCGACGACCCTGCCCGGATCGCGCTCACGCCGGTGGTCGACCTGGGCGCTGGTCGCGCTCGCCGCGCTGCTGCCGCTGACCCTCGTGGGCGGCCGGGCCTTCGGTCAGGGGGTCGGGCACGTCCTGGCCTGGCCGGGCTACCTGTGGCTGGCGATCATGTTCTATCTGTTCGTGTTCTCGCTGGTCCTGGAGATCCCCCGGGCGATCGCCCTGCTGACCGTCCGGCGGGCCCGGCGGCCGTCATCGGCCACGGTCGCTCCGGTGATCGTCGGCAGTCCGGTGAGCGCAGGGGGTTCCGCTGTCGCGGCCGCCGAGACCGCTGTCCAGACCGGGCCCGGGGCCGACGCCGACAACGGCCTCGCCCACCCGTTCGATCGCGAGCCCGGCCCGGCCGATCGCGAGCCCGGCCCGGACGCCGCGATGATCGGCAGGCGGTTGTTCATCTCCCGTACGACCGCGGCCGCCGTGGGGGTCGGCGCGCTGGCCACCGTGGGGTACGGCATGCGCGTGGCCCAGGGCGATCCGGTCATCGAGCGGGTCCCCGTGCGCCTGGCCCGGCTTGATCCGAGGATGAACGGACTGCGGTTCGCCGTGGTCAGCGACATCCATCTCGGGCCTCTTACGGGCCGCGGCCACACCGAGCGCATCGTCCGTATGATCAACAGCCTTCAGGCCGACGTCGTCGCGATCGTCGGGGACCTGGTCGACGGCACGGTGGCCGAGCTGGGTCCGTTGGCGACCCCGCTGAGGTCCCTGGAGTCGCGCTACGGGGCATATTTCGTGACCGGCAACCATGAGTACTACACGGCCAACGGTCCGCAGGAGTGGATCGACGAGCTCGGCTCCCTCGGCGTGCGTTCGCTGCGCAACGAGCGGGTGGAGATCCGCCACGCGGGAGCCGTACTCGATCTCGCCGGGGTGAACGACCTGAACGGCCAGGTGATGGGAGACGGACCGGACATGGCCAAGGCGCTGACCGGCCGAGATCCGGGGCGTCCCGTCGTACTGCTCGCGCACCAGCCGCTGCAGGTGGAGCAGGCCGCCGAGCACGGCGTCGATCTGCAGCTTTCCGGGCACACCCACGGTGGGCAGATGGTGCCGTTCAACCTGCTCGTGCCGCTGCAGCAGCCGATGGTGGCCGGTCTGGCCGAGGTCCCCCGCCCGGCGACCGGTGCCGCCGCCGACGCCCGGGGCGCCCGCCCCGACGTCACCCAGGTCTACGTGACCCGCGGCGCTGGATTCTGGGGCCCACCCGTACGGGTGGGCGCCCCACCCGAGATCACCCTGCTCGAACTCCGTCCCTCGTGACCGGACTGCGCGGGGACGGGGAACGTAATACGCTCAGGCGACGAGTGGGGTGGGCAAATCGGTCCGCTCCATCGTTCCCACGGGGACAGACCTAGCCCAGCGAGCACCTGGATACGCTGACATCATGAGCACCCCTGGCCGGGCCGGCGCGCGACGCAAGACGCCGCACGTGCTGGCGAACGCGCCGTACCGCAGGCTGTGGACCGCCATGTCGGTCGGCGGCCTCGGTGACTGGCTCACCATCATCGCGCTGACGGCCCTGGCAGCCCACCTCACCGCCGGGTCCGGCTACCGGACGCAGAGCCTCGCCATCGGCGGGGTCTTCGCGGCCAAGCTGCTTCCCTCGATCTTGCTCGGTCCCCTCGTCGGGGCCCTGGCCGAGCGGTTCGACCGCAGGGCGACGATGGCCATGGCGGACCTCGTCCGCTTCGCCGTGGTGCTGTCGATCCCGTTCGTCGGCGGCTACCAGTGGTCGATCATCGCGATGCTCCTGGTCGAGTGCGCGTCCCTCTTCTGGGTGCCGGCCAGAGACACGGCCCTGGCCGGCGTGGTGCCGAAGGAGCGCCTGGGGGAGGCCGACCGGCTGAACCTTCTGGCGGCGTACGGCACCGCCCCGATCGCGGCGGCGCTGTTCACGGTCGTGGCGGCCGTGGTCGGCGCGATCACGACGGTGGCACGGACGGCGTCCCTGCCGGCCGCCGGCATCGCGCTCGGCGGGGGCGCCCTGGCCTACCTCGTCTCCGCCGCCCTGATCTTCACGCTGCGCGGCGCTCCCGGTGATCGCGGCCCGCAGGTGCCGCCGCCCTCGCGGCAGATCTCGGTGTTCCGGCAGATCGCGGACGGCCGCCGCCGCACCGGCGGCGGCGCGGCGGCGCGCGGGGCGGTCACCGGCATGGCGGCCGTGCTCGCGGCGGGAGCCGCGGTGGTCGCCGTGGCCGGGCCGTACGTCCAGGCGTTGCACGGTGGCGACGCCGGCTACGGAGCGGTGTTCTGCGCGGTCTTCCTCGGTGTCGGGTACGGCATGTTCTTCGGGCCGCGGCTGCTGGCGGGGCTGTCGCGCCGCCGGCTGTTCGGGCTGGCGGTCGTCGTGGCGGGTCTCACCCTGGCCGCGGCCGCGCTGATCCAGAACCTGGTGATCGTCGTCATGCTGGCCGCGCTTCTCGGCGCCTGTGCCGGGGTGGCGTGGATCATCGGCTACCAGGTGGTCGACCTCGAGTTCGGCGACGGGCAGCCAAGCCGTACGCTGCCGTATCTGCGGTCGCTCGGCCGCGTCGTGCTGCTGGTGGTACTGGCCGTCGCGTGCGCGCTGGCCGGGCTCTTCGGCGGCCACCCGACATCGGAGCCGGGTCTCGGCTACCGGTTCGACGGGGCCAATCTGGTGCTTCTGGTGGCCGCTCTGCTCGTGGTCGTCGCCGGGTTGCGCGCGCTCAGCCGGCTGGACGACCGGCGCGGCGTGCCCCTCGGCGCCGACCTGCTGGCGGCGCTGCGCGGCGAGAAGTACGCGCCAGAGGCGGCGGTCGCGACCGAGTCGCGCGGCCTGTTCGTGGCGTTCGAGGGCGGTGAGGGCTCCGGCAAGACCACCCAGTCGCGGCTGCTCGCCATCTGGCTGCGTGACCAGGGGTTCGACGTCGTGCAGACCCGTGAGCCGGGGGCGACCAAGGTCGGCATGCGGCTGCGGGCGATCCTGCTCGACGCCGCCCATCAGGGCCTGTCCGCCCGCTCAGAGGCCATGCTCTACGCCGCCGACCGGGCCGAGCACGTGGAGAAGGTCATCAGGCCCGCGCTCCAGCGGGGCACGACCGTCATCTCGGACCGGTACGTCGACTCGTCCCTGGCGTACCAGGGCGCCGGCCGGTCGCTCGACTCGGGCGAGGTGGTGAGGATCAACGCCTGGGCGACGGGCGGCCTCGTGCCCGACCTGACCGTGCTGATCGACGTGCCGCCGTCGGTGGGGCTGCGCCGCATAGCGTCCGCGGCGGACCGGATCGAGGCCGAGCCGATGGACTTCCACGAGCGGGTCCGGCGCGAGTTCCGTGGGCTGGCGGCGGCCGACCCCGAGCGCTACCTGGTCGTCGACGGCACGCTGCCGCAGCAGGAGGTGTCGCGCCTCATCCAGGACCGGGTGCGCGAGATCCTGCCCGACCCCGTGCCGCACGAGGCGGAGGCCGCCACCGGCACGATGCCCGCCATCCGGGACTGATCAGGGGCTGATCCGGGGCTGATCCGGGACTAGGGAGGGGGCTCAGAAGTGGGCGGGGTGTTCGCTGAACTGGTGGGGCAGGACCAGGCGGTCGACGTGCTCCGGAGGGCGGCGGCCGCGGCCGCCGAGGCGGTCGCGGGGGGTCGCGGCACGGGCATGACCCATGCCTGGCTGTTCACCGGCCCCCCGGGCTCTGGCAGATCGAACGCGGCCCGGGCCTTCGCGGCGGCGCTGCTCTGCGACGACGCCCTGTCCGCTGATCGGGGGTGCGGCAACTGCGGCGCCTGCCATCAGGTCGAGGTCGGCTCGCACCCCGACCTGACGCGGGTGCGCCCCGAGGGCCTGTCGTACGGCGTCCGGCAGACCCGTGATCTGGTGCTCAAGGCGGCGGGGGCGCCGACGCTCGGCCGCTGGCGGATCGTCCTGTTCGAAGACGCCGACCGCGTGACCGAGGCGGCCGCCAACGCGCTGCTGAAGGCGATCGAGGAGCCGCCGCCCCGGACCGTGTGGCTGCTCTGCGCGCCCTCGCCGGACGACATGATCATCACGATCCGGTCCCGCTGCCGCGTGGTGACGCTGCGCACCCCCCCGGCCGAGGCGGTCGCCAGGGTCCTGACCGAGCGTGACGGCGTCCCGCTCGACATGGCGCTGTTCGCCGCCCGGGCCGCGCGGGGGCACATCGGCCGGGCGCGCCGGCTCGCCCTCGATGAGGAGGTACGGCGGCGTCGCGCCGACGTGTTGTCGATCCCCGCCTCTCTCAGCGGGGTGGGAGCCTGCGTCACCGCCGCCGAACGCCTGGTCAAGACCTCGACCGAGGAGGCCGACGCCGCTACCGCCGAGCTCAACGAGACCGAGACGGCCGAGCTGCGCAAGGTGTACGGCGAGGGCTCGTCCGGCAAGGGCCTCAACAAGGGGTTGGTACGCGGCGGCGCGGGGGCTCTGAAGGAGCTGGAGACGCTGCAGAAGTCCCGCGCGACCAGGATCAAGCGTGACTCCCTGGATCTCGCCCTGCTCGATCTGGTGGCGTTCTACCGTGATGTGCTCGCAGTGCAGTTCGGTGCGGGCGTGGAGTTGGCGAACGAGGACCGCAGGCGGGAGATCGAGACGATGGCGCGCGGTTCTTCACCGGAGGACACGCTGCGCCGCACTCAGGCCATCATGAGGTGCCGCGAACGGCTCGCGGCGAACGTCAACCCTCAGATCGCGGTGGAGGCCATGACCCTCGCCCTCCGATCGCCCGGCCTCGCGTAGACCGCGATATATCGGCATATATTCGCCCATTGTCGGGCCGTGACCTGTCCTTGGTGTCGGCGCGTATCGTGGGATGCGGGCGAAAGCCGTACCGGGATCTGAGGAGGGCCGGGCTCTTGGGCATGATCATGGCCGTGAGCTTCACGCGCTACGGACGGCTCTACTACCTCGATCCCGGCGGTCACTCCCCGAAGGTGGGGGACAAGGTGCTCGTGCCCACCGACGCCGGGCCGGAGGTGGCCGAGTGCGTGTGGGCCCCGCAGTACGTCAGTGAGGACATCGACGGCCTGCCCGTCTGTCAGGGGCTCGCGGCCGATCAGCACCTGGCCCGCGACGAGAGCAACCGCCGCCGCAGAGCGGAGGCGCGCAGTGTGTCGAAGCGTCTCATCAAGCGGCACGAACTGCCGATGAAGGTGGTCGGCGTTGACTACCTGGACGTCGACAACGTCTTCACCGTCTATTTCTCGGCGCCGCATCGGGTGGACTTCCGCGCGCTCGTCCGCGATCTGGCCAGGAACCTCCGCGCCCGGGTCGAACTGCGGCAGATCGGGCCGCGGGACGAGGCCAGACTGCAGGGCGGGATCGGGCCGTGCGGGCGTGACCTGTGCTGCGCGACGTTCCTCAAGGACTTCGAGCCGGTCTCGGTCCGGATGGCGAAGGACCAGGATCTGCCGGTGAATCCGCTCAGAATCGCCGGCGCGTGCGGGCGTCTGATGTGCTGCCTGAAATATGAGCATCCGCTCTATCAGGAGTTCCGGGCCTCCGCGCCCCGAACGGGGACGGCCGTGGACACCCCGGAGGGCTCCGGCACGGTCGTCGGCCACAATGTGCCGGGCGACTCGGTGATCGTCCGCCTGAACGACGGAGGCCGCCGGTGCGCCTGCTCCAGGGCGAGCGTGTGCTCCCCTCGTAAACAGCACGACGAGATGTACGGCAAAGCGGGCGATCCGGAAGAGTAGTCGTACGTCGGCTGCGCGCGGGGGAGCGACCTGGGAAAGAGCTGGAGCCGCAAGAACGTTTCTGCTGGCTCACGCTCCCAGTTGGCGGCATGCTGGTCGGCGGTAATGCGATCGGCCGCGTGCGGCCGTGTGACCGGTGACCGTGCGTTCGGCTGGACGTTCGGCTGGGTTTTTCTGAGGCGGGGGACCGGGGGCTATGGGGCGGGCGGACGACAGGGACGATGTCGCCGGGTGGTGGCGGGGAGAACGGCGTTTCCTTACGCGGCGTTTCCTTACGCGGCGTTTCCCCGAGCCCGGGGCCTGGCCGGGGACGCGTGGTGACCGCGGCGACCGCGGCGACCCCGGCGTGATCCGCCGCGTCGCCGTCGCGTCCGTCGCCGCGACATTGCTCGTCGCCGGTTGCACCTCCGCGGCCAGGGGGGACGGCGACTCGCCGGAATCGGGCAAGGCAGACCGGAACGCGGCGGCCGAGGCCCCCACGCCCGCGCTTCAGCCGTTCTACGGCCAGCGGGCGGGGTGGCGCGACTGCGGCGGGGGCTTCGAGTGCGCGAAGATCCAGGTCCCGCTCGACTACGCCGACCCGTCCGGCGAACGGATCGAACTGAGCGTGATCCGCCTGCCCGCCTCGGGCAAGCGGATGGGCTCGCTGCTCATCAACCCCGGCGGGCCCGGCGGTTCGGGTGTGGACTACACCCGCATGGCCCGCAACGTGCTCACCGACGGGCTACGCGCCCGGTTCGACATCGTCGGCTTCGACCCTCGCGGAGTCGGGGAGTCGACTCCGATCCGGTGCATGTCGGGCAAGGAACTGGACGCCTACGTGGCGATGGACACCAGCCCCGACACCCCCGCCGAGGTCGCGGCGCTGAAGACCGGCTCGAAGGCGTTCGCGGACCGGTGCGGCGCCAAGGCGCGCCGCCTGCTCCCGTTCGTCGGCACGCCGGACGCGGCCAGGGACATGGACGTGCTGCGCGCGGTCCTTGGCGACTCCGGTCTCACCTATCTCGGCAAGTCGTACGGCACGTACCTGGGCGCGGTGTACGCGGATCTCTTCCCGAAGCGGGTGCGGGCCCTGGTGCTCGACGGGGCCGTCGACCCGGCCGTCCCGTCGCTGAAATCCGAACTCGTCCAGGCCCGGGGGTTCGAGGTGGCCCTGAAGGCGTTCGTGGAGGACTGCTTCAAGGATGCTTCCTGCCCCTTCACCAGCCGTACGGTCGACGGCGCGATGAGGGAGATCACCGTCCTGCTCAAGCGCGCCGACGAGCACCCACTGAAGAACGATCTGAAGGACGGTCGCGAGGTCAACGAGTCATGGACGATCCTCGGCATCGTCACCCCGCTGTACGAGCGTGAGGCGTGGCCGTTGCTGCGCCGGGCTCTCGGCAGTGCCCTCGTCCACGGCAACGGGACGGACCTGCTGCGCATGGCCGACCTGCTGGTCGAGCGTAAGTCCGACGGGTCGTACTCAAACCAGACCGAGGCGAACCTGGCGATCAACTGCCTGGACCATCCGTACCCGAAGGACATGGCGGCCTTCCGGAAGGCCGCCGGCGAGGCGGCCAAGGTGTCCCCGCATTTCGGGAGCTTCGTGGTGTGGGGCTCGCTGACCTGCGCGTACTGGCCGATCCCGGCCAAGAGCGACGACAAGCCGATCAAGGCCGAGGGGGCGCCGCCGATCCTCGTGATCGGCACCGTGCGCGACCCGGCCACGCCGTACGAATGGGCGCAGGGGCTGGCCTCGGAACTGACGTCCGGCGTGCTGCTCGGATACGACGGGGACGGCCACACGGCCTACCGGACCGGATCGAAGTGCGTCGACCGGGCCGTCGACGACTACCTGATCTCGCTGCGGGTGCCCGCCGCCGGCACGGTCTGTCCGAACGCGGAATAGCCGCGCACGAGCCGTACGAGCCGGTATTCCGCACTGTGCGCGGGGATCCCGGTGAACATGTAGACTAACCTCGCCGTCGTACGGCATCGCCGCCTTAGCTCAGTCGGCCAGAGCGACGCACTCGTAATGCGTAGGTCAAGGGTTCGATTCCCTTAGGCGGCTCCACTCGCACCAGGGCGTTCCTTGATTCCAAGGGGCGCCCTTTCGATCTTGCTGCCAGAGTGCCGCAGCCAGGTGCCAGTCGATCACTCGCAGGGGTGCCAGGAGGTGCCACGCGATCACGTGTTGGCGCGAACGACCCACACCGACACGTGATCGTCGCCGTAGGTGTAGCGCAGTGTGTACGAGTCCGCCACGATCTCGAACGCGGTCGGGATGCCGCCGTACGGCCGCGCGCCAGGCGCAGAATAGGCGATCTTAGAAGCGGACATTAATGGACAAAAGGGATTTTAGTGGTTTAATCTAGGATATAGAACGACAAGGCTGGATAAAACCGTTATGCGGCGGTTTGTGGTGGGATCGTGCCGGTAATCAAGCAGGTGCAGGAAAATAGTCCGTTAGGGGGCTGCGGAGGCGTTTCTCCTGTGAGGCTACAGAAACGCCTCCGAAAATTAAGGGCAATCGAATCCTGTCAAGGGGGACACGTAATGCCCGCTTTCAAGAACATCATCGCCGGGCTGGCGCTGGGCACCGCGATCACAGGTGGCGCGCTCACTCTGGGCGCCACCGCTGCCAGCGCCACCGTCATGCCGGCCTGGGGCGGCGGCTTCGGTGGCTGGGGCGGCGGCTGGGGCGGCGGCTTCGGCTGCGGCGGCGGAGGCGGCTTCGGGGGCGGAGGCGGCTTCGGCGGCGGTGGGTTCGGAAACTGCAACATGGGCTGGTCGAACAACAACCTCTGGAACCAGAACCAGTTCAACGATCAGTTCAACGACGAGTCTGCCTTCGCGGTTTCCAACGGTGTCTCGACCATCGCCTTCCAGGGCAGGACGAACTCGAACACCAACTGGTGGAACAACACCAGGCTCAACAACAACATGGGATTCGGTAGCAGTAACTGGTTCAACAACGGCAACAACAACAATTGGTGGTGAGAACGAACTCAACTGTGACGGCCGGCGGAACCACCGGCCGATGGCCCGATGGCGCATGGTCGCCCTGGTGGGCGCCTGACGGTGCGGTGCGAATGCCGAGCACGACTCGGCCGGGCACGAGCGGTTGAGAAAAGGGCCCCGGCGGAAACTCCTCCGCCGGGGCCCTGCCCGTTCGAAGCTTCTATGCGCTCAGTCCCGGATGACGCCCTTGGTACGCATGAGAAACTCGGCGAGATAACGGTCGTGCGGCACCCAGGGTGCCATCCAGTGGGTCGGATGATCGCCGACGTAGACGTTGCCGATCGTCGGTTCCGCCATCAGGCGGTCGATCAGCCCCTCGTCCCCGGTGATCGCGGTCAGCACCAGAGTGTCCTTCAGCGGCCCGATGCCGTCGTCATATGACCAGGGCGCCACCCAGACGCAGGGGAAGGACAGCTCGATGCCGGTCTGCGGGGCGTCCGCGCGGTCGACCCGCATGACCGCGGGGCGCAGGACCCCGATGCCGTCCCCGAGATCGTCGACGATGCCGCCGCCACCGAGCAGGATCTCGGCGTCCCCAACGTGATCGAACAGGTACTTTTCCACGGCCCGGGCGTTGGCGAGAGACTGCGCGGGCAGCACGGCCCCGTCGTCTTCCGGCGGGAGGCTCGGGATGGCGGACAGCCGCTCGGCCACGGCCTCGCCCAACGGACGGGGGTCGCCCGCCACGAAGACCGCCGTCGTGTTCACGCACGCGGTTCCGCCCTGCGAGCTGACCGAGTCGACGACGACGTCCAGGTGCGGGGTCCAGTCCTCCTCCGCGATCAGGATCTTCGACCGCCCCGGGCCCTGTGGGAGCACGTTGGTGTTCCGGCCGTACTTGCTCACCACGTCCTCGCCGCCGTACACCATCGCGAGGTCGGCATCGCGGATGATGTCGTCGGCCACCGCGTGGTCGGTGGGCAGGAAGACCACCTGGTCGTCGCCGAAGCCGGCCTCCCGCAGCGCCGTGATCAGACGGTGGGGAGTGAAGGGCTCCCGCCGGGAGGGCCGGACGGCGACCCGATATCCCAGCGCCACCGCCTCCAGCCACAGCGTGTGCACGGCCGGGTGATTGCCCGCCGCGTGTACGGCGAAGACATCGCCGCGCCGAGTCCACAGCGCACGGCCGTCTCGGGTGATCGGGTCCCGCCAGTCGGTGACGGCCCCGTTCGGCCTGGCGTACTGCGTCGAGCCGTACGCCTGGGCCGCGCTGCGCGCGATCGCGTCGGTCGCGGCCCGGACCACCGAGATCGGCATTCCGCAGACTCGGCTCACGAGCCGCTGGTAGTGCTCGGCGGAAAGCCCGTTGACGGGCCCGGTGGCGAACAGCCGACCGGCTCGCGCGAGGGCCTTGGCCCGCTCCCCGGGCGGCATGGGCCGCGCCCGGTGCAGTGCCGCCATGGTGCGCTGCACGTAGAGCCGCGGCACCAGGCTGAGCTCGGCTACCGGGTTTCCGGTGAGATCCGGAACGGTCACGTGCTTGCGGGTACGGTACGGACCGCTCGGGCCGAGCGCGTCGAGCCGGATCGGTTCGGTCGACAGCGTGCTCATCAGCGCGGCCATTCAGTACACCCCCTCGATGACCCGCTCGTCCTCGAAGACGGCGAGCGGTGCGACGTCGGCGACGGCATCGCCGAGCTGACCCGGTGGCGGCTGGACCCGCAGTGCCGTGTCCCGTTCGAGATTGTTGGGCAGCAGCAGGTTCTTGCTGAGGTGGTGCATCACGACCTGTCCGCGCTCGCCGTACGGGACCTCCCGCCTGGTCTCCGGGTCGACGACGGAGAAGGAGATGTACGGAGAGAACGGGTCGAAGACACAGGGGTCGTCGTCGTCCAGGCCTGTCCGTTCGCTCACCGACCCCATGATCATCGTACTTCCGTAGTTTCCGATGATCTTGACGTCCGGGAACACCTCGTCGCGCAGCAGCGCGCGCGTGTCGGGGTCCAGGTGCGCCCCGGCCCACACGATGACCCGGACCTTCTCGTTGATGAGGGCGACCAGCTCGTCTCGGCGGCTGAGCCGTACCAGCAGCGGCGGCGTGGTCACGAGGACTCCGATGTCCTGGGTGCGCAGCGCGTAGGCGCTCTGGTCGATCAGGTGCTCCGCGTAGCGGCCGGCCTCGTCGAGGCGGTTCTCGGAGATGAGCTTCTTCACCCAGCGCGGGTCGAGGTCGACGGAGAACCTGAAACCACCACGCCTGCGGACCTGCTGCCTGATCAGCTCGCCGAAGATGTGCGGCCCGCTCGGACCCAGTGACAGCCAGTTGGCTACCCGCGGGTAACCATGCTCGTCCATGAGACGGTTGTGGTGGTGCATCAGCCGGTCCATCCAGTCGGCGAGCAGGACCACCAGCTTCGGCGGGCCGGTCGTGCCGCCGCTCTCGAAGACGCCGATCACCTCGGGCCGGGAGCCGTACCCTTTGGGCACGAGATCCTCGACGCGG
The DNA here is from genome assembly GCF_016863115.1 of Sphaerimonospora thailandensis. GTDB lineage: Bacteria > Actinomycetota > Actinomycetes > Streptosporangiales > Streptosporangiaceae > Sphaerimonospora > Sphaerimonospora cavernae. The sequence continues at coordinate 15,508 of NZ_BOOG01000026.1, forward strand.
ACGTCACGGAACTCGTTGACCACGTTGGGGAAGAGTCGCAGGTCGGCGAAGGTGTGCACGTCGGTCAGCGGATCGAAGTCGAGGTTTTCCGCCCGCTTCAGCCAGAACGGCGAGCCTGTCTGAGGATCGAAGTGCCAGCGCATGGCCGCCTCGACGAACTCCCGGCCGTCCGGCACCTGATCGACGGGGCAGTCAAGCACGTCAAGGACTGGATCCGTGGCATTCGACATGTCGTCTCCCGTTGCCCCGGGGCACGTCCGAACAGACTATTTCGGTTTAAGTCACTTATGTACCAAATCTCTCCATCTATCCCGTTCGGTGGACGGAAAAATCTCGGGCGGCGCCGGCGTGAGCGCGAGTCGCGCCTACCTGACCCTGTCGCCAGGCCGTGGGCATGTTGTCCAGATCAGATTTTGATCACGGTGACTCGGCCGCGGCACATGGCGGAGATGTCGTCGGGGTCGGAGGTGAGGACGGTCGTCGGACCCGGGGCCGCGAGCGCGGTGGCGGACAGCATGGCGTCGATGGCGTACTTGTGTCCGTGTAATCCGGCATCGGCGAGCAGGGCCGCCGCTTTTCGGGCGATCGGCTCGGTGACGGGTTCGATCACGATTCGCGACAGGATCCAATCGAGCGCTGAGCGATTTATTCGGGGATGTATGACCTCTACCAGCGTGGCGGTACTGGTGATGACACGGAGGTCGTCCGTACGGGCCAGCGCGAGCCAGGCGGTGACGTCGCGGTCGCGGAGCACGGCCTTGGCCAAGCCCTCGCTGTCGAGGAGGAGGGTGCCGCCAGGTGTGGCGGAGGGCCGGGTCACGCGGCAGACGTTCTGGAGGAGCCGTGCTGATTCTCGCGGGCACGCCGAAGGATGTCGCGCTTCTGATTGATTTCCTCATCGGTGATGGGACCGTGGTCGGCCTCTGCGACCGCGATGAGCTCGTTGAGGTTGTCGCGTTCGATCTGCCTGGCGACTGCGGCGGCCACATAGGCGGACAGGCCGGAGGGGCCGCTGCGCACGCGAGCGGCCTCTGCGACGTCGCGGGGCATGGTGATCGAGTACTTCTGGGTAGGCTCGCTCATGCTCTTTATGCTACCGCGGATACCCCAGCATCGGCAGGAGAACACCGTGGGACACGTCGAGGTCGGGCACCTCACGCGCAAACCATGACCTCCTTGAGATAGATCAATCACGGAAAGGATGCCCCTCGCTCACCCCGGGGCTCAGCAGGGCAGCTTCACCAGCTTCGTGGTCTGTCGGTATTTGACTCCGTCATATGTCGTTGATCGTTGTTGGGTCTGCCGGTTTCAGGAGCCGTCAAATGTCGATCTGGCCTATGCTGGGCTCGATCGCCGCGGAGGGGAGCTGCAATGCCCGAGCTGGTCTCACGTCGCATAACCGGTCATGCCGAGGAGTTCCTCGACGCCTTCAGAGTGGTGATCGTGAACGGACCGAGGCAGTCGGGCAAGACTACTCTGCTTCAGCAGTTCAACGAGGGGAGAGAGGGGACGTATCTCACTCTTGATGACGGCCCCTTGAGATCGGCCGCGCAGGCCGATCCTGCTGTCTTCATCGCCGACGGGTCGCGTCCGATGATGATCGACGAGATCCAGCGGGGGGGAGACGACCTGATCCTCGCGATCAAGGCGGAGGTCGATCGGAAGGCCGAACGCGGGCAGTTCGTCCTGGCGGGTTCCACGAGGTTTCTGTCCACGCCGTCGTTGAGCGAATCACTTGCCGGGCGCGCGGGCATCCTCGAACTCTGGCCATTCGCCCAGGAGGAGCTTGCCGGAACCGGTGAATCCTTTCTTGTGACGGCCTTCAACGATCCCGAAGCGTTGCGGTCTTCATCGCTCAGCGACTACAGCCGAAGGGACTACTTCGAGTTGGTCTGCCGAGGTTTCTACCCGGAGGCAGTCACGATGAGGTCGGAGTTCACTCGAGACAGGTGGTACCGGACCTATGTTCAGTCGATCATCGATACCGACATCAGGGAGATGGCGCGAGTCGATGAGCCGAGCAGTCTCCGGCAACTACTCACCCTTGTTGCGGCGAGTACGGCGCAAGAGCCGAACATGGTCAAGATCGGCAGTGATCTCCAGCTCCATCGAAGTACGGTCAACCGTTATGTCGGCCTGCTGGAGACCGTCTTCCTGATCCGTCAGGTTCCGGCGTGGTCTCGAAATCTTGTGGCCCGGGCGGTTCGCCGTCCCAAGCTGCACGTCACCGATACCGGCCTCGCCTCTCATCTGATCGGTGTCGACGCGGACGGCCTGGCTGCCAGGGTCTCGCCCGCACGAGGCCCTCTCATCGAGTCGTTCATCGTCAACGAGATCGCGAAGCAGGCCACGTGGGCGCCGTTCCGAGTAGGACTCCATCACTGGAGAGTCAGCCAGGGGGCTGAGGTCGACCTCGTACTTGAACGGAACAACGGGCGGATCGTCGGTGTGGAGGCCAAAGCCACCGACTCTGTCAATCAGGCCGATTTCAAGGGCCTTGTAGCTCTACGCGAGAGCCTCGGCGAGGATTTCCTTCACGGCTTTGTCTTCTACACCGGAGTGAGATCGCTGTCGTTCGGAGACCGGCTGACAGCGTTGCCCATCAGCGCCCTCTGGGACAGGTAGAGCTTCGAGGGCGGCCCGGGCGTGGGCGAGCAGATGGCCCAGCCTTCATCAGGAGGTCCGGCAGGTAGGCCCGGTAGTGGCAAGGCCGGCGCTCTGCCCGTGTCGCGCCGCTCGGAGTCCCCGGCCATGACATGGCGATGTACTCAGCCACAAGTGTTCCCTCCGCCCGGCCATACGAACACTTAAAGGCTAACCGTTCGTATGGCTCCGAGGTGGGAACGCCGCCAACCCGGGGGAGGCTGGCGGAAAACGAGATGCCCGGGGGCGAAGCCGCTGGATAGCCTGCGTGCGAGCGTGGGAGGAGAACACCGTGGGACACGTCGAGGTCGGGCATCTCACGCATGTGCTGCCCGATGGCAGGCCGCTGCTGGACGACGTCTCGTTCCGGATCGGGGAGGGTGTCAAGGCCGCCCTCGTCGGCCCCAACGGAGCGGGCAAGACGACGCTGATCCGTCTGATCTCCGGTGATCTCCAGCCGGTCGAGGGCTCGGTGGCGCACTCCGGCGGTCTCGGCGTGATGCGCCAGTTCATCGGCGGAATCCGCGACGGCAGCACGGTCCACGACCTGCTGCTCGGGGTCGCGCCCACGCGGGTGCGGGAGGCCGCGGCCCGGCTCCACGACGCCGAGCTCGCGATGATGGAGCGCGACGACGAGAAGACCCAGATGCGGTACGCCCAGGCGATCACCGACTACACCGACGCCGGCGGCTACGACGCCGAGGTGCTCTGGGACGCCTGTACGGTCGCCGCCCTCGGCCTGCCGTACGACAAGGTGAAATACCGTGACGTGGGGACGCTCTCGGGGGGTGAGCAGAAGCGGCTCGTGCTGGAGGCGCTGCTGCGCGGGCCGGATCAGACCCTGCTGCTCGACGAGCCGGACAACTACCTCGACGTGCCGGGCAAGCTCTGGCTGGAGCAGGCGCTGCGGGAGACCCCGAAGACGGTCCTGCTCGTCTCCCACGACAGGCAGCTCCTGGCCAACGCGGCGGACCGGATCGTCACCGTCGAGTCCGGGAACATCTGGGTCCACGGCGGCGGATTCGCTACGTACGCCGAGGCCCGGAGGGAACGCAACGAGCGGCTCGACGAGCTGCGCCGCCGCTGGGACGAGGAGCACGCCAAGCTCAGGCGCCTGGTGAACATGCTCAAACAGAAGGCGCGCTACAACGACGGCATGGCCCCGGCCTATCACGCGGCGCAGACGCGTCTGCGCAGGTTCGAGGAGGCGGGGCCGCCCGAGCTCGCGCCCAAGGACCAGCTCATCAGCATGCGCCTGCACGGCGGCCGCACCGGCAAACGCGCCATCATCTGCGAGAACCTCGAACTCAGCGGCCTGATGAAGCCGTTCGATCTGGAAGTCTGGTATGGCGAGCGCGTCGCCGTACTCGGCTCCAACGGGTCGGGCAAGTCCCACTTCCTGCGGCTGCTCTCGGGCGAGGAGATCCGGCACACCGGGGCGGCCCGGCTCGGCGCAAGGGTCGTTCCCGGGCATTTCGCTCAGACGCATGCCCGTCCTGAGCTGTTCGGGCGTACGCCGTGCGAGATCGTGATGACCGAGCACGCCCGGCTCAGGAACGAGGCGATGAAGGCCCTGGCCCGTTACGAACTGGCCGGACGGGTCGCCGACCAGCGGTTCGAGACGCTGTCGGGAGGTCAGCAGGCCAGGCTGCAGATCCTGCTGCTCGAGCTGTCCGGCGCCACGCTGCTGCTGCTCGACGAGCCGACCGACAACCTCGACCTGGCCAGCGCGGAGGCGCTTCAGGAAGGCCTGGACTCCTTCGACGGCACCGTGCTGGCGGTGACCCACGACCGATGGTTCGCCGCCGATTTCGACCGTTACCTGGTCTTCGGCGCCGACGGGCGGGTCTACGAATCGCCCGAGCCGGTCTGGGACGAACGTAGGGTCGCCCGCCCGAGATAGCGATGCCGGGCCGGGAACGCCCGTCGGAAACAGCCAGGTGAAAGCCCGTAAAGATACCGTACGGCCTGCGCGTGTCCGAGGCCTCGCCGCCCGTTTCAGGGGTTATGACGTCTAAGTGACTCGACGTAGCCGAATGACGATCGCCCTCGCTCTCGCCCTAGCCGGCCTGGCGCCGGCGGCGTGCGGCGAAGACAAGCAGGCGGATATCCGGCCGCTCGTCCTCAAGGAGCAGGTCTCCTCCATCGCGAAGTCCGGCGCCGGCTATGTGGTGAGCTGGGCGGGCGTGCTCAGCAACGCCAACCGCTGGCACTTCGGGGAGCACGCGATCGCGACCGTCACCGCTGTGGACGCGGCGGGCAAGCAGGTCGCCCACCTGGAGCAACCGCTGGACGCGGTGCCACCGGGGAGGTCCGTGGCGTTCAGCGGCCAGACGACGGCCACCGGGCAGCCGGTCCGGGTGAAGATCGAATGCGGCCACGCGACCTGGCATCTCGTTCCGCGCATTCCGTCGGCCTTCCTGACGTTCCCGATCTCCGATGTCGTCACCGAACGGCTGCACGAGGGCAGCTATCTGATCACGGGCTACGTGCTCGATCCCTTCCTCAAGGCGGCGAGCGGCGTCGCGGTGACGGCCCTGTTGAGAGACGCCGCGGGCAAGCTGGCCGGGGGCGGCACCGCCTACCTCGAGAAGGTCCAGTCGAACCTCAAACGCCGCTTCGTGATCACGATCGACGGTGTGACCGGCGGCACGGTCGCCAAGACCGACGTGCGTGCCAGGACGTGGGGGACGACCGCCAAGCCGTACATCGACCTGGCCCTCGCCGGGGCGGTTCCGATCCACACCGTCGCGCCGAGCACCAAGCCGTTCGACAAGGACCGCGGCTATCAGGTGCTCGCCGATCGGCGGCAGTGAGCGGCGCGCGGCGAGCAGCGGATCACGGGCGGGGACCGGCGCCACCACCGGCACCGGCAGCCGGGGCAGGTTACCGTGAGGGCATGAGAACCCCGAGGATCGTGCTCTTCGGAGCCACCGGGTTCACCGGCCGGCTCGCGGCGGCGGCGCTGATCGCGCGCGGAGCCCGGCCGCTGCTCGTGGGGCGCGACCCCGCCAGACTGGATGCCTTCGCCGCGTCTCTGCCGGTCCGGCCGCCGACGGCGGTCGCCGACGTGAGCCGCCCGGAGTCGGTTCGCAGAACCGTCGGCCCGGGTGACGTGCTGATCTCGGCGGTCGGACCGTTCATGCGCTGGGGGGAGGCGGCGGTCGCGGCGGCGACCGAGGCGGGCGCCGTCTACCTGGACACCGCGGGCGAGCCCCCGTTCATCAAGCGGATCTTCCAGCGGTACGGCCCGGCCGCCGGCGCGGGCGGCGCCACACTGATCACCGCCTTCGGATACGACTACGTGCCCGGCAACCTGGCCGCGGCCCTGGCTCTGCACAAGGCGGGCTCCGAGGCCGTGCGGGTGGACATCGGCTACTTCGTGCGCGGCGACCTGGCCGCCCGCCTCAGCCCCGGCACGCGCGCCTCCGCGCTCGGCGTCCTTCTCGATCCGATGTACGGCTTCCGCGAGGGCCGCATCGTCCGAGAACACGGCCGCACCCGTGCCTTCGTCGTCGGGGGACGCCGGCGGTACGGCATGGCCGTGGGGACCTCGGAGCACTTCGCGCTGCCGCCGGCCCATCCCGGCCTGCGTGAAGTCAACGTCTACCTCGGCTGGCTGGGCAGGTTGACCCGGGCCGCGGGGACGCTGGCCCGGGCGACTCCGGTGCTCGCCGCCATGCCGGGCGCCAGGCGGGTGACGGACGCGTTGGTCGATCGGGTCATCCGCTCGGGGCGGCCACCCGGCCACGCCGCGCCGGCGGTCTCCTCCCAGATCGTCGCGGAGGCGTACGACGCGAGAGGGCGCCTGCTCGCCGCCGTGGAGCTCAACGGAGGAGACCCGTACGACTTCACCGCGCGGATCCTGGCCTGGGGCGCGACCACCGCACTCGCCGAGGGCGTACGAGGCACGGGCGCACTCGGCCCGGTGGACGCCTTCGGTCTTGAGGCGCTCACCCGGGGGTGTGCGGAGGCCGGGCTCGGGGCGGAGACTCGCTGAGGCGCTATGTGCGGGATTTGCCCGATCAATACTGATTTTTACCGCTAGTTAAACAAATAAATCCCTGAACCGGCAAATAAGTAGACAATTTTGGTGGGGAGATCGGGGGTGATTTCACCGCGTTCTGGGCGCGCTTCGGGGAAAGGGTAGAGCGGGTAGTTACCGAGCATTTACTCTGAGTTATATGAATGATGGCGTCCTGGTCGAGGCGTTGCGTGCACGCGATCCGGGTGCTCTCGCCGCGCTCTATGACATGTATGCGGAGAGCATCTACCGATACTGCCGGATGATGCTGGACGGTCCCGACAACGCCCAGGTCGCGTTAAGAGACACTTTGATCGCCGCCGAGGCCCTCGTCGGTTCGCTGACGGACCACGAGTCGTTCCGGCCGTGGTTGTACGCCCTGGCGCGCGGGGAGTGCCTGCGCCGCAGGACACCGGGTACGTCGCCGGACGACCGGACCCGTAACGGCGATCAGGCGAGCGATCAGGCGAGTGATCCGGGGGCCGCGCCGAGCACGATGCCGTTCGGCGTCACGCCGTTCCACGCCGCGCAGTTCCAAACGGGACAGTTCGGTACAGGAAAGTTCGCGGCAGTGCCGTACGGTACTGCCGACGTCACCGGCCCGGTGGGTTCCACCGACGCGGTGGCGGCCGATCTGCGGGTGGTGGCCCAGGGCGCCGTGTCCGCGCTGGCGTCGGAGTACCGCGAGGTTCTCGAGTTGACCACGCGGCACGACCTGTCGACGGCCGAGGTGGCGACTATGTTCGGCACCGGCCAGCGTTATGTGGAGGGATTGCGTGAGTCGGCGGCCGACCGGCTGCGCGACGCGATCACGGCCGAGATCCTCGCGAGGAAGAACGCGACCGGCTGCGATCGGGCCGACAAGATGCTCGAGGGGTTCTCCGGTCGGCTCACCTCTCAGACGCGCCAGCGGTTGATCAAGCATCTGGCGCGGTGCGAAAGCTGTTCCAGGCACCGGATCCGCCAGGTCTCTCCGGCCAAGGTCTTCGCTCAACTACCCGAGACCGCCCTGCCCGACACGCTGCGCGTCCGGGTGCTGAGCTGCTTCGTCGATCCCGAGCTCGTTCCCTATCGGCGGTTCGTCGCGAAACGGGTGGGTGCGCTCGATCCGTCGGGTTTTCCCAGGGCGGGCACCCGGCGGGAGGGTCGGTTGGCGCAGGCGGTGGCTGGGGCGGTGGCCACGATAGCGGCCGCGGCGGCGATCGCCCTGGTCTTCGCACAGTTCTCCGGTGACATCACGGATTCGGCCACCGGGGGCATCGCGCGGCGGTGGCCCGTCGCCGGCGGGGTCGTCGGCCAGACGCCGGGTACGCCGGGTACGCCGGGGCCTGACAGCACCTCGGAGGGCGCCGACGCCCGCGCCCAGCATCCGCCTCAGCCCGAGCCCGAGTCTCAGCCCGGCCACTACGACCTGGCCGAGCCGGTGATCCCAGTGATCCCGGCCGGCCCGGTTCCGCTGCCGGCTCCCGCGCCCCGCCCGGCTCCGCCTCCATCCGAACCCCCACACCCGTCACCCCCACACTCATCTCACCCACGCTCGCCGCGACCGGCGCCGAACCCGTCCGCGGAGCCGTCCGGCCCGGAGCCGATGCCGCCAGGCGAGGAGCCGGAGGACATTCCCCCGAGTGACACCGGGTCCACTCCATCGCCCAAGCCGCCCTCCGGGTTCCCGTCCGAAGGCCCCCCACCACACCGGCCCGGTCACAGGCCACCGCCGCACCGTCCAGGACCCTGGCCGGGCGGTCACCATCCCGGACCCTGGCCGGATCACGGTCACTGGCCGGGCCGCGATCACCAGCACCACCGTTGGCCGCATAAGGACTGGGACGAGACGCCCCGGCCGACGGTGCGACCTTCACCCACTCCGACGTCCCCGCCGAGTAGCGCCATGCCGCGGACCCCTTCGGCCCGGCCGTACCCGCCCGGTTCGCGCCGCTGGTTCCGCTACGGCGGGAGCAGAGCGGACCGCTACGGCGGGGGCAGAGCGGACCGGGCCGGGACGGTGAAAACCGGAGCAGCGAGCGGAGCGCGGGACGAGCGGCGGGTGCCGCGGGCGGAGCGTTCCGCGTCTTCCGCGTCTTCCGCGTCTTCCGCGTCTTCCGCGTCTTCCGCGTCATCCGAGCCCTCCGCGCCGAGCGGGAGGCCGACACCGGAACCCGAGCCAGGGCCGGCCCCGCCGCCTGCACCGCAGATCACCCCGCAGGCCGAGGCGCGGCCGACGCCGCAGCCGTCATCTTCCTGATGGCCCGGCTGTCCCGGTCGATTTCGCCGCTGTACTTATCGGGACGATCTCCTACATATGGCGATTACTCTATGTACTCAAGATGTGTACGCAGAGTAATCACAGGGAACTTGGGGGAGTGGACGCACGGAAGGGGTAGTAATGCCACTCCTCAGAGCATCGGGGCTCGTCGCTGGACTGGGAACGGGCCTGGTCCTGACCCTGGGCGGCGCGGCCGGCGCGGATCCGAGACCGTCCGCCGAAGATGTGGCGAAGGCCCGGGCGACCGCCCAGGAGCGAGCCCACGAACTGGACAAGGTGGGAGCCGACCTGGTCGCGGCGCGGGCCCGTCAGGACGATCTGGCACAGGACGCCGAAGGGCTCGTCGAGGCGTACAACGGTGAGCTCGTCCGGCTTGAGGCGATAAAGGCGAGCTATGAGCAGGCGACACGGCGGCTGCGCGGCGCGGCCGATCAGGTCCGGGAGGCCCGCGCCGCGGTCGCTGCCGAGGCGACGGCGAGTTACGGGGGCGTGAGTTATGGGGCGCTGGACCTCTCCGTGCCGGGTGTCCTCGTCGAGGGCCTGGGCGACATCGGGGATCTGCTGCAGCGGGCCAGCCTGCTGACGCATATGTCGGACGCACGAGTCGCCACCCTGGAGCGGCTGCGCGACACCCTGCGGGTTCACGAGATTCTCCGCGCCCAGGCCGCCCAGGCGTACACCGCGCAGCTTCGCGCGACCGAGCGGGTACGGCTGGCCAGGGACACGGCGCAGGAGGCCGTGGACCGGCAGATGGAGACGACTCGGCGGATCGAACAGGAGAAACGGGAGCTGTCCCGGCGTCTCGAGGCCGCCCGTTCTCGGGTCGACGAGCTGAGACGCGCCAAACGGGAGCCGCGGCGACATCCGGCGCGAGAACCCTCGGCGGCCGGCCGTCGCGGAGGCAGGAACAAGATTCTGGCGTGGGTCGGCCGCCTGGGAGCGGGCCGGGGCGGGCTCGCCGCCCAATGGGCGCTCAAACAGCTCGGCAAACCGTACGTCTGGGCGGCCGACGGGCCCTCGGGCTTCGACTGCTCAGGACTGACCATGAGAGCCTGGCAGCGGGCGGGGGTCTCACTCGACCACTGGACCGGCACCCAGTGGACGTCGGGACGCCATGTGTCGCTGAAGAACCTGCGCACCGGGGATCTGGTGTTCTACGGCAGTTTGAGCCGAGATCCGGGCACCATCCGTCACGTGGGGATCTACATCGGGCGAGGACTGATGGTCCACGCCCCCCGGACGGGGGACGTGGTACGCATCTCACCAATCTGGCGGCACGATCTGGTGGGCGCCACCAGGCCCGACACCTGACCCGCCGCCCGACCTACCGCCTGACCTGTGGGACGGTCGGCTCAGTGCTCCTCGGCGATTCCCTCTTCTTCCTCGCACCGCTTGAAAGACGCGATGATCTCGGCCTCGGCCTCCGTCCGGCCGACCCAGTTGGCGCCCTCGACGGACTTGCCGGGCTCCAGGTCCTTGTAGACCTCGAAGAAGTGCTGGATCTCCAGCCGATCGAACTCGGCGACATGGTGGATGTCGCGGATGTGCTCCATGCGAGGGTCCGTGGCCGGGACGCACAGCACCTTGTCGTCGCCGCCCTTCTCGTCGGTCATGCGGAACATGCCCACCGCGCGGCAGCTGATCAGGCAGCCGGGGAAGGTCGGCTCCGAGAGCAGCACCAGCGCGTCAAGCGGATCTCCGTCCTCACCCAGCGTGTTCTCTATGAAGCCATAGTCCGCGGGGTACTGGGTCGACGTGAAGAGCAGGCGATCCAACCGGATGCGGCCAGTCTTGTGGTCCACTTCGTACTTGTTCCGTTGTCCTTTGGGAATCTCCACGACAACGTCGAACTCCACTGGTTCCTCCGCTCAAGCCCCCGGTGTCCCGGGTGGGCATTAATGTCTCGTAGGCGTGGTTCCGGTCGGCGCGAAATGAGGGTCTCGTGGTACTGCGACGTGAGCGGTGGATGGTGTTGGCCACCCTCGCCCTGCTGCAGATCTTCGTCGTCGTCGCGGGTGTCTATGGCTACGTGGTCATCCATGACGCCACCCGGACGCCGGCCCCGATCGCGTCCCCGGAACCGACCCCCACCCCCATCATCACCGCCGGCCCGGTTCTGGCCGCGGCTGGGGACGGGGTCCTTCCCGCCAAGGGTACTTTGACCTCCCGATTGCGTGGCGCGATGGGTGCCCCGGGACTGGGCAGGAACGTGGCGGGGATCGTTCTCGACGCCAGGACCGGGGAGACGCTCTTCGACGGCCGTTCGACGGCGCCGACCACGCCGGCCTCGACGACCAAGGTCGTCACCGCGTTGGCCGTGCTGGCCGCGGTGGGGCCCGACGCCCGGTTCGCGACGCGAGTCGTCCAGGGCGAGGCGAAGAACTCGATCGTCCTGGTCGGGGGTGGGGACCCCACCCTCGCGGGTCTCCGAGGTACGGGGAAGGGCGGCTATCCACGTCCGGCCTCCCTCGCCCAGCTCGCCTCGCGTACGGCCAAGGCGCTCAAAGCGGCCCGGACCACCCGGGTGACCCTGTCGTACGACGCGTCCCTGTTCGCCGGTCCGCGGTTGGCGCCCGGCTGGAAGCCGAACTACATCCCGGAGGGCAGCGTGGCGCCGGTCGCCGCGCTCACGATGGACGAGGGCCGGACGGCCGGCGGCGGGCTGCTGGCCGACCCCCCGCGGGAAACCGCCGCCGCCTTCGCCGCGCTGCTGCGGCGCAACGGCGTCAAGGTCGGCGACAAGATCGCGCCCGCCGACGCGCCCCCCACCGACCAGGTGGTCAGCGGCTCGCCCGGCACGGACGCGTCGAACGCCGACGGGCAGGACGGTGCCGCGCAGAACGGTGTCGGGCAGAACAGGGCCGGGCAGAACAGGGCCGGGCAGGGAGCTGGGGCGCGAGTCGGTCAGGAACTCGCACGGGTGGAGTCGCCGCCGGTCTACGCCCTGGTCGAACGCATGCTCACACTCAGTGACAACGATCTCGCCGAGGCGCTGGCCCGTCAGGTGGCGGTGCAGGAGGGCACGCCGCACACCTTCACGGGAGCCACGGACGCGATCCACCGGGTGCTGGCCCGACTGAAGCTGGACGAGGGCGTCGAGGTCCATGACGGCAGTGGCCTGTCCACGCGCAACCGCATCACTCCGGCCGCCCTGGGCCGCCTGCTGGCGGCCGCCGCCTCTCCCGCCAACCCGGCGCTGCACTCGTTGATCAGTGGACTGCCCGTCGCCGGGTTCACCGGCACCCTGCACGGCAGGTACGGAAAATCCGACTCCGCGGCCGGCGCCGGATTGGTCCGCGCGAAGACGGGGACGCTCAACGGGGTGAACACCCTCGCGGGCATCTCGTACACGACCAACGGGCGACTGGTGACGTTCGCGTTCATGGCGGACGAGGTGGCCGATGCGCACGGGGCGATAGTCGCGCTCGACAAGATGGCCACGATCGTCTCCCAGAGTTGATTCCGCGTTCCCTTCGCGCGGCGGGAACGCGGAGAACGTACGGTGGTGGGTATGCAGGTGATCGACTGGGATCTGGCCGTCGCGACCGGAGTTCGCCTCGTGCGCCCCGGGCCACAGGTGAGCCGTGAGGAGGCCAGGCAGGCGGTCGCCGACCTGCGGCGGCTGTCGCGGGACGCGGAAGGACACGTGCGGGAGTTCACCCGCCTCGACTCGGCGCCGCCCGAGGCGGCGACGATCGTGGACCGACCCGGCTGGATCAGAGCCAACGTGGACGGGTTCCGCGTGGTGCTGGAGCCGCTCACCGAGAAGATGTCGAGCATGCCGGCGATCGTGGGCGCGGTCGGGTCTCGCATCACCGGGCTCGAGGTGGGCGCCGTGCTGGCATTCCTGGCCTCCCGGGTGCTGGGGCAGTACGAGCTGTTCCTCCCGCCCGACCCCGGCGGGGTCGCCCCGGCGGGACGTCTGACGCTGGTCGCGCCCAACATCGTGCACGCCGAGCGCGAACTCGCCGTCGATCCGCGCGACTTCCGCCTGTGGGTGTGCCTGCACGAGGAGACCCACCGGGTCCAGTTCACCGGAGTGCCGTGGCTGAGGGAATACGTCCGGGGCCAGATGACCGAGTTCCTGCTGGCCTCCGAGATGGATCTCACGACCCTGCTGGAGCGGCTTCGGGCGGCCTCGGACGCGGTCGCCGACGCTTTCAGAGGTGGGGACGGCAACCTGATCGAGGCCATCCAGACCCCTGAGCAGCGGGCCGTCCTCGACCGGGTCACCGCGGTGATGACGCTGGTGGAGGGGCACGGCGACTACGTGATGGACGCGGTGGGACCGTCGGTGGTGCCGTCCGTCGCCGAGATCAGGGCCAAGTTCCAGCGCCGCCGGGAGGGCGGATCACGCATGGACCAGCTCGTCCGGCGGCTGCTGGGCATCGAGCTCAAGATGAAGCAGTACGCCGAAGGCTCCAGGTTCGTCCGGACCGTGGTCGAGGAGGCCGGGATGGACGGGTTCAACCGGGTCTGGACCTCGCCCGAGACGCTTCCCGATCGCGACGAGATCGCCGACCCCAACGCCTGGATGTCCCGCGTCCTCACCGGGGTGTGACTTCCGACCGGAGATCACCGCGGGAGAATGGGAGGCATGGGTCCGCATCCCGCCGTGGCCGACGTGCGACGTGCCGTACGGCTGTGCCTCGCCGATCTGTCGAACCGTAAGCCCGGCAAGTCGGGCAAGTCCGGTAAGTCCGGTAAGTCCGATGAGCGGGGGCAGGGTCCGCTTGTGCTGGTCGCGTGCAGCGGCGGGGCCGACTCGCTCGCGCTCGCCGCTGCCCTCGGATTCTGTGCGCCGCGTCTCGGCCTGCGCGCCGGGCTGCTGACCGTCGATCACGGTCTCCAGGAGGGTTCGGCCGAGCGGGCCCGGGAGGTCGTACGGCTCGCGCCCGCGCTCGGCCTGGAGTCCGCCGAAGCTCTGACCGTCGTCGTGGGCGGGGCCGGTGGCCCGGAGGCTGCGGCGCGTGAGGCGCGCTACGAGGCGTTGTCGCGGGCTGCGCGGCGCCTCGATGCGGCGGTCGTACTGCTCGGCCATACGCTGGACGACCAGGCCGAGACCGTGCTCCTGCGATTGGCTCGCGGTAGCGGCACCCGATCGCTGGCCGGCATGCCGGAAATTTCCGGCATCTATCGCCGCCCGCTGCTGGGTCTCGCCCGGGTGAGAACCAGGCAGGCGTGCGCCGCGCTGGGCCTGTCGCCCTGGGATGATCCGCACAACGCCGACCCCGCGTACACCAGGCCGAGGGTCAGGCACGAGGTCCTGCCGGTGCTCGAGGCCGCGCTGGGGCCGGGCGTCACCGAGGCGCTCGCCCGTACGGCACGGCTCTGCCGGGACGACGCGGACGCCCTGGACGAGTGGGCCGGCGACGTCTACGTCAAGTCGCTGGAGGCGGGCGGCGGGGCGGCGGGTGTCGGGGAGGCGGGTGTCGGGGAGGTGGATGGCGGACTGTCGGCGGCCGTGCTGGCGGAGGCGCCCGCGGCCGTCCGGCGGCGGGTCCTGCGGCGGGCGGCCGTGGCCGCCGGGTCCTCGGCGTCGGCGCTGGCGGCCGTCCACATCGAGGAGGTGGATCGTCTGGTGACGGGCTGGCACGGTCAGAAGGGGGTCGACCTGCCCGGCGGGATCGGAGTGGTCCGGCGCTATGGCACCCTGTACTTCGTCGGGAAGCTCGTCGACAACCTCGCGTAAGGAAACCCCCAGGTGGATGCAGCCGACATGGGCAAGGACCTCTCCAGCGTCCTCATTTCGGAAGCAGAGCTCCAAGCCAAGATCAAAGAGCTCGCCGGCCAGATAGACACCGACTACGCCGGACAGGAACTCCTGCTCGTCGGTGTGCTCAAGGGCGCCGTCATGGTGATGGCGGACCTCGCGCGGGCGCTGCACGTTCCGGTGCAGATGGACTGGATGGCCGTTTCGTCCTACGGCGCCGGGACCAGGTCATCCGGGGTGGTCCGGGTGCTCAAGGATCTCGACACCGACATCGCGGGCCGGCACGTGCTCGTGGTCGAGGACATCATCGACTCAGGTCTGACGCTGTCATGGCTGATGAACAACCTGAAGTCACGCGACCCCGCCTCTGTGGAGATCTGCGCCCTCCTGCGCAAGCCGGAGGCCGTGAAGGTGCCGCTCGATGTGCGATATGTGGGGTTCGACATCCCCAACGAGTTCGTCATCGGCTATGGGCTCGACTACGCGGAGCAGTACCGTAACCTGCCGTTCATCGGCACCCTCGCGCCACACGTCTATGGGGGCGAGTAAGCCCTGAGCGAATCCCTCTTCCGAATTGAGCGTGATTCGCGCCCAGGTAGGGGAACACGGGAATGCCTGACGTACGTTGGAATGGCAAAGCCGGACGCCGCGCGGGCGGTTACCCCGAGCGGCGCGCGGGTGTACCTTCGGATATCCATAGGGTGCCTGAGGGTAGCCTCCGGTAGTCAGTAGGAGCGGTAAGGGATGCCGCGACCCCGGGACCTCCCGGGGCCAGGCCTCGGTCAGGAAGGAACGGGCCCCCCGGGGTTCCGCAACGGATGGATCTCAAGCGATTTACACGTGGGCCACTGCTGTGGATCCTGGGCATAGGTTTGCTCATCCTGCTCGTCACCACGATGTTCGGGGGCGACGGCAACTACACGCCCGCCGACACCTCCACGGTCGTCCAGCAGATTCAGCAGGGCAATGTCAAGAACGCGACCGTCGTCGACAAGGAGCAGCAGGCGAAGCTGACTCTGAACTCGCCGATCTCGGTCGGGGGCAAGCAGACCGACCGCATCCAGTCCGCTTGGGTCTACGGACAGGGTCCCGAGCTCACCAAGGCGCTGGAGGCGGCCAAGCCGAAGCAGGGCTGGACGGTCGAGGTCCCCAAGGACAACTTCCTTGTCAGCCTGCTGGTCAGTTTCCTGCCCATCATCATCATCGTCCTGATCTTCCTGTTCATCATGAACCAGATGCAGGGCGGCGGCTCCCGGGTGATGAACTTCGGGAAGTCGAAGGCGAAGCTGATCACCAAGGACACCCCGAAGAGCACGTTCGCCGACGTCGCCGGGGCTGACGAGGCGATCGAGGAGCTCCAGGAGATCAAAGAGTTCCTGCAGGCTCCGGCCAAGTTCCAGGCGATCGGCGCGAAGATCCCCAAGGGCGTGCTGCTGTACGGCCCGCCCGGCACAGGTAAGACCCTGCTGGCCAGGGCCGTCGCCGGTGAGGCCGGCGTGCCGTTCTACTCGATCTCGGGTTCCGACTTCGTGGAGATGTTCGTCGGTGTCGGCGCCTCCCGGGTCCGCGACCTGTTCGAGCAGGCGAAGGCCAACGCTCCGGCGATCATCTTCATCGACGAGATCGACGCCGTCGGCCGACACCGCGGCGCGGGCCTCGGCGGCGGCCACGACGAGCGCGAGCAGACGCTGAACCAGCTCCTCGTCGAGATGGACGGCTTCGACGTGAAGGGCGGCGTGATCCTGATCGCCGCGACCAACCGGCCGGACATCCTCGACCCCGCCCTGCTGCGTCCCGGCCGGTTCGACCGTCAGGTCACCGTCGACCGGCCCGACCTGGAGGGCCGCAAGGGCATCCTGAAGGTCCACGGCCGCGGCAAGCCGTTCGCGCAGGACGTCGACCTCGACACGATCGCCCGCCGGACCCCCGGCTTCACCGGAGCCGACCTGGCGAACGTGATCAACGAGGCGGCCCTGCTCACCGCGCGGCAGGACCAGAAGCTGATCAGCATGAACACGCTCGAGGAGTCCATCGACCGCGTCATGGCCGGCCCCGAGCGCAAGTCCCGGGTCATGTCGGACCAGGAGAAGAAGATCATCGCGTACCACGAGGGCGGACACGCCCTGGTGGCGCACGCGCTGCCCAACTCCGACCCGGTCCACAAGATCACAATTCTCTCGCGCGGTCGCGCCCTCGGCTACACGATGACGCTGCCGATGGAGGACAAGTTCCTCGCGACCCGGTCCGAGATGATGGACCAGCTCGCCATGCTGCTCGGCGGGCGCACCGCAGAGGAGCTCGTCTTCCACGAGCCGACCACCGGCGCGTCCAACGACATCGAGAAGGCGACCTCGATCGCCCGCCGCATGGTCACCGAGTACGGCATGAGCGAACGGCTCGGCGCACGCAAGTTCGGCAGCGGCAACGGCGAGGTCTTCCTCGGCCGTGAGATGGGCCACGAGCGCGACTACTCCGAGCAGATCGCGTCCGCGATCGACGAGGAGGTCCGCCGCCTCATCGAGAGCGCGCACGACCAGGCGTGGGAGATCCTCGTCCAGTACCGCGACGTGCTCGACAACCTGGTCCTCGAACTAATGGAGAAGGAGACCCTCTCCCGCGAGCAGGTCCTGGAGATCTTCGCGCCCGTGGTCATCAGGGAGAAGCGGCCCTCCTACGCCGGGTACGGCAAGCGCCTCCCGTCCGACCGTCCCCCGGTCATCACGCCCAAGGAGCGCGCGAACGGCAACGGTTCGGCGCTACCGGCCGGCGGCGGTGTGAGCGGTGTGAGCGGTGTGAGCCCCGCGCCGTGGGCGGGGGCCGGCGAACAGTCCGCTCAGCGAGACGAGGCCTGACGATGGTCCACCCCTACCCGGGCTTCGACCATGATCGAATCGAGAAGGCCGTTCGCGAGATCCTGCTCGCCATCGGCGAAGACCCGGATCGTGACGGACTGCGCGACACCCCCGCGCGTGTCGCCCGCGCGTACGCCGAGCAGTTCGCCGGGCTCGGTCAGCGGCCGGAGGACGCGCTGACCACGCTGTTCGACGCGGATCACGACGAGATGGTGCTCGTGAAGGACATCGAGGTGATGTCCACCTGCGAGCACCACCTCCTGCCGTTCCACGGCGTCGCGCACATCGGCTACACACCGAACGAGAAGGGGCAGATCACCGGCCTGTCGAAGCTGGCCAGGCTGGTGGACGTCTACGCCCGGCGTCCGCAGGTGCAGGAGCGGATGACCTCACAGATAGCGGACGGCCTGATGGCTGTGCTGGAGCCGCGCGGGGTGATCGTGGTCATCGAGGCCGAGCACATGTGCATGACGATGCGCGGAGTCCGCAAGCCGGGCGCCAAGACGATCACGTCTGCGGTCCGCGGCGACTTCCGCACGTGCGAGGCGACCCGGGCCGAGGCCATGTCGCTGATCCTGCGCGGTTGATCGCCGCACGGCCCGTTTCCGATTCCATCAGGCCCTGCCTGTCCACAGGGCGGACCCCCACGGGACCGATCGTGACCTCTCAACATCTAGGCTTGACTTCATGACCGGATGGAGCGTGCCTGGGATGCCGGAACCCGGCCGCTGTCTGGTCATGGGTGTTGTGAACGTGACCCCTGACTCCTTCTCTGACGGAGGGCGGTGGTTCGACCCCGACATCGCGATCCGGCACGGCCTCGACCTCGTGGCCGAGGGGGCCGACATCGTCGATGTGGGAGGGGAGTCCACCCGTCCCGGTGCCGCCAGGGTCTCGCTCGAGGAGGAACTGCGCCGGATCGAGCCGGTGATCCGCGCTCTCTCGGCGGAGGGGGTGACGGTCAGCGTCGACACCATGCGTGCCGAGGTGGCCGAGGTGGCGGTCGCGGCCGGCGCCCGGCTCGTCAACGACGTGAGCGGCGGTCTCGCCGATCCCGACATGCCACGGGTGGTGGCCGCGACGGGCGTGCCGTACGTGGTGATGCACTGGCGCGGCCACAGCCGTGACATGGACAGCCGCGCCCGCTACCACGACGTGGTGACCGAGGTCGCCGAGGAGCTGCGCAAGCGGGTCGATTCCGTGCTCGACGAAGGTGTCGGAGAGGAGCAGATCATCCTCGATCCGGGGCTCGGCTTCTCCAAGCAGGCGAAGCACAACTGGGCCGTGCTGGCCGGCATCGACACGCTCAACCGACTCGGCCGTCCACTGATCATCGGGGCGTCGCGCAAGCGTTTCCTCGGCCGCCTCCTCGCGGACGCCGAGGGCACGCCACGGCCGTTCGAGCACGGCGACGACGCCACTCTCGCCGTCACCGCACTCGCCGCACGAGCGGGCGCGTGGTGCGTGCGGGTGCACAAGGTCGGCCCCAACGCGGACGCCGTACGCGTCGCCGCCGCGTGGCTGGCAGCCGAAAGAGGCGATGCCGGCGCGAACGCCGATAGGCGCGAGCCTGACGAGGGACGGCGATGAAAGAGGATGATGAAAGAGGATATCGAGCAGATCGAGGCGCTCAACGAGGCGTTCTATCACGCGTTTGAGAGCGGTGACCTCGACAAGATGTCCGAGGTCTGGATCGAGGACACCGATGACCGGGTCGCGATGTGCGTGCATCCCGGCTGGGCGATGCTGGCCGGGCGTTCCTCCGTGCTGCGCTCGTGGGCGCTGTTCATGGCGAACACGACGTACATCCAGTTCGTGCTGAGCGACGTGCGCACCATGCTGAGCGGCGACGTCGCGGTCGTGACCTGCACCGAGGACGTCCTGGTCCCGGCCGGGACCGACGAACTGGGCTTCGCGGCCGGCGTCGTCGTCGCCACCAACACCTTCATCAGGACCGAGTCGGGCTGGCGGCTCTGGCTGCACCACGGCTCTCCCGTCATGCAGGACGAGGACGAGGACGAGGGCGAGGGCGGCCATGAGCAGTGACACCATCCGGCTCGCCGGGCTGCGGGTGCGCGGCAGGCACGGGTGCCTTCCCGCCGAACGCGAACTCGGTCAGGAGTTCGTCGTCGATGTGACGCTCTTCCTGAACACCGCGCCGGCCGCCGCGCACGACGACCTGAGCAGGACCGTCGACTACGGCGCTCTCGCCGTACGGCTCGCCGAGATCGTGGCGGGTGAACCCGTCGACCTGATCGAGACTCTCGCCGACCGCCTGGCGTCCGCATGCCTGGCACACGACGTGGTAGAGGAGGCGGAGGTGAGTGTGCACAAACCGGCGGCGCCGATCCCGCTGTCGTTCGATGACGTGGTGGTGACCATCAGAAGGAGCCGCGCATGAGGGTCGTGCTCTCGCTCGGTAGCAACCTGGGCCGCCGGATCGACTGTCTCCAGGGTGCGCTGGATGTGCTTTTCGACGCTCCGGGACTGACGTTCGTGGCGGTGTCCCCCGTGTACGAGACCGACCCGGTGGGCGGTCCCGAGCAGGGGCCCTACCTCAATGCCGTCGTGATCGCCGAGGGAATGCAGGACCCGCGCACGCTGCTGGAGCGGGCGCAGGGCGTTGAGACCGCTTTCGGCCGCAGACGCGAGGAGCGGTGGGGGCCGCGTACGCTGGACGTCGACCTGATCACCGTGGACGGTGTGGTGTCGGATGATCCGGAGCTGACGCTGCCCCATCCCCGGGCGCACGAGCGGGCGTTCGTCCTGGTCCCGTGGGCCCAGATCGATCCGGACGCGGTGCTTCCCGGCCACGGACCGGTCGGGGCGCTACTGGCCGATCTGGACCAGAGCGGCGTACGGCTGCGGCCCGACCTCGCGCTGGAACCGCCCGGCTGAACGGACAGAACCGCATCAGCCCCATGAGCCCCAGCAGCCCCGTCAGCTCCAGAAGAGCGGAGTGTGCGTGAAACCCAGCAACCCCGGCGTCCTGGTCGGTCTGGTGGTGGTGTTCGGGCTTGTAACGTGGGGTGTGCTGCAGCAGGCCTACGCGGTGCTGCCGACCGTCCCGTGGACGGCCATCCCCACCACGTTGCTGCTCGCGCTCGGCGAGGCGTACACCGGCTGGCTGACGCGCGCGCGGATCTTGCGCAGGCCGGACACCAAGCCCGTCGAGCCGCTGGCCGTGGCCAGGCTGGCGGCGCTGGCCAAGGCCACGGCGTACGCGGGGGCGGTGTTCGGCGGGGTGTTCGCCGGGTTCGTGCTCCGCGTGGTCGACATGCTCGACCTGCCCAAGCCGCGCCAGGACGCGCTGGTCGCGGGGGGATCATTCCTGTCGTGCGTGATTCTGGTCTGCGCGGCGCTGTTCCTGGAATACTGCTGCCGCGTCCCCCGCAAACCTGAAGATCGCGCTCCCGGCAAGCCAGACGATTAGGGTTATTTGTCGATGTCCCCGACGACGAAGAACATCGAGCCGAGGATGGCCACCATGTCGGAGACCAGGTGTCCCGGCAGCATCTCCCGCAGCACCTGGATGTTGTTGTACGAGGCGCTGCGGAGCTTGAGCCGCCAAGGAGTCTTCTCGCCCCGGGACACCAGGTAGTAGCCGTTGAGGCCGAGCGGGTTCTCGGTCCAGGCGTAGGTGTGGCCCTCCGGGACCTTGAGCACCTTCGGCAACCGCTGGTTGATCGGCCCCGGCGGCAGGTCCCGCAGCCGCGCCACGCAGGCGTCGGCCAGGTCCAGGGACACCCTGACCTGATCGAGGAGCACCTGGAACCGGGCGTTGCAGTCACCGGCCGAACGGGTCACCACCTTGACCGGCAGCTCGCCGTAGGCCAGGTACGGCTCGTCGCGCCGTAGGTCGAGATCGACGCCCGAGGCCCGGGCGACAGGGCCGCTCACGCCGTACTGCATGATCGTCTCGCGGTCGAGAACGCCGATGCCTCTGGTCCTGGCCAGGAAGATCTCGTTACCGAAGATCAGCTCTTCGATGTCCGGCAGGCGGCGCCGTACGTCTGCGACGGCGTGGGCCACCCGGTCGAGCCAGCCGAGCGGGAGGTCCTCCTTCAGTCCACCGACCCGGTTGAACATGTAGTGCATGCGGCCGCCGGAGATCTCCTCCATGACGTGCTGCAGCGTCTCCCGCTCGCGGAAGGCGTAGAAGACCGGGGTGATCGCGCCGAGCTCGAGGGGATAGGAACCGAGGAACATGAGATGGTTGAGCACGCGGTTGAGCTCGGCCAGCAGCGTACGTGCCCACACTGCCCGCCGCGGGACCTCCATCCCGAGCATGCGCTCGACCGCCAGCACCACCCCCAGCTCGTTGGCGAAGGCCGACAGCCAGTCGTGCCGGTTGGCGAGGACGATGATCTGCCGGTAGTCGCGTACCTCGAACAGCTTCTCCGCGCCCCGGTGCATGTACCCGACGATCGGCTCGGCGGCGGCGATCCGCTCACCGTCGAGCGTGAGCCGCAGCCGCAGCACACCGTGCGTGGACGGATGCTGCGGGCCGATGTTGAGGACCATGTCCTCGGTGGCCAATTCCTTCGAGGTGGCCGGGTCTTTCGGGGTGCACAGCTCCCTCGGCTGGACGGCGTCCGCGCCGGCGCCGATCCCGACCACGCGCTCCCGCCGCATGCCCTCCTCGGTCATACGGCCATGCTCCCACGCCGTACGGCACAGCGAAGTGCCCGTACGGCACCGCGAAGGGCCGCCGTCACGGCGCACCCTCCACGATGTGGCTCCACGGTGCGGCTTCATGAGGCAGGTAGACGGCACGTTGGTCTTTCCTGGCCCGGCGGGCGGCGGGCAGACGCGGGGCGGTGGTGACCGGCAGCAGGGCGGAGGCCTGCTCCCAGGGGAAGAACCCGAGGTCGTCCAGCTCCTCCTCCTGTAGCCGGAGCGGCGTGCCGTCACTGATCGTGCCGCCGTCGAAGAGGAAGTTGACCATCGAGCGCGGCCGCTCGCCGAGCGGCGGCGCCCAGTCCAGGACGAGCAGCGCACCGGCCTCTACCCGGAGGTCGAGCTCTTCGTAGATCTCGCGGCGGGCACCGTCGTGGGGCGACTCGCCGTCTTCGACGATGCCACCGGGGATCGCCCACCCCGGCCGGTAGTTGGGCTTGACCAGCAGGACCCGGTCGTGGACGTCGGTGAGCAGCACGCACGCCGAGGCGAACACGGTGGGCAGGGTGGCGAACCACTCCGTTGGTTCGAGATAAGGGTTGCTCATCGGCTCACGCTACCCCGGCCGATCCCGGCCCAACCGGCACCTGCTCGTACTCCTCATGTCAGACCGGCGGAGATGCGTGATGGCGGAGGAATGGTGGTCACAAAATTCTGGACAGAGTCCACATCATCCGACTATTGCCCCAAGCATCACATCGGGTCGCCATTCAGCGCGCGTGATCCCGTTCAGTGGGACGGGCGGGGCGGGCCATCCGGGCTCCGCGTCAGTGTGATGGTGCACACAATGGCCAGGTGAGCGGCGCCGGTCGGTCCCTGCGCTTTTCCTTTCAAGGAGCAGTAGTGAGATCACACATTCCGCTCCGTTCCCGCATTACGGCAGCGCTTCTCGCGAGTTGTCTGATCGTCACCGGATGCGCGAACTCGTCATCGAAGAATGAGGGAGTCGATCGGGGCGGCTCCGCCGGGCCCTCCGAGGGCCCGAGCAAGGCCGAGATCTACACCACCGGGCTCGTCAACGCCGACGACGCCGGGACTCCCGTCAAGGGCGGCACGCTGACCGTCGCCGAGTACGCGGAGGCCCGGAGTCTGAACCCGGTCGAGACCTATGCCAACGGCGCCACGGGAGGCAGCGCCATGGCGGCGGTCTACGACGAGCTGATGCGCTACGACTACAAGACGGACAGTTTCGAACCCTGGCTCGCCGAATCGCTCACGTCCGACGACAACGTCACATGGACGTTGAAACTCCGGGACGGAGTGAAGTTCACCGACGGTACGCCGCTGAATGCCAAGGCGGTCGTCGGGAGTATCGGCTTCTACCAGAAGAACTACGCCTACAACTCACTGCTCCTGCTGGGCAACATCGCCGAGATGAAGGCGACGGACGACCTTACCGTTGTGTTCAAGGCACGCGCCCCGTGGGCCAAGTTCCCGAACATGCTCGCGCAGGGCCCCGGCATGATCATGGCTCCCGCCGCTTACAAGGACCCCAAGAACTTCAAGCCGATCGGCGCCGGCCCCTTCATGCTCGACCATTACTCGCCGGGCGAGGAACTGGTGCTGAAGGCCAACCCGGGGTACTGGAACGGCGCGCCCAATCTGGACGCGCTGCGTTTCGTGTGGGTGGGCGGCGCCGACGACACCGCCAAGCTCGACTCGCTCAAGAACGGGGACGTCGACGCCGTTTTCATGCGGGACGCCACGGCGGTGGAGGAGGCCCGCCGTGCGGGTTACCCGGGGATGATGTTCGTGACCGGCATGGGCGGCAACCTGTGGATCAACGTGCGTAAGGGCCGCCCGGGGGCGGATGTCCGCGTCCGGCAGGCCATCGACTACGCGTTCGACCCGAAGGCGTACATGGACCGGTTGGACGAAGGCGCCGGTCTGCCCGCCAAGGCGCTCTTCCCGGAGACCTCGCCCTGGCGCACCGGTGTCGAGCCGAACAAGGCCGACCCCGAGAAGGCCAAGAGCCTTCTCCAGGCCGCCATGGCGGACGGATTCGACGGGAAGATCAGCTACTCCCACTCGACGGATGCGTCCTCGCAGGCCGCCGCGGTCGCGATCAAGGCCGTGCTGGAGGCGGTCGGCTTCAAGGTGACCCTCGTGCCGCTGCGTACGGTCGCCGACCAGGTGCAGAAGCTGTACGTCGACCACGACTTCGACCTCGCGGTGGCCGGTACGACGATCCCCGACGAGGATCCTTACTCCCGGCTGTCGGGTGTCCTGGGCAGCGAGTCCCCCTCGAACACCTCGGGCTACTCCAACCCCGAGATGGACAAGCTGCTGGGAGAGCTTCGGGCCGCCTCGGGACCGCAGGACGGCAAGGCGGTCCTGGCCAAGATCGAGGAGCTCTGGAAGAAGGAGGTGCCCGGCATCGGCATCGAGGTCGGCGGCACCTTCCAGGCCTGGCAGAAGAACGTGCACGGGCTGATCCCCACCAGCGAGACGATGTTCCTCTACAGCAAGGCGTGGAAGAGCGAGTAACCCGCATCGCCCGCTCAACCGCGCAAACCGCGAGGACCGCCATCCGTGTGGGGATGGCGGTCCGCGCCGTCAACCGAGCGATCCAGTCGTTACTTCGCGTAACCGGATGCCAGGCGCCGCCACGGCGACGCCTGCTCCAGTTGGGCGGCCAGTGAGAGAAGCAGCTCCTCGCCCCCCAGGTCCGCGGCGAACTGCACCCCCAGTGGCATGCCCCGCTGGTCGGCGGCGAGCGGAAGGGACATGGCCGGCATGCCGGTGACGTTGAACGGGCTGGTCCAGCAGGAGAACAGCGGGGCGGACTCGTACATCGTCTCGGCACGGCCGGTGTCCAACACGCCGTGCTCGGGCGTCGGCCGCGCGAGGGTCGGGGTGAGCAGGACGTCGAAGGTGTCGAATTTCGTGCCGAGCTTCCAGCCGATCTCCTGGACCCCGCGCATGGCCCGGGTCACGTCGGCGCCGCTGAGCCGACGGTACTGCTCCAGCAGGAAATGAGTGAACGGCTCGAGGTCGTCGTCGCGCAGTTCGCGGCCCAGGAAGGCCAGCCAGTCGTCGATCGCCACCACGAGTTCGGTGCCCATGGCCGTCGCCGAGGTTGTCGCGGCTTCGGCGTAGTCGAACCCGCAGTCGGTCTCGGTCACCTCGTGGCCGAGTCGCTCGCAGAGCGTCGCGACGCGCTCGACCGCGGCGACACACTCGGCGTCCGTTTCCGGGCCGTTGGTCTGCTTGACGGCCATGCCGATGCGCAGCCTGCCGGGGTCCCGCCTGGTGGCGTCGAGGAAGCTGGTACGCGGAGCCGGCGCCGAGAAGGCCTCACCCTTCATCGGCCCGGCCGCGATGTCGAGCAGCAGCGCGCTGTCGCGCACGGTGGTGGTGAGCGCGTGGTTCACCGACACGGGCCCGGCGAGCGTCCCGGGGTCGGGAAAGCCGGTGACGCGGCCGCGGCTCGGCTTGAGCCCGAACAGGCCGCACATGGCCGCCGGGATGCGGATCGACCCGCCGCCGTCGCTGGCGTGCGCGACCGGCACCATGCCCCCGGCCACGGCCGCAGCGGAACCTCCACTCGACCCGCCGGGTGAGAAGCCTCGCCGGTGGGGATTGTGGGTCGGGCCGAACAGGGCGGGCTCGGTGCTCGCGTTCAGGCCGAGCTCGGGGGTGTTGGTGGTGCCGAGCACGACCATTCCGGCCTGACGGTAGCGGCGGACGAGTTCGCTGTCGTGCTCGGGCACGTAGTTCGCGAACAACCGGCTGCCGCTGGTGCTCGGCAGCCCGGCGACGTCGGCGCCGAGGTTCTTGATGAGAACGGGCACGCCGGTCAGCGGACCCTCGGGCAGGCCAGCCTCGACCTCATCGAGCGCTTCCTCGAACCGGAAGCCCACGACCGCGTTCAGTGCCGGGTTGTGCTTCTCGATGCGGGCGATGGCGTCCTCGACGGCCTCCCTCGCGCTGATCTCACCGGAGCGGATGGCGGCCGCGAGGGCGACGGCATCGCGCGGTGCGTCAGCAGAGCCTTCCAACATGGCGTTCCTTTCGTTCGGTGGCGTGCCGCCTGGCCGTACCGGGCTCTTTCAGGCCGTGGGGACGTGCGCCGCATCGACGTGGTGACAGGCGACGAAGTGGCCGGGGCCGAGTTCGCGAAGCACCGGTTCCTCGGCAGCGCACCGATCAGTGGCCAGCGGACACCGCGTGCGGAACCGGCAACCCGAGGGCGGGTCGAGCGGCGAGGGCAGCTCTGTCGCGGGCTGCGTCTGCCGCGATCCGCCCTCGGTCGCCTCGGGCACCGAGGCGAGGAGGAGCCGGGTGTAGGGGTGGACGGCGCGGGTGTCGAGGTGCGCCGACGGCAGGACCTCGCAGGTCTTGCCGAGATAGAGCACCATCACCCGGTCGCTGATGTTCTTGACCACGGCGACGTCATGGGCGATGAACACCAGGCTGAGCAGGTGGCTGCGCTTGCTGCGCTCCAGCAGATTCAGGATCTGCGCCTGCACCGAGACGTCGAGGCTGGCGACCGGCTCGTCGCAGATCAGCACGGACGGCTTCAGCATCAGGGCACGCGCGATGCAGACCCGCTGGCACTGCCCGCCGGACAGCTCATGCGGCCGACGGTTCCACACCACCTCGGGTTCCAGACCGACCGCGTGCAGCGTCTCCCGGATCAGCCGGTCCTCATCTTCGCCCTCGAATCCCCAGATGGAAAGCCCCTCGGCGACCAGGTCCCTGACTCTGCGCCGCGGATTCAGCGAGGAGACCGGGTCCTGCATGATCATCTGCATCTTGGCCCGGGCCCGCCTAAGCTCGCGGGACCTGAGGCGGGTGAGTTCCGTGCCGTGCAGCAGTACGGATCCCGAAGTCGGCGGGGGCATCTGCATGAAGGCGCGTCCGGCGCTGGACTTACCGCAGCCGGACTCGCCGAGGATGCCCAACGTCTCTCCCGCGAGCAGGTCGAGGTTCAGCCCGGAGACGGCGTGCACCTTCTGCCGCCGCCCGACGGGGAACTCCACCACCAGGTCCCGGACCGACAGAACCGGCTGCTCAGACTCCCGCAAATGTACGGTGCCGCTGCCTGCCATCAGTCGTCTCCCCCGTTCATCGAGTCGGCGTTCCCCGAGTCGGCGTTCCCCGAGTCGGCGTTCGGCGCGGGCAGCAGAGGCGCGTGGCAGGCCACGCTGTGGCGCGCGTCGTACGCCAGCGGCTCGTGCGGCGGCGGAGCCTCCTCGCGACAGCGCTCGAAGGCGTGAACGCATCGTGGCGCGAAGCGGCAACCGGGCGGCGGCGCCGACATGTCGGGCGGGTTGCCGTCGATCACCCGCAACTCGGCGTGCGGTTCGTTCGACAGTCGTGGGATCGAGCCGATGAGCGCGTCGGTGTAGGGGTGGAGCGGATGCTCGAACACGGCGGCCGTGGCGGCGGTCTCGGCGATCCGTCCCGCGTACATCACCGCCACCCGGTCCGTGCGGCCCGCGATCACGCCGAGGTCGTGGCTGATCAGGATCGTCGCCATGTCCAGGCGCTCCGCCAGCGTGCCCAGCAGGTCGAGGATCTGCTTCTGCACCGTGACGTCGAGCGCCGTCGTCGGTTCGTCCGCGATCAGCAGCTTCGGGGAGCAGGCCAGCGCCAGGGCGATCACCACTCGTTGGCGCATGCCGCCCGAGAGTTCGTGCGGGAACTGTCTCACCCGGCGGCGAGGCTCCGGGATGCCCACCTGTACGAGCAGCTCGATCGCGCGGTCGGCGGCCGCCCCGCGACGGAGACCGAGGTGCAGACGGAGGGTTTCGGTGAGATGGGTGCCGATCCGCTTCGTCGGGTTCAACGACGTCATCGGGTCCTGGAACACCATGGCGACCTCGGGCCCCCAGAGCCGTCGGCGCTCGCCGGGAGCGAGAGCGTGGACGTCCCGGCCACCTATCCGCACCGTTCCCTGGACCTCGGTGGCCGGGCCGGCGGAGATCAACCCCATGATGGTGCGGCCCAGCACGGACTTGCCCGAACCGGACTCGCCGACGACCCCGATCGTCTCGCCCGCGGACAGTCGCAACGAGACGCCGTCGACGGCGCGCACCGCGCCTCGCGGGGTGTGAAAGGTGGTGCGCAGGTCGTCAACTTCGAGAAGGGGCGTGGCGGTCGACCCCACGGTCACGGGCGGCTCCGGGGTCATGGGCGGCTCTTGGGACATGGGCGGTTCTGGGGTCACGAGGCGGCGCTCCTGGGGTTCCAGCGCTTCTGTGCCTTCTCGCCGAGTACGTTGAACGCGAAGACGGTCAGGAACAGGAAGGTTCCGGGCACCAGCACCATGGACGGGTGCTTCTGAAGGACCCCGCCCTGTGCTTCGGCGATCATGTTCCCCCAGGTGGGCTCGGGCGGCCGGACGCCGAGGCCGAGGAAGCTCAGCGACGCCTCCGCGACGATAAGACCCGAGATGACCACGACCGCCATCGACAGCAGCGGCGGCAACACGTTCGGCACCAGTTCCCTGGCCATGATCCGTAGGCGGCCGGCTCCCATGGCCTCCGCCGCGAACACGAACTCGCGTTGCCGGAAGGAAATGGTGTTGGCACGGGCGAGGCGGATCATGCTCGGCACGGTGAGCAGCGACAGGACCAGCACCATGTTCCGGATGCTGGGTTCCAGCAGGGTGGACAGCGCGATGAGCAGGATCAGCGGGGGTACGGCCAGAAGCGCGTTCGTGAGCACACCGATGACGCTGTCCACGCCCCGTCGGTAGTAGCCCGCGATCACTCCGATCGCGCCTCCGAGAACCGTGCCGATGGTGACTGCGAGCAGGGACACGGTCAGTGAGGTGCGGGCGCCGTACAGGCACCGGGCGAGCATGTCGAGACCGGCGCTGTTGGTGCCCAACGGATGGTCGTAGTAGCGCAACGGCTCCAGGTAGACCGGCTCCAGGAGCGTGGCGGCCACGTCCCGGTGCTCTTTCAGCGGAAGGACCGGTGCCAGCACCGCGGCGACGATCAGCACGGCCAGCCAGGCCAGGCAGACCCAGGGCAGGAGGTCCACCCGCTGCCGCCGCAGCCCCCAGACCAGCCGCGACACACCGGAGAAGGCGGTCA
This sequence comes from Sphaerimonospora thailandensis, assembly GCF_016863115.1. Classification (GTDB taxonomy): domain Bacteria; phylum Actinomycetota; class Actinomycetes; order Streptosporangiales; family Streptosporangiaceae; genus Sphaerimonospora; species Sphaerimonospora cavernae. The sequence goes on from NZ_BOOG01000026.1 coordinate 44,732, forward strand.
CCACCCCCGCGAGTGCCAGGAGCACGCGGACGGCCACGATGAGCGGGGCGACAAGCCCGAGGGCGAGCAGGAATACGCCGACGGCCGTCAGCCCGGCCCCAAGGCTGATCAGCCGGCGCCGGGGGATCATGGTGGTGGTCTCCCTAGGCATGAACACGACGCGTCCTCGGGTCAAGGAATCCGTAGGCGAGGTCGATACCGATGTTGACGAGCACGTACGCCGCGGCGATGAGCAGGGTGGCCCCCTGCACCATGGGGAAGTCGCCCTGGTTGGCCGCGTTGACCACGAGTGACCCCATGCCCGGAAGGGCGAACAGGGTTTCGACGATGACGGTGCTGCCGATGAGGCTGCCGAAGCTCAGGCCGAGCAGGGTGAGCAGCGAGAACGACGACGGCCGCAGTGCGTCGCCGACGAGGACACGCCACCGCGGCATGCCCCTCGCCCGCGCGGCGAGCACGAAGTCTTCGCGCAGGGTGACGACGAGGTCGCTGCGGAGGATGCGGGTGAACACCGCCGCCTCCGACAGCGCGATGACGACCGCCGGGAGCAGGGCGTGATGCAGGTTGCCGGTGATGCTCTCCGAGACCCTGACCCACTGGCCTCGGGGGAACCATCCGAGGCCGTTGACCAGCACCATGATGAGCAGGAGGCCGGACAGGAAGGACGGGACGGACAGGACGGCGAACGTCGAGGCGCCGATGGCCCGGTCGACGAGGCCGCCCTCGCGCGCCGCGGACCACATGGCCAGCGGGATGGCCAACGCCATCGCCAGCAGCAGTCCCAGGATCGCGAGTTCGGCGCTGACGGGAAGGGCCGCGAGCACCCGGTCGATCACGGCCGACCTGGGCGGCACTATGGAGTGACCCAGATCGCCGGTGAGCGCTCCTCCCAGCCAATCCAGGTAGCGGTTGAGGATCGGCTGGTCGAGGCCGAGTTCGGCACGGAGCGCGGCATAGTCCTCCGGCGGGTGCCCCTCGCCGAGGATGGCGACGGCGGGATCGCCGGGGATCAGAGCGACGAGGAGGAAGACTCCGAAGCTGACCAGGGCGAGCACGACGACCAGCTCACCCAAGCGGAGCAGAAGCTTGCGAGTCACCGGGCTCCTTGGGGTGTTTGCCGTGAATGCTGCAAATATGCGGCCGGTTGAACGCGCAGGCTAGGGCCCGTGAGCGGCGTCACATGCCCGTTGTCCCGCTCATCGGGATCGACGGGCGGTGTCCCCTCTAAAGACGTGAGAGCGGTGGGTGCGCCGCTTCTCAGTCGTCGCTCACGGTGACGCCCAGGAGGTGGGCGAACGCCGGGGCGAGCTCCATCAGTTGGAGGCCGCTGATGGTCGCGCCGCGCAGTGCGTCGTACCCGTCCGCGATGCCCAGCGCGGTGGCGCCGCGCAGATCGACCTCGGTCATCCGCGCCTTGTCGAACCGCACCCTTTCCAGGCTGGAGCCGGGGAAGGCGACACCGGTCAGCGTGGCACCGGCGAAGTCAACGTCGCGCAGCGTGCAGTCCACGAACGACACCTCACGCAACGCCGCGACGCGGAGGTTGACCGAGTCGAGCTTGCACCGGTGGAACACCACGCTGCGCATCCGGCAGTCCGGCATCGCCGTACCGGCGAGCACGCTCGCGATGATCTCGGCGTCCGCCAAGGAGGTCTCGGTGAAGTCGCCGCCCACCCACCGCACGGTGTTCAGCCACACGTCGCTGAACCGGGCGCGCCGGTAGCGCCCGCCGGTGAACGTCACCGACGTGAACGCCGACTCCATGAACCGGGCGTCGCGGGCGTCCTCCTCCTCGAACTCCTGTCCGTCGAACAGGACCGTGTCGTAGTCACCGCTCTGGGCCAGCCGGCCGCTGAACGGCTCGAGGTACCCCGCGTACGGCAGCGCGGCCAGTTCACGGGGCTCCGCAAAGGTGTGTTCACGGCGCTGTCCACGGCGTTTCGGCATCGCTCCAACCTATAAGGGGTGGCCGACAACTCATCGCCGGGCGGCGTTCGCCGGATCAGGGCCGGATCAGCGAGCGGCGATCTCCCGTAGGGCCTCGATGAGGCGGTCGACGTGCTCCGCTGTGGAGCCGATGCCGATCGACGCCCGGATCGCCCCGGTCGCGCCGTCTTCGCAGCCGCCGTCCCCGGCGCCACCATCCGAGAGGAGATGCCGGACGAACGGGTGGGCGCAGAACTTGCCGTCCCTGACGCCGATGCCGTGCTCGGCCGCCAGCGTCTCCGCGACCTCGCGGGCGTCCCGGCCGGCCACGGTGAACGACACGATGCCGACCCGTGGGTGGTCGGGGCCCCACAGCGACAGCTCACGTACGCCCTCGATCGTGGCGAGTCCGGCGCGCAGGCGGGCGAGCAGCCGCTTCTCCTCCCGGATCAGCGGCTTCCAGCCGGTGGCGTTCAGCGCGTCGCAGGCGGCGGCCAGCGCGACCGCGCCCAGCACGTTGGGGGTGCCCGCCTCGTGCCTGGCCTCGGGGTCGTCGCTCCACTCGAGGAGGTCGGGGGCGTCGCCGACGGCGCGCACCGCGCCCCCGCCCCGCAGGTACGGCTCGGCCCGCGCGAGCCAGTCCGGCCGGCCGATCAGCGCGCCCGCGCCGAAGGGAGCGTAGAGCTTGTGCCCGGAGAACGCGACGTAGTCGAGGTCGAGCGCGGTCAGGTTGAGCCGCCGGTGCGGGACGAGCTGGGCGGCGTCGACGGCGATGCGGGCGCCGTACCGGTGGGCGATGTGGGCCAGGCCCGCGATGGGCCACAGTTCGCCGGTGACGTTGGAGGCGGCGGTGACGACCAGCAGCGCCGGACCCTCGATCGACGCGAGCGCCTCGTCGGCCGCCCGGACCGCCTCGCCGGGGAACGCCGGCGGCGCGAGCCGTACGGCACGCGGCCAGGGCAGCAGGGAGGCGTGGTGCTCGGAGTCGAACACCACGACCGTGGTGCCCTCGGGCAGGCAGCGGGCCAGCAGGTTCATCGCGTCGGTCGTGTTGCGCGTGAAGATCAGCGCGTCGTCGGGCCGGGCGCCGACGAAGGCCCGCACGCTGTGCCTGGCCTGCTCGTACCGGGCCGTCGTGAGCTGCGAGGCGTACCCGGCCCCCCGATGGACGCTCGAGTAGGCCGGGAGCGCGGCGGCGACGGCGGCGCTCACCGGCTCGAGACAGGGCGCGCTGGCCGCGTAGTCCAGATTGGCGTACGGCACGAGCCTGCCGCCCTTGACGGGCACCCGCAGGTCGGCGCCCAGCACGGCCGGGATCTCACGGGAGCCGGCGGAAACGGGGACTGCGGCGGGATCATCGGCAGCGTGGTCACCGGCAGTGGGGGTGAGGATGCTGAGAACAGCGGACAACGCCAGGCCTCCTTGGAGTCGAGGACCCCGACCACGGCGTCGTACGGCGGAGCCCGCGCTTGTCCGGCACACCTCGTGCCGAACCCGGTCCTCACCCGGGGCACCCCGCCGCGGACGCGAGGGTTGCCGGCCAGCGAGCCGGGGCTTGGCGCTGGCACTCATGACCTGATCCGCACTATAACCCACCGGCCCACACCGCCACCCAAGCCCCCCACCTCCCACCCTCCACCCCTCCAAAAAGACCACCGTGATCTTGCACTTGGGGGAGGCGTCGACACGTTGAATGGTCCAGGGATAGGAGATGCCCGGTTGGATGCGTATGGTGTGCATTGTGAAGTTTGATCCCTGGAATCCCGAGTTCATCGCTCACCCGTACGACGCCTATCGTCACCTGCGCGAGAACGACCCAGTCGGCTTCTTCGAGCCGACCGGACAGTGGCTGATCGCCCGCCACGCCGACGTGAACGCGCTGCTGCGCGACCGGCGACTGGGCCGGTCCTATCTCCACATGGCCACCCATGAGGAGTTCGGCAGGCAGCCCGAGCCGGAGTTCCAGGAGCCGTTCTGGCGGGTCGTCCGCGCCGGGATGCTGGATGTCGAGCCGCCGGTCCACACCCGGCTGCGCCGCCTGGTGTCCAAGGCCTTCACCCCCCGGATGGTCGAGTCGCTCCGCCCCCGCGTACGGAAGATCGCGACGGAGTTGACCGAGGGACTGGTCGAGCGAGGCGGCGGCGACCTGCTGGCCGAGGTGGCCGAACCGCTGCCGGTGACCGTGATCGCCGAGATGCTCGGTGTGCCGGAGGCCGACCGGCACCTGCTGCGGCCGTGGTCGGCGGACATCTGCGGGATGTACGAGCTCAACCCCTCGCTGGAGGCACAGCACACGGCGGTGCGGGCGGCCCAGGAGTTCGCCGAATACCTGCGCGACCTCGCCCGGATACGCCGGGACCGGCCGGGCGACGACATGATCTCCGCGCTGGCCCAGGTCGTGGACGACGGGGACCGGCTCACCGAGGACGAGCTGGTCGGCACCTGTGTACTGCTGCTCAACGCCGGGCACGAGGCGACGGTCAACGCGACCGGCAGCGGGTGGTGGGCGCTGTTCCGTAACCCCGGTGAGCTGGAGCGCCTGCGTGCCGACCCCGGTCTGATGCCGACCGCCGTCGAGGAGTTGCTGCGCTGGGACACCCCGGCGCAGATGTTCGAGCGATGGGTGCTGGAGGACATCGAGGTCGGCGGGGTGACGATCCCCCGCGGGGTCGAGGTGGCACTGCTGTTCGGCTCGGCCAACCGGGACCCGGAGGTCTTCGCCGACCCCGATCGCCTCGACATCGGCCGGGTCGACAATCCGCACATCTCGTTCGGAGCCGGCATCCACTTCTGTCTCGGCGCGCCGCTCGCGCGGATCGAGATGGCGGAGTCGTTCGGCGCCCTCCTGCGGCTGGCTCCCAGGCTGGCGCTCGCCGAGGAGCCCGCCTGGAAGCCCAGCTACGTCATCCGCGGTCTGGAGTCGCTCAAGGTCACCGTTTGAGCTGGCTCAGCCAGCCGAAGCCGCCGAGGCCCGTGGGGTCGATCAGCTCGGCCTCCTCGGCCGCCCGACCGAGCGCCCGCACGTAGCCGAGTGGATCGGCGGAGGCGAGCTCGATCGGCGGCCGGGCGCCGGCGACCCCGAGATCGCGCAGCGCGGCCCGCTGGGTGGTCAGCGTCGTGGCAGTGGCGCCGGCCCGCTCGCCCGCCGCCGCGCACGCGTCCAGCGCGACGTGCGCGGTGACGTCGCACGACCCGTCCGGTACGGCCGGCACCACCGAGCCGTCCCGGTAGGCCGTGAGGCTGCCGAGGAGCGGACGGGCGCCGGCATGGTGGGCGTAGTCGACGGCGACGGCCGTACCGCGCCCGAGCCGTACGATCACCGAGGCCCAGGCCTCGTCGCGTGGGCGGCCGATCTCCGCCCGCCGGCCGTCGACATCGTCCAGATCGTTCAGCGGCCACCAGCGGTCCAGCCAGGCGAGATCCTCGGGGGCCGGAGGCGGGCCGAGGCGTTCGGCGCCGGTCTCGGGATCGACCAGCACGAGGCGCGGGCCCGACGGGGTCTGCTCGACGATGTCCACCGGGACGTTGTCCAGCCACTCGTTGGCGACGACCAGCCCTTCGACGCGGTCGGGCACGGCGTCGGCCCAGGAGATCCGTGCGTCCAGGTCCGCGGGTCGCGAGGAGAGGTCGACGGCGGTGATCCGCAGCCGCTCGGCCAGACCCGGCGGCGCGGACGCCAGGACGCGGGCGGGCAACAGGCCGTCGCCGCTGCCGACGTCGACGAGATCGAGCACGTCGGGACGGCCGAGGTCCGCGTCGACCCGGTCGATCAGACGGAGCAGCGCCCCGGCGAAGGCCGCGGACACGTGCACGGACGTCCGGAAATGCCGACCGGGCCGTTCCCTCAGATAGAAGCCCTCGTCACCGTAGAGCGCGCGCCGCGTGGCCGCGCGCCAGGTCAACCACACGCGCCTCACGTTACCCAGCGCGCCGAAGATGACGAAAAGTAATCACCTTCGTACTCGTGGCTCAACATGCCGCAGGGGGAAGTGGGACAAAATCTGACCATAGGGCAGGGCCGGGCAGGCCCGCCCGGCGACGCTACCCTGAGCCGTGGGGAGGCCTCATGGACACTAGCGACCGCCCTGCGCGGCTTGCCGTGGGAGTGCTCGGCGCGGGACGGGTGGGTTCGGTGCTCGGCGCCGCGCTCCGGCTCGCCGGACACCGGGTGGTGGCCGCGAGCGGAGTTTCCGACATGTCCCGGCGGCAGGCGGCGGACCGGCTCGGCGTGGGATTGAGCAGGCCCGAGGAGGTGATCCGGCAGGCCGAGCTCGTACTGCTGACCGTGCCGGACGACGTGCTCCCCGAGCTGGTCGCCGGCCTCGCCGCCACCGGTGCGGACCTGCGCGGCAAGCTGCTCGTCCACGCCAGCGGCGCGTACGGCCTGGCCGTGCTGGACCCGGCGGCCGAGGTGGGCGCGGTGCCGCTGGCGCTGCATCCGGTGATGACGTTCACCGGCCGCGATGACGATCTCACCAAGCTCAACGGGTGTTCCTTCGGGGTGACCGCACCGCTGATGCTGCGTCCGGTGGCCGAGGCACTCGTGATCGAGATGGGCGGCGAGCCCGTCTGGATCGCGGAGCAGGATCGTGCCCTCTATCACGCCGCCCTGGCCGGCGCCGCGAACCACATGATCACGCTGATCGCGGAGTCGCAGGAACTGCTCTCGAAGATCGGCGTCGAGCATCCGGGGAGGATGCTCGGCCCGCTGCTCGGCGCCGCGCTGGACAACGTGCTGCGCCTGGGCATCGGCGGGCTGACCGGGCCGGTGGTGCGTGGTGACGCCGGCACGGTCCGCAAGCACGTCGACGCGCTCATCCTGGCCGCCCCCGAGGCCGCCGACGCCTATGTGGCCCTCGCTAGGCTCACCGCGGACCGGGCGCTGGCCGCCGGGCTGCTGAAGCCCGAGGCGGCCGAGCGCCTCCTGGACGCGCTGGGAGGAAACATATGGACCTGACCGTGGCGGGCGACCGGACGGAACTCGCCAAGGCGCTGGAGGCACTCGCCGGCGGCCACGGTGAGGGCCGGACCGAGGGCGCAAGCGGAGGCCGAACCGGAGGCCGCGGTGCGGGCAGGGTCGCCCTGGTCCCCACGATGGGGGCGCTGCACGAGGGCCATCGGTCGCTGATCCGGCTGGCGCACGAGCACGCCGATCACGTGGTGGTGAGCGTGTTCGTCAATCCCCTCCAGTTCGGCCCAGGTGAGGATTTTTCCCGATATCCCCGGACGTTCGAGGCGGACCTGGCGGCCTGCGCGGAGGAGAACGTCTCGGTGGTCTTCGCGCCGGCGGCCGACGACCTCTACCTTCCGGACCGCCAGGTCGGGGTGTCGTCCGGCCACATGGGCACGGTCGTCGAGGGCGCCTACCGGCCGGGCCACTTCGACGGCATGCTGACCGTCGTGCTCAAGTTGTTCAACCTGGTCAGGCCGGACGTGGCGGTCTTCGGGCAGAAGGACGCCCAGCAGTTCGCGCTCATCCGCCGCATGGTCGCCGACCTCGATGTGCCCGTCTCCGTCGTCGCCGGGCCGACCCTGCGCGAGCCCGACGGCCTCGCCCTGTCGAGCCGCAACCGCTATCTCTCCCCCGAGGACCGGACCACCGCCCTCGCCCTGTCGCGTGCGCTCCAGGAGGGCGCGCGGTACGGCACACCGAAGGAGATCCTCCGCGCGGCCCGTGCCGTACTGGATGGGGCGGCCCGGGCGCGGCCGCCCCTCGTGCTCGACTATCTGGTGCTGGCCGATCCCGCCACGTTCGCCGAGGTCGGCGATGACCATCGAGGCGAGGCCGTGCTCGCGGTGGCCGCCAGGGTCGGCGCCACCCGCCTGATCGACAACGTGGTCGTACGGCTCCCCGGCTGAGGGCACAGCTGATCGGGCACGGCTGATCGAAACAGGCAGGGCGGGGACGCATCACCACGACCGGGGCGTTATCGTCATAGTGACGAAAGGGGAACCCCCGCATGGTGGCGATTCCGAGGAAGCTCACTGCCCCCGCTCCCGGATGGAGCGTGTACGCCGACGCCGTGGTCGTCGGGTCAGGGATCGCGGGCCTCACCGTGGCCCTGCGCTACACCGAGCTGACCCCCGCGGGGCGAGTGCTCGTCGTCACCAAGGACGTGCTCTCCGCCGGGTCCACCCGCTGGGCCCAGGGCGGCATCGCCGCGGTCCTCGACCCCGAGGACACCCCCGATGAGCACCTGAACGACACGCTCGTCGCCGGCGTCGGGCTCTGCGACGAGGACGCCGTACGGATCCTCGTCACGGAGGGCCCCGACGCGCTCAAGCGGCTCATCGACCACGGTGCCAGGTTCGACCGGGGCGTCGACGGGCAGCTTCAGCTCACCCGCGAGGGTGGCCACCGGCGCAACCGCATCGTTCACGCGGGCGGCGACGCGACCGGAGCAGAGGTGCAGCGCGCGCTGGTCGAGGCCGTGCTCGCCGAGCCCAGGATCGAGGTGATCGAGCATGCGCTCGCACTCGACCTGCTGCTCGACGCAGCCGGCCAGGCGCGTGGGGTCACCCTCCACGTCATGGGTGAGGGCGCCAGGGACGGCGTGGGCGCGGTGCGCGCCGGGGCCGTGATCCTGGCCAGCGGCGGCATGGGCCAGATCTACGCCGCGACGACGAACCCGTCCGTCTCCACCGGCGACGGCGTCGCGCTCGCCCTCCGGGCCGGAGCGGTGGTGCGTGATCTGGAGTTCGTGCAGTTCCACCCGACCGTGCTGTGGCTCGGCGAGGGTTCGACGGGCCAGCAGCCCCTCGTCTCCGAGGCGGTCAGGGGCGAGGGCGCGGTGCTCGTCGACGCGTCCGGCGATCGGTTCATGCGCGGCGTCCACGAACTGGCCGATCTCGCACCACGTGACGTGGTGGCCAAGGCCATCACCAGGAAGATGCGCGAGACCGGCGCCGATCACGTCTACCTGGACGCCCGCCACTTCGGCGAGGACAAGTGGCGGGCCAGATTCCCCACGATCCTGGCGGTCTGCCGCGAGCACGGAATCGATCCGGTCACACAGCCGATCCCGGTAGCGCCCGCGGCCCACTACGCGAGCGGCGGCGTACGGACCGACCTGTCCGGCCGGACCAGCGTTCCCGGGCTGTACGCCTGCGGAGAGGTCGCCTGCACCGGCGTACACGGCGCGAACCGGCTCGCCTCCAACTCCCTGCTGGAGGGGCTCGTCTTCGCCGAGCGCATCGCCTGCGATCTGGCGGCACGTGATTCGGACGGCCGGGATTCGACCGAGCCGGGCGAGTCGACCGAGCCGGGCGAGTCGGCCGAGCATGATGACCGCCCCGACGGGCTGGTCGATCCGCGTACCCGTGCCAGGATCCAGAACCACATGAGCCGGGGGGCCGGCGTTTTGCGCAGTGCGGGCAGCCTCGCCGAGGTGGCCCGCGCACTCGGGGACGCCAGGTGGACGCCCGTCGCGGTCGAGCCGTGCACCGAGTCGTGGGAGGCGACCAATCTCCTGACGGTGGCGTCCGCCCTGGTGGCCGCCGCCGCTGGCCGTGAGGAGACCCGTGGCTCGCACTGGCGTGAGGATCACCCTGACCGTGACGACGACCGTTGGCGGGCGCACGTTGACATCGCCCTGGGAGCGAAAGGACTGACCATGCGGCACGCGCCCCACGCCGAGCAGCCGGAGCAGGCACAGGAACCGGAGCAGGCACAGGAACCGGAGCAAGCACAGGAACCGGAGCAGGCACTGCCACCGGAGCAGTCGGCACAGCTGGAGCGGGAGGACCCGCTCTGGGCCGAGCTCGCCGGGCTCGGCATCGACCCGGACGGGCTGTTCCGCCTCGTGCACACCGCGCTCGCCGAGGACCTCGCGGGCGGCCAGGACGTGACCTCGGCCGCCACCATCCCGGCCGGGCTGACGGCGGTGGCCGACGTGGTCGCGCGCAAGGAGGGTGTGGTGGCCGGCCTGCCGGTCGTCGAGGCCGTCTTCCGCTGTGCCGACTCAGGCTTCCACCGGGCCGACTCAGGCTTCCACCGGGCCGACTCAGGCTTCCGCCGGGCCGCCGAGCCGGTGACGGTCGAACGGCGCGCGGCCGACGGCGATCGGGTCGCTCCCGGCGACGTCCTCATGACGGTGCGCGGTCCGGTGGCCGACCTGCTCACGCTGGAGCGGACCGCGCTGAACTTCCTCACCCACCTGTCGGGGGTCGCCACCCTCACCCGGCGCTGGGTGGACGCGGTGGACGGCACCGGGGCCCGCATCCGTGACAGCCGCAAGACGCTGCCCGGGTTGCGCGCGTTGGAGAAGTACGCGGTGCGCCGCGGTGGCGGGGTCAACCATCGCATGGGCCTGCACGACGCCGCGCTGATCAAGGACAACCACGTCGTGGCCGCGGGCGGGGTCGCCGCCGCGTTCCGTGCCGTACGGCAGGCCTTCCCCGGCCTGCCGATCGAGGTGGAGGTCGACCGGATCGACCAGATCGAGCCCGTTCTGGCCGAGGGGGCGGACGAGATCCTGCTCGACAACTTCACCGTGGAGCAGCTCGCCGAGGCCGTACGCCTGGTGAACGGGCGGGCGCGGCTGGAGTCGAGCGGCGGGCTCACCCTGGACACGGCGCGGGCGGTGGCCGAGACCGGGGTCGACTACCTGGCGGTCGGTGCGCTGACCCATTCGGCACCGGCTCTCGATATCGGTCTGGATCTTCGTGGTGCATAATCGGGGAATGCTGCTCACCATCGACGTCAGCAACACCCATACGGTGCTTGGCCTGTTCGAGGGTGAAGAGGTGATCGAGCACTGGCGGATCGCGACCGATCCCCGCCGCACGGCGGACGAGATAGCGGTCGTGCTGCAGGGCCTGCTCGGGCAGTCGCCGATCCTGAAGGACGCCGACATCGGCGGCATCGCGATCTGCTCGACGGTCCCGTCGGTGCTGAACGAGATGCGAGAGATGTCCCGGCGCTACTTCGGGGATGTCACGACCGTGGTCGTCGAGCCGGGCGTCCGCACCGGCGTCCCGGTGCGGATGGACAACCCCAAGGAGGTCGGCAGCGACCGCATCGTCAACGCGCTCGCCGCCGCCACCCTGTACGGCGGGCCGTGCGTGATCGTGGACTTCGGCACGGCGACGTCGTTCGACGCGGTCTCGGGCCGGGGAGAGTACGTCGGCGCCGTCACGGCCCCCGGCCTGGAGATCTCGGTGGACGCGCTCGCCGAGGCCGGCGCGCAACTCCACAAGGTCGAGTTGATCCGCCCGAGGTCGGTCATCGCGAAGAACACGGTGGAGGCGGTGCAGTCCGGCATAATCTACGGCTTCGCCGGGCTGGTCGACGGCATCGTGGACCGGATGACGGCGGAGTTGGCCGCCGACCCCGACGACGTCACCGTGGTGGCCACCGGCACCGGTGCCCCGCTGGTCGTCGGGGAGGCCCGCACGATCGACGTGCACGAGCCGTGGCTCACGCTGATCGGACTCCGCCTGGTCTATGCCCGCAACACCTCCTGAGGTCCGGTGTTACGGAGAAGTGCGGAGTCCCACCCCGACACTTGACGACTCTGGTGGGAGATGTTTACCTTCCTTCGAGGATGGGTTCGGCCATTCGTCGCCGTGGGGAGGGACTGACGATGGGGTTTCCCGACGTCGTCTCCAGCTCGTCAGCGCTGGGTGACGATCTCGCCCGGGACCTTGACGGTGCCGATCTCACCGACGACGATCTGCTGCTTCTCGCCGAGCTCGCCAAGGGGGTCAGCGCTGACCGGGTGGGGCGCCGCCTCGACGTGAGCGGTCGGACCGTACGGCGGCGCCTGCGCGGCATCTGCGACAGGATCGGCGTGGAGACCGCGATCGAGGCGGTCGCGTGGGCGGCCCGCCGTCGGCTGATCTGATCGTCCGAAACACTCCCTAGTCGGCCGTCAGCGGCGTGCGTGCATCCCTTGAGGGAACAGGCGCGGCGCGCGCCGAGGGGCCGTCGTCCGTCACGGAGTCGTAGAGGGGCCGTGCCAGACCCGGCTTCGGTTCGTGACGCTCGAGCCAGTGCAGGGTCGACTCGGTGGCCCGCTCGATCAGGCCGGCCGTCTGGCGGAAATCTATCGGCAGCACCTCGACCGGGTACAGCGGCGGGAGCACGTGTATCGCCGTGCGGTCCTGGTTGCGTCTGATGGAGGCGCTGATCCGCAGCTCGCTGAGCAGATTGAAGCCATGCAGGGCCATGGCGATCACCGTGGACGGCGGCTCCGGCAGCGGGCAGGAGAAGCCGGCGGAGAGCACATAGACCTCGTCGGCCCCCGCGTTGACGGCCTGATCCAGGACCGTCCGGTCGGCCACGCCGCCGTCCATCAGCACCCGGTCGCCGATCCGCACGTTGGGATAGATCGCGGGCATGGCGGTGCTGGCCAGCAGCGCGGGCAGCGCCGGTCCGCGGGAGAGCAGGACGGCCTGACCGCTGAGGACGTCGGTGGTCAGCACCGACAGCGGGAGCCGGGCGTCCTCCAGGTTCTCGACCGGGAGGATGCGCTCCAGAAACCGGCGCAGCGAGTGGTTGTCGAACAGGTGGTTGCGGCCGCCGAGCAGTCCGCCGACGAACGTCAGCGGGTTGAAAGGGAAGGTGTAGTTCAGCGTGCCGAACGCCTGCAGCGCGCCCCGCAACGGGTGGAAGGGAAGGCTGTCCACCAGGGTGCGCAGCGCGTCCCGGCTGCTGAGCGGGTACACGTCATGGCCGCTGACCGAGAGCCACAGGCGCGCGAGATCCTCGACTCCCTCGGCATCGGGGCGTGCCGCGTAGTAGGCGCCGTTGAGCGCGCCCACCGAGGCGCCCACCACCATGTCGGCGCGCACTCCGCGAGCCGTCAGCGCGCGCAACATGCCCACCTGGGCCGCTCCCACGCTGCCGCCGCCCCACAGTACGAAGACCGTCGTCATCGTCGCTCCTCTCACGAGAGCGAAACGGCTGGGAATTCGGAGCGCGCGGAGCACACTCCGGTATTCATTGTCGGTTCCCGGCCGATGTCCCGGCGAATCGGGTCGCGATGGTCAGCCTGCCGGAGCCGCGTCGGAGCCGCCGGGGCCGCTCAGCCCGGGTCGGCCCGGGTCGGCCCGGGTCGGCCCGCGCGGTCGCTCAGTCCGCGATTCGTACGGCTCCGGCGAACGGCCGGCCGGTGATCTTCGCGACGCGTACGACATCACCGGTGCGCGGTGCGTGGACCATGTAGCCGCCGCCGATGTAGACGCCGACGTGATGGAGGTCGGAGTAGAAGAACACGAGGTCGCCCGGGCGCATGTCTTCGCGGTCGATGTGCGTGCCGGCGGTCCACTGGTCGCCGGTGTAGTGCGGGAGGCTGATCCCGACCCGCTGGTAGGCCGCCATGACGAGGCCTGAACAGTCGTACGACGTGGGCCCTTCCGCGCCCCAGACGTAGGGCCGCAGCTGCTGGGTCAGCGCCCAGCGGGCCGCCTCGGCCGCCTTGCCGTCGCCGACGATGGGGAACGAGATCCGGGTCGCCCGGCCGCCGATGCTCCCGGCGACCTGGCTGTAGAGGCTGCTCTCGGTCTTCTCGATCAAAGTCCTGATCTTGTCCTTGCGGGTTTCGAGGCTCTTCAGCAGCTTCTTCACCTCGGCCTGGCGGGCGGCGGCGCCGGCCTTGGCCCGTTCGGCGGCCTTCATCACGTTGGTGACCTCGGTGACCTCCTGGCCCTGCTGCATCTGCAGGGCGTAGGTGGTCGAGGCCTGGTCGAGGTAGGTCTCGGGGTCGGTCGAGCCGGCCATGGGGAGCAGTGAGCCGATGCCGCCGTTCATATAGGAGTTCTGCGCGAGCGCGCTCGCCTTCTGGCGGCGGACGGCCAGTTCGGACTCGCTCTTGGCGAGGTTCTTCTGGGCGATGGCGGCGGAGCGCTGGGCGGCCTTGAGCCGGACACGCTCACCGTTGTACTCCTCGGTGAGGCTCTCGATCTCCTCGTAGAGGCGCTCCACCTCGGCCGCGAGCTTCTTGAGGCTCGGCTTCGGCTCGGCCGTGGCGGCCCCCACGGGGGCGCCGAAGGCGATCATGGTCAGCGCGACCGTCACGAGGGCCAACCGGCGAATGTTCCCGGGTCCGGCCTTTCTGGCGCGGGCGTGCCTGCCTGCGGGCCGTCCTCCACGCATGCGGTTCCAAGCTCCTCTCCTCGATGGTGCCGCGTGAGGACCGCTCCCTGTGGCCGCCGTTGGCCGGGCGTGTCCGTACGGCACTGCTTGACGCCTACCGGGTTAGCTGACGGGTTCGGGCCGGAGTAGCCCTACCTTTCGGATTCACCCCGTTATCGAGCAGCAGTCGGCGCCGAGCCGGACCGCTTGCCGATTCGTACAGTTGGGTCCCCGGCTCCCCTCCACACCAGGTGCGTTGAAGATTCGGCATCGTCGCTGGACGATAGTGCACCCTGAGGTTCCCGCTCAACCAGAACTCTCGATCTCGTCTAGATTTCACAACTGAACGATCACGGTCATGTCACGGTCTCGGATGGCACGCATCCCCATCAACCTGCCTTTACTCGCTCAGTAGGATCACTCTTCGAGGCCAAGGCGGCCGCCGAAGTCGGGAAAATCCGGATAAGACGGCAAGAAACTGAGCGTCTACGCTCCGTACTTCCGCCGCGACTTTCTGTCGCACGGGTCCACGCTCTCGGTGTCATGGCAGGACACGTAATCCGGGTGTCGCGGGCGCGACTACGCTGACGGCTCATGGAGCAGGTCGCCGAGGAGACGTCAGCCGAGTCCGGACCACCAGCCCTAGCCGTACGCCGCGCCAGGACACTTGATGTGCGCGTGATCCGTCGCCTCGTCGACGCGTACTCCGGAGCGGGGCCGCGCCTGCTGGAGAAGAGCACGGTCACGCTCTTTGAGGACATCCAGGAGTTCTGGGTTGCGGAGAGCGGCGGACGCGTCATCGGCTGTGGCGCCCTGCACGTGCTCTGGGAGGATCTGGCCGAGATCCGCACCCTCGCCGTCGACCCCGAGACGCGGGGCCGGGGCGTCGGTCACCGGATCGTCGCGGCGCTCATCAAGACCGCGCGTGAGCTGGGAGTCCGCCGGGTCTTCTGCCTAACGTTCGAGGTGGAGTTCTTCGGCCGGCACGGGTTCGTGCCGATCCAGGGCACGCCGGTGTCGCCCGAGGTCTACGCCGAGCTGCTCGCCTCGTACGACGAGGGCGTCGCGGAGTTCCTGGATCTGGAGCATGTCAAGCCCAACACCCTCGGTAACACCCGCATGCTGTTGCACCTCCACCCTGGGTAATCTTAAGGTGGTTGACGGTAAAGCAAACTCAGGGTAAAGGTGACTGTTGTTACGCCGGTCGCTACTTTGGGCGATATCAGCATGGAGCCTGAGACGCGGGCGCATGCGTATCTGAAACGAGGTGACACGGTGAGCACAGGACAGCCACCGTATCCGCAGGGCGGTTCGGATGGTACGCCAGCGCCTTCCGGCCGCGGTGCCGACGCGGACAGGCGTGCGCAGGAATTCGACCCCGAGGCCACGGTCGTCAACTATCTGAACCCGGATCAGCAGGCGGGTTCGCAGCAGGCCCAGGGACACGAGCAGCCGTACGGCCAGCAGGGCTATGGCCAGCAGGGCTATGGCCAACAGGGCTACGGTCAGCAGGCCTACGGGCAGCAGACCGGGCCCCAACAGCACGGTCAGCAGGCCTACGGTCAGCAGCCGTACGGCCAGCAGAGCTATGGCCAACAGCAATATGGTCAGCAGGCCTCCGGCTACGGCCAGCAGCCCGGCTATGGCCAGCAGCCCGGATACGACCAGCAGGCCTCCGGCTACGGGCAGTCTCAGCCCGGGCAGCAGCCGTACGGCCAGCAGGGCCATGGCCAACAGCAATACGGTCAGCAGCAATACGGTCAGCAGGCCCCTGACTATGGCCAACAGCCCGGATACGGCCAACAGCAGTACGGCCAGCAGGCCCCTGGCTATGGTCAAGGCCAGCAGCCGGGGTACGGGCAGTCGCAGTACGGCGACCAGCAGTACGGTCAGCAGCAGGGATATGGCCAGCAGCAGTACGGCCAGCCCGGATACGGCCAGCAACCGGCCTACGGCCAGCCGTACGGCGCCGCGATCCCGCCCGGTGCCCCGGCTCCGCTCGCGGAGTGGTGGCAGCGCCTGGTGGCGAGGCTCATCGACGGCGTCATCGTCGGCATCCCGTTCTGGATCATCTCGGCCGTCATCACGGCGATCGTGGTCACCCAGGGCAGCTACAACCTCCGTACCGGCGTGCTCGTCGAGCCGAGCGGTTACTTCCTCGCCGCGGTGCTCATCGGGATCGTCAGCGGCGTGGTGATGCTCGTGTACGAGTTCCTGATGTTGAAGATGCGGGGGCAGACGATCGGAAAGATCGCCATGGGCATCAAGGTGGTCCCGGTCGGCGGCACTCTCGACGCCGCCGGTCTGTCGCAGGATGTCGCGGTCAAGCGTGCCGGCGTGCTGTTCGGACCGCAGTTGCTGCGTTGGATTCCCATTGTCGAGTATCTGCTCGGCATCTTCGCCCTCCTGAACGTGCTCTGGCTGCTCTGGGACAGGCCTCTGCAGCAGGCTCTGCACGACAAGGCGGCGGGCACCGTGGTGGTCAAGGTCAAGTAGTGCCATAAAACGGGGTCGATGGAGCGAACCATCGGCCCCGTTTTTCGTACCTTCGTCACAGGAAGCGGCCCAGGCGCCTGCATCGCGGAAATCCCGTAACAGGAGGGTCTAAACCATGGGATGCTTGGCCGACGCATGTAGGCCGCTTGCACCGGAGTGGATCCTGAGAGGCACGGCAAGGTCCGTCTGCTCCGCTGGGGCCTCGAATCCATGGCGCCGAAACCACGGCGCCGAAACCATGACCCCGAATCCATACGGTCATCCGGGCCGGCCTCACCGCCGGTTGCCCTACGCGGTCGGTCGCCGAATGGCGACCCGTTTGGACCGCTCGAATCATCGGTGCCCACGCCTTCTGCCGCGTCGGCGTGATTTTCGGGACAGTCACAAACCGATCTTCGGTGACCGCCTGTCGATCTGCTGGAAGAAGCCTGAAGACCCGCTTGGACGGCCGGGTTTCCATTCCTTGCGATCTTGAAAAAGTCGTCGGCGTCCTGCCCGCCCGCGCGCCTCCGTTTCCGCGATCTTGCGGAAACCGGTATTCAAGGCTGTTGGGCGTGGCCAAGGTCCCCGACGGTCTCCCATCACAAGATCGCGTAAATCGAAGTCACAGGTGAACTGGGTCACAGGAGAGTTTGTGCGAGATCGGCAAAGCGGGTGGCGCGGGTCATCGGCCGATGTTCACGAGCTTTTGCGAGACCACCGGGTGATTTGTCGTTCCGCTGCATCCCCTGCCTCTGGCTGACGGTCGGTGTGCGCAACTCCCCCTTTACCGGTCGGCCGTCGTCGCACAGTGGCCGATCGGGGGCTGACCAGCGCCTTCATGGGGTGGGATTGCGAAGAAGGCATTGTGCGGGCACCACATGACGGCGGGCCGGTCCGATGCCGACGGCCCGCCCGACACTGGACGAACCCTGGGCGACGGCTGGATGAACGCTGTGCGGATGTTGTGCGGATGTGCTGGATGCCAGGTTGACGGCCTGTCGATGCCGACTCGCTCCCTGCCCGCCGGGCCCGGAACCTGCCCGAAACTACGGACGTCAACTGGGGCCTGACTTCGGCGGTTCCGCCCACTGGACATTCTGGGTACGATTTCGAGTGCATCCGGTAAGACGGCTGGAGAGACGGAGATTACCTTCGGCATCACGGGTAGGCTGGATGGGCGTACGTGGTCTCCGGCGGCGCCGGGAGTGTTTGACGAATGCCGTCCGGTGTGAGCGAGGATCCGATGGATCGCCGCGAGGTGGAGGAGGAGCCTGCGGCGAGTGACATCCGGGGCCCCGCGCACGGGACATGATTTGCTGAACACGCCCTGAGATCGCTCTCCGCGACCACCCCAGAAGGCGCCGGGGGACCCGGACCCGTCCCCCGAATTCCAGACGGGTGCCGTAAGACACCCCGGCACGAGTGAGGCAGAATGACAGAGGTATTGTCCGCCTTGATACCTTCCGCGGTCGTCGCCGGAGCCGTCGTGTACGGCATCGTAAAGTTGGTGCGTTCCGACGCGGCGGGGCTGCGGGCGGCACGAGAGCCCCCTGAGAACCCACCGGACACAGAAGTTGCCGAGAATCCGCATAGGTGAATTGTCAAACGGGGAATCCGGGTATATGTTTGGCTGACGAAACAAACTATGCTCTGCGAAAGGATTGCCGGATGGCCAAGCATACGCAGGTGATTCTCATCGACGATCTCGATGGTGGCGAGGCCAATGAGACGGTCACCTTCGCGCTTGACGGCACGTCATATGAGATTGACCTGAGCGACGGCAACGCCAAGCGGCTGCGTGACGCGCTGTCGCCATTCGTCGGCGGCGCCCGACGTGCGGAGGTCGCTCAGCCGCGCGGTCGCCGTCGTGGCGGCGCCGGCCAGCGGGCGATGTCCCGTGAGAAGAGCGCCGAGATCCGTGCCTGGGCCAAGTCACATGGTCACCCCGTAAGTGAGCGTGGCCGCATCGCGCAGTCGATCGTCGACGCGTACGACGCGGCGCACTAACTACGCCCTTGATCGTGCGGTTATGTCGGTCGTCGGATGTTCTGACGACCGGGATAACCGCACGATTCTGCATGTGGAGAGATCGTGTCTCTCCCCCTAAAACCTCGTTCGCTTGCGGCGTATCGGGAACATGTCACGCCCGGCAGGGGGTTGGATAGAGCGTGAACGCCCTGCTCTCGGGGAACCCTTCAACCAGAGGAGCGGTCGCTGGGTCGGGGCTACCATGCGGAACGACGGGCCGGACCTCCCGCGCTCGCCTGACCGCTCTGTGAGGAGCGACGAGATGTTCGAAAGGTTCACCGACCGTGCGCGGCGGGTTGTCGTCCTGGCTCAAGAAGAAGCCCGGATGCTCAATCACAACTACATCGGTACTGAGCACATTCTTCTGGGCTTGATCCATGAGGGTGAGGGCGTTGCCGCCAAGGCTCTGGAGAGCCTGGGCATCAGTCTTGAGGGTGTGCGCCAGCAGGTCGAGGAGATCATCGGCCAGGGCCAGTCGGCGCCGTCGGGGCACATTCCCTTCACCCCGCGTGCCAAGAAGGTCCTTGAGCTGTCGCTCCGCGAGGCCTTGCAGCTCGGTCACAACTACATCGGCACGGAGCACATCCTGCTCGGTTTGATCCGTGAGGGTGAGGGCGTCGCCGCCCAGGTGCTGGTGAAGCTTGGGGCCGACCTCAACCGGGTGCGGCAGCAGGTCATTCAGCTGCTGCACGGTTACCAGGGCAAGGAGCCGGCGGCGGCCGGGGGGCCGCAGGAGTCCGCTCCCTCGACATCTCTTGTGCTGGACCAGTTCGGCCGCAACCTGACTCAGGCCGCGCGCGAGGGCAAGCTCGACCCGGTGATCGGCCGGGAGAAGGAGATCGAGCGGGTCATGCAGGTCCTCTCCCGGAGGACCAAGAACAACCCGGTGCTCGTGGGCGAGCCCGGGGTCGGCAAGACCGCCGTCGTCGAGGGCCTGTCCCAGAAGATCGTCAAGGGTGAGGTGCCCGAGACGCTGAAGGACAAGCAGCTCTACACCCTCGACCTGGGCGCGCTGGTCGCCGGTTCCCGCTATCGCGGTGACTTCGAAGAGCGCCTGAAGAAGGTGCTGAAGGAGATCCGCACCCGCGGCGACATCATCCTGTTCATCGACGAGCTGCACACGCTGGTGGGCGCGGGCGCCGCCGAGGGCGCGATCGACGCGGCCAGCATCCTCAAGCCCATGCTGGCCCGCGGTGAGCTGCAGACCATCGGTGCGACGACGCTGGACGAGTACCGCAAGCACCTGGAGAAGGACGCCGCACTGGAGCGGCGCTTCCAGCCGATCCAGGTGGCCGAGCCCAGCCTCAGCCACACGATCGAGATTCTCAAGGGGCTGCGGGACCGTTACGAGGCACACCACAGGGTGTCCATCACGGACGGCGCGCTGGTCGCCGCGGCGCAGCTCGCCGACCGGTACATCAGCGACCGGTTCCTGCCGGACAAGGCGATCGACCTCATCGACGAGGCCGGCTCCCGCATGCGGATCCGCCGCATGACCGCGCCGCCGGACCTGCGCGAGTACGACGAGAAGATCGCCAACGTGCGACGTGAGAAGGAGTCCGCGATCGACGCGCAGGACTTCGAGAAGGCCGCCGCGCTGCGCGACCAGGAAAAGCAGCTCCAGCTCAAGCGGGAACGCCGCGAGAAGGAGTGGAAGGCCGGCGACATGGACGTCGTCGCCGAGGTGACCGAGGAGCTGATCGCCGAGGTGCTGGCGACGGCCACCGGCATCCCGGTCTTCAAGCTGACCGAGGAGGAGTCGCAGCGGCTGCTCCGCATGGAGGACGAGCTCCACAAGCGGATCATCGGCCAGGACGACGCCATCAAGGGGCTGTCCCGGTCCATTCGCCGGACCAGGGCCGGACTGAAGGACCCGCGCCGTCCCGGTGGCTCGTTCATCTTCGCCGGCCCGTCCGGTGTCGGTAAGACCGAGCTGTCCAAGGCGCTCGCCGAGTTCCTGTTCGGGGACGAGGGCGCGCTGATCATGCTGGACATGTCCGAGTTCATGGAGAAGCACACCGTTTCGCGGCTGTTCGGCTCCCCGCCCGGCTACGTCGGGTATGAGGAGGGCGGCCAGCTGACCGAGAAGGTGCGGCGCAAGCCGTTCTCCGTGGTCCTGTTCGACGAGATCGAGAAGGCCCACCCGGACATCTTCAACTCGCTGCTGCAGATCCTGGAGGACGGTCGCCTGACCGACGCCCAGGGCCGGGTGGTGGACTTCAAGAACACCGTCATCATCATGACGACCAACCTCGGCACCCGGGACATCTCCAAGGGCATCGGGGTGGGCTTCGCGAAGGCCAACGACACCGAGTCGAACTACGACCGGATGAAGGCGAAGGTTCAGGAGGAGCTCAAGCAGCACTTCCGGCCGGAGTTCCTCAACCGTGTCGATGACATCGTGGTCTTCCACCAGCTCACGCCGAAGGAGATCATCCAGATCGTGGACCTGATGCTCGCCCAGGTGGACGAGCGGCTCAGGGACCGCGACATGGGTCTGTCGCTCACCCAGCCCGCCAAGCAGCTGCTGGCCGACCGCGGGTACGACCCGGTCATGGGTGCCCGTCCGCTGCGCCGGACCATCCAGCGTGAGCTGGAGGACATCCTGTCCGAGAAGATCCTGTACGGCGAGCTGCGTCCTGGCCAGGTCGTCAAGGTCGACATCGAGGGCGAAGGCGACAACGCCAAGTTCACCTTCGTCGGCGAGGCGAAGGCCCCGCAGGTGCCGGACTCCGCCGCCTCCATCGCGGAGCCGATCCAGCAGTGATCCGACCCTGATCGGGTCCTGATCGGGTCCCGAGCCGGCACTGAGCCGGCACTGAGTCGGCAGCGGCCGAAGACATCGAGGGGCGCCCCCCGCATACCGGGGGGCGCCCCTCTGTTCGTTCCGGCCCCATCGCATCGCGGGGTTCCGGTTTCGCGCCACTGGATGTAGTACTACACTCTGTAGAGAATCGCGGAGACGTAGTCGGAATGCCGGAACGCTGCCCGTCAGGACCAGGGAGGGGTCGTCGGATCGTTCCTGTGTCATCCCGGCGGTGTAGTGACGAATCCACTCAGCGGCGGACGCGATACCCGAGCAAGCGGGGGAGGCTCGACCGGAGCCGGGCCAGGTCCCGGCGGCAGGAGGATCAACCCGGCATCACGCTGCGAACAGCGAGTGCGTGAGCCGGCGAACAAAGCGCACAACGCCTGGGAGGTACCTTATGCGCCTGTTGCATGAGGACGGGACGCTCGTTCACCTGGCCTACAACACGGGGGTGCACCCGGCGGAGGACCTGGAGAACCTGATCGCCCACCTGACCCGCTACGCGGTGCCGGTGCGCCGGAAGCTGGGTGTCGACCGGCTCGGCATCGGCCTGTGGCTGGCGCCGCCCGTCGCCGACCATCTCATCGCCGACCGCATAGAGCTCGTACGGCTGCGCCGGTCTCTCGAGGAGCGAGGTCTGGAGGTGGTCAGCCTCAACGGCACCGGCGGCCGAAACCAGGAGGTGCCGGGTCCGGACTGGGCCAAGCCCGAGCGCTACCGCTACACGATGGCGCTGGCGAAGATCCTCGCGTTCCTGCTGCCCGATGACGTCCGCTTCGGCAGCATCTCGACGATTCCGATCGGCTGGCGTCGGGACTGGCCCGTCGATCTTCACGACATAGCTTCACGGCGCCTGGAGCGGCTGTCGCGTGAACTGCGCGGGCTCTACAGCGTGACCGGCAAGACCATCCGGGTCGGGTTCGAGCCGTGGCCGGGCTGTGTGCTGGAGACGACGGAGCAGGCGCTGGAGCGGGTATGCGACATCGACTCCGAGCATCTCGGGGTGTGCCTGGACGCCTGCCACCTGTCCGGTGGCGCGGAGGAGCGGGGCGCCGCGCTCCGGGGCCTGGCTCAGGCGGGTGCTCCCGTTGTGAAGCTGGGTCACGTGCATGATCACGGACAGGAGATCCCCAGCACGCAGCCGGTGCTCCAGGACACTCTCAACGCGATCCTGTCCGGCGCGGTGAACGGCACCGCGCACGTCGAGGTGGAGGCGCATCACGGTACGGCGCCGAAGACGAAGGGCCCGGCCGCGCTGGTGGCCCGGCTCGCCGACGAGCTCGACTGGACCCGCAACCACCTCACCGCACTCGGCCTCAAGCTTGCCGCCTGATCCGGCACTTCGCAGTCATCCGGATCAGGCGGCGGACCCACACGCCGGGCTCCTGCGTCGGGCCCGGCCGATTGGCTCTGCCAGTCAGGCGGGGAGCCGGTAGGTGCCGTCGGGAAGCACCTCGGCCAGGCCGTCGTCCAGCAGGCCGTCCAGCGCCCGCTCACGCTGGACGTGGTCGGCCCAGACCACGTCCAGCGCTTTTTTGGGCACGGGTCCGGGTGCGTCCCTCAGGACGGCCAGCAGGCGTCCCCGGCACTGTCGGTCGGTCCCCGCGTAGGTCTGGCCGCGCCGTACCGGGCCGGCGGGCCGTCCGGCCGACCGCCACGCGCACTGTGACACGACGGGGCAGCGCTCGCACCTCGGAGCGCGGGCCGTGCAGACGAGGGCGCCCAGCTCCATGATCGAGACTGCCCACCGTGGCGCGCCGACCGGCGGGATCAGGGACTCCGCGAGTCGGCGTTCGGCGGCCGTCGTCGTCTTGGGCGGGTGCTCCTCGCCCCGTACGGCCCGGGCCAGCACGCGGCGGACGTTGGTGTCCAGGACGGCGTGGCTGCCGCCGTAGGCGAAACTCGCCACCGCGGCCGCCGTATAGTCTCCGATCCCCGGCAGCGCGCGAAGGTCGTCGTACGTCGCCGGCACCCGCCCGCCGTGCTCTGCCGTGATGGCCCTGGCGCACGCGTGCAGGTTCAGCGCCCGCCGCGGGTAGCCGAGGCGTCCCCAGTGGCGTACGGCTTCGCCCGGGGACGCTTCGGCGAGCGCCTCCGGGGCCGGCCAGCGCGCCATCCAGTCCGTCCAGATGGGCAGCACTCGCGACACCGGCGTCTGCTGCAGCATGATCTCGCTGACCAGAATGCCCCAGGGGGTCGCGTCGGGACGCCGCCACGGCAGGTCCCGGTTGTGCTCGGCGTACCACTGGAGGATCGGTTCACGAAGCGAGACGGCCACGATCCGACCCTATCCACCAAACTTTCACCATCGGACCTTCCGGTCGCGGCGAGCCGGTCCCCTCGGGAGGATAGGGCTCACCATACTGTGCGTATGGATCCGGACACGTTCCGTGGTGATATCGGTGTCGAGGGGGCGGACGTCTACTGGCGCCGGAGGGTGTCGGTGCTCACGGGCATGCTCGTCGTCGTGGCGGTGGTGGCATGGGCCTGCACGAGCGCCTCCGGCAAGCCGGGCGACAAGGCGGGTGGCGTAAGAGCCACGCCGGGAGCCTCCGACCCCATGGTCGTCTCACTGCCTTCCGGCCTCGCATCGGGGAGTTCCTCGCCGAGCGCCGCCCCGCCCACCCCGCAGGGTGGCCCGTCTCCGTCCGCATCGCCGTCCCCGTCGGCCCCGTCGGCCAAGTCGGCCAAGCCGGCCAAGCCGGCCAGGCCACGGCGGCCCGGCGATCCCTGCGACCCCAAGGACCTGGTGATCGCCCTGCGTGCCGGTCAGGAGGTGTACGCCGGAGACGCGCCGCCCACCTTCCTTCTGACCTTGGTGAGCACCGGTCATGTCGAGTGCACGGTCGATGTGGGGCCGCGGACGCTGGAGATGCGCGTGACGTCGGGTGGGCAGCGGATCTGGTCGACCGCCGACTGCGTGGCGGGCAAGGGCGTCGACCGGCAGACGCTGGAACGCGGCATCCCCTACGTCCGCACGATCACCTGGGACCGCCACCGCTCGGGGACCGTCTGCTCTGGCAAGCGCCCAGTCGCCGAGCCAGGTACGTACGTCGCGAGCGCGCACGCCGGCCAACTCAAGAGCCCGAAGGCCGTCTTCCACCTGCGCTGAAGACTCACGCGATCTGTCCGCAGGACCTGAAGGACGGGGCACTAACGGGGCACTAGCTAGAGGTAGCGATCGAGGATGGATGACTCGGCGAGGCGGGACAGCCCCTCTCGGACGCTGCGCGCCCGGGCCTCGCCGACGCCCCCTACGGCCTGCAGGTCGTCGGTGCTGGCGGCGAGGAGCTTCTGCAGCCCACCGAAGTGGTCGACGAGCCGATCGACGATCGCGCGGGGGAGCCGTGGCACCTTGGTGAGCAGCCGGAAACCCCGCGGGCTCACCGGCGTGTCCAGCGTGCCCGCTCCCGAGTGTCCGAGCACATGGGCGACCTTCACCAGATCGAGCAGGTCGCCCGAGGACAGTTCGTCCAACTCGTGCATCGCGTCGATGAAACGCCGGGGATGTCGGGCGGAGGGGTCCCGCGTGGCGTGCGAAGCCGCCGAACTCGCTGAGTTCGGCGAGTCCGCTGAGACAGGTGGGCCTAAGGGCGGGCCAGGGAGATAGTCGCGGACCATCTGCTCGCGGTCGATGTCCACTCCGGCGACGAGTTCCTCGAGTTGGAGTGACAGCAGGCGGCCGTCGGTGCCGAGTTCGACGACGTACTCTTCGATCTCCCCGGCGATCCGGCGGACCATCTCCAGCCGCTGGATCACCACGGCCACGTCCCGGACCGTGACGAGGTCCTCTATCTCCAGAGCCGACAGCGTGCCCGACACCTCGTCGAGTCGCTTCTTGTAGCGCTCCAAGGTGGCCAGGGCCTGGTTGGCCTTCGAGAGGATCGCCGCCGACTCCTCCAGCACGTATCGGGTTCCGTCCAGGTAGAGCGCGATGATCCGCATCGACTTGCTGATGGCGATGACGGGCAGCGAGGTCTGCTTGGCCACCCGCTGGGCGGTGCGGTGCCGCGTGCCGGACTCCTCCGTGAGAATGGTCGGATCCGGCACGAGATGCACGGCGGCCCGGACGATCCGCGAGCCGGCGTTGTCGAGCACGATCGCGCCGTCCATTTTGGCCAGTTCCCGTAGCCGGGTGGCCGAGAACTCGACATCGAGCGTGAAACCGCCGGTGCAGATCTGCTCAACCACGCGGTCGTGCCCCAGGACGATCAGACCGCCGGTGTGGCCGCGCAGGACGCGCTCCAGCCCGTCGCGCAGGGCCGTGCCCGGCGCGACCGCGGCCAGCACGGTCCGCCTGCGGTCGTCCGATCCCTTGTCTGTGTCCAGCACCCTCTCCCCTGCGATCGGATATCCCGCCAGTTTACTGACGTACCAGTTTTTCAACCTGCTTCACAGGCCCGTTCGATACGGCTGCTTCACTTGACGTGGGAGAGGGCGTCCCAGACGTTGTCCACCTCGATGACCTCGAAGCCGGGTGCGAAGGCCGTGGTCCGCCCGGCGGAGGGCCGCAGGGCGACCAGGTTGCCACGCGTGACCCCGTTGCCGCGGCGCTGCGGCGAGGCCTCCAGTGAGTCGTTCTCGTCGTCCAGCGACCCTGTGGGGACGATGGCGCGGGTGAAACCGAGCCGGGCCGCCTCCGCCAGCCGCCGCCGCACCTCGCGCACCTGGCGCAGCTCGCCCGCCAGCCCGACCTCGCCGAGCACGACGAGCCCGGCGGGCAGCGGGGTGTCGCCGAAGGCGCTCACCACCGACAGCATGAGCGCGAGATCGACCGCCGGGTCGGTCAGCCTGATGCCGCCGACCGTCGCGGTGAACACGTCGCACTTGCTGACGCTGGCCCGTAGTCGCCGTTCCATGACCGCGAGCACCAACGCCACGCGGTAGGGGTCCAGTCCGGACGATGTGCGCCGCGGCTGCGGCGCCTCGGTCGGGCCGACGAGGGCCTGCAGCTCGGCCGGGAACGGCCGGGTGCCCTCGATCGTGACCGTGACGCAGGTGCCGGGCACCGGCTCGCGGTGCCGTGACAGGAACATGCCGCTCGGGTCCGTGATGCCGGTGATCCCGCCTTCGTGCAGGTCGAAGCAGCCGACCTCGTCCACCGGGCCGAACCGGTTCTTTATCGCGCGCACCAGCCGCAGGCGGGAGTTGCGGTCGCCCTCGAAGTGCAGGACCACGTCCACCAGGTGCTCGAGCACACGGGGGCCGGCGATCGAACCGTCCTTGGTGACATGGCCGACGAGCACCGTGGACATGGCACGCTCCTTGGCCAGGCGCACCAGGTTGCCGGCGACCTCGCGGACCTGGGTGACGCCGCCGGGCACGCCGCTGGCGTCGGATGAGCCGATCGTCTGCACCGAGTCGACGATCAGCAGCGTCGGCTGCACCTTCTCGACGTGGGTGACCAGCGCGGACATGTCGGTCTCGGCCGCGAGATACAGCCTGTCCTCGATCGCGCCGATCCGGTCGGCCCGCATTCGCACCTGGGCGGTGGACTCCTCTCCGGTGACGTAGAGCACGGTCTCCCCGCGCGCGGTGCAGGCCGCGGCCTCCAGCAGGAGTGTGGACTTGCCGATCCCGGGCTCACCGGCCAGCAGCACGACGGCGCCGGGCACCAGGCCGCCGCCGAGGACGCGGTCGAGCTCGCCGACCCCGGTCGTCCGGGCGCTGACGACCTCGGCCTTCACCTGGCCGATCGGGACGGCCGGCGCCGTCACCGCGCCGGGCTTGACCACGTGCACGCCCTGCCGCGCGCCCGCCTCCTCGACCGTGCCCCAGGCCTGGCACTCCCCGCACCGGCCGACCCACTTGACGGTCGTCCACCCGCACTCGCCGCACCGGTACGCCGGCTTCGCTGCCTTGCTCACGACCGGGAGGCTACCGGGCGCGGCTGACAATCCTCATGTGGTTCAGCGCCGTTTAGAACTGCCGCCAGCGCAGGATGTTGGGGTAGGCCAGCTCCAGACCCGTCGTCTCCGCGATGGCCGCCTCGGCCACCTCGGGTGTGAACTCGATGCGCAGCACGGCCGCCAGGTCCGCCCGGGATTCGAAGACCATCCGCAGGTCGAGCTCCCTGCGCTGCCAGCCCTGCCCGGACCAGAAGCGCTCGACGACCTCAGGAGAGTAGGACGGCACCGACCGGCGGAACCAGCGGCCGAAGGCCCCGCGGGAAGCGTCCAGGTCGACCACGAAGGCCGCGCCGCCACGCCGTACGACCCGGGCCAGCTCCCGCAGGCCCGGCTCGCAGCCGGGTCCGAAGAAGTACGCCCATCGGGCGACGGCGATGTCCACAGAGGCGTCGGGCAGCGGCAGCGACTGGGCGGTGCCCGTACGGACGGCGACGTTGCGCAGCGCGGCGCAGCGGGCGGCGGCCATCGCCGCGAGGTCGGCGTGCGGCTCGACCCCCACGACGCGCCCGGCCGTCGCGGCCGGTGAAGGCAGATGGAAGCCGGTTCCGCAGCCGATGTCGAGCATGGTCGCGCCGTCCCAGGGCCGGATCTCCCGCATGGCGGAATCCACCGCGCCATCCGGGTCCACCGCGCGATTTTCCAGTTCGTAGACCCGGGGGGAGTTCCAGATGTTCGGGCTGGGTATGGCCCCGCTCACGATCCGCGCCATGCGCCCACGATAGGCGTCACCGGGCCCGGACGCGGCTTAGGCTGGATCCGTGAACGGGCGCAGGACCGCCAGGGGAGGCGGGCTTCATGAGTAACATCCGCGTGCCCAACGCGAAGGTGGCGCTCTCGACGGCGTCGGTCTATCCGGAGCGCACGCCGGACGCTTTCGAGCTGGCGGCGCGCCTGGGCTATGACGGTGTCGAGATCATGGTGGGCCAGGATCCGGTGAGCCAGGACGTGGAGGTCCTGCAGCGGCTCAGCGATCACTACGAGATCCCGATCCTGGCCGTGCACGCGCCGTGCCTGCTGGTCACACAGCGGGTCTGGGGCCGTGACCCGTGGGTCAAGCTGCGGCGGGCCCGGGACGCGGCCGAGCGGCTGGGCGCTTCCACGGTGGTGGTTCATCCGCCGTTCCGCTGGCAACGCGACTACGCCAGGGAGTTCGAGGCCGGGTTGGCCCGCATGCGTGAGGAGACCGACATCGTCTTCGCGGTGGAGAACATGTTCCCCCTTCGGGCCAGGGGCAACGAGGTCGTGCCGTACGCGCCGGACTGGGACCCCGTCGACTACGACTTCCCGCAGGTGACGCTCGATCTGTCCCACACGGCGGTGTCCGGCTCGGACGCGATGGAGATGGCCGTCAAACTCGGGGACCGGCTCGCCCACCTCCATCTGGCCGACGGCGTGGGCACCACCAACAAGGACGAGCACCTGGTGCCCGGGCGGGGTTCGCAGCCGTGTGCGCAGGTCCTGGAGCGTCTGGCCGCCACCGGATACACCGGCCTGATCGTGTTGGAGATCAATACGCGCAAGGCGGCCAGCCGTACCGAGCGGATCGACGACCTCGCCGAGGCGCTCGCCTTCGCCCGGCTGAACTTCGCCGCGTCCGCGGCGGCTTCATGACGTGACCGATACGGCGTGACCGACATGGCGGAGGTACGGCGGCGGCCGGGGCGGCCCGGTCGCCGGCCCGGCGCTGCCGACACCCGGGGAGAGATCCTCACCGCGGCGCGCAGGGTTTTCGCGGAGAAGGGGTTCGACAAGGCCACGATCCGGGGCATCGCGCGGGCCGCCGGGGTCGATCCCGCCCTGGTCCACCACTACTTCGAGACCAAGGACGGGGTGTTCGTCGCGGCGATGCGGCTGCCGGTCGATCCGGTCGCCGCCATTCCCCTGATCGTCAGTGGTCCCCGCGAGGAGATCGGTGAGCGTCTGGTGCGCTTCATCCTGACGATGACCGGCGAGCCGGCCGCGCGGGAGCGGATCCTCGCCCTGTTGCGGACCGCCATGGTCAACGAGCAGGGTGTGACGATGCTCCGGGAGTTCTTCGCATCGGCCGTGCTGGGACGGGTCGGTGCGGAGCTGGGCGTTCCGCCCATCCGGATGCAGGCCGCCTTCTCCCAGATGCTGGGCGTGGTCATGGCCAGGTACATCATGCGGTTGGAGCCGCTGGGATCGGCCGACACCGAGGAGCTGGTCGGACTCCTGGCTCCCACCATCCAGCGTTACCTGACGGGATAGCCGAATAACGGGACCCGGGACACCGGGACGCGCGGTGGGACGAGGCATAGCCTGACCCCACGTAACCTGTGCCAGAGCCTTGTTCTAGCATCGGCCTTCAAGTAGCCATCGGTGACGGGCATATGTTACTCGCCGGTACCATTCGGGGTGCCCTGTCACCGTTCCATATGGGGAGGAACCCGTGCTCTGGGTAGCGATAATCGGGCTCGTCATGACCGCTGTCGCGGTCGCCTTGGCCGGACGCCGCGTGCTGTTCCTCTTCCGGCTCGCCACCAGCGGTCAGCCCGCCCCGGAGCGGATCGAGCACGCCAAGGCGAACGTGGGCACCGAGATCAAGACCCAGTTGGTGGAGGTCTTCGGGCAGCGGAAGCTGCTGAAGTGGACGCCGTCCGGCACCGCGCACTTCTTCGTGATGTGGGCGTTCTTCATCCTGGCCTCGGTCTATCTGGAGGCGTACGGCGCGCTGATCAAGGGTGCGATCACCGGGACGCCCGACTTCCACATCCCGATCATCGGCACCTGGCCGGTTCTGGGATTCCTGCAGGACTTCATCGCGGTCGCCTGTCTGCTGGGCCTGGTCGCCTTCACCGCCATCCGGCTCAAGAACTCGCCGAAGAAGCTGGGCCGCGACTCCCGGTTCGCCGGTTCCCACCTGGGCGGCGCCTGGCTCACCCTGTTCATGATCTTCAATGTGATCTGGACGCTGTTCCTCGCCCGTGGCGCGGCGGTCAACACCGGGAACTTCCCGTACAAGTCGGGGGCCTTCGCCTCTGAGGCGGTCGCCAAGATCCTGCCGCAGGGGGAGACCGCGGCGGAGGTGCTGGAGGGCGTCGGCCTGCTGCTGCACATCGGCGTCATGCTGGTGTTCCTGGTCCTGGTGGTGAACTCCAAGCACCTGCACATCTTCACCGCGCCGCTGAACGTGCTGTTCTCCCGCCGCCCGGACGGGCTCGGCGCGGCGCAGCCGATGCGCAGCAACGGCAAGGAGCTGGACTTCGAGGAGGCCGACCCCGACGTCGACGTCTTCGGCCGCGGCAAGATCACCGACACCACGTGGAAGGGCTTCCTCGACTTCTACACCTGCACCGAGTGCGGCCGCTGCCAGTCGCAGTGCCCGGCGTGGAACACCGGTAAGCCGCTGTCG
This sequence comes from Sphaerimonospora thailandensis, assembly GCF_016863115.1. Lineage (GTDB taxonomy): Bacteria > Actinomycetota > Actinomycetes > Streptosporangiales > Streptosporangiaceae > Sphaerimonospora > Sphaerimonospora cavernae. Next base: position 75,331 of record NZ_BOOG01000026.1, read on the forward strand.
CCCAAGATGCTCATCCTCGACCAGCGTGACCACGCGCTGGCGGCCGCGCCGTACCTGCTGGCGGGTGAGGAGGCGCGGGCCGGCTTCGGCGAGGACGTGCTGGCGCTGCTGGACAAGCCACTGGTGGCCGAGGACGGGGTCATCCACCCCGACGTGCTGTGGTCGTGCACCAACTGCGGCGCGTGCGTGGAGCAGTGCCCGGTGGACATCGAGCACATCGACCACATCCTGGACATGCGCCGCTACCAGGTGATGATCGAGTCGTCCTTCCCCTCCGAGGCGGGCGTCATGCTCAAGAACCTCGAGAACAAGGGCAACCCGTGGGGCATGTCCGAGATGAAGCGGGCCGAGTGGATCGAAGAACTGGACTTCGAGGTCCCGATCGTCGACGAGAAGATGCCCGAGGACACCGAGTACCTGTTCTGGGTGGGCTGCGCCGGCGCGCTGGAGGACCGGGCCAAGAAGACCACCAAGGCGGTCGCCGAGCTGCTGCACATCGCGGGCGTCAGGTTCGGCGTGCTCGGCCCGATGGAGGCCTGCACCGGTGACCCGGCCCGCCGGCTGGGCATGGAGTTCCTGTTCAACATGCTCGCCCAGCAGAACATCGAGACCCTCAACGAGGCCGGGGTCAAGAAGATCGTGGCCACCTGCCCGCACTGCTTCAACACCCTGGCCAACGAGTACCCGCAGCTCGGCGGCACCTATGAGGTCATCCATCACACCCAGCTGCTGGCCCACCTGGTCGAGGAGGGGAAGCTCACCCCGATCACCCCGATCGAGGAGAAGATCACCTACCACGACCCCTGCTTCCTGGGCCGGCACAACAAGGTGTACTCCCAGCCGCGCGACATCATGGCCAAGGTCCCCGGCGTCCAGACGCAGGAGATGCACCGTCACAAGGACCGCGGCTTCTGCTGCGGCGCCGGCGGCGCCCGCATGTGGATGGAGGAGCGGATCGGCAAGCGCATCAACACCGAGCGGGTGGACGAGGCGCTGACCACCGACCCGGACACCGTCTCCACGGCCTGCCCGTTCTGCCTGGTCATGCTCGGCGACGCGATCAACGAGAAGAAGAACGCCGGCGAGGCCAAGGAGACCCTCGAGGTCGTGGACGTCGCGCAGCTCCTGATCAAGTCCATCAAGGGAGCCTAACGATTCTTTGCGGAAAATATGCACTATTTGTAGATGTAGTGTGTCAATCCGCGAGAAAGTGGAGATTTGCCGATGACGGCGACAAAGTCTTTCTCCACATAACAGGAAAATCACGGTAACCTCAACGTTGGCTCAATCGACGGGGAGGGGGCTGGACAGTGCGCTCGGCAACGGGGTTGACGGGATTGGTCGTCACCGACGCGGAGGTCACACTGGCCGACGTCCTCTCCCTGCGGATCGCCGCCGAGGAACCGCTGTCCGACGGCACCCTGCTCGTCCTGCGCCAGCGGGGCACCGGAGCGGAACGCCGGGTGACGCTGGGTTCTCCGGCGGCCGGGCCGGCGTCGGGCCCGCGAGGAAGCGGCGGGCGGACGCGGGACGCGAGCGTCGCGGTCTCGCTCGCGCCGCTGGCGCTCACCCCGGGCCGGTGGGACGCCTACCTGCAGCAGGGCGACTCCCGCACCAGGATCCGGAGCGCCGATCCGGGCTTCTCACTCGACCGACTCGACGCCTATGCGCTGGGGCTGCGGACGATGGCCTACCGCACCTACCGCACCCGCAACGGCTTCCTGGCCATCAAGATCGACCGGGCGGAGCCGATCGCCGACGTTCGGGCGGTGTGGTTCCGGGAGGGGCGGTTCGAGGTGACCGGCCTGCTCGCCTACACCGGCCTCGGTGACGACGATCAGCATCACCGGGCGCGGCTCACCTTGCGCCTCGCGGCCGAGCCGGACGGTACGGCGCTGGCCTCCCTCGGCGAGGAGGCGGAACGGGCCGATGCGGCGGGAGACGCCCCCGGCATAGTCGTCGCGGCCACCGTCCACGGTGTCCGCTTCCACGCCGCGCTGTCGCTGTGCGACGTGCTCGCCGCCACCCCGGACGGACAGGGTGTGTGGGTGCCGTACATGGACGTCGACGGGATGGGCCGCCGGCTGCCGCTCGGTGCCCGGCTCGACGACGTCGAGGGCAAGCGCCGCCGGATCCACTACCCCCACGCCCTGATGGACGGCGTTCCCATCAGGCCGGCCTTCACCAAGGACGACGAGTTGCGGCTTGAGGTGGGAGCGTGAAGATCACCTTCCTGGTTCCCTCGGCGTACGGCATGCGCGGCGATGTCCGCGCCATCCTGAACCTCGCGGGAGAGCTCGCCGTGCGGCACGAGGTGGAGGTGGTGAGCGTACGGCGGACCAGGGAGACGCCCTTCTTCCCCGTCGATCGCCGGGTGACCCTGCGGTGGCTCGTGGACGTCCGCCCCCGTGCCCGCAGGCTGCTGCCGCGTGGGCAGATGCGTACCGAGGTCGCGCTGTGGCGGATGTTGCGAGGGCTGCGCAGCGATGTGCTGGTGACCGCCCGGCCGACGCTGAGCGTCCAGGCCGCCCGCTACGCGCCGCGGCACGTCGTCCGCATCGCGCGCGAGTGGACCAGGCCGGCCGTACCGGCCCCCGTCCAGCGCTTCTACCCGCGCCTGGACGCGGTCGTGACCAGCACCGAAAGCGGCCGGGAGGAGTGGGCCCGCCTGCTTGAGGACGAACTGTCCGTCCATGTCATCCAGGACGCGCTCCCGGCGGCACCGTGGCCGCGCTCGCGAATGGACAACCGAATCGTCAGCGCCGGCGGCCGGTTGGTGCCGGGCAAGGCGTACGACCGGTTGATCCGCGCGTTCGCGATCGTCGCGGACAAGCGCCCTGACTGGAGGCTGCGGCTCTATGGAGGCGGGCCCGAGGAACGGCGGCTGCGTGCCCTGGTCCGGGAACTCGAACTGCACAACCACGTCTATTTCATGGGAGTCACGCCGGACCTGCCGGGCGAGTTCGCCAAGGCGTCCATCATCGCGGTGCCGTCCCGGCAGGAGGTGCTCGGCATGGCGGTGATCGAGGCCCTGAGCTGCGGAGTGCCGATCGTCGGCTTCGACGGGCCGCGTGGCCCGAGCGGCTTCCTCCGCCCAGGACTGGACAGCGTGCTGGTCCCCGAGGGCGACGACGAGATCGAGTCGTACGCCGGGGCGCTGCTCGGGCTCGTCGACGACGAGCGCCGCCGCATGTCGCTCGCCGCGGGTGCGCTGGATTCCGCCTCGACGTACGCCGCGCCCGGCGTCGCGGGCCGCTGGCAGGAGTTGATGTACGGCCTGCGCTCCCGGGAGTAGGACGACGTCGCCGAGGCGCCGATGAACGGCGACCGGGGTGCTCCAATACGGGGGGGCGGTATCCTGGACATATGCACGGGTACAGCGCGGACAAGCAGGCGTACCTCACCCGCCTACGCCGAATCGAAGGCCAGATCCGAGGGCTACAGCGGATGGTCGAGGAGGACGCCTACTGCATCGACATCCTCACCCAGGTCTCAGCGGCCACCCGCGCCCTGCAGGCGGTGGCGCTCGGACTGTTGGAGGACCACATCGGACACTGCGTGGCGGAGGCCGTGAGCAACGGCGGGCCTCAGGCCGAGGAGAAGGTGAAGGAGGCCTCGGCCGCCATCGCCCGCCTCGTCCGATCCTGAACCAGCCGGATCCTGAGCTGTTCCGGTCCCGAGCTGTTCCGATCCTGCCCGGCGGGTGGAAACGCGAACGGGGGGACCTTAGCCGTCAGGCCATCCCGGGCTCCCTGCGAAGAGCCCGGGATCGGCTCCGATGTCTTCAGTGGCTCGCCGAAGTCCGCAACCCCAGCGCGTTGTCGAGCTCTTCCAAGGTCAGTCGGTCGTCCGCGATGTTCACGGCCTCCAGCACCTCGGCGTAGAGCGCGATCTCGTCCAACGCGACACGGTCATGGACCCGAGAGTCCAGGTCGTCGTGCCCCACCGCGTCGTCCTTCCTTCCGCAGCCCACACCCATCACGAGGTTACGTCTGGGTACCTTTCCGGGACATGGCCCATCGGGACCATTCCGCCAGGCATCCTCTGTCCCCGAATGACCATTTCCGTGATATTGGGATCACGATTTGGTGAAACGGTTGGTGATGGTGGGAAAGGGTTGCTAAAGCGGGGTAAGGCGGAAATATCACCAGGTCGAGATCTCGGCGCCGATGGCTGGGGCGTGTCTGTGACGTGACTACCGCGTGTCTACGGCTCTGTCGGCATCGGGGGGAGTGGATCGTCCCGCTCGTGGATCAGGCACTGGACGACCGCCCGGCAGACGGCGAAGCCGTTCGACGGCATGGACATGCCGGTGAGCCGGCACCAGGCCAGTCCGGTGGCGTACGCCGATCCCAGGAGCGCGGCCGAGGTGTTCCGGTCGGGGGGAAGGAACGCGATCGGGAGGGCGCCGTTTCGCGGCCAGCACCCGCGCAACGGATGCCACGGGTCCGAAAGCGCGACATAGAGCGCGTTCCGCAACTCGTCGTCGATCCAGGGGTAGAGGCGCGCCACGATGTCGGCGGTGCCGGAGGCGCCGGGCGCCCAGTACGGCTCCGTCGTGCCGCAGACCCCCGCCACGTCAGCGGCGACCAGCGCCGCCGCTGTCGTCCTCGGGTCCATTCCCCTCGGAGCCAGATAGCCGAGCGCCTCGACCATGTCGTACAGACTGTGCCGGAAGTGATCTCCGGGCGAGAGTTCGGGCAGCGTCGCCGCCGCCAGGTGCGGCGGGCAGCGTGCCAGCCAGGCCTGCCGTACGGCACCGGAGAGGAGAGCGTGGTGGTCGAGCCAGGGCTGCGTGGGCAGCGGTCCGACCATCGCGATCAGGGCGTCGGCCCGCGGGCGGAACCGGTCGTCCGCCCGCAGCACGGCCGCGGTTTCGGTGATCACGCTCGCCAGGTGGAGGCCGGCCTGCTCGGCTCCCGACCGCATCCGCTCCGCGTAGAGGGTGATGAGAGCGTCGAAGGAACCCATCGGCAGCCAGCGCACCCAGTCGTCTCCTGGGAGCGGCCGGGCGAGGAACTCGCCGAATGCCGACAGCAGCGCCTCGTTGCCGTCGAAGGCGGGAGCGTAGGCGCACCACATGATCGTGCCCCAGACGACCGCGATCGTGCCGGCGACATCCCGGGCGAAGACCTCCCCGAAGCCCCCGGTCAGGGGAAAGTCGTCGAGTGGCACGCCCCGATGGGTTTTGATCAGCATCCGGATCCCGTCGGTGACCTCGTGGGGCACGTCGGGACCTACGAACGCCTGAGTGGATCCGCGGTCGTAGGCGAAGTCGGGACCAGTCGGGATCAGCTGGGACGGCAGCGGCGAGGCCAGAGCTCCCAGTGTTCCCAGTGCTCCCGGTGTCCCGGGTGCTCCCGGCCGGGCGGCCGACCGGATGGCGGGATGTGACGGGGGAGCGGACAGGTGCCAGCGGCCGTCGGCCTGGTCGAGCCGGTACCATCGGGCGTGCGCGCCGAACAGCCATCGTGAGCCGTCTGGAGCGGTCAGGACACGCTGGGCGATGGCCTGGGCCTTCGCGACCGGCGGAAGCATGACCCAGCGCGGATCATCGACGATGGCGCGAACATCCTGTTCGGTCGCCGCGAACCCATCCCACCACACGCGGCCATGGTAGTTCCGTCCTGCAAGTCTCAGCTGTTGCGACGGATGACCTGCCTGAACGCACAAGTCGGCGGAAACCGGTCACAATCGCGACCGTCAACCCCTTGGCATTACCCATTTCCACCGTATGGAATAGGCGATCGTGACCGAGTTTCAGCGCACCGCGCCCGAGCAAGAGCCCGAGCAGGAGATGGCGCCGGACAGCACTGTGCCGGACAGCACGGCGACGGAAGGCACGGCTGACCGTGAGGGGGCGGCTGGCGGCGGGGCAGTGCGCCGGCTGCCCCGGCTGTCCCGGCTGTCGTCGCGGGTGCTCTCCCGCCCGGGTGACCGTACGGCCCTGCTCGTCTGGTTCTTCTGGCACGTCGCCGCGTACATCTACATGGTGTTGGCGGCCCCCGGTCGGACGGAGGATCCGATCCTCGACCGGCTGACGCCCTGGGACTCGGACAACTTCATCGCCATCGCCGCGTACGGATATGACGGTCCGCCGGACATGCCCGACGCGCCGAAGCTCACCGCCTTCTTCCCCGGCCTGCCGCTGCTCCTGCGCTACCTGCACGTGTTCGTCGATGACTGGAGTCTCGCCATCGTCCTGGTCTCGCTCGTCGCGAGCGCGGTCGTGGCGGTGGCGCTGTCACGGCTGAGCGAGTCGTACCGGGAGGGCAGCGGCGTCTGGACCGTGCTGGCGTTCTTCCTCAGCCCGTTCGCGGTGTTCATGCTCGCCGGGTACTCGGAGGCGCCGTTCCTCGCGCTGGCCATCCCCGCGTGGCTGCTGGCCCGCAGGGGCCGCTGGGAGGCCGCCGCCGTGTGCGCGGCTTTCGCGTCATGCGTCCGCATTTCCGGGCTCTTCCTCGCCCTCGGCCTGGCCGTACAGTTCCTTGTCGCGCGTAACGGCCTGCGCGGCGCCGGCTGGCGCAAGATCCCGTGGCTGGCGCTGCCGGGGGTGCCGGTGCTGGCCTACATGCTCTACCTGTGGGGCCGTACGGGAGACCCGATGGAGTGGAAGCGTGTCGAGGCGGAGTACTGGGGGCGGTACGCGGAGCTGCCCTGGACGGTGCTCAAGAACACCTGGCAGCGCTCGATTGAAGATCCGGTAAGCCTGCAGACGTCCTATCGCGAGGAGATCCTGGCGGCGGCCGTGCTGGTGGCGCTGATCATCTGGCAGCTCGTACGTCGGCGGTGGGGGGCCTTCGCCTATCTCGCGCCGCAGGCCGTGGCGCTGCTCGCGATGTCGTCGTTCTACATGTCGGTGGGCCGGGCCTCACTGCTGTGGTGGCCGCTCTACCTGTCGGTCGGCATCGCCGGAGCTCGAAGGCCCTGGGTTTTCATGGCCTACCTGTCGGTCGCCGCACCGGTCATGGCAATCAATGTCGGAAATTTCACCACCGGTTCCTGGGTGGGTTGATCGATTTCTGGCTATGTCACCGGTTATGGGGGGATATGTCGCTCATGACCGGGCCGGTTGGCCGGTGACGGTGGTGGCCGCCGGATTCCTGGTCGTCTCGATGACGGTGGCCTGCACCGCGACCGCTGGACGAGTGGGCGTCCGGAAGAACGCCGAAAGCTCCGGAGACGCCGGCGACCGGACCGACGGCAGCGCTGACGGCAGTGCTGACGGCGGCGCTGACGGCAGTGCTGATGGCACGGCCGACGGCGGGGCTGGGAGTGGGGCGGTTGCGGATGGGCATCGGGTGAACGTGCTGACCTACAACGTCTGCGCGACCGATAACCGGGACCGTACGTGTACCCGCGACCTGACCCGCGCGCGGCGAAAGGTGTGGGCGAGCCGGGTCGCCGGGTTGATCAGAAGCCGGAAGGTGGACGCGGCGTCGTTCACCGAGATGTGCTACGCCCAGGTGAGCCTGCTGAAGCGAGAGCTTCCGGACTACCGATTCGTGTGGTATGGCATAGCCCGGGGCGGCGGAGACAAATGCCGCCTGCTGTGGGGCGACCTGACCAGGAAGACGACACCTCCCGACGGGAAGCGCTTCGGTATGGCTCTGGCGTTGAAAGGCCGCATCCACGGATCTCCGCTGCGGCGGATGCTCAAGGTGGACCGTCCCCCGGCCGACAGGAGCGCCAAAATCCATCCCCGTGGTCTGCTGTGTGCGCGAACAGTCATGGGAAAACGGCGCTCAGTGTCCTGCGTGACACACATTTCGGACACCGAGTCTCCCCGGCAGGTCGTCGACCTCGTCGAACGTTACGCCGGTGGCAGGCCGGTGATCCTGAGTGGTGACTTCAACCGCCTGCCCGACGACCGTCAACTCGCCGCCGTGTACGGCCTCGGGCTGGGCGGCGGCGACTACACCGAGGTGGACGCCGCGCCGTACGGCAGGGCCGACGGGGGAGCCGCGCCCACGACGAGAGGCGGTCGCAAGATCGACTACATCTTCGCGAGCGAGAACGACTATCGGGCGATGGGCGCCCAAGTGATCAGGACGCGGCCCGAGCTCTCCGACCACAGGCCGCTGCTGGGAACACTCGTCATGAAACCCCGTGTCCCATAGATCCGTTTCGCAAGGTCACAGCCTGTGAATGGCGTCGGGCCTTCGCCCGGTATCGCTCCGGGGTCTGCGCGAAGGAGGCCCGGTCGTCGTCGGTGAGCTCGCGGACGATCTTCGCGGGGATGCCCGCGACCAGGACGCCCGCCGGGATCTTCCTGCCCGGCGGGACCACAGCGCCGGCCGCGACCAGGGAACCCGCTCCGATCACCGCGCCGCCGAGCACGATCGCGCCGATCCCGATGAGCGCGCCGGCCTCCACGTGGGCGCCGTGGACCATCGCGCGGTGGCCCAGGCTCACCCGATCGTCCAGAATGGCGGGCTCCCCGGGATCCGCGTGAAGGCAGCACAGGTCCTGAATGTTGCAGTCGTCGCCGACCTCGATCCGCTCGTCGTCGCCCCGCAGCACCGAGCCGTACCAGACACTGGACCCGCGGCCGAGCCGTACCCGCCCGACCACCACCGCGCCCGGCGCCACCCATGCCTCGGGATGAATGAACGGGGTGGCGTCGTCGTCCAGGCCGGCGATGTATGACATGCCGTCATAATTCCATGAGCCCTCAGCAACCCGTCCCAGCGCCCTCGCATAACCGCGTTCAGGTTGCAACGGAGGTCGGTTGGCAGGAAAGTCGTGTCCGGACGGGCGTTCCGTCGTTACCTTCCAACCCCCAGGGCTTGCCGATGACGAACCAGACCGACAACTTCCCCGACCTCATGAGCGACGACTCCTTCGAAGTGGTGATGCGCGGGTACAGCCGTCGCCAGGTCCACGATTACATGGTCCGGACCCGCAACCAGATCCGAGACCTGGAGGAGCGCCTCGCGCGTACGATCGATCAGGCCGAGCAGAGCCGCCTCGAGCTCGCGGAGGCCCGGCGCAAGCTGACCGAGTCCCCCCAGAACCCCGACGAGCTCGGTGAGCGACTGAGCCAGATCCTCAAGCTCGCCCACGAGGAGGCCGCGGCCAACAAGCAGGCGTCCGAGACGGAGGCGACCAGGCTGCGCGACAACGCGGTGGCCGAGGCCGAGCGGCTGGTGGCTTCGGCGCGCGAGCAGGCCGACGCGATCAGGGTGGCGGCGCAGGAGGAGGTCGAGCGCCGGATCGCCGACGCCACCGCCACCGCCGACCGGCTCCTGGCACAGGCCGGCGCGGACGCCGAGGAGGCTCTGGGTACGGCACGTGCCGAGGCGGAGGAGACCCGGCAGAGCGCACGGGCCGAGGCCGACCGGGTGCTCGGTGAGGCGCGCTCCCGTGCCGACGCCATTCTCGGCGCGGCACAGCAGCGGGTGGCCGCGCTCGACGAACACACCGGCCGCCGGGTGGCCCAACTGACTGACACCCACACCGAGGTGGTGCGCCGACTCACCGAGATCGGTTCGGTCGTGGGAGGCCTGATGCAGTGGGAGGCGGCCGCGGGACCGCTGATCGACGAAGCCGTCGTTCTGCCGCCCGCGCCGTACCAGCCCTACCCACAGCAGGCTCACCAGTCGGGCCGACCGGCCGCCCCCGAAGAGGCCCAGCCCTCATCGGAGCCGGTCACACGGGCGGAAAATGCCATGAATGAGCAGGATCATGGCGCAGCGGTCGAAGACCTGGACCTCCGCATGATCGTGGAGGACACGCGGCCGGGGGAGCAGACGTCCGTGCCGAGCGAGTCGATGATCGCCGGGTCGATGGTGGAGTCAGGGATCATGGAGTCGGAGATGACCGAGGACACCGATGTCGACTTCGGCCGGGTTCGCCGACAGTCTGACGAGCAGGAGCCCATGCGCGGCTGATGGAACCGGCGAGTCTCTGGTAGCGGAAGCCCCCGCCCCCGATCGGGTCGGGGGCTTCCGCGCTCATGGATTGGCGGCGGCGGCACGTCGCTCCTGATCACGAAGCTGTCGGCGCAGCCCGTCCGGTTCGTCCGCGTCAACCGTCATCGCGCACCCGGTGGCGCGCTGCGACGGACTGAGGGGACGATGCCGGGTGGCCCACCACCGGCCGGCGTCACTCCGCCAAATTGTCCATTCCGGAAAGTCCCGGGCAATCTCAGCAAGGTGTCGGTCAAAGGACATCCGTCGCCTTCCCTCGCCGAAGTGTCCGGTTGTTCTTGGCGTCTCTCACCAAGGTGCGGGACATCTCTAGAGAAATCAACGACCGAGATGGTCAGGTCAACCTATCGGCCGCACCGCACCGTGCGGCAGGGCAAGGACCTGCCGCAGGAAACGAGATCGTGCGAGATCACGCGTCGAAGTCGTACTGGAGCACGTACGAGGCGGAGTCGAGCGCCATCTCGTTCAATTCGACCGGTACGCCGCCGGCGGCGAAGGCGATCCTGGAGATCACGATGACGGGGGTGCCCGCCGGGAGGTCCAGCGACGCGGTTTCCCTCGGCTGCGGCATCCGCGCACGCACCTCCTCGGTGAAGTGCACGGGTGGGTAGCCGAGATCATCGAGGCGGGCGTAGACACCTCCCGGTCCGGGGTCGGGCAGTGTGATCGCGCTTCCCTCGACGATGTCGGCGGGGAAGTACGACGTCGCGACCTGCACGGGCCGTCCGTCGACCGAATAACGGCGGTGCCGTACCCACACATCGTCGCACCTCAGCGCCCGGGAGACCGGCGTGCTCGCGGGCTCCCGCCGGAGATCGACCTCGTCCACGGCGTACGCCCGGCCGGGGGTGTCGGAGTCCCAGATCGCCCGGCCCCGGCCCCACTGCTCTCGGGACAGCCGTCGTGATCCATGCCGCCGGATCGGGCGGAACAACCGGACATAGACTCCCGAGCCGCGCCGTGGTACGGCAAGGCCTTCATTGATCAGTACGGCGAGCGCCTGGCGTGCCGTCGCCCGTGCTATTCCATATTCGGCCATGAGCGCGTTCTCGCCGGGTAGCCGATCCCCGTCGTCCAGTGCACCGGAAAGGATCTGATCGCGCAGGCGATCCGCGATGCGGCGATAGATCGGGGAATCATGGTGCATGGGAGGCGGCGGGGGCACGGGGGACTCTGTCACGTTTGATCACCCTCTGTCACCAACGGGGATTGGCGTCTCCAGAGAACTTGCCCCGTCTTGTCCACGATTGCACAGAGTCTGGGGTTGATTGCGTGCTTATTTTGAGCGCATCGTGCTCATGTGGCGATCTATGGGAGTTATAGCCGTCCGTTACGGCGCTGCCGCCCCGGCCGGTATTGCGACGGTGTCCCCTGTCCTGGCGCACCCCGCCGCGGCAGCACTCAGGCAGGTGGCGGAACCTACCCACCAGGCGTTATTTATGGACAATAACCGTAGAAACCGAAGGAGCCTACCTGTGGCCGTCACCCGCGATGAATGCCAGGCCCTCGACGCCGAGGACCCGCTGAAGGACTTCAGGGAGGAGTTCTCGCTGCCTCCCGGCGTCATCTACCTCCTGGGGAACTCGCTCGGCGCGCTGCCACGGCGGACCCCCGAGCGGGTGGCCCACACGGTCGAGACCGAATGGGGCGTGCATCTCGGCGCGAGCTGGAACAGCGCGGGCTGGTGGGATCTGCCGCAGACCACGGGTGACCGGATCGCCCCTCTGATCGGAGCACGGCCCGGCGATGTGCTCGCCGGCGACTCCACCTCGGTGAACATCTTCAAGGCTGTGACGGCGGCGCTGCCGCTGCGACCGGGTCGCCGCGTCATCGTCTCCGACCTCGACAACTTCCCGACCGACCGTTACGTGGTCGAGGGCGCGGCCCGCGCGCTGGGGCCGTACGAGATCAGGGACATCGGCTCGGCGCCGGGTGCGAACGGCGGGACACTGGAGGCGGCCCTCGGTGACGACGTGGCGCTGGTCCTGCTCTCCCACGTCGACTACCGTACGGGCGCGATGCGCGACATGGCCGCGGTGACCGCCCAGGTCCACGCGGCCGGCGCGCTGATGATCTGGGACCTGTGTCACAGCGCCGGTGTCGTGCCCGTCGAGATGGGCGAGGTCGACCTCGCGGTCGGCTGCACGTACAAGTATCTGAACGGCGGTCCTGGAGCGCCCGCATACATCTACGTGGCCCCCCGTCATCAGGAGGCCGTGCACAACGTGGTGTCCGGCTGGCACGGGCACGCGGCGCCGTTCGCCTTCGAGCCGAGCTACCGGCCGGCGCCGGGGGTACGGCGGTTCGCCGTGGGCAGCCCGCCCGTGCTGTCCTACGCCGCGCTGGGCGCCTCGCTCGACATCTGGGAACGGGTGGACATGGCGGCGGTCAGGGCCAAGAGCGTGGCGCTGACGTCCCTGTTCATCGAGTTGACGGACGAGCTGTGTCCGGATCTGGCACTGGTGACGCCGCGCGATCCGGCCGGGCGGGGCAGCCAGGTCAGCTACCGTCACGCCGATGGCTACCCGGTGGTCCGGGCGCTGGCGGATCGCGGCGTCGTGGGCGACTACCGGGAGCCGGAGATCATCCGATTCGGGTTCGCGCCGCTCTATCTGCGCCACGTCGACGTCTACGATGCCGCGACGACGCTGGCGGAGGTGCTGGGCAAGGAACTCTGGCGGGACGAGCGGTACAGCCGACGGCTGGCCGTCACCTGAGCCGAAATCGCGGGTGCGCTCGAGTCGAGCGGACGTTCACCGGGCGTTCAGCGGGGCATCAGCGGCCGCGTCTGTCGAAACCGGCGACGATCTGCCCGGCCAGGGTCACACAGCGATCGCAGATGCGGCCGCCCTCCCCGTGGACCATGTGGACCCGGGGGCCGGGCGGCCGCCGGCAGAATGAGCAGGCGGCGTCACGCTTGCGTCGCCGGTTGGCCAGATGGCGGTGGGCGAATGCCGGAGCGAACCGTCGCGGCCTGACCGGGTGCCTGATGAGCCGGAACCGCTCGATGACGGCCGCCCAGGAAAGCCCCGCGTCACGGGCTTCCCGTACGGCCAGGTCGATCAGGGGGTCCGCGCCGCCGGGCAGTTCCGCGCCGAGGGCGATCGCGGCCGACAGGGTTTCCAGGGGGTCGGCGGGGTCGGTCGACCGGGAGCGGGCTCGCTCCAGTAAATCTGATGGTTCTAAATCCGATGGTTCCATGGCCGCAACCATAAGTCGCGACCCCAAGGTCATCAAGCGGGCATCCGCTGGTCGGCGGGCCGGCTGCTCTCGGGCGTCGCGTCACTCTTCCCCGAGCATGCCTCACCGTACGGCCGCAGGGCCGTACGTACGGCATGGCCGTCACGACATGGCGAAATCTGGCGGGAACAGATCGACGGGAATCAGCGGAGATCGCCGCGGGTTCCCTGAAACGAACCCAGAGCCGTTCGGATCAGGAGGGCACTTGATGACGGAAAGCTCGCAGCGTCCCAAGGTCGACTTCTACTTCGACCCGGTCTGCCCCTTCGCGTGGATCAGCTCCCGGTGGATTCTGGAGGTGGAGAAGCAGCGCGACATCGATCTGCGCTTCCGGGTGATGAGCCTGTCGGTGCTCAACCAGGGCAGAGAGGATCTCCCCGAGCAGTACCGCGATCTGCTCGACCGGGGGTGGGGGCCGGTACGCGTGTGCATCGCGGCCGCTCAGCACAGCGGTGAGGAGGTGCTGCGTGACCTCTACACGGCCCTCGGCACCCGGATCCACAATCAGGACAACAAGGACTACATCTTGGTGATCAAGGAAGCGCTGGCGGAACTCGGCCTGCCCGCCGAGCTCGCCGACGCGGCGGACGTGACCGACTACGACGAGGCGCTGCGCCGGAGCCATCACGAGGGCATGGACCCGGTCGGCATGGACGTCGGCACGCCGACGATCCACATCGACGGGGTGGCGTTCTTCGGGCCGGTGCTGACCCGCATCCCGCGCGGCGAGGAGGCGGTAAAGATCTTCGATGGCGCTTTCGCCCTGGCGAGTTATCCGTACTTCTTCGAACTGAAGCGCACTCGTACGGGCGAACTCGACTTCACCTGAGCCGCGTCTCCCCCGCATCCCGCCGGGTGCGTTGATGAAAGTGAAGGGTGACCGGCGACCTCCTGGGGCACCCGGTGCGCCTCCGCGCCCCTATGGTCTGTAAGACCCATGGGAAACGCGGAGGCGGAGGAAACGTGCACAACGAGATCGATGACGTCCCGGATGTCAGCATGGGGTGGTATCGGGACGTCGTCGGCTTCGCCCAGGGCACCCCATCGTGGGTCCGGGATTGGGCCGAGGTCGGAACCGACATGATCCCGGCATTCCTGGCGGCCTTATTCGCCATCGTGTTGTGGCGAGCCTGGCGAGCCTGGCAGGACGAGAGCGGGTCGGCTGAGAGCGGGTTGGCCGAGGGCCGGTGGGCTGAGAGCCGGAGCGGCGATCATCGGATGCTCGCCCTGGCGTTGCTCGGGCCCATCGCGACGGTGGCGGCGTACCTGTGCAGCGAGCTGATCAAGAGCATGCTGAGAATGCCCCGGCCGTGCTGGCGACCCGGTGAAACCCTCATCATCGCGACCTGCCCGGAAGCGGGGGACTGGTCGCTGCCGAGCAACCACGCGACGTTCGCCGCCGCCGCGGCGACGGCACTGGTCATCGCCTGGCGGCGGATGATCGTCATCGCCCCGGCGCTGGCCGTGCTCGCGGCCGTGTCCCGGGTCTTCGTCGGAGTCCACTACCCGCATGACGTCGCGGCGGGGTTCCTGCTCGGCGTGGCCGTCGCATCCCTGGTGATGGCGGCTCTGCTCGCTCCGGCCACCTCGCTGGTCACCCGGTTGACGACGTGGCTGATGACGTGGTTGAAGCCCCGTCGCCCGGCTCGGCATCGCATGCGATGAGCGAGTCAGCAGAGTCGGCCGAGGGCGGCGCGGGAGCGGGCGATCTGCTCGCGGGTGCGAGCGGACCAGTAGTGTTCGCCCCGCGGGTTGAGCAGGGCGTGGCAGACGGTGAAGTGATCAAGGGCGGCGCGTTCGTCTCCCCGCCACCGGGAGACCTCGCCCAGGGCGTAAACGGTCATGGCCTCCCCTCGGGCGTCACCGGCGCGGACACACATCTCCATGCACTCGGCGAGCATGCGCGTGGCGCGGTCGAAACGGCCCAGTGCGCCCTCGGCCTCCGCCAGACGGCGTAGCGCGATCCGCTCGCCCTCATTCCACCGCAGTTCGCGGCTCAGGGCGAGGCTCACCCGGTAGTGCCCGACGGCCTCCTCGACCCGGCCCATCTCGTAGCAGGCGATCCCCAGACCGCGCCGGGCGCGGACGCTGTGGACGGCGCTCTCGCCGTCGGCGAGGGCGAGAGCGTGT
Organism: Sphaerimonospora thailandensis; assembly: GCF_016863115.1. Taxonomy (GTDB): domain Bacteria; phylum Actinomycetota; class Actinomycetes; order Streptosporangiales; family Streptosporangiaceae; genus Sphaerimonospora; species Sphaerimonospora cavernae. The sequence goes on from NZ_BOOG01000026.1 coordinate 90,633, forward strand.
CGGCAGGCGGCCGCGGCGTCGTCGTAGCGGCCGAGGAAGAGCTGGACTCCGGCGACCTCGTACCACGCGCTCAGCAGGCCGTTCGTGTCGCCGAGCGCGAGGAAGCAGTCGGCCGCCCGGGTGGCGGCCGCCAGCGCGGACCCCAGATCGTCCTCCAGAGTGGCGGCGATCCCGAGCAGCGCGTACGCGGCCGAGTGCCGGTCCCCCGTCCGTTCGAAGCGGTCCAGCAGCCGACGGAACTCCGCGGCGACGGTGTGGGCGCGCCTGCGGTCCACCTCGACGTCGGCGCGCACCAGTCGCAGGCGCGTCTCGGCGGAGGCGTCGCCCGCCGCGGCCGCGGCCTCGATCGTCCCGTCCAGCATGTTCACGGCGTCGTCGTGGAAACCGCGCACGATGAGGAACGGCGCCAGGACGTGGGCGAGGTCGACCGACGCCGTCACCAGGCCCGCCCGGGACGTCGCCGCCACCACCCCGACGAGCACCCTGCGTTCCGCCGAAAGCCAGGCGCCGGCCGCGGCGGAGGGCGGTGTCCGCGCCGGTAGGTCGGACGGCGGCGGAGCGAAGGCGAGGGGCAGTTCGCGCGCGGCGTCGATGACTCGGACGTGCGCCTCGGCCGCGACACGGCGCAGCGCCGCCGCCCGGCACTCGTGGCTATCCTCGGCGGTGAAGAGCTCGGCGGCGAAGCCCCGCAGCAGGTCGTGCATGCGATATCGGGGCTGTGCCGCCGCGTCGACGTCGCTTGCGCTGATCAGACCGGCGGCGGCGAGCTCCTCCAGGGAGTGATCGACGTCGTGCGCGGAGGTGCCCGCCAGCGCGGCGACGGTCCATGCGGCCACGCTGTCGGCCGCGACCGATCCGAGCAGCCGGAACGCCCGCCGGGCCTGCGGGGACAGCGTCGCGTAGCTCATCGCGAACGTGGTGCGCACGTCCAGCTGTCCCGAATGCAGTTCGTTCAGGCACGCCGAGGTGTCCGCGAGTCGCCGTGCGAACTCGGCCAGCGGCCACGCGGGACGGGTGACGAGGCGGGCGCCGGCGATGCGCAGCGCGAGCGGGAGTCGCCCGCAGGCGTGCAGGATCGCCTCCGCAGACTCCGGGTCGCTCGCCACCCGGTCGGCGCCGGCCACACCCGCGAGCAGGTTGTGGGCGTCGGCGGGCGGCGGCACATCCAGGGTGAGCGCGATCGCGCCCGGCATCGCGGGCAGCAGCCCGCGAGAGGTGACGATGACCGCCGACCCTGGCGTCCCCGGGATCAGCGGCTGCACCTGGGCCTCGCCGCCCGCGTCGTCGAGCAGCACCAGGACGGCGCGGTCGGCGATCCGGGCCCGGTACATCGCCGCCTGCTCCTCCACGGAGGCGGGCATGACGGCGGCGTCCACGCCGAGCGCTCGCAGCAGCTCCGCGAGCAGGCCGGCCGGGTCGCGGGGGGACGGCGAGGCGCCGCCCAGCCGGACGAACAGCTGCCCGTCGGGATATTCCTCCCGCATCAGGTGCGCCACGTGCACGGCCAGCGTGCTCTTGCCGACGCCGGGCGGGCCGGACACCGCCACGATCACGGGCGCCGCGCCGCCCCGGTCGGCCGTACCACGCAGCGCGCTGATCATCTCGTGCGTCTCGGACTCGCGCCCGACGAAGTCGGCGATGTCCGCTGGAAGCAGGCAGATCCCCGTCCACCCGGGGGTCTGCCGCCCGGCCCTCTCCGGAGCGGGCAGGTCCCCGGCGACGGCCGCCGGTGCGGGCAGTTCGACGGGGGCGTCGCTCAGGATCGCGGTGTGCAGGTTCCGTAACTCCTGCCCGGGCTCCACGCCCAGCTCGGCGACGAGCACCGACCGTGCCCGCCGGTACGCTTCCAGCGCCTCGGCACGCCGCCCCGCCCGGTGCAGCGCAACCATGAGCCGGTGCCACAGGCGTTCGCTGAGCGGGTCGGTCTCCACCAGCGGGGTCAACTGGCCGACGACCTCGTCGTGCAGGCCGAGCCGCAGGCGCACGTCGATCCAGTCGAACCTGGCGCTCTCTCTCCGCTCCTCCAGCTCTGTGATGCGTGCGGTCACCGCCCCGGCCAGCGGTACGTCTTCGGCGGGCCTGCCGCGCCAGAGCGACAGCGCCCCGGCGAACAGGCGGTCGGCCTCGGCCAGGTCGCCGTCCGCCGTCTCACGGCGGGCCCGTCGTACGGCCTCGTCGAAGGCGAGGAGGTCGAGCCGGCCGGTGCCGAGGCGAAGGTGGTAGCCCGGCCCCTGCGTCTCCACCTCGATCGCCGCCCTGCGGAGCACGGACACGTAGGTCTGCAGGTTGGCCAGGGCCGACCGGGGTGGCTCGTCCCAGACCGAGGCGATCAGCCGGTCTCTGGAGACGACGGTGTTGGGGTGGAGAAGGAGGGTGCTGAGCACCGCGCGCGGCTTGGCCGCCAGTCGCACCGGCCGTCCCGCTTGGGTGATCCGGACCGGTCCGAGGATCGCAAAGTCCACTTTCGCCCCCCGTAGTGCGCTCAGCGAAAACCCGGACGGACCTTTCGACCTTCTGTAGTGACTTTATGGGGATTTTGTGGGCGCGCATAGGACCTTGATCAATGACATCCGGAAGGAGGTGGTCTCAGTGAAGATCGAGGTTCGCAAGGTCGAGTCCGTCAAGGCGACCCAGTTCATGACCTGACGCGCCGGCTGTCAGCAGATCGGCGGGGGACGGCGCGACCGTCCCCCGTCCGTTTCGTCCCATCGACCGTCTGGAGTGGCGATGCGAGTGATGTTGAAAGAATGCGCCTGCGAATCCCTCGGCGACGAGCTCATCGTGGTCCACGATCCCCGCGAGGCGTTCACCCTGGCCGACCCGGGAGGCCGGATCGCGGCGCTTCTCGACGAGCTCGGCCGCGGGCCCGCGACGGCGGAGGAACTGAGCGCCGCGCTGACCGCACGAGGCTTCGCCGCCTCGGTCGAGGACGTCCGGGACGGGCTGGACGGGCTCGACCGCCTCGGCCTGGTCGAGAACGCCGCCGAACGGTGGCTGGGCGAGCCCGACGCCGACGAGCGCCACTTCTCCAACCTGACCTTCTTCGGCTCCTTCGCCGGCATGCACACCTCTCGGGCGGAGTTCGTCCGGCGGCTGCGCGGCTCGCACGTCCTCGTGCTCGGCGCCGGCGGCGGCGGCTCCGCTCTCGTGCAGTGCCTGGCCGGGCTCGGCGTCGGCGCGCTGACGCTGGTGGACCGCGACGACATCGCGCCGCGCAACTTCGCCCGCCAGTTCCTCTACCGGAGCACGGACATCGGCCGGTCGAAGGTCGACCGCGCCGCCGAATGGGTGCGCGAATACGACCCCGGCATCGAGGTCCGCGCAGTCGACCGGTGGATCTCCGGCCCCGAGGACCTGAAGGACCTGACCGAGGACGTCCATCTGGTGGCCGGCGGCCTGGACGGTGCGCCGGACGCCAACCTGTGGGTGAACGAGGCCGCGCTCCGCGCGGGCGTCCCCCTCGTCGCCGGCGGGATGACCCGCACCCAACTCATCTACTTCTCCGTCGATCCGGGCAAGAGTGCCTGCCTACGGTGCGACGAGTCGGACCTGCCCAACCCGGACGAGCGCACCTCGGCGGGCGTCGCCCACCGGCTCACCCGCGGGCTCCGACTCGCCAACGGGCTCACCGGGCCGATGGCCATGCAGGTCGGCTCGCTGGTCGCCTACGAGGTCCTGCGCTACCTGACCGGCATCGAACCACCCCGAGCCGCCGGATGCCGCGTCATTCTCGACCTGCGCAACGGGCTCATCCCGACCTGGGAGCCGTTCCCCCACGACCCCGACTGCCCGGCGTGCGCCCTGGCCCGGCGGTGACGCGATGAGCGGCACCATCGTTCCGCTGCGCCCGCTGACCCTGGTCGAGGAGGGCGACGAGGTGCTGGTCGGCGACCCGGACACCGGCACGTTCGTGACCATGCCCGCCGTCGGCGGGGTGGTGATCTCCGCGCTGCTGCGCGGTGCCACCGCGGAGGAGGCGGGTGCCGAGGCCGAGGCGTTCGCCGGGGAGCCGGTCGACATGCCGTCGTTCATGGCGACCCTCACCGAACTCGGCTTCGTGGCGGACCGGACCGGCGGGGAACGCCAGGCCGTACGCACCGCGCCCATCCAGATGCGCCGCTGGATGGCCGGGGTGAGTCAGCGGGTGGCCCGTCCCTTCTTCGGCCCGGCGGCCTGGACCGTCTACGCCGCCCTCGCGCTGTTCTGCCTCGCCGTCTTCATCGTCTCGCCGTCCCTGTTCCCGAGCCCGGAGCAGGACGCTTTCCTGCTCGACGACATCGGCCTGAGCGCCCTGTTACTCATGCCGTTCGTCATGGCCGCGACGGCCCTGCACGAGTGCGGGCACTGGCTCGCCGCCCGGGCGATCGGCGTCAGATCCCGCTTCGGTGTGGATCGGCGGATGATGCTGCTCGTCTTCGAAACCGACCTCACCCAGGTGTGGACCGTGCCCCGCCGCCAGCGGTACGGCCCGCTGCTCGGCGGGATGGCGATGGACGTGACCGTGCTCAGCCTGCTGCTGGGCGCCCGTCTGCTGAGCCAGGAAGGGTTGTGGTCCCCGCCGCCGCTGGTGGACGGGACGTTCGCGGTATGGGTGTTCGTGACGTTGGGCGGCCTGCTGTGGCAGTGCATGATCTTCCTGCGTACCGACCTGTACGCGGTGCTGGTCAACGCCCTCGGCTGCCGCGACCTGTGGCGCGTGAAGACGCTGCTGCTGCGGCGGGCGTTCGGCCGCCTCACCCCCGAGCAGGCCCAGGAACTCGCCGGGGCCGCCCCCGCCGACCTGCGGGCCGGCCGCTGGTTCCGTTGGCTGTGGTTGGCCGGATTCATCGGCGTCCTGGCCTGGTTCGTCTTCTTCGTGGTCCCCGTCGCCGTGACCGTGCTCCGGTGGGCGGCGGGTGGTCTTCTCCTCGGGCCGTTCAGCCTCCGGTTCTGGTACTCCCTGCTGTGCACGGCCCTGCTGCTCGGCCCGGAAGCCCTTGCCATCTTCCTGGCCGCGAAGGAGTACGCCCGGCGGGCTCGCGTCCGGGCACTGCTCGGACGCCGGGCCCGTCTCGGCTGAGAACGGGTGATCGGTCGCCGCGGGGCGAGGAGGTGTCGCTGCGGATGGTGATGGTGCATGTGCTCCTGGGTACGGCCGCGACAACGGGTACGCGGACTTTCTCCGGGAGGGGATCGACGGGACCGTCGGGGCCTGAGCCGCACCCGAGGCGCCGATTTCCGCAAGTTCTTCATTGATGTTCGCCGCGGTCGGTCGTGGCGAAGCCCTGGGCGGTCGGGCGGTTATGAAAGGAATTCACATCGCGTTACGGAGGGAATCCTTACAGCGATCGGCACTGGGTGTGGGATGTCCTGTTTGCTGCAGTTTGCTTGACACGATCTTCTTGCCGGACATCTCCATAGAAGCTGCGACATATAACGGATGTGCCTTCTGGGCCGTTTTCGGATGACCATATCGTCGCTATTCAGAGTTATTATGGGCCGATGATTTCTCTGGTTGTTTTCCTTCCCAACAGAAGGGTGTCAGTCTAAGATCTCAATCTATGTATCGGTATGTAGCGGCTTTTCCAGTAAGGCGCGTGCGCCCCCAAAGTCGCAGTGATGCTCAGGCCGAACATGACGCCCACGCAGTGGTCGCCAAGCCCGGACGCCCATGAACTCGCCGACCGGACCCGGGGACCTCGCGCTCGACCCCGGCCAGGGGATGGTGTGGGTGGACGACCATGGCGCTCACCTCGTCGACTACGCCTCTCATCACCTCGATCCGGACCGGTCGATGTCGGCGGTCGCCGCCGCCCTGACGGCATGCGCCCGGCACAACGAGTCCGGGAATATCGCAACTCGCGCCCGGCTTCTGGCCGCCGTACGCAGTGAGTGCGCCAACTATGCCGACAGCCGGGTGACATACCGGCCGGGCCCAGGACCGGGCACGCCCGACGACGAGGCGGTCAGGCGGGCATGGTCCCTGGTGGACCCGTTCGGTGCGGAGACGCTGCGCCTGCTGTACCGCCACGAGTTGCCTCTCCGTGATCTCTCCTACGTGCTGGCGCTGTCGATCCGCGAGGTCGGCAGGCTCGTGGTCAGGACCCAGGACATCATCGAGATCCTGGTGAGCGGGCTGGACGGTCTCGCGCGTGGTCGTCCCATCTGCCCGGATCTCGGTCCGCTCGTCAGCGCGGTCTTCCCGGCAGAGCCGGTCCAGCCGGTCCAGCCGGCTCAGTCGGCTCAGTCGGCCGCCGAAGAGGCCGGTGCCCGTACCGCCCTGCTGCGGCACATCGTCACGTGCCTGGTATGCAAGCGGCCGATCAACATCCGATACACCGTGCCGCAGATCCTCTCCCACCCGCCGATCACGGCACTGTCTCCCGAGGTCAAGCGGCGCCTCACCGAAATCATCACATCGGCCGCCGTTCTTCCGCCGTCCGACGCCGCTCAACCGCCCGGTGGCGTTTCAGCGGTTGAGCAGGCTCAGCCGGTTCATCGGCCCCCCGCGTCGTTCGGCATGCCACTCGCCGCGCCCGTCGCCGTGGACCCTGCCCCGTCCGCACCGCCGCGGCGCTCGCCCGTGCCGCCCTTATCGCCTCCGCCGGTGGTGCCGTCCACGCCGACCGGGCCGGTCGTACCGTACGCGCGCGGGTCGGCGGGGGGTGGTGGGCCGGTGGTGGGTGGGCCGGTGGTGGGTGGGCCGGTGGTGGGTGGGGGAGCGGAGACGCCGCTGTACGACGCGCTGCTCTCCCAGATCAGAGCCCGTACGATCCCGGCCGGCCCCGCGGAGAAGCCCCGCCCCAAGCCCGAGTCGGGTGGTACGGCCGACCCGAGCGACGCGTCGGGTGGTGCGGCCGACCCGAGCGACGCACGCATTCCGCAAGGCGCCCCGGCACTGAGCAGCTTCACCGTCCCGAACGCCGCCCCCGCTTCGAGGAGAAATTCCGCGGACCTCGGGCGGGCCGCCCGTACGGCACGGCACGCGCTGCCCCGCGGCCGGGAGCACGACCCTGATCTCGACCCTGATCTCGACCATGATCTCGAGCAGGAGGACGGAGCCTCCGCCAGGATCCTTGAGATGATCTCCCGGATGTGGGCGCTGCTCCGCGCGACCGCCATCCGAGTCGTGATCACCGTAGTCGCGGGCGCGGCGGGCACATTGGCCGGGATCAACCTCCTGGCCCCGGCCGATCAGCCGGGCGAGGCGGCCGGGTCCTTACGCCCCTCCGCGGCCGGGGCCACGGTCGCCGGGGCCACGGTCGCGGGTGACACTGCCTCCGAGAACTCTGTCCTGGCGGGCTCTGCCTCTGCGGGCACCGCCTCCACAGGCTCCGGGGCGTCGACGCCGACCGCCACTTCGGATGTCGGTACGGCTGAGTCCGGTGTCTCTGAGCCGGGGAGGTCGGAGCCGGGGGGGTCGGAGCCCAGGGTTCTGGAGGCAGGGGACGGAGGCTCGGAGACTGTCACTCTGGCCGTGGGCGGCCTGCGGATCCAGTCCGTGGTCGAGCTCGATGATTTCGGTCGAGGCGGCATCACGCTCTCGACCACCTCCGAAAAGCCCCTCAAATGGCGCATAACGGCGAATGATCTGGTCGTCAAGCCGTCCAGCGGCACCCTGCGACCCGGACGGAGCGACGTCATAAGCGTGCGTGCGCAGCGGGTGCGTTACTGGTGCGGCCCGCCTCCGCCCGCCAAGGCTCCGTTGGTCCTGCACGGTCCGACCGGCTCGAAGAGCGCGACCGTGACAGTGCGCTGGCGCACCTGCTGACAGCCCTCCCCCTCATCTTTCCGCTGTGAAAGGACCCCCCGGTCATGCCCGAGACCCACATACCCGCGTCGGCTCCAGCGGCCGAACACTTTCCGGAGACGGTGCCGCTCACGGCGGAACATCTGCTCACGAACCGCCGAGCCGAGCCCGCGGGCGGGTGGCGGCGGCTCGTGTACCGGCTTTCCGGAGGCAAGATCATGCCGGCGGAGTCCGCGGCGGAGCAGGAACGGCGGACGCTCATCGCCCACGCTCAGACGCCCGTCGCGAGCGGCCATCACCGGATCGCGGTCATGAGCCTGAAGGGCGGCGTCGGCAAGACCACGACGACCGCCGCCCTGGGCAACACCCTGGCGTCGTTACGCGGCGACCGGGTGATCGCGATCGACGCGAACCCAGACCGCGGGACGCTGGGACTCAAGGTCAAGTCGGAGACCGCGGCGACCATCCGCACTCTGCTCGCCGAGGCGCCGCACATCGTCCGCTACGCCGACGCCCGGGCATTCACCTCGCAGTCACCGGCCCGGCTGGAGGTCCTGGCCTCCGACTCGGACCCGGCGGTCAGCGAGGCGTTCGACGCGGAGGACTACCGTACGGTCGCCGGGCTGATCGAACGGTACTACTCGATCTGCATCACCGACTGCGGCACCGGCCTGCTGCACGGCGCCATGGGCGCGACGCTGGAGATGGCCGACCAGATCGTGCTGGTCACCATGGTCGCGGTCGACGGCGCGAGCTCCGCCGCGGCGACCCTCGACTGGCTCACCGCGCACGGCCACGGACGCCTCGTCAGGAACGCGATCGTCGTGCTGAACGCGGTGGAGCCGAAATCACACGTCGACGTGGACCTGCTGGAGCGACATTTCACGAACCGCTGCCGGGCGGTCGTGCGAGTGCCGTTCGACCCTCACCTGAAGGAGGGAGCGGAGGTCGACCTGACCCGGCTCCGGCCGACCACCCGTGGCGCGTACCTGAGGCTCGCCGCCGCGGCGGGTCAGGCGTTCGGTCAGCGTCCCGACCGGAGCAGCTAGTGGCGACAACGGATCGCGACCCGGGGCAGATGCTCGACTGGGATTCGGACCTCGACTGGGACCTGGGCCCGCAGCGGCGATGGAACCCACGTGTCGTCCTGCTCGTGATCGTCGGGATCGTCACCGTGCTCGCGGTCACGGTCATCGTGCTGCAGACACGGCGGGCGGAATCGAAGGAGGCCCCCGTCCCCGTTCGTACGGCGCCGGCCATCGCGTTGGCGGAGCCGTCCGGACGCGAGGGCGCGGCCGGATATCCGATCGGTTTCCCTCATTCCGAGATCGGGGCGGTGTCGGCGGCCTCCGCCACACTCGAAGGCGCCTGGACGCTGGACCGGGCCCAGGCAGAACAGGCGGCAGCCCTGTACGCCCGACCCGACCAGCGGAAGGCCGCCCGTGAGGGCGCCCGGGCGGTCGTGCAGGGATGGCGGGAGACCCTCGACCTGCCCCCGGAGGGGAAGCTCCCCGAAGGGGCGGCACTGCGGACGCAGGCCATCGGCGTCCAGTGGCAGGCCCGGAGCGACGACCAGGTCCAGGTCTCCGTGCTGGTCCTGGTGACCGCCACCAAGGGCACGGGCGACGGCGCGTCCGTCTACTCCAGCCCCTATGCCATGAACCTGCTCATGACCTGGCTTCCTGATGCGCGCGGCACGGGCAGGGGGGACTGGGTCAACATTCCCGACCCCGCGCCTCCCGCGGTGCCCGCCGCGGCCCTCCCCGACACTCCCGAATTCGCCGCGGCCGGCTGGAAGTCCCTCACCGGCCCCCAGGCCCCTGTTCCGACTCCCTGACCCTTCTTCAGGACCTGTGCATGAGTGACATCCACAGCCGCACGCCCAAAACGGTGCTCGGCGCACTGGTCGGCCGGTTTCGGCAGCCCGATCAGTACGGGCGGGCCGCGCGAAAACGGCGGTGCGAACTCATGTGACCTCATCCCCAACGGCTAAGAATCACCGACCCCCTGGCCACCCCCTACCGGAACTGAGAAGAGCTTGACATGACTCCTCGGATGTCTCCAAGAAGACGTACGACCATGGTCTCCGGCCTGCTCCTGGCGGCGGTCTCCGCGACGGCGGGCGCGATTGTCGCCCAGCCGTGGAGCGCGGCCGCTCTCGGAACTTCGCAGTCCTCGGTGCCGACCGCGCCCGGCGTAGTTCCTCCGCAGGCCCCGACATCCCAGGCTCCCGTCTCCATGAGCGAGCGTGTGTCCACAGCCGACCGGGCGTCTGTGGAAGAAACCGAGACCGGGAACGACACCATGTCCGCCGGCGACTCCGGGACTTCGGAGGGCCCATCGTCGGGCGACCAGCCCACGACCTCCGGCGACGGCGGAGAGACCGCGGACGCCGAAGAGAGCACGGAAGGGGGAGAGACCGCGGACGCCGAAGAGAGCACGGAAGGGGGAGAGACCGCGGACGCCGAA
>NZ_BOOG01000027.1 GCF_016863115.1 Sphaerimonospora thailandensis
TGCCTCCTGGATGGCGGCCAACTCCCGGGCCGCCTTGTCCTCGGAACGCTTGTCCGCGGTCGCCCGTGCGATCACTATGGCCTCTCGGGCACAGGCCAACGCATCTTCCGGCCGATTGAGGAGCCAGTTGGCCTTGGCCAGCAGAGTGAGGCACTCCGGCTCGATATCGCGGTCCTTAGCTGCTCGGGTCAGGGCGAGCGCCTCCTTAAGGTGGTGCTTCGCCGACCGCGGATCCTTGCGCTGGAGCCAGACTTTGGCCAGGAAACGGTGGGACGAGGCCTCCTGGAATCGGTCGCCCGCCGCACGCGCCATCGACAGTGCCTCTTCCAGCATTGCAGTGGCGGACGTGAGATCACCGAGTCCCCGGTAGGCGCTACCGAGCATGCCAAGCGCATGCCGTTCTCCTACAGCCGTACCGATCTCCCGGGCAATCGCCAGTTGTATCCGCGAGGATTCGAGGGCCTCCGCGTACCGCTCCAGGAGGAGGTAGGCGGCACTCAGGTTGCCGAGCGCTCGCATCTCCGCGAATCGGTCCGCCCGGTCGCGGTGAAGCCCCAACTCGATTTCATGGTGGGCCACCGCCTCGGACGGGCGTCCCACCAGCCCCAACGCCATCGCGACATGGCCGTGGGCCAGTGCCGTGAGCTCCTGATCGCCGAGGCGCTGTCCAGTGCGGAGTGCCTGCTGATTGATCCACAGATTGTCGTTTCGATGGCCCGCGCGGTACAGGTGCCACATTAGCGAGAAACCTATGTATACGCCCATGCGGGCGACTGCGTCGTCCGCTGATGACATGGCATGCGAAGCGGCGGCCAGAATGTTCGCCCGCTCACGCTCCAGCCAGGCGTAGGCGGCCTGGCCATCGGTGAGTGGCACCGGTTCCTGCTCGACCTCGGGCCAGGGAGCCAGGACACGGTGTGGGTCCAGCAGCGTCATGGCGAGACGCACTGTCGTTCCGTACTGGCCGAGCGTCCGTTTGAGCGCGTCCGACCGGAGCTGTTGTGACAGGTGGTCTTCCGCCAGCTCCATCGCGAACAGACGCACCAGATCGTGAAGCTGGAAGCGGTCGCATTCGTGCGACTCAATGAGGTGTGCCTCCACGAGGCGTTCCAGCGCTCGCTCGGCGAGATCGACGGGGGCGTCGAGAAGCGCCGCGACGACGTGGGGGGTCACATCCGGCACGTGGAGGACGCCCAAGTGGGGCAGCGTACGAGCGGCCGTGCGATCGATCGGGCGGGAGCTGCGCGAGAGCGTGTCATGACTCAGCTCCAGGCTCGATCGTACGGCGATGTCCCCCGACTCCAGCTCGTGCAGGATCCGGCCCCGGTCTTCGAGCCGCTCGACCAGGTGTCGTACCTCCCAATGCGGCCGGTCGATCAGGCGTGCCGCGGCCAGTCGCAGGGCCAGCGGCAGGCCGTCGCAGAGATCCACCAGCCGGGCCGCCGCGGCGGGGTTCGCCGCGACCCGCCTCGCACCGATCAGTTTGGCGAGCATGGTGACCGCCTCCGAGCGGACCATCATGCCGAGACGTACCTGAGCGCAGTTGTCCACGGCCGCGAACGACTCCCGGCTCGTGATCAGGACCGCGTTCCCCGACGGCAGATCCAGCAGTGGGCGCACCTGATCGGGGCCGGACGCGTCGTCGAGCACGGCGAGGACGCGCCGCCCGGCCAGCGTGTCCCGCAGCATGGCCGCCGCCTCGTCGACCTCATGCGGCACGGCCTCGGCGCGCACGCCGAGCGCGCGCAGGAACCTGCCGAGCAGGTCGATCGGCTTCAACCGCTCGACCCCCGGCGTCGCGCCGAGCAGGTTGGCGTAGAGCAGGCCGTCCGGAAAGTGATCGCCGACGGCGTGGGCGGCCTGAACGGCCATCGCCGACTTGCCGGCTCCCGCGGGACCGGTGATGGCGACCACGGCCTGCGGCGGGCCGCCCTCCCAGGGAGCCAGCAGTGCACGCAGCCGCACCGACTCATCGGTCCGGCCCACGAACCCGTCCATGGCGCGGGGGAGTTGACGCGGCACCGGAACCTCGGGATCTCCCGCGTGAAGCGGTGACCGGGAGTCGAGCCTGATCTGTCCCTGATCGGGGTCGGCCGAGTCGAACGTCGGGTCGCTTCGCAGGATCGCGTGATAGCGCCTCTGCAGGCTCTCACCCGGATCCACCCCGAGCCGCTCCGCCAGGAGTCGGCGGAAGTCCAGGTAGGCGTCCAGCGCAGCGGCCTGCCGACCGGAGCGGTAGAGCGCCAGCATCAGCAGTTCCCGAGCCCGTTCCCGGAGGGGGTGTTCGCCGACCAGGTCATGCAATGCCGGGAGAGCTTCCTGATGACGGCCCAGTCCGAGCAGGATGTCGGCGCGATCCTCAACCGTGATCAGGCGGAGCTCCTCCAGCCGGGCCCGTTCCGCCTCGGCGAATGGGCCGGGAATTCCGGACAGCGCCCGCCCAGTCCAGAGTTCCAGTGCGGCGTCCATTGCGCGCAGCGATTCTTGGCGGTCGTCTTCGGCGCGAAGTCGACGGGCCTTGGCGATGCCGTGCTCGAACTCCTCGGAGTCGATCTGAAACCGCCCCTGTGACAGCGTGTATCCTCCCGACCTGTTCACGAGCAGGGCGAAAGGACCGCGAGGTCCTCGATCCGGTTCCAGTTCTCGCCGGAGTCCGGCGATATAGGTATAGATGCTCTGGGATGCGGTTTTGGGGGGAGCCTCCCCCCATAATCCGCTGATGAGAGTTTCCTTCGCCACGATCTGACCCGGTCGGGCGGCCAGGATGCACAGGGTGGCCCGCTGGAGCGGAGCTCCGAGATCCAGTCGGCGTCGCCGATGCCAGGCGGTCACGGGACCAAGTACATGGAAACGGTGGGCCGGATGCTGGGACTCTTCGTACTCGCCAGCCATATCCATACGCCTGCGGATCTCCATGTGAAGGGTTGCGCATTCAGTGATGGTCGGGGAAGTCCATGGCCGCATCCGCCATAGAAGGAGATGACGGTTGGTGCGGAGTTACCGTATTCCGTAGATCCAGATGCCGTCTAGTTTCTCGGGATGGTGTGGACTCCGGCATCGCAGGTGCGCACAATGAATCGGCGTAGGGCCTACGCGTGCGACCAGATCGGAGTCGCGTGCAACCCGCCACGAATATCGCGGCGTTGACCCCGCCCCGGCATCTGCCCCCCGAGTAGGGCCAGCGGGTGAGCACGAGGCGGGGTGTCGTCCTTACGGGCAACGAGTCGGCTCGGTCAGCAGCAGGTCGTCACGGCGCTGAGGTGCATGGGTGACGTGGAGGCGCTGGCGGACGTAGCATTGCCTGCAGTAACCAGGCCAACCGATATCAGGGCAGTCAGGGCAAGCAGTGCGAAGCGGCGCATGAGAGTCTCTTTCGTGAGGGACTGACTGTCAGATCTACATTCTCTCTAGAGGTGCATGTGACCAGTCAAGGTTTGGTCGGCGAGCGGATCAAGATGATCCGTCGGCAGCGCGGTCTCTCGCAGGCACAGCTCGCCCATCCGGAACTGTCAGACAGCTACGTCTCCTTGATCGAGAGTGGAAAGCGGACGCCGACCCCCGCTGTCCTGGAACTGCTTGCCCAGAAACTGGACTGCTCGCTCACCTTCCTGGTCAACGGCGTCACGGCCGAGCAGATGGAGGACCTCGAGCTGGGGCTGCGCTTCGCGCGACTCGCTCTGGAGAACGGAGAGGTGACCGAGGCGAGGAGTCGGTACGCGGAGCTTCTGGAGGACAACAGCCTGGCGGGCCTGGCGTCGCTGAGGCAGGACGCCAGATACGGGTATGCACTGGCCGCCGAGGCCTGTGGAGACCTTCCGGAGGCGATCTCCGTTCTGAGTTCGCTCAGGGAGGACGAGACCGAGGGGCAGTCTCCGGAACGCCGTGTTCAGATCGCTCTCGCCCTCTGCCGCTGCCACCGCGAGTTCGGGGACTTCTCGGCAGCGGTGCGGATCGGCGAAGAGACGCTCGGGTTGGCCTCCAACAGCCCGCAGTGGAACGACGACCTGATCGAGCTCGGGTCGACGCTTCTGTCGGTCTACCTCGATCGCGGTGACCTGCTTCGCGCCAGGCAGTTCGCGGCCGAACTTCTGTCGGCGGCCGAGCAACTGGGTACTCCCCGTGCCATCGTCGCCGCCTGCTGGAACGCCGCGGTGACGGCCGACCTGCTGGGGTCGGGTGAGGAGGCCATGGCCCTGGTGGAACGCGCGATGGCCATCCAGTCGGAGAACGGCGAGCCGCGCAACCTCGCCCGACTTCGCAGCGCCTATGCCATGTTGCTCTACCGCGTGCGACCGGCAGAGGTGGCAGCCGCCCGGGATCTGCTCCTGCGCGTGCTGTCGGAGTTGAAGGAGTCCGCTGCGGCCAGAGGGGACATCGCCCAGGCGTTGCTCTACCTCGCGCGAGCGGAGATGACGCTGGGCCACCCGGATGAGGCGGTCGATCATGCGCACGCCGCCTTCGTGATCGCGGCTGATGGGACGAGTAAGGCCTTGCTCGCCGAGGCGCACCTGGTGCTGGGGCAGGCGTATTGGATGCGACGCCAGGATGACGAGGCGGCCGCCGAGCTGGGTTCGGCCGCCGGATGCCTGGAGCGTCTCCCCGCGACGCGAAAGGCCGCCGAGACTTGGCAGGCCGCCGCGGAGACGTTTGGCCGCCTGGGCGATCACGAGGCGAGCGCGGCAGCCTACCATCGGGCCCTTGCCTGCGTGGGCCTTTGACGGACCGGCCACCGGGCTCGGTAGCCTGGGGGTGCCATGAGAAAATACTCGTTCGCCACCGTCGCCGGGTTGATCGTGACGCTGACGCTGGGAGTGGTGCTCGCCCTCCCGGCGTGGGCCCATACTTCGCTCAGGAGCAGTGATCCGGCGAAGAACGCCCAGGTTCAGACCTTGAGCAAGGTGACCCTGGAGTTCACCGAGTCCGTGCGCTTCCCCGTCGTGGTCGTGCAGGGCCCGGGCGGCAAGCGGTACGAGAGCGGTGCTCCCGTCGTCGAGGGGCCGAAGGTGACCCAGGCGGTCCTGCCCTCGGTGCCCCCCGGCAAGTACACGATCGCCTGGCGGGTCGTCTCCACCGACGGGCACCCGGTGGAGGGGGAGATCCCCTTCACCGTGATCGGCTCGCCCGGTGCGTCGGAGGCCGTGCCGGATTCCGCGAGCTCCCAGGGGTCTGAAAGCCCACAGGGCGTCGAAGGCGCCCAAGGGGGCTCCGGCGAGGCCGCCCCGGCGGCCACGTCGGTGGCCCAGAACGCTCAGGACGCTCAGGACGCTCAGGAGACGACCATTCCCGGTTGGGCCTGGGCCGTGATCTTCGGGGTCGCCGGAGTCGGCATCGGACTGTTCCTCAGTCTGCGGAAGAGGCCGTGAACCGGGCCGCGCGCCTGACCGTCGCTGCGCTGTGCGCGGCGGTCGGCGCCCTGGCGATCACGATGATCCTCAGCGGCGCGGCCACTCCGCGGATCATTCCCGGCCTGCCCGACGAGGGCATGGTCACCCGGTGGATGCTGCCCATCTCGAAGCTCACCGTGGACGTCTCCGGCGTGCTGACCGTGGGGCTGCTGGCCGCCGCCGCGACCTTCCTGCCCAGCGACAAGGGCCTGCTCGGCGAGGCCGCCCAGTTGTACGTCAGGGCCGCCTCCTGGACGGCGCTGGCCTGGGCGGCGGGGGCGGCCGGTGCGCTGGTCTTCGGCGCTTCGAACACGTTCGGCCAGCCGGTCAGCGAGCTCATCGACGGTGCCATGCTGACCAGCTACGCGAGCCAGACATCACAGGGTGTCGCGCTCACGCTTGTCGTTCTTTTCGGCGTCGCCATCGCCCTGTTCGCCCGGAACGCGATCACCGCGGGTGTCGCCGCCGGACTGCTGGCCCTCGCGCTCGTGACGCTCCTCCCGCCGGCCCTCACCGGTCACTCCGCCTCGTCGCCCAACCACGGGCTCGCCACCACCTCGGTCGCGTTCCACCTGCTGTTCCTGGCACCGTGGGTGGGTGGGCTGGCCGTCCTGTCCGTGCACGCGCTGCGTGGAGAACGTCACCTCGCCGTCGCGGCCGACCGGTTCTCCCGCATGGCGTTATGGTGCTTCATCGGCGTCGGAGTGTCCGGCCTCGCCAGCGTCGCCGCCCGGCTCGCCTCGGTCGACGCCCTGTTCACCTCGTCGTACGGCCTGATCCTGCTGGCCAAGATCGCCGCGTTCGTGCTGCTCGGCTTCGTGGGATGGCGGCATCGCAGGCGGACCCTGCCCCGCCTGGCCTCCGGCGAGCCGCACGCGTTCCTGGCACTGGCGCTCGGTGAGATCCTGGTGATGGCGGCCACGATGGGCCTGGCCGTCGCGCTGTCGCGCACCGCTCCGCCGCCGGTCGAGGTGCCGCTGGACCGGGCGTTCGAGCTGCTCGGCTACCTGGTGCCGCCTCCACTGACCTTGGGCAACCTGCTGGCGCTGTGGTGGCTCGACCTGTTCTTCGCCGCGCTCGCCGTCGTGCTGGCCGGGCTCTACGTCGCCGGAGTCGTACGGCTCTACCGCCGCGGCGACCGCTGGCCGTGGGGACGCACGGTCAGCTGGCTCCTCAGCATCGTGATCTTGGTGTTGACGACCCAGAGCGGTGTCGCGCGCTACGGGCCCGTGCTGTTCAGCGTGCACATGACCCAGCACATGATCCTCTCGATGCTGATCCCGATCTTCCTGGTGCTGGGCGCGCCCGTCACGCTCGCGCTGCGCGCGCTCAGGCCGGCGGTACGGAAGGGCGACCGGGGGCCCCGTGAATGGATCACGGTGATCCTGCACAGCCGGGTCGTCAAGTTCTTCACTCATCCCGCCATCGCGACGGCGATCTTCATCGTCTCCACGTTCGCGCTGTACTTCACTCCGTTGTTCGCCTCCGCGATGCAGGAGCACATCGGGCACATCGCGATGATGGTGCACTTCCTGCTCAGCGGCAGCCTGTTCTTCTGGGTGATCATCGGGGTCGACCCCGCGCCGAACAAGTTGCCCCACTTCGGGCGTCTGCTGCTGCTCATGGTCACGATGCCGTTCCACGCGTTCTTCGGGATCGCCGTGATGAGCATGGGCGCCGTCCTGGCCGCCGACTACTACGGTCAACTCGGCCGGACCTGGGGGGTCTCCTCCCTGGCGGACCAGGAGACCGGCGGAGCGATCGCCTGGGCCTTCGGCGAGGTCCCGACGCTGATCGTGCTGCTGGCGCTCGGCTTCCAGTGGTGGCGTGCGGACGATCGGGCGGCCCGCCGGGCCGAGCGGCGGGCCGACGCCGTCGCCGCGAAGACCGGCGGCACCGGTGACGCGGATCTCGACGCCTACAACGACTACCTGGACAAGCTGAACAAGCGGGACGCGACGGCGGAGTAGCGGCTCCCCGATCTCACCGTCAGGGTCCACAGGCCCGAATGACCGGTCAGGGGAGCGTGAGGATCTCGCGGCCCGAGTCGGTGACCAGGATCGTGTGCTCGAACTGGGCGGTGCGCTTGCGGTCCCTGGTCACGGCCGTCCACTGATCGGGCCAGATCTCGTAGTCGATGGTGCCGAGCGTGAGCATCGGCTCGATCGTGAACGTCATCCCCGGCACCATGGTCACCGGCAGGGACGGATCGTCGTAATGCGGGACGATCAGTCCGGAATGGAAGGCCGCGCCGATGCCGTGGCCGGTGAAGTCGCGGACCACGCCGTACCCGAAGCGCTTGGCGTAGGCCTCGATCACCCGGCCGACGATGTTGAGCTGCCGTCCGGGGGCGACCGCCTTGATCGCCCGCATCATCGCCTCACGGGTCCGCTCGACCAGCAGCCGGGACTCCTCGTCGACCTCGCCCACCAGGAACGTCGCGTCGGTGTCGCCGTGCACGCCGCCGATGTAGGCGGTGATGTCCACGTTGACGATGTCGCCGTCCCGCAGCACGGTGTCGTCCGGGATCCCATGACAGATCACCTCGTTGATGGAGGTGCACAGGGACTTGGGATAGCCGCGGTAGCCCAGCGTCGAGGGGTAGGCATCGTGGTCACAGAGGAACTCGTGGCCGATGCGGTCGAGCTCGTCGGTGGTCACGCCGGGGACGGCGTGTTTGCCGACCTCCTCCAGGGCCTGCGCCGCGATACGTCCGGCGATCCGCATCCTTTCGATGGTCTCCGGGGTCTGGACGTCGCTGTCGCCCCTCTTGGGTTCGGCCTTCCCCACGTACTCCGGCCGGACGATATGGGCGGGGACCTTGAGGGTGGGCGAGATACGCCCTGGGCGGAGCAGCGTCGTCATGCGGACAAGTCTAGTTCCGCCGCGAGGGGGCACGATTAGGGCGTGAGCGATCAATGGTGGTTCTGCCTGAAGCACATGCGAGTCGAACCCGAGAAGGGATGCCCCAACAAGGACCGGCTCGGCCCCTACGAGTCGGAGGACGTCGCCGCCCATGCCCTGCGGCGGGCGGCGGAACGCGACAAGGCCTGGGCGGAGCAGGACAGGGAGTGGGAAGGAGACTGACCGGTCACGGGCCGGGCCGCCTCCCCGCCGCGTGCCCGGCCGCGCGTCTGGCCGCGACCCGGCCGATGGCCACGACCCCGACCCCGCCCCACACCATGTTGAGGATCGCGGACGGCCAGGCCGAATGGTACGCACTGTTGATCATCAGTGCGATCCCGCCGCCGAGGTTGAGCAACTGGTACGGCAGCCCGTCCCCGGCCAGTTTCCGCGCCGACACCATCGCGTAGCCGTACAGGAGCACCACGGCCCCGATCATGCCGATGATCGTGATGAGAGTGGACATCGTCACGCTCCCTCACTCGCTCACTCGTTCACCCGCGGCCCGCTGATCCGGTCGGCGAACCGGGCGAGCCGCTCCCGTAGGCCGAGCCGCCGAGTCTCCCCGGCCGCCATGCTGACGAGATGCTGAGCGCCGTCGAAGCTCAGCGGCCCGCCGCCGTCGGGCGGTAAGGCGATCGCGTCGTGGGCCAGCGACTCGAGATCCGGGTCACCGCCGTCCAGGGCGAGGATCGTCGCGCCGGTGCGCCGCGCGTCGTCGACCCGTTCCAGCAGCGGCACCGGGGCCTGCTGTTCAGTGACCACGAAGAGAGTCTCCCCGCGCCGGGCGTCCCGCAAGCGGTCCAGTCCGACACGCAGGTGGGGCGGCGCGTTCACCGGCGGCTCCCAGCGCACGAGGGTGGGGGCGAGCTGGGGGAGCCCGGACAGCCCGGCTTCGTCGTCGAGGTGTGCGGCGACATGCCAGGGCTCCTCGTCGGGTGTGCCGACGACGAGCAGCCCGCCGGGTGACCGGGTGGCCTGTAGCGCCAGCCCCAGTTCGCGGGTGCGTTCCACCCAGCCAGAGCCGGCGAGCAGATCGCGGAGCAGGCTCACGGATGCGGCGTCCATGCGGCCATGGTGCCTGACAACACGGGGTGCGGTCCCGGCAATCGGGTTCTTGACAACGGGTTACCTGCAAGTAACGATCGGCCCAACGGCGCGTCGTCGAACAGTAAACCAGTTGCCGGAAGGCAGGCACATGCACCTTCGCGTTCGCGCCGTCATGCCCATGATCGGGGCACTCCTACTCCTGCCGGCTCTCCTCGGCCCCAAGGTGGGCGGCGCCGCCGCTGAGGCGGCCTCGGCCGGAGACGTCGTCGAGGCCGTTCCCACCACCGTCTATCTCGCGCCCGGGAAGCTGCTGGAGGTGCCGGTGAAGGCCTGGCACCTGCGCTACCGGTCCACCTCCGCGACCGGCGCCGCCAACATCGTCTCGGGCACACTGCTGGTGCCCAGGTCGGCCCACTCGCTCGGCAAGCGGCCGATCGCCGGGTACGCCGTGGGGACCCACGGCATGGGCGACCAGTGCGCCCCCTCGGCGGCCATGGCGCGCGGCACCGAGGCCGAGCTCGCGATCATCAGCCTGATGCTGCTCAAGGGCTGGGCGGTCGCCGTGACCGACTACGAGGGGCTCGGCACGCCGGGTGACCACACCTACATGGTGGGCGTCTCCCAGGGCCATGCCGTACTCGACTCCATCAGGGCGGCGGCGAGGGTGCCCGGAGCGGGTCTGTCCGCGAATGCCCCCGTCGTGGTGATGGGCTACTCGCAGGGCGGCGCCTCGGCCGGGTGGGCGGCCCAGCTCCAGCCGTCGTACGCCCCTGAGCTGCGGCTCAAAGGCGTCGCGGCGGGCGGAGTGCCGGCGGACCTGCTGGCCGTGGGCGAGCACCTCGACGGCACCGCGGACTTCGGGCTCGCCGCGGCGGCCGGCGCCGGGCTCGACGCCGCCTACCCGGAACTGTCGCTGAACAGCCACCTCACCCCCGAGGGAGCCGCGCTGTTCGCCGAGGCGCGTAACGCCTGCGTCGCCGACCTGCGCGACCGGCTCGCCGGACGGCGCCTCGCCGAACTGACGACGACCGACGTCATGCACCTGCCGGAGTGGCAGGCGCGACTCCAGGAGAACCGTCTGGGCGCATCCATGCCCCGGGTGCCGATGTTCCTCTACCACGCCAAGGGCGACGAGATCATTCCGTACGGCGTGGGGCGGACGCTGCGTGACGAGTACTGCGCGGGCGGCGCGAAGGTGCTGTGGGCCGGCCTGCCCGCCGGGAGCCACGTCCTGGGCGCGGTCGAGGGCGCGCCGCTGGCCGTCGGGTGGCTGGCCTCCCGCGTACTGGGACTCCCGGTGGTGGACAACTGTTAGCGGGCTGGCATCATCTGGCCTTATGGCTGAGCACAACATCGATCTCCCCGACGTCAGCGGGCTGACCATAGGCATCCTCGGCGGGACCGGCGACCAGGGCAGGGGACTGGCTCGCCGGTTCGCGCTGGCCGGTCACCCCGTTCTGATCGGCTCGCGCAGCGCGGAGCGGGCCGAGGAGGCGGCCGGGAGCGTGGCCGCTCCGGGAGCGCGGACCCAAAGTAAGAATTTGAGGGGCGCGGAGAACGCGGTCGTCGCGGCCGAGGCCGACATCGTGATCGTCGCCGTTCCCTGGGACGGCCACCGAGCCCTGCTGGAGTCCCTTCGCGACGAGCTCGACGGCAAGATCGTGATCGACTGCGTCAACCCCCTCGGCTTCGACAAGCAGGGGGCCTACGCCCTGCCCGTCGAGGAGGGCAGCGCGGCCCAGCAGGCGGCCGCCGTGCTGACCGGCAGCCGCGTGGTCGCGGCCTTCCACCACGTCTCGGCGGTGCTGCTGCTCGACCCGGCCGTCGACCGGATCGACCTGGACGTGCTCGTGCTCGGCGACGACCGCGAGGCGACCGACACCGTGCGGGCGCTGGCCGCGCGCATCCCCGGGTTCCGCGGCGTGTACGGGGGCCGGTTGCGCAACGCCCACCAGGTGGAGGCGCTGACCGCGAACCTGATCTCGATCAACCGGCGCTACAAGGCGCACGCCGGCCTCCGCATCACCGACGTGTGAGGATCACGTCCTAGCCTTGACGGCATGAGCCCTCTTCATCCGGAAACACGTGCGGTCCATCTCCCCCGACCCGATCTGAACGGCGGCAGGCCGATCTCGACGCCGATCTACCAGACCTCGGGATTCGCCTTGGCGGACCCGGAGGTCTTCGCGGACGGGATGAGCCGCCCCGACGGCGCTTTCGTCTACGGCAGGCACTCCAACCCCACGGTTCGGGCGATGGAGGAGGCCGTCGCCGGTCTGGAGGGCGGTGTGGCCGCAGTCGGGACCGGCTCGGGGATGGGCGCGATCAACTCGGTGCTGCTCGGCCTGCTCAGGCCGGGCGACCATATGATCGCGCAGCGGGCGCTGTACGGCGGCACCGCCGCCATGCTGGCCGACCTGGCGGCGCGTTTCGGGATCGAGATCACCTACGTGCCGGAGGACGACCCGGCGGCGGTGCGCGCCGCCGTACGGCCCACCAGCCGGTTGCTCTACCTGGAGACGATCGCCAACCCGATGACGCAGGTCGCCGACCTGCCGGGGATGTGCGACGCGGCGCGCGAGGCCGGGCTCGTCACGGTCGTGGACAACACCTTCGCCTCGCCGGTGCTGTGCCGCCCGATCGAGCACGGCGTCGACGTGGTCGTCCACTCGGCCACCAAGTACCTGTCCGGCCACTCCGACGTCCTGGCCGGCGTCGCGGTCTTCGCCTCCGCCGAGCTGTACCGCGAGGTCTGGTCATACGCGGTGAAGCTCGGAGTGACGGCCGACCCGTTCGCGGCGTGGCTGGTCCTGCGGGGTCTTCAGACGCTGCCGCTGCGCATGGAGCGGCACTGCGCCAACACGCGGGTGCTGGCCACGCGGCTCGCCGAGCATCCCGCCGTGGCCGCCGTCCACTGGCCCGGACTGCCGTCCCACCCGTCGTACGGCCTGGCCGCCAAGCTGCTGCCCGATTTCGGCGGGGTCTTCTCGTTCGACCTGACCGGCGGGCGTGCCGCGGGGGAGGCCTTCATGCGTGCCGTACGGCTCGCGCTGCTGGCGCCCTCGCTCGGCGGCGTGGAGACGCTGGTCATGCACCCGGCGACGACGTCGCACCGGTCGCTCGGCCCCGCCGAGCTGGCCGCCGCGGGGATCGGTGAGGGGACGGTCCGGGTCGCCGTGGGCATCGAGCACGCGGAGGACCTGTGGGCCGACTTCGACCAGGCTCTCGGCGGGGGTGCGGCGTGAGCGCCCCGCTTACGTGCCCGGCGACGGCGAGAGGGTGGCCGTGATCGTGTGCGGTTCCAACACGGACCCGGCCACCCTGCTCGATCGGTGACGACTCAGCGGTAGCTGTGGTCGGGGGTGGGGAAGACGCCGGCGACGACCTCGTCGGCGTACGCCCGTACCGCCCGGTCCATCTCGCCGGCGAGGTCGAAGTACTTCTTGACGAACTTCGCCGGTTGCGGGGTGAGGCCCATGAGGTCCTGCCAGACGAGGACCTGGGCGTCGGTGTACGGCCCCGCCCCGATGCCCACGGTGGGGATGCTCAGCGAGGCGGTGACCCGCTGGGCGAGGTCGGTCGGCACGCACTCCAGCACGACGGCGAAAGCGCCCGCGTGCTCCAGCGCCTTGGCGTCCGCCATGAGCTCGTCGCCGGCCTGGCCGCGGCCCTGCACACGGTAGCCGCCGAGCGCGTTGACCGACTGCGGGGTCAGGCCGAGGTGGGCCATGACCGGGATGCCGGCCGAGACGAGCAGCTCCACCTGGGGGAGCACCCGGTGGCCGCCCTCCAGCTTGACGGCGTGCGCCCCGGCCTCCTTCATGAAGCGTGCGGCCGTCTCCAGGGCCTGCTGGGGGGAGGCCTGATAGGAGCCGAACGGCAGGTCGGCGACGACCATGGCGCGTGACGAGCCGCGGACCACCGCGGCGGTGAGCGGGATCAGGTCGTCGACGGTGACGGGCAGCGTCGAGTCGTAACCGTAGACGACCATCGCCGCCGAGTCTCCGACGAGCATCACCGGAATGCCCGCCTCGTCGAACACTCCGGCGGTCATCGCGTCGTACGCGGTGACCATCGGCCACTTCTCGTGCCGTTCCTTGGCCGCCGCGATGTCGCGGACCGTGACCCTGCGCTTCGACGCACCGCCGTAGAGGGCGGCGGGCGGGCTGGAAACGGCTGGAACAGCGGAAACTGCGGATTCAGAGGACATGGTTACCTCCAGGCCTCGTGGCGCCCCTGTGGCGTCCCCGGACAGTCAGATCATTGCATGTCGGCTATGGATAGAACACCCCCCGGTGTGACTGATGTGTCGGGTCCGCACGGCACAATGCCCTGCGGAGGTAAGTAACCAACATGGCAATTGAACCTTACCGGCGGGTGCTGGCACTGCCGGGCGTGCGCACACTGCTGCTGGTCGGCCTGGTCGCCAGGATTCCGCTGACCGGCACGGGCATGACCCTCACGCTGCACGTGCTCAACACCCAGCGGCTGGGGTTCTTCCAGGCGGGCCTGGTCGGCGCGATGAGCATGCTCGGGGCCGCGGCGGGTTCGCCGCTCGCCGGCCGGTTCGTCGACCGGCGCGGCCTGCGGCCGGTGATGGCCGTCACCACGGTCGTCCAGCTGTGCTTCTGGTGCGCCGCCCCGGCTCTGCCGTTCCCCGCGCTGGTGTCCGGCGCGCTGGTGGCCGGGGTGTTCACCCAGCCCGTCTTCAGCGCGATCAGGCAGTGCCTGGCCGCGATGGTGCCACCCGAGCGTCACCAGACCGGGTTCGCCCTCGACTCGATGGCCGTCGAGCTGTCGTTCATGGTGGGTCCCGCCCTCGCCGTCGCGTGCGTGACCGCGTTCTCCAGCACCGCGACGATGTACGGGGTGGCGGCCGGTCTGGTCGGCTCCGGTGTGGGGCTTTACCTGCTGAACCCGCCCACCCGCTCGCCGGAGGAGTCCGCCGCCGGGGAGGCGGCGGTGCCGAGGCGGCAGTGGCTGCGGCCGGGCCTGGTCACGCTGCTCGGCGCGGTGTCCGCGCTGACGTTCGTGCTCACCGCGACCGAGCTGTCCGTGGTCGCGATGCTGAAGGCCGACGACGCGACCGCCTGGGCGGGCCTGGTGCTCGGCGTCTGGTGCGCCTACTCGCTGGTGGGCGGCTTCGTGTACGGCGGGCTGCCACGAGGCCTGCCGCCGCTGGTGATGATGGGCGCGATGTGCGCGCTGACCGCGCCCGTCGGGCTGGTCGGCGGCCCGTGGTGGTGGCTGTTCGCGGCGCTGCTGCCGGCCGGGGTGCTGTGCGCTCCCGCGATGTCCGCGACGGTGGACGCGGTGAACCGGCGGGTTCCGGCGGCCGCGCGGGGGGAGGCGATGGGCCTGCACGGCATGTTCCTGACCGTCGGCGGGGCGTGCGCCGGCCCGGTCGTCGGCGGGATCCTCGACGCGCACGGCCCGGCCTGGGCGCTCGGGGTCGCGGGAGCCGTCGGCGTGCTGCTGGTCCTGGTGGCCGTGCCGTTCCAGCGCGTGCGGGCCACGTCACCGGCCGACCCACATTATGAAACGGTCCCGTTGCGTATCGAATAGCAGTTGCGCTACGCTCCCGTTGCGAAACTCATTCGTATCGAAATTTTGCAGCGAAGTAACGGGGGTTACATGGAACCGCATTCCGGGCACCCGCGCCGATGGCAGATCCTCGGCGTGATGGTGTTCAGCCTGCTGGCCGTCGTGCTGGACAACACGATCCTCAACGTGGCGATCAAGACGATCGCGGACCCGGTCCACGGCCTGGGGGCCACCCAGAGCGAGCTGGAGTGGGCGATGAACTCCTACACGCTCGTGTTCGCCGGTCTGCTGTTCACCTTCGGGGTGCTGGGGGACAGGTACGGGCGTAAGAGGATGCTCATGACCGGCATGGCGATGTTCGGCCTCGCGTCGCTGGTCAGCGCCTACGCCCAGGACCCGATGCAGCTCATCGGCGCGCGGGCGCTGATGGGGCTCGGCGGCGCGGCCATCATGCCCGCCACCCTGGCGATCATCTCGAACGTCTTCCCGTTCCACGAGCGGGGCAAGGCCATCGGCATCTGGGCGGGCGGCGTCGGCATCGCGATCGCGATCGGCCCGATCACCGGCGGTCTTCTGCTGGAGCACTTCTGGTGGGGTTCGGTCTTCCTGGTCAACGTCCCGATCGTGCTGGTCGCCCTGGCGCTGATCACCGCGCTGGTGCCGGACTCCAGGGACCCGGACAAGGTCGGCCTCGACCCGGTCGGCGTCCTGCTGTCCATCGTCGGTCTGGTCAGTCTCGTCTACGGCATCGTGCGGATCAGCGATCTCGGCACGGTCGCCGACGTCTCCGTCGTCGTACCGTCGCTGGCGGGCCTGGCGATCCTCGCCGCCTTCGTCTGGTACGAGAGCCGGATCGATCACCCGGCCTTCGACGTGCGCCACTTCCGCAACCCGGCCTTCACGACCGCCATCTCCAGCGTCGGCCTGGTGTTCTTCTCGGCGATGGGCGTGATGTTCTTCCTGGCCTTCTACTGGCAGATCGTCCGCGGATTCTCCCCGCTGGAGTCCGGGGCGCTGGTGCTGCCGTTCGCGATCGCCCAGCTGATCTTCTCGCCGGCCAGTGCACGGATGGTGGACAGGTACGGCGCGAAGGCGCTGGGCACCGCCGCCATGGTGGTGATCACCCTGTGCCTGGCGGCGTACGCGCTGGTCGAGGTGGACACCCCGATCTGGATCCTGCTGGTCCTCGGGTTCGTCCAGGGCGCCGCGATGGCCAACCTCATGCCCCCGGCGACCACCGCCATCATGAACGCCCTTCCCAGGGAGAAGGCCGGCGTGGGGTCCTCGATGAGCAACGTCGTCCGGCAGGTCGGCGGCACGCTCGGCATCGCCGTCCTGGGCGCGATCCTGTCCGCGGTCTACCGGGGCGGCATGGAGGCCGGGGCGGGTGCCGTTCCCGAGCAGCTCCGCCACCTCGTGACCGAGTCGATCTCGGGGGCCGCGGGCGTGGCGGGCCGCCTCGGCCCGCACGGCGCGAGTCTGATGGACGCGGCGAACGACGCGTTCGTCGAAGGCGTGCACTGGGCCGCCCTCGGCTCCGCCGCGGTCGCTCTGATCGGCACGTTCGTGGTCGCCCGCTGGATGCCGGGCCGTACGGCTCAGGCCGTGTCGCCGGTGGTGACGAAGGCCGAACCCGAGAGAGAAGCGGCGGTAGTGTGAACGGGCGATGAACATGCGGCAGACGGCTGAAGGCACGGCCCGCCCGGCGGGCCGCCCGCGCAGCGAGAAGGCGGAGAAGGCGATCGTCGACGCCACCCTCGACCTGCTCGGCGAGGGCATCGGCGTGGCGGAGTTGTCCATCGAAGCGATCGCGGCACGCGCCGGCGTCGGGAAGACCACCATCTACCGGCGCTGGTCCAACAAGGAGGACCTGGTCGTCGACGCGCTGGCGACGCTCAAGCCGCCGATCCCGCCGCTGTCCGGCACGTCGGTCCGGGACGATCTGGTGACCTATCTCCGGGTGCTTCGCGAGGAGTCGAGCCACCAGCGCACCCGCTGCATCATGAACATCGCCATGAGCGACTCCGAGCGGCACCCCCGCCTGGCGGAGCGGTTCCGGGAGATCGCCCTCGAACCGCGCAGGACCGCCCTGCGCGGCGTCCTGCGCCGGGGGATGGAGACCGGCGAGCTGCGCGCGGACCTCGACGAGGAGATGGCGATGGCCATCCTCTCCGGGGCCATTATGTGGTACACGAAGTGGCACAGATCCGGCGTCGAGCCGCCCGAGGACGTGGCCGAACGCATAGTGGACGAAGCCCTCACCGGCTTTCGCGCCAGCGGTTGGTGATGGGCAGGCGGCGGTCCCGGCCGAAGTTCTTTGAGGTGATCTTGGGGCCCGGCGGGTACTGGCGGCGCTTGTACTCGGCCAGGTCCACCAGCCGGAGGATGCGCGCCACCAGTTCGGGGTCGTGGCCGGCCGCGACCAGCTCGTCGCGGCCCATGTCCCGCTCCACGTAGTCGCGCAGCAACGGGTCGAGCACGTCGTACGCCGGGAGCGAGTCGGTGTCGCGCTGGTCGGGCCGTAGCTCGGCGCTCGGCTCCTTGGTGATGGAGTTCTCCGGGATCGGCGGGTCGCCGGGCTGGGCGTTGCGCCACTCGGCAAGCTTCCAGACCAGGCTCTTGAGCACGTCCTTGATCGGCGCGTAGCCGCCGGCCGAGTCGCCGTACAGCGTGGAGTATCCGACGGCCAGCTCGCTCTTGTTGCCGGTCGTCAGCACCAGGTGGCCGTGCTCGTTGGACAGGCTCATCAGCAGCATCCCGCGCACCCGGGCCTGGAGGTTCTCGGCGGCCAGGCCGCTGAGGTCGATCTCCTTCTCGAAGGCGGTGACGATGTCCGCGATCGGAATGACGCGCGCGTTCAGTCCCTGACGGCGCACGAGCTCCTCGGCGTCGGCGAGCGAGTGGTCGGAGGAGTATCGCGATGGCATCAGCACCACATGGATCCGCGAGGGCCCGATCGCGTCGGCCGCGATCGTCGCGGTCAGCGCGGAGTCGATGCCGCCGGACAGCCCGAGGATGACCGACCTGAAACCGTTCTTGGCGACGTAGTCGCGCAGGCCGAGAACCAGCGCCTGGTAGATCTCGGCCAGGTCGTCGAGGCGCTCGGCGATCAGCGGCGGCTCCGGCCGGTACGGTTCGACCGGCGCGGCCGACAGCACCAGCCGCTCGACGGTGATCTCGCTGTCGTCCCGCGGGCCCATCCGCGGATCGCCGGGCTCGGCGGCCCCCTCGGGCAACGCGGGCAACGCGGGCAATTCGGGCAACGCGGGCAGATCGAGATCGGTTACCAGCAGTTCCTCCTCGAACCGCCGGGCGCGGGCGACCAGCTCGCCGCGCGCGTCCACGATCAGCGAGTCGCCGTCGAAGATCAGCTCGTCCTGGCCGCCGACCATGTTCACGTAGGCGAGCGCGCAGCCCGCCTCCCTGGCCCGCCGCGCGCACAATTCCAGCCGCACGTCGTCCTTGTCCGTCTCGTACGGCGAGCCGTTCGGCACCACGAGCAGCCCCGCGCCGGCCTCGGCGACGACCGAGACCGGGCCGCCCTCCTGCCACAGGTCCTCGCAGATCGCGATGGCCACGTCGACCCCGTGCAGCCGGAAGATCGGTAACCGGTTGCCGCGCGCGAAGTAGCGGTGCTCGTCGAACACGCCGTAGTTCGGCAGGTGATGCTTGGCCGATCTCATCACCGCCTCGCCCCCGTGCAGGACGGCGGCCGCGTTGAGCGGCTTTCCTCCGCCGTCGGCCCGGTCGCCGTCGGTTCTGTCGCCGTCGGTCCGGTCGAGGTAGCCGACGACCACCGGCAGCCCGCCGAGACCCTCGGCCGCCAGCCGGGCCGCGACCGCCGTCAGCGCGGACCGCGACGCCTCGACGAACGACGAGCGCAGCACCAGGTCCTCGGCCGGATAGCCGGTCAGGAACAGCTCGGGGAAGACGACCAGGTGGGCGTCGCGCTCCGCGGCCCGGCGGGTCCACTCGACGAGCTTGTCCGCGTTGCCGGTGAAGTCGCCGACGACGGGATTGGTCTGGGCGAGCGCGATGCGAAGTTGAGCCACGGGTCCACCCTAAATCGTGCGAATTGTTGTCGTCAAAGCGACGATAAGTCGGATTGTGATGCCGCTCAGGTCCCGGCCGAGTCGGGGCTGACCAGGCCCTTCTCGTAGGCGAGCACCACGAGTTGCGCCCGGTCGACCAACTCCAGCCGCCGCAGCAGGCCGGTGATCTCGTGGGCTATCTCCCGCTCCGGCACGCCCAGTGTCATCGCGATCTGCCGGTTGGTGAAGCCCCGGGCGACCAGCTTGATCCGGTCGACGTCGGAGTCCGACAGGCCTTGGGGCACGCCGGGGTCGCTGCGCCCGGCGAAGGCGGCGATGAGGTGTGTGGTGACGGCGGGGTCCAGCAGCGCGTCGCCGGCGACGGCCGCCCGGATCGCGGCGATGAGCTGCTCGGGCGGCGACGTCTTCAGCATGAAGCCGCTCACCCCGGCCCGCAGCGCCGCGTAGAGGTTCTCGCCGGTGCCGAACGTGGTCATCATGATCACCTTGGTCGGCGCTCCGGAGGCGAGGATCCGGCGGGCCGCGGCCAGGCCGTCCAGGCGTGGCATCTGGATGTCCATGAGCACCACGTCCGGCCGGGTCGCCATGGTCAGCGCGATCGCCTGCTCGCCGTTCTCGGCCTCGCCCGCGAGCTCGAGGCCGGGCTCGCTCGCGAGGATCACTTTCAGCCCGATCCTGACCAGCCCCTGGTCGTCGGCGATCAGCACGCGCAGCGGCGCGCGCGTCTCCAGGTCCGGGGCCGGTTCCGGCGCGGGCGCAGGGGACGTGGCGGGGGTCAGGTGGGCGTCGTCGAGGTGCGGGGCCTGGGCGAGGATGTCCTGCTGGAGCCGCTGGAGCGCGGGCCCGGGATCCAGGCCC
The DNA here is from genome assembly GCF_016863115.1 of Sphaerimonospora thailandensis. Classification (GTDB taxonomy): domain Bacteria; phylum Actinomycetota; class Actinomycetes; order Streptosporangiales; family Streptosporangiaceae; genus Sphaerimonospora; species Sphaerimonospora cavernae. The sequence continues at coordinate 19,793 of NZ_BOOG01000027.1, forward strand.
AGCTCCTCGCGCACCACCTCCCTGGCACGGTGCAGCGCGCCCAGCGCGTCCCCGCGCCGCCCTGCCCGGTAGAGCGCGAGCGCGAGCAGCCGCCAGGCCTCCTCACGGAGTGGGTGCGCCGAGGCGTGGGCCTCCAGGTCGGGAATGAGCGAGTCGGTACGGCCGAGCCGTACGGCGGCATCAGCACGCCGTTCCACCGCGAGCAGGCGGAGCTCGTCGAGCCGGTGCGCCTCCGCCTGCGCCCACGGCAGGTCCTGGAACTCGGCGAGCGCCGGGCCACGCCACAGAGCGAGCGCGCTCTCCATCCGATCGAGCGTCTCGGCCGGATCGCCGCCGTGGTCGACTTTCACCAGGTTCTCGAACCACCAGCAGTCGACGTCCTCCGGCCGGGCGCGCAGCGCGTACCCCGGCGGCGCCGACACCAGGACGCCGGCCTCCTGCCGTGGCGCCCGATGCGGTTCCAGCACCCGCCGCAGACGCGAGACGTAACCCTGGATGGTCGACAGCGCCTGGGCCGGGGGCTCGCCCGGCCACAGCTCGTCGATCAGTATGCCGATCGGTACGGCACGCCCCCCGGCCACGAGCAACCGGGCGAGCACGGCTTGTTGCCGCAGCCCGCCCAGGTCGAGCGTCTCGCCCTCGACAATTACCTCAAGAGGCCCGAGAGCACGAAATATCACCATGGCATCGGTAAGCGTACGGCCGGGGGACACCGCCCACGTCCGGCCCCGGGGTCGGCCGGTCAGCCGGTCAGCGGGAAGCGGGCCTCCACGACGGCGCCGCCGGTGTCGGGGGAGATCACCACGCAACTGCCGCCCAGCTCGGCGGCCCGCTCCCGCATCGACGACAGGCCGACCCCCGCCTGGACGTGGTGCGGCAGGCCGATGCCGTCATCGGCGACCCGGACGCGCAGTTCGCCGTCGCTCCCCGCTGAGCCGTCGCTCCCCGTTGCGCCGTCGCTCCCCGCCCCGGCGGTCCCGCGCCGTTCCGCCGTGATCACCACCCGGGTGGCCCTCGCATGCCTGCGGATGTTGTTCAGCGCCTCCTGGACGATGCGGTAGACGGCGACCTCCACGGCGGCGGGCAGCTCGGTCATCTCGTCACCGAGCCGAACCTCGACCCGCGGCGCCTTCTCCGATCCCGTGGCCGACGCCGCGGGGAGAGAAGGCGCCGCGGGGAGAGTCTCCTCCGCCAGCGCCCGTACGGCTCCCGCCAGGCCGAGGTCGTCGAGGGCCGGCGGACGCAGGCCGTACACCAGCTCCCTGATGTCGCCGGTGACCGCGTCCATGCCGGCCCGCAGATCCCGTAGCAGCCCGTCGGCGGCGGAGGGGGAGCTGGTCAGGCTCATCCTGGCCATGTTGATCGTCATGGCCATCGCGCCGAGGGTCTGGCCGAGGCCGTCGTGCAGGTCGCGGCGCAGCCGCCGCCGCTCCTCCTCCCTGGCGGCGAGGATGCGTTCGCGTGACCGCTGCAGATCGGCCGCCATCCGTACGGCGTGGGCCACGTCGGCCACATGCGGAAGCAGTGTCGCGATCACCCGTTCGTCGTGGGCGGCGGCGAACCGCCGCGCCCCCGGCCTGCCGATCAGCAGCCGTCCCACCGGCTCGCCGTGCCAGACGAGCGGGATCCGTCTGGCGTCCGGGCCGACTTCGCCGCTTTCGACGTACCGCGGCCGTCCGTCGGCGATCTCGACGGCCACGCCGTCGACGGCCAGGCCGTCCCGCACCACCGTGACCACCGCGGACAGCGCGTCGGCCGGGTCGGCCCGCCGCACCTCCTGCGTCAGCCGTTCGGCGAGCAGGGCCGGGTCGCCCACCCTGCCGTACAGCGCGCGGTCCATCACGCGCTGCAGGGTGCGGCGCAACGGCTGGAAGAAGGCGCCGGCGAACAGGGCCGCCGCGAGTCCGGCCACCTGGTGGTAGCCGGAGGCCACAAGGCTGGAGACGGCCCCCACCCCGAAGTAGACGGCGCTGATCATGGCCAGCAGCCCGGCCGCGATGAAGGTCCGGCTGATTACCGTGTCGATGCCGTACAACCGGTAGCGCAGCGCGGCGAACAGGATCGCGAACGGGATGAGCGCCGTCCACACCGTCGCCGGGATCCACCAGTCCGGACCCAGCAGGTAGAACACGACGTACCCGGCGAAGACGGTGAGGGGCCAGGCGATCTGCCGCCGCGTGACCGGGTCGGCGCGGCGCAGCCGCAGCGCCAGCGAGGCCAGCGAGGCGACCACGCAGAACCTGATGACGTACTGCAGGACCGTCTGGGCCGGCTGGTAGTAGGGGAGGAGGGCCCGGATCTCCAGCGGGTTGTGGATCACTTCCGGCCAGGGGTACGCGGCGGGGTCGGGGTCGGGCCGCAGCAGGGCGAGCCCGGCCTCGGCGGCGGTGGCGGCGACGCCCAGCACGGCGAGGGGGATCCAGCGGCGCGAGGGCAGCCGGCCGGTGGGCGAGCACAGCGGAACCAAGATGGCCAGCAGCAGGCCGGCCGCCGCCCAGCACACGAGCTGGACCGCCCGGGCGACGATGGCCGCCCGCATCTGGTCCTGCGCGGCCCAATGGAACATGAGCGCGGTGAAGGCCACGTTCCCCGACCCGAACAGGCCGCCCACGCAGATCAGCCAGGCCGTGCGGAACCGGGGCCGCTGGGACACCAGGACCGCCCCGGTGAGCGGGAACGTGAGCGCGACGCCGAAGTCCGGGTTCAGCGGCGGCCGGGGCTGCCACTCGGCGGGGATCCGGAGCTGGACCGAAATCCCCACGATCGTCAGGACCAGCGCGGCCGCGGCCATGACCCAGGCGACCGCCCGCGCGGGGAAAACCGGGGAGTTCTCGTCCATAGTTGGATGGATTATGTACTGGCGCGTTCCATCCTGCCCACCGGAGGATCACGCTTTCGTGGTCGCGTGCGTGGCGTCCGCGTCCTGGGCATCCTCGCGCGGCGCCGCGGCGGCGCCGCGGCGGCGGATGGCCCGCCCCAGCGCGAGCTGCCCGGCCGCGGCGAGCAGGGCGAGCCCTCCGATCACCGGCCACAGCAGTCCCGGGCCGACCGCGAGCAGCCGGGTCCCGGCGAGGGGCGCGAGCAGCGTGGCCGCCGACCAGGCGAAGCCGTACAGGCCGGAGTAGCGGCCGCGCAGGTGCGCGGGGGCCAGGGCGGCCACGATCGCCCCCGGGATCCCCGCGGTGAGGACCTCGCCCAGCGTCCAGACCATGACGGCAGCCGCGTGTCCCGCCAGCGACGACATCAGGGCGTGCAGCATGAATCCGGCGCCCACGACGGCGTAGCCGGCGGCCAGCCACCTGGCCGGGTCGCGCCGCGCCAGCCAGGTGTTCATGATCGGTTGGACGACCACGATGAGCACCCCGTTCACCGCCATCGCCGTGCCGTACGCGCTGGTGGGCAGGCCCTGGCCGGTCATCGCCAGCGGCAGCGTGGTGTGCGCCTGGGTGTAGACCATGCCGTACAGCAGGCTGGTCAGCACGAAGGCGACCATGAGCCGGTCGCGCAGGACCTCGCGGAATCCTCCGCCCCGGGCCTGTGCGGTCGCCGGGCGGGTCTCCGGGACGGCCCGCCAGACCAGCACGCCGAAGACCAGACAGGTGACGGCGTCCACCCAGAAGAGCAGGGTGAAGCCGGAACGGGCGAGCCATCCGCCGGAGACCATGGCGATCGCGAACCCGAGGTTGACCGCCCAGAACAGCAGGCCGAACGCCCGCGGCCGGTCCTCCGGGGACACCAGGTCGGCGACGAGCGCCTGGGAGGCCGGACGGTAGGCGTCGATCACGAGGCCGAGCACGAGCATCGCCGCGACGATGCCGGCGATGCTGGTCGTGTAGCCGAGGACGAGCATGGTGATCGCGGTGGCCGTCATGCCGCCGGTCAGGGTGACCCGGCGGCCGAAGTGGTCGGCGAGCCACCCGGCGAGGGGCTGGGACAGCATCGACCCCACGCCGAACATCGTCAGCACCAGGCCGGTCGCGGCGAGCGACAGACCACGGGTCTGAGTCAGATAGATGCCGATGAACGGCCCCACCATCGTGCCCAGCCGGTTGACCATGGTGCCGGCGAACAGCACCCAGAACGGCCGGGGAAGGCCGCCGAGCCTCGACCGGAGGAAGCCGTCGATCACAGTCGTCACGGGCCCATCCTTGGTCAATCCGCTCAGGCGACGCCAATCGTTTTACGGCCGCTCAGGGGGAGCGGCTTCGTAACCCGCGCGAAACACGCGGAGGGCACACTGGTAGGAGACGCGACGTGTGATTTTCCGAGAGGTACGTCTTGGACCGCCAGCAGGAATTCGTCCTCCGCACACTGGAAGAGCGGGACATCCGGTTCATCCGGCTGTGGTTCACCGACGTGCTCGGCTTCCTGAAGTCGGTGGCGATAGCGCCGGCCGAACTGGAGGGCGCCTTCTCCGAGGGCATCGGGTTCGACGGGTCGGCCGTCGAGGGCTTCTCCCGGGTATACGAGTCGGACATGCTGGCCAAACCCGACCCGTCGACCTTCCAGATCCTGCCGTGGCGCAGCGAGAACCCGGGCGCCGCCCGAATGTTCTGCGACATCCTCCTGCCGAACGGGTCGCCGTCCCACGCCGATCCCCGCTGGGTGCTGAAGCGGGCGCTGGCCAAGGCCGCCGACATGGGCTTCACCTTCTACACCCATCCGGAGATCGAGTTCTTCCTGCTGCGCGGCAGACCGGAGAAGGGCGGCCTGCCGGAGCCGATCGACGACGGCGGCTACTTCGACCACACGCCGCACAGCGCCGGCCACGACTTCCGCCGCCAGGCGATCATGATGCTGGAGTCGATGGGCATCTCCGTCGAGTACAGCCACCACGAGGGCGCTCCCGGCCAGCAGGAGATCGACCTGCGGTATGCCGACGCGCTCACGACGGCCGACAACATCATGACCTTCCGCCTGGTCATGAAGGAGGTCGCGCTGGAGCAGGGCATCTGGGCCTCGTTCATGCCCAAGCCGTTCACCAGGTATCCCGGCTCCGGCATGCACACCCACATGTCGCTGTTCGAGGGCGACCGCAACGCGTTCCACGAGGCGGGCGCCGCCTATCAGCTCTCCAAGACCGCCAGGTCGTTCATCGCCGGCCTGCTGAGGCACGCCGCCGAGATCACCGCGGTGTGCAACCAGTGGATCAACTCCTACAAGCGGCTGTGGGGCGGGGCCGAGGCGATCGCCGGGGCGGGCGGCGAGGCCCCCTCCTACATCTGCTGGGGCCACAACAACCGGTCCGCGCTCGTCCGCGTGCCGATGTACAAGCCGCACAAGGGCGCCTCGACCCGTGTCGAGTTCCGCTCGCTGGACTCCTCGTGCAACCCCTATCTGGCCTTCGCGCTGATCCTGGCCGCCGGGCTGAAGGGCATCGAGGAGGGGTACGAGATGCCGCCCGAGGCCGAGGACGACGTGTGGGCGCTGACCAGCCGGGAACGGCGGGCCCTCGGCATCCAGCCGCTGCCGCAGTCGCTGGATGAGGCGATCTCGACGATGGAGCACAGCGAGATGGTCGCCGAGACGCTGGGCGAGCACGTCTTCGACTACTTCCTGCGCAACAAACGGGCCGAGTGGCGGGAGTACCGCCGCCGGGTGACCCAGTTCGAGCTCGACCGCTATCTGCCCGTCCTCTGAGGGGGCGGGGTGGGCGCCGGTCCGCGATTCCGGACGACGGCCGGGCGCCTGGCCGCACTCGGCTTCGCCGACGGCGCCAGGGCCGAGCGACTGCTGCGCGGTCTCGGCCCGGAGGCGGCCGATGACCTCGAACTGCTCGACGACCTCGCGACCGCGGCCGACCCCGATCTCGCGCTCACCTCGCTGAGCCGCCTGACGGACAGAGAACCCGGCATATCGGCCGCTTTGCGGGCCGATCCCGGCCTGCGCCGCCGGCTCCTCCGCGTGTTCGGCCTGAGCGCCGCCCTCGCCGAGCACGTCGTACGGCACCCGGCCGACGTCGGGCGGCTGGGCGGCCCGGGCAGTCCGGGCAGTCCGGGCAGTGCGGGCGGTGCGGGCGGTGCGGGCGGTGCGGGCGGTGCGGGCAGTACGGCGCCGTCGTACGAGGAACTGCCGCGGGCCGTCCAGGCCGGCCACGAGCATCCCCTCGACGTGCTGCGCGTCGCCTACCGCGGCAGGTTGCTGCGGCTGGCCGCACGCGACGTCATGGGAGAGGCGTCGCTCATCGAGGTCACGGCGGGGCTGGCCGATCTGGCGGCCGCCGCCCTCGAGGCCGCTCTCGCCATCGCCCGCGCCGAGACCGAGGACGCCGGAGACGTCCGGCTCGCCGTCATCGGCATGGGCAAGTGCGGCGCCCGCGAGCTCAACTACATCTCCGACGTCGATGTGATCTTCGTGGCCGAGCCGGCGGAGGGCGTCGAGGAGACCCACGCGCTTCGCGTCGCCACCCGGCTCGCCCAGGCCGTGATGTGGGCCTGTTCGGCGAGCACGGCGGAGGGATCCCTCTGGGAGGTGGACGCCGGGCTGCGGCCGGAAGGCAAGATCGGCCCGCTGGTGCGCACCCTCGACAGCCACCTGGCCTACTACCGGCGCTGGGCGAAGACGTGGGAGTTCCAGGCGCTGCTGAAGGCGCGGCCGGTCGCCGGCGACCTCGAACTCGGCCACGCGTACGTCGCCGCGGTCGGCGAACTGGTCTGGCAGGCCTCGGCCCGGGACGGCTTCGTCGAGGACGTGCAGGCGATGCGCCGCCGCGTGGAGGCCCACGCGCGGACCAACGCCCGGGCCGGCGAGGCCGACAGGCAGATCAAACTCGGCCCGGGCGGGCTGCGGGACATCGAGTTCGCCGTGCAGTTGCTCCAGCTCGTGCACGGCCGCACCGACCCGCGGCTACGCCGCCGCGCCACGCTCCCGGCACTGGCCGCCCTGTCCGAGGGCGGATATGTCGCGCGGGACGACGCCAAGGCGCTCGCCGAGGCGTACACCTTCCTCCGCAGGGTCGAGCACCTGCTCCAGCTCCACCGGCTGCGCCGCACGCACGTGGTGCCCGACGACGAGGCCGACCTGCGCCGCCTCGGCCGGGGCCTCGGCATGACGGCCGACCCGGCGGGGGAGTTCACCGAGACGTGGAAGCGCCACGCTCGCCAGGCGCGGCGGCTGCACGAGAAGCTGTTCTACCGGCCGCTGCTCCAGGCGGTCGCCCGGCTGCCGGAGACGCAGGCCCGGCTCTCTCCGGAGGCCGCCGCCGCCCGGCTGGAGGCGCTCGGCTACGCCGACCCCGAGGGCGCGCTGCGGCACATCGCCGCGCTGACCGGCGGCGTCTCCCGGCGGGCCGCGATCCAGCGGACGCTGCTGCCGGTCATGCTCGGCTGGTTCGCCGACGCGCCCGACCCGGACGCCGGCCTGCTGGGTTTCCGCCAGATCAGCGACAAACTCGGCTCGACGCCCTGGTACCTGCGGCTGCTGCGCGACGAGACCGCCGTGGCCGAGCGCCTTGCCCACCTGCTCGGCACCGGCCGCTACGTGACCGGGCTCCTGCTGCACGCACCTGAGGCGGTCGCCATGCTCGGCTCGCCGGCCGAGCTCGCCGTACGGCCCGCCGCGGCGCTGGCCGCAGAGGCCGCCGCGGCGGTCGGCCGGCACGGCGCCCACGCCGAGAGCGCGGTCGCCGCCGTACGCGCGCTGCGCCGCAGGGAGCTGCTCCGCACGGCGTGCGCCGACCTTTCCGGGCTGATCGACGTCGAAGAGGTCGGCCGGGTCCTGTCGTCACTGGCCGACGTGACGATCCAGGCCGCGCTGGACGCGGCGCTCAACGCGGTGCGCGACAAGATGCCGGGCGGCGCCGACCTCCCGACCAGGATCGCGGTGATCGCGATGGGCCGGCTCGGCGGCATGGAATGCTCCTACGGCAGCGACGCCGACGTGATGTTCGTGCATGAGCCCCGGCCGGGTGCCTCAGAACGGGAGGCGGCCCAGGCGGCCCACGCGGTCGCCGAGGAACTGCGCAGGCTGCTCGCGCTGCCGGCCCCCGATCCGCCCCTGCACGTCGACGCGGACCTGCGGCCGGAGGGACGGCAGGGCCCCCTGGTCCGTACGCTCGCCTCCTACCGCGCCTACTACAGCCGATGGTCGTCCCACTGGGAGGCCCAGGCGCTGCTGCGCGCCCGCTTCTGCGCCGGAGACGATGTGCTCGGCCGGGACTTCGTCGGCCTCGTCGACCCGCTGCGCTTTCCGGTGGGAGGCGTCTCGCCCGAGGCCGTACGGGAGATCCGCAAGCTGAAGGCGCGGATGGAGGCCGAGCGGCTGCCGCGCGGGGCCGACCCGGCCCTGCACACCAAACTGGGCCGGGGCGGCCTGGCCGACGTCGAATGGACGGCCCAGCTCATCCAGCTCCGGCACGCGGCAGCAGTACCGGAGCTGCGGACGACCCGCACGCTGGAGGCCCTGCGGGCGGCGGTCCGGGAGGGCCTGCTCGACCCGGCGGACGAGGCGGAGCTGGCACGGGCGTGGCGGCTGGCGTCCCGGATCCGCGACGCGATCATGCTGGTGCGCGGGCGGGCGGGCGACGGCGTGCCGACCCTGGTGAAGGAGCGCACGCTGGTCGCGCGGGCCCTCGGATATCCGCCCGACGGGTCGGAGGACTTCGTCGACGACTACCGGCGGGTGACCCGCCGGGCCCGCGCGGTGGTGGAACGAGTCTTCTATGAGGACTGAGCGAGTCGAAGACCGAGTTGAGCGGGAGCGGTCAGAGCTTACGGCCCACGGCTCCGTACGCGCCGTGCGTACGGCGATAGGAGTCTTCGCCCGGAGCCGGACGCCAATGGGAGAGTCCCACCATGCCGGGCTCCACGAGTTCGAAGCCGTCGAAGAAGCGCATGATCTCGGCGCCGGTGCGCAGGGTGAGCATCTCGTGGGTGCTGTTGTAGGCCTCCGCGAAGGCCTCCAGGCTCTCGGGCTCGAAGTCGGCGGTGACGTGGGTGATCGCCAGGTGGCTGCCGGGCACGACCGCGTCCGTGTAGCGCTTGACGACGCCGAAGGCGTCTTCCTCGTCATCGACGTACATCAGCGTGCCCACGATCACGACGGCGATCGGCTGGTCGAAGTCGAGGGTCGCCAGGGTGTCCGGATGCTTCAGGATGCTGTCGGGATCGCGGAGGTCGGCCTCGATGTAGGCGGTCCTGCCCTCCGGGGTGCTGCGTAGCAGCGCGCGGGCGTGGGCCATCACGATGGGATCGTTGTCGACGTAGACGACCCTCGCGGCGGGGTTCACCGCCTGGGCGACCTCGTGGGTGTTGCCCTGGGTGGGAATGCCGGTGCCGATGTCCAGGAACTGAGTGATGCCCTGTTCCGCGAGGAATCGTACGGCCCTGCCCAGAAAGGCGCGGTTGTCCCGGACGCCCTGGAGGACCCCGGGGGAGGCGGCGACGGTGGCTTCGGCGACCTTGCGGTCGGCCTCGAAGTTGTCCTTGCCGCCCAGTAGGTAGTCATAGATGCGGGCGGGGTGTGGAACCGAGGTGTTGATCTTCGGGGGAGCGGGTGCGTCGTCGGCCATGCCGTACTCCAAGGGGGAGGTTTTACTTGATCTTACATATTCGGTGCGTAGCACCCATGCCGCTTTGATCAAAACGTTGCCGATGTGGTGCGGAGCGGTGTATCAACGGTGCGGGTGATCGCTTTGATCTCGTATTACGCGGACCTCGCCATCGGCCTCGTGCTGGCCTTCCTGCTGCTGTCGCTCCTGGTGAGCGGCATCAACGAGGGCATCGTCCGGCTGCTGGCGATTCGCAGCAAGTTCCTGTGGGCGTACCTGCGCGACACGCTCGACGGCGCGGAGCGGCCGGATGGCGAGGCGCGGCCGGCCCGGCTGCTGGACCGCCTCCTGCGCGCGTTCAAGGGATTGGGCCGCAGGCTTCGGGCTCCCCTGATGGAACTGCTGCCGCCGCCGGCGCAGGGACGCTCCCGGTTGCCCGCGACCGTGCTCGGAGTCTTCGCGCGGCTGCCGTTCGGCAGGGACCCGCGGCCGCCGTTCACCCCGGGGCCCGCACCCGCTGACGGGGAACGGGCCGGCAGGTCGCCGGCCGATCTCCTGCACGAGCGGCTGCGGGAGATCGACCACGTCAAGCGTGGTAGGACCACCATCGCCGACATCCCCCCGGTCCGGTTCGCGGTCGCGGTGATGGAGATCGCGACCGAGCACGGCGGGATCGAGGCGCTGATGCGGGACCTCGACCGCATGAAGAGCCCGATCTACCGCCCGCTCAAAGCGGTCTGGGACCGGGTGGAGCACGACGTCGAGTCGTTCCGCCGCGGCGTCGGCGAGTGGTTCGACGGCGAGATGGAACGGCTCAGCATCCTCTACCGGCGCTACGTCCGCTGGGTGGTGGCCGCGCTCGGGATCGCCGTGACGCTGCTGTTCGGCATGGACGCCCTGGAGTACGGCAAGAACCTGCTCAGGGACAACGCCTACCGCAGCGAGGTGAGCGCGTTCGCCCAGTCGGGGCCGGTGGCGCTGGCCCCGATCCGGCAGGAGTGCGGGCCGGGGCAGGACACCTATACCTGCGTCACCGACGTGCTGAGCACCCCGGCGTTCGTGAAGATCTTCGCCAACGCGCCCGTCGGCGTGACGATGGGCGACGGCGGCGACAGCCCGTCCTGGGCGTGGAACTGGGACGCATGGTGGCAGCGGTTGTCGACACCCGGGCACTGGCCCGGTTTCCTCATCACGGCCGTGGCTCTGCTGTTCGGCGCGCCCTTCTGGTGGGACATGCTGCGCCGTGTCGCCGGCCTGCGCTCCCGCGCCGGCGGCACCGCCGGCCCGACCGGAAAGCAGGGATCCGTCAGCCCCCGGTGACGCCGTCGGCCATCTCGCGGACCGGTCAGAGCTTTCTGCCCACGGCCCCGTACAAACCCGCCTGACGGGTCACCGGGGAGTGGCCCTCGTCCGGGTCGGGGCGACCTCGCGGTCGGCCTCGAAGTTGTCGTTGCCGCCCAGCCAGTAGTCGTAGATGCGGGCGGGGTGTGGCACCGAGGTATCGAGCTTCGGCGGAGTGGGCACGTGTTCGGCCATGCCGTACCCCAGGAGTCAGGTTCTGGTGTGATCTTACAGTACGTATTCGGTGAACCCATGGGTCATGGCCGGACCAGTCAAGCTCAAGCGGTAGACCACTCTCAAGATCCCACGTTATCCCCGATACGGTTACATCTTACGCATTCACGACGAGGCGCCCATGCCGTTTCGATCAAAGCGTTGCCCATGGAAGCGTCGATGCAGGGCGCGTACCTGCTCGGCGAGTTCTGGAACGGGGCCCTCCACCACGATGCCGGGGGCGACCTCCTGGATCGGCAGTGCTCGTACGGGCGCAGCGGGGACGCCCAGCTCGGCGAGCCAGGACACGAGCTGCTCGGAAGAGCTCGCGTACACTATGCGGCCCAGGCCGACCCAGGCGTGCGCGGCGGCGCACATCGGGCAGTGCTCGCCTGAGGTGAAGACCGTCGCCCCGGCTCGCTCCTCGGGGGTCATGTTCGCCGCGGCCCAGCGCGCCAGCGCGAACTCCGGATGCCGGGTCCGGTCGCCGCCGGCGACCCGGTTGTGGTCCTCAGCCAGCGAGGTCCCGTCCGCCGCGACCAACACGGAGCCGAACGGCTCGTCGCCGTCCTCCAGAGCCTCGGTCGCCAACTCCACACAGCGGCGCAGATGCCGCAGCTCAGCCTCGTTCACCACGAACGTCTCCCAGCTTTGATCTGCGATTCGACGCCGGACGACACCCTACGGGCCTGGCCCGTGGTCCGCGACGCCCCCTGGAGTCCGTCTTCTCGGATTGCACGAGATTACGCTCAAGGAGCCCCGAGCCGCGCAGACAGCCACTGAGAGCCTCTGGATAGCTGGGCAAACGCTGACCTGGACCTACGGCGGTCAATTGGCCGTGAGTCCCCGTGACTCCCCGGCGATCGCCAACCGTACGGGCACGCCATGACGGGTAGTCTTCAGCGGTCCGGTGCCCCGATAGGGACCTTGAGCTCTTCTTCGGCGGCCAGCACAATACCGCCGAACGCGAGTTGAGCTGCGGCCACGGAAGCGCCCCGGTCGTTGCCCGGCCAAAAATGGGTGAGCATCAGTCGGCGGGCACCCGCCCGGCTGGCCCAGTAACCGGCCTCGGCGGAGGTCAGTAGATTGCGCGTGGGGCGACTGGTCTCGCCATCCCGGTCGGTGGCCTCGACGATGAACAGGTCGACGCCGCGGCCGAGTTCGGCCAGCACGGGAGTTGGGCCGGTGTCCCCGGAGTAGGCCAAGGCGATCCCGCCGGCCTCTAAGCGGATTCCTGCATTGAGTACGTAGTGCGGGAGCGACAGTCCTGTCAGGTCAAAGGGACCCAACCGGTAGCTTCCGGGCAGCGGATGCACGTCGAAGACCGCGTGCAGGTCAACGTCGGGTTCCAGGCCGCCGATACGGTCGAGCACGCCGGGCGGGCAGTACAACGGTAACTTCGGTACACCGGTGTCACCGTAGAACCGCATCCGAAACAGCCCGTGCAGGTCGATGCAGTGATCAGGGTGCTCGTGGGTGATGACGACGGCGTCTATCGCACCGTCCGGCCAGTGCGCGAGCAGCCGAGGCAGCGTGGCATAACCGAGGTCGAGCACCAAGCGGTAACCGTCCCAGTCCACTGCGAAACCACTACAGGCACGGCCTGGTTCGGGAAAGGCGCCACAACTGCCGAGCACGCTGACTTGCCGCATCTGCAAAGGATGTCAGAACCCGCGCTGTCAGCTTGCTGCCTCGCTCGGGACGTACGTGCATCCGCTGCCGCCCGGTCGGGAGCACAGTGCCGGATCGTGTTGGCCGAGGTCGGCGACGAGTGGAGCCGTGATATCTTAATCTGAGTTCGTATATACGGAGAGGGTGGTGCGTGATGGCCAAGACCGTGATCGACCTCGATGATGAGGCTCTGGCCGAGGCTGCTCGGCTGCTCGGCACCTCTACCAAGAAGGACACGGTCAACGCGGCCCTGCGGGAGATCGTCGACCGGCGCCGCCGGGCGGCGGCTGTGGCGCGGATGCGGGAGATGGTGGCCGCTGGAGAGGTGGACCTCTCGATCATCGAAAAGGGTGGCAGCGATCAGCGGGCTGTGGCGTGACCGAGCTTTACCTGATCGACACCAGTGCCCTGGTCCGTTTCTATCGAGGCCAGGTGGGGGCGGAGTGGGATCAGACTGTTTCTGCTGGGCTTGTCGGCATCTGTGAGCCGGTCAGACAGGAGTTCCTTCGGGCGGTCGGCGGTCGTCCGGCCTTTTATGAGGTAGGGAACCTACTCCGGGAGACCTTCCCGTATTACGCAATCCGCGAGTCGGTCTGGGAGGAGACTGGTGAGTTGCAGCACGAACTGGCCGACAGGGGATGGCATCAATGTGCCTCTCCGGTCGACCTGCTCGTGGCCGTGACGGCTCGCCATCACAAACTCACGCTGCTTCACGCGGATGGTGACTTCGAAACCATCGCCCGCTTGACCGGGCAGCCGGTGCGCTGGATTCGATGATTTTCGGGTGGCCCGTCCCGCGCACACGGTCCTGCTCGCCGCCGGCATCCCGATCGTGGAGCACCTCACCAACCTCGGATCGCTCCCCGAGACGGGCGCCGGCTTCCACCGGGTGATGTGATCAATACAGGTCGTTGACCTGCCCATTCCTTGATTGCTAAGGGGTCTGTTCCGCCCCTGTTGCGGTTTCGGGATCCTCCAGCGGAACGCCCCGTCGATCGCCTTCCGTATCCGGCCGTCACTGTCGGGCATCAGATGCGACCGGGCATCTTCTGTCGAGAAGAAGCCAGCGTCAACGGCCCTGCTGAGGGCTGCTGTGGCATAGCATCGTGATGATCATCTGCGTGAGCAGCTCGTAGCTGTCGTCCAGGTCGAGGGGGAGGCCGAACGCACCCGCGCTCTCCAGTACGGCGAAGCCGTGGACGGCGGCGCGTATGCACCTTGTCGCGTGGAGGGCGTCCTGCCCTTCCAGGCCGTACGCGCGAAGCACGGCGAGCGCAAGGTCGACCAGCCTCTCCCCGGCCTCGGCGAGCTCCGGCCGCGGGGTCTGGATCAATGCGGCGTACCGGCCGGGGCGCTCCTGGGCGTAGCCGCGCCAGGCATTCATGAAGGCGCGGACCGCCTCATCTCTGGATCGGCCGAGCGCGGCCTCGCGCAACTGGTCCGCCAGTTCGTTCATGACCCGTATGGCGACCAGGGTGTTGAGCTCCGCAATATTGCGCACGTGCTTGTAAAGGGAGGGCGTGGCGACGCCGGCGCGGCCGGCCACCGCAGATAGTTTGACCGCGTCCGGGCCCTCCTCGTCGATGATCTGCAGCGCGAGATCGACGATCGCGTCGGCCGACAGGCCGGCCCTAGCCACGGGCGTGCTCTTTCAGGAACGGCAGCATCACCTCGGCGACCTCGGCCGGGAACTCCGCGTGTGGGTAATGGCCGGCGCCCTCGATCATGGCGATGGTGCCACGCCCCGTCGGCATGTCCGCGACGACGCCCTCCGCCTCGGCCCTGGGGTCGGCCCAGTCGGGGTCGAGCGTGCCCATGACGACCAGGGCTGGAACGCCGAGGTTCGGAAGCCGAGCACCGGCGTCTGTCGGCGTGGACATGCCCATCTTGCTGACCACGGCCATCCGGCCCGGTCGGCGCAGTGCAGCCTCCAGCACGGTCAGGTACTCGTCGTAGTCGCCGGGCCTGACGCTCGGATAGGCGTGGTCGAGATAGCGCTTCCAAAACCTCACGCTGCGCAGCGCCCCGGCGGCCAGCAGCAACGCGACGCCCTTGCGGTGCCGGCCGTTGCGCAGCAGGCCGCCCAGGTCCGGCTTCTGAGGCCGGGTGAACGGGCCGATCTCGACCAGGGCGCTGACCAGATCGGGCTCCAGCGCCGCCGCGATGGTGGCCGCCCCGCCGGCGAAGGAGTGTCCGACGATGACCGCCGGCCGGCCGGGGGAGGCCGGCGTCCTTGATCGCGATCAGGAGGGCCAGGGCGAGACCGCCGCCGGCGGACTCGCCGCTGACGGCGATCGCTTCTGCCGGGATGCCACGGTGAAGTAGCCCGCGGTAGGCCGCGAGAGCGTCGTCGACAGCCGCCGGGAACGGGTTCTCCGGCGCGAGGCGGTAGTCCACGGTGTAGACGGTGGCGCTGGAGTGGCGGGCGACGTCTGCGGCCAGGTTGATGCTGGCTGCGGCGGATCCGAGGGCGTAGCCGCCGCCGTGGAAGTACAACACCGCTCCCGACGCCTCGCCGCTACCCGCCGTCACCGCGATGGCGCGGACGCCGCCGAGCTCGACGGTTATGGCGCGGACGTCCTCGGGGACGGGGTGGGAGCCGATCATCTCGTCGAAGACGGGGCGCATCTTGTGCGGGTCGCCGCCCATGTCGAGCGGGGAGCTGCGCAGCAGGTCGATGACCGCGCCGAGCTGGGACTCAGCCATGATGATCTCGCTTTCTCGACAGGTTCGTAATGGCAGAGGGTCAGGCGCGGCGCAGTCCCAGGACCTCGCCGAAGTGGCCTTCTCGTTGCGAGCGGCCAGCGGATCCAGGATCTTGTACGCCTCAGCGACGGCGGTGTCGGCGGCACGGCCGGCCGACGCCGGTGATGAGAGCAGTGGACATGGGATCTCACCTGCCATGCGGTGCGTGTTCTTGTTGATCGGTCGGTACGCCGGAGATCGGCGGTCAGGCGAGGCCGCCGTTGGTGAACAGGACCTGCCCGTTGACCCACCGGCCGCCGGGGCCGGCCAGGAAGGTGACGGCGCGCGCGATGTCCTCGGGCGTGCCAAGCCGTTCCAGGGGTGAGGCGGCGGCGATCTGGTTGATCAGCTGCTCGCTCTTGCCTTCGGTGAAGAGCGGGGTCGCCGTGGGCCCGGGGGCCACGGCATTTACGGTGACGTCCCGGCCGCGTAGTTCGCGGGCGAGGATCAGGGTCATCGCCTCGACCGCGCCCTTGCTCGCCGCGTAGGCACCGTAGGTCGGCTGCTGGAGCCGGGTGATGGACGTGGAGAAGTTGACCAGTGCACCACCGGGGCGTAGCCGCCGGGCCGCGAGCTGGGAGACGACGAACGTGCCGCGCACGTTGACCCGGTGCATTCGGTCGAAGGCGTCGAGGTCCATCTCTGCCAGCGGGGCCAGTAGCATGATCCCGGCGGTGTTCACCACCACGTCGACTCCGCCGAAGCGCTCCTCGGCGGTGTCGAACAGGGCCGTCATCGCCGTCTCGTCCGCGACGTCGCCTGGTATGGCGACGGCCGTGCCACCGGCCTCCTGGATCGAGGCGACGACCTTCTCGGCACGCTCGGCGCTGCCGGAGTAGTGCACGAGCACGGACATGCCGTCGGCGGCCAGCGCGTGCGCGACCGCGCTGCCGATCCCGCCCGAACCCCCGGTCACGATCGCCACGCGGGCGGCGGACTGCTCAATGGTGGTCATAGCGACCCCCTCTCATCTTTGTGGATGATGAGTACACTAACAGTATGTGGATCAAAGGTCCATATATATGTGGCCCACGGGTCCATTTAATTGTTGTCGGAGGCCGCGCCAACCAGGCCGGCCGTGCCGGACGAGGAGGAGACGCATGGAGCGAACAGACGCCGAGGCCCCCGGCCTGCTCAAGCCGGGGCGCGGACGCCGCCGGGCGGAGGACGTCCGCCACGCGACGCTGACCGCGGCAGCCGAGCTACTGCTCGCCGAGGGAGTCCACGCCTTGACCTTCTCCAAGGTCGCCGCTCGCGCGGGCGTCAGCAAGATGACCCTCTACAAGTGGTGGCCCTCCCCCGGAGCCCTGGCCTTCGACGCCTACTTCAACGCCTTCCAGGCCACCCTCGCCTTCCCCGACACGGGCGACATCAAGGGCGACCTGACCACGCAGTTGCACGTGTTCGTCGACCTACTGAACCGCAACGGCTCCGTCATCGCCGGGATCATCGGAGCCGCCCAAGGCGACCCCGACCTGGCGGAGGCGCTCTCGACGCACTATGTCATACAGCGCCGCGCCCTCGCCGTCGAACGCCTCACGCGCGCGCAGCAAGCCGGCCAGATCCGCGCAGGGGTCGACCTGGAGACGATCGTCGACCAGCTCTGGGGCGCCGTCTACCACCGGCTGCTGCTGCCCGCGCAACCGCTGACCAAGGAGTTCATTGATCAGTTGATCGCCAACCTCTTCCAGGGCGTTGCCCCGGGCTCTCTGGACTCGACGACGTAAGGTACAGCAGTGGCAGCCTTCCCGACCGACGTTGGCGCGTCGGCCTGCTTGAGATACCTGATCAGATTCGGGAAGGTACACCCTTCCCGTCAGATCCACAGGTTTCAAGCATTGCTCGTCCGGCCGAGCGGCTCCGACAAGGGCACTTTACTCATCCTGCCGATAGCCAATGAATCTGGTGTAACCGCGGTGTGACCAAGTGTCACGCCGTCAAGGTGTCTACCGGGCAGCGGATGATTCCGCTGTGCGCCAGCGGCTCGAACTTCGCGTCTGTGGTCACCAAGGGTGCTCCCAGATCGTCGGCGAGCGCCGCGTACACCGCGTCGAACGGGTACATGTTGTGGCGCAACTCCCAGATGCGGGGCAGCAGGTGGGCGAAGGTGCAGCGGATCAGGGCCATGTCGGCCAGTTCGTCGATCGCCTGGGTGGCACGGCCCTCGTCCAGTTCCTTGCCGGACAGTCGTCGCAGAACCTTGGCTGCCTCGGCGTCGATGAGGGCGGGGGCATAGAGCTGTTCTCCGGCGGCCTCTTCGTCGAGCAGCCGGGCACGGTGACTGTGGGTAGTCAACTGTACTCTGAACTTGAGGTCAAGATCCACAAGCTCTGAACGAGAACTGGACCACCACGACGACCCAGGTTCCTCGCTCCGGACGGACGCGCATCCGCTGCCGCCAGGTCAGGAGCACATGCGAAAGGCCATCGGCCGTACCCCTGACGAAGGGTACGGCCGATGGCCATTCGCGACGGATCGCCGGACTAACAGTCGTAGTACAACTCGAACTCGTGGGGGTGCGGGCGGAGGCGGAGCGGCGTGATCTCGTGGTCCCGCTTGTAGGAGACCCACGTCTGGATGAGGTCGGGGGTGAACACCCCGCCTTCGAGCAGGTACTCGTGGTCGGCCTCGAGGTTGTCGAGCGCCTCCTCGAGCGAGGCGGGCACCTTGGCGACGCCGAGTGCCTCCTCGGGCGGCAGCTCGTACAGGTCCTTGTCGAGCGGCTCCGGCGGCTCGATCTTGTTGCGGACGCCGTCCAGACCGGCCATGAGCATGGCCGCGAACGCGAAGTACGGGTTGCACGACGGGTCCGGCACGCGGAACTCGATGCGCTTGGCCTTCGGGTTCGACCCGGTGATCGGGATGCGCACGCAGGCCGAACGGTTGCGCTGCGAGTAGAGCAGGTTGATCGGGGCCTCGTAACCGGGCACCAGGCGGTGGTAGGAGTTCACCGTCGGGTTGGTGAGGGCGAGCAGCGACGGGGCGTGCTTGAGCAGGCCGCCGATGTAGTACCGCGCCGTGTCCGACAGCCCGGCGTAGCCGACCTCGTCGTAGAACAGCGGCTCGCCGTCCTTCCAGAGCGACTGGTGGCAGTGCATGCCCGAGCCGGCCTCACCGAAGAGCGGCTTCGGCATGAACGTGACGGTGTGGCCGTGCCGCATGGCCGTGTTCTTGACGATGTACTTGTACAGCATCAGGTTGTCGGCCGTCTTGAGCAGCGTGCCGAACCGGAAGTCGATCTCGGCCTGGCCGGCCGTGCCCACCTCGTGGTGCTGGATCTCGGTCTCGATGCCGGCCTCGATGAGGTTGCGGACCATCTCCGAGCGCAGGTCGGTGAAGTGGTCCATCGGCGGGACCGGGAAGTATCCGCCCCTGTAACGCGGCTTGTAACCCAGGTTGCCGCCCTCGGAGGCCTTGCCGGTGTTCCAGGCGCCCTCGACGGAGTCGATGAAGTAGTAACCCGCGTTCGCCCGGGTCTCGAAGCGCACGTCGTCGAAGATGTAGAACTCGGCCTCGGAGCCGAAGTAGGCGGTGTCCGCGATGCCGGTGCCCCGGAGATACTCCTCGGCCTTCCTGGCCACGTTACGGGGGTCGCGGCTGTAGGCCTCCCGGGTCAGCGGGTCGTGCACGAAGAAGTTGATGTTCAGCGTCTTGTGCTTGCGGAACGGGTCGAGCACTGCGGTGGACGGGTCCGGCAGCAGCAGCATGTCGGACTCGTGGATGGCCTGGAAACCGCGGATGGACGACCCGTCGAACATCAGGCCGTCGGTGAAGACGTTCGCGCCGAAGTTCTCGACGGGGAAGGTGAAGTGGTGCGTCGTGCCCGGCAGGTCGGTGAACCTGACGTCTACGAACTGCACCCCCTCGTCCCGGATGAACTTGAGGACGTCATCGGCGGAGTTGAACACTCTCGAACCTCCAAGGGTCATCGACCGGCAGACCCGAAAATATGCGCGAGCCGTTTCCGTGCCATGTCTCGTTTGTTTCGCCGGTGTTAAGGTCACCGGCCGTCCCCGCGCGCCACCCGGCGCGAAACGTGAATAGGCTGAGGAGCCATGAACGAGCGCCAACCGCGATGGACGCAGACCTGGCTCGGCGGGGTCCGGGCCGCCGGCGTCGACCTGGGCCACCCAGGTGTACGGCTCGGCCTGCCGGAATCGGGCAGCGGCGCGGTCGCCGGATGGGGACGCAGGATCGGGGCCGTCCTGGTCGACTGGCTGATCTGCTCCTGGGCCATCGCCGCGGGCCTGCTGCGCCAGCAGGGACAGGACGTCGGCGTGGTCGGCCTCGGCGTATTCGCCTTGGAGTACGTGCTGCTGGTGAGCACGGTCGGGATGACGCTGGGCATGCGGCTGCTGCGCATCCGGGTCGCCGCCCTCAACGGCGGCCGGCCGTCGCTACCCGCGGTGCTGCTGCGCACGTTCCTGCTGTGCCTCGCCGTACCCGCTCTGATCTGGGACCGCGACCGCCGGGGCCTGCACGACCGCGCCTCCGGCACCGTCGTGGTCAATCTCTGACGGTCCGGAAGATCGCCGTGCCGGGGAGGACGCGGCCGCGCAGCGGGCTCCAGCCGCCCCACACCCGGTCGTGCCCCGCGGGCCACTCCGGCTCGACCAGCCCGGTGAGGACCAGGCCGGACGAGGCGATCAGGCCCACCCAGTCGCCCATCGTCCGGTGGTGCTCGACGTAGGACGGCATGCCGTCGGAGAACTCGACGTACGGAGCCCGGTCGAAGTACGGACGGTCGGCCGTCAGTCCGCGCGGCCCGGGATCGTCGGGGAACGCCCACCGGATCGGATGGCTGACCGAGAACACGAACCGCCCGCCGGGCCGCAGCACCCGCCGCACCTCGGCGAGCACCGCCCCCGCGTCGGCGACGAACGGCAGCGCGCCGAAGGCCGAGCACGCCAGGTCGAACGAGCCGTCCCGGTACGGCAGGGCCTCGGCGTCCGCCTGCACGACGGGCAGGGCCGTACCGGCGGCGAGGTCGATCCGCCGCGAATGCTGCAACTGGCGGTACGACAGGTCGAAACCGGTGACGGTCGCACCCTGCGTGGCGAGCCACCGGCCGCACTGTCCGGCCCCGCAGCCGACCTCGAGGACGCGCCGCCCCGTGACGTCGCCGAGCAGGCGGGCGCCGGCCTCGTCGAGCCCCTCCGGGCACCAGATGAAGCCGTGGTCACGCAGGAAACCGCCGTGCTCGGCCTGGTAGTCGTCGGCCGCGCCGTCCCACCAGCCGCGGTTGGCCCGTGACGTCTCGGCGGGGGAGACGGGCCGCCTGCCGACGACGTCCATCCCGGTCATCCCTCAGTTCATCTCTCAGTTCATCTCTCAGCGCGTCTTGGGGCCGCGCGGCATCCGGATGCCCTTCGGCAGCGGGCCCTTCGGCATCGGCACCGCGGGCGTCAGCGCGCGCATTCGGTTGTTGACCTCGGAGACGGCCGGCTTCTTGAGGTTGCGCGGCAGCTTCATCATGTGTCGTGACAGCTTGGCCAGCGGGATCTGCCCCTCGGCGTCGCCGCACTGGACGTCGTAGACGGGCACGTCGATGGCGACCCGCTGGACACGCTTCTTCTCCGCCACGAGCATGCGCTGGACGCGGCTCGACGGGCCCTCCGAGACCAGGATGACGCCGGGATAGCCGACGACACGGAACACCAGGTCCTGGTCCCGGTTGACCGCGACGGGCTTCTCCTCCACATACCAGGTGCCGCGCAGCCCCTGCAGGATCGCGTACGTCGCACCGGCCTGTCCGTGCAGCAACGAGTACTGCGCCTTCTGCGCCAGCCGGCTGAATACGATCATGCCGACCAGCAGGGCGGAGAAGACGCCGAAGACGTACCAGGTCCACCCGAAGAGCACTCCGAGCACGACGAACACCAGGAGCGTGCCCAACGCCGAGGCGTAGACGATCGGCATGCCCTTGGGGTTCGACCGCTTGATGATCTGGGCGACCATCCGGATCTGCTTGAGCCGGCCCGGAGTCGCTGCGTCTTTCGCCATGGTGTGAAGGATACAAATTCCGTGGTGGATTAATGAAAACGAGACCCGCCGACGTCAGCCGGCGCCCCCGGTGGTGGTCCGCGCGGCGATGGCCTGCTGGTAGAGGCGGCCGGCGCGGTAGGACGAGCGGACCAGCGGCCCCGACATGACGCCGGCGAACCCGAT
Source organism: Sphaerimonospora thailandensis (assembly GCF_016863115.1). GTDB lineage: Bacteria > Actinomycetota > Actinomycetes > Streptosporangiales > Streptosporangiaceae > Sphaerimonospora > Sphaerimonospora cavernae. Next base: position 41,418 of record NZ_BOOG01000027.1, read on the forward strand.
CTCCTCGGCCTCATGCTGAAGCTCGACGAACTCCTCCGGTTTCACCCAACGGTCCACGGGGTGGTGGCGCGGGCTCGGCCGCAGGTACTGGGTGATCGTGACGAGGTCGCAGCCGGCCTCGTGCAGGTCGCGCAGCGCCTGGCTGATCTCCTCGCGCTCCTCGCCCATGCCGAGGATGAGGTTCGACTTGGTGACCAGCCCCGCCTCGCGGGCCATGGTGATCACGGCAAGCGATCGGTCGTACCGGAACGCCGGGCGGATCCGCTTGAAGATCCGCGGCACCGTCTCGATGTTGTGCGCGAACACCTCGGGCCGGGCGGAGAACACCTCCTCGAGCTGCTCCCGGTGGCCGTTGAAGTCGGGCACGAGCAGCTCGACGCCGCAGCCGGGGACCATGTCGTGGATCCGCCGGGCGGTCTCCGCGTACAGCCAGGCGCCCCCGTCCGGCAGGTCGTCACGGGCGACGCCGGTCACCGTGGCGTACCGCAGGCCCATTTGACGCACCGACTCGGCGACGCGGCGCGGCTCGTCCCGGTCGTAGTCGGCGGGCCTGCCGGTGTCGATCTGGCAGAAGTCACAGCGCCGGGTGCACTGGTCGCCGCCGATGAGGAAGGTCGCCTCGCGATCCTCCCAGCATTCGGAGATGTTGGGGCAGCCCGCCTCCTGGCAGACCGTGTGCAGCCCCGCGCCCTTCACCAACGACTTGATCTCGTTGAAGTTGGGGCCGTTGTGCAGCCGCGTCTTGATCCACGGCGGCTTCTTCTCGATCGGAGTCTGGCTGTTGCGGACCTCCAAGCGGAGGAGCTTCCGGCCTTCTGGTGCAACCGTCATGCGACAACCCTTGCCTTGTAGGCTCGCGCGCTTCGCTCGCTCACGGACCCCAGCCTATTACCCGCCCGCACCACGTGATCCGGGACGTCTTCCTCTCCGCCGCTACGAAAGATCCTCTTCGTACAGGTCGTACGGCTCGACGCCGAGGGCCTCGGCGAGGCGCTTCTCGGCGAAGGGGATGACCTCGTCGACCGTGATGCGGCGGCCGGTCTCCGCCGACAGCGACGTGACCCCGGCGTCGGCGTCGGCGCCCAGCATGATGCGGTTGTACCAGCTCAGGTCATTCACGCAGTTGAGTGCGAAGCCGTGCATGGTCACCCCGCGGGCGATCCGGACGCCGATCGTGCCCAGCCTGCGGTCGGGCAGCCCGTGCCCGGGGTCGCCCGGCGCCCAGATGCCGCCACGGCCCTCGACCCGCCGGGCGGCCAGCCCGAAGTCGGCGCAGACCTGGATCAGGACCTCTTCCAGCAGGCGGAGGTAGCCGACGACGTCGTCGCCGACGCGGATGATGGGGTAGCCGACGAGCTGCCCCGGACCGTGCCAGGTGACCTTGCCACCCCGGTCGACGTCGATGACCGGGGTGTCGTCGGCCGGCCGCTCGTGCGGCAGCGTCCGCTTGCCCGCCGTGTAGACGGGCGCGTGCTCCAGCATGAGGCACAGATCCGAGATGTCGCCCGCCACCCGGCGCCCGTGCAGCACCCGCTGCAGGTTCCAGGCCTGCTCGTACGGAACGTCGACGCCCATGCGGACGATGGCCAAGCCTTTCACGGCTCAAGGTTAGTGGACGTCAGCAGGCGGGGTTCGATGCGGAACTCCTTCACACCCGCACACTCCTTCACACCCGCACCGTCGCGCTCGATGCGGTAGGCGGCACCCGTGGGGGAGACGCTGACCGCCTGGATGAACTCCGTGCCGACATAGTGGAGCGCCACGCCCTCGTCGGCCGCGTACGCCTCCGGCAGCTCGCCGGAGGCCACCGACTCGTGCAGCAGCGTCCTGCGCTGCGGATCGGAGTCGTAGTGGACGCCGCACGAGTACGGCAGCAGCGCCAGGCCCTCGGCCCAGGGACGCAGCCTGGGCCCGAAGGAGTCGGTGTTGCCGCCGACGTGCCAGCACAGCGCCCCCGCGCTCTGCCCGGACAGGATGACACCTGACCGCCAGGCCTCGGCGAACGCCTCGTCCAGCCCGTGCAGCCGCCACAGTGCGGCGAGGTTGGCCACGCTGCCGCCGCTGACATAGATCGCGTCCTGCTCCAGAACCCACTCGCGCGGGTCGGCCACGTTGGGCATCGGGAAGACCGTCAGGTGGCTGACCTCGACGTCCCAGCGGCTGAAGGCTCCGTACATCTTCAGCAGCCAGTCGGAGTCGTCGCCGGTGGCGGTCGCGAGCAGCCCGAGCCTGGGCCGGTCCTGGCCGGTCAGATCGAGCACGTAGCGCAGGAGCGCGGTCGGCTCGATGAACCCGTACCGCTCCGATGGCCGAAACGACCCGCCCCCGATGGCGACGATGTGCGACTGCCCGATTCGGCTCATGCCCCACTCCTGTGCTCACTCAGCTCGACGGTCTTCCCAGGGTACGGCGGGGCGCCGGAGAGGGATGGCCGAACCCGCGGAAACGGGCGGCCGCGCTGCTCCTGAACGGGCGTGGCCGTCCCGTGCGCGCACGGGACGGCCACGTCGAAACGAGGGGAGGACCTCAGGCGAGGCCGAGCTGGCTCTCGAAGTGGCCGTCCTCCAGGCGGCGCTTGATCGTGGTGAGGAAGCGGGCGGCGTCCGCACCGTCGACCAGACGGTGGTCGTACGTCAGCGCCAGGTACACCGTCGACCGGACCGCGATGACCTCGCCCTCGGGCGTGTCCACGACGACCGGGCGCTTGACGACCGCACCGGTGCCCAGCATGCCGACCTGCGGCTTGTTGAGGATCGGCGTGTCGAACAGCGCGCCGCGGCTGCCGGTGTTGGTCAGCGTGAACGTGCCGCCGGCGATGTCGTCCGGTGTGATCTTGTTGGTCCGGGTGCGCTCGGCCAGGTCGGCGATCTTGCGGGCGAGACCCGCGATGTTCAGGTCGCCCGCGCTCTTGATCACCGGGACGATCAGGCCGCGCTCGGTGTCGACCGCGATGCCGAGGTTCTCGACATCGTGGTAGGTCACCTCGTTGGTCTCATCGTCGATGACCGCGTTCAGCTTCGGGTGGACCTTCAGCGCCTCGACCGCCGCGAGCGCGAAGAACGGCAGGAACGACAGCTTCACGCCCTCGCGCGCCTCGAAGGCGCTCTTGGCCCGGGTCCGCAGCGCGGCGATCCGGGTCACGTCGACTTCGACGACGGTGGTGAGCTGCGCCGAGGTGTGCAGCGACTCCATCATGCGGTCGGCGATCACCTTGCGCAGCCGCGACATCTTCTCGGTGGTGCCGCGCAGCGTGGTGTCCGCCTGAACCGCCGCGGGTGCGGCCGGCTGGGCCGGAGCCGGGGCCTGCGCCGCGACAGGCGCGGGGGCCGCGGCGGGGGCCTGCGGCTGCGGCGCGGCGGCGGCGGCCGCCGCCGCGCGCTCGCGCTGGACGCGGGCCGCCTCGATCACGTCCTGCTTGCGGATCCGGCCGCCCACACCGGTGCCGGTCAGCGAGTCGAGGTCGACGCCGTGCTCGGCGGCCAGCTTGCGCACCAGCGGCGTGACGTACGGCGCCTCGCCGGGGGGCGGCAGCGGCGTCGGCTGGGCCACCGGGGCGGCCTGAGCGGGCTGGGCGGGCGGCGCCGGCGGGGCGGGCGGGGCGGGCGGCGCTGCCGGGGCCGGCTGCGGGATGGAGGAGATGGGCGGAGCCGGGGCCGGAGCGGGCTCAGGCGCGGGCGCCGCGGCCGGAGCCGGCTCGGGGGCGGGCTCGGGCGCCTGCTGGGGAGTTGGGGCCTGCTGCGGAGCGGCACCGGCGCCGTTGGCGTCGATCACGGCCAGTTCGGCGCCCACCTCGACCGTCTCGTCCTCGGCGACGAGGATCTTGGTCAGGTAGCCCGACGACGGCGACGGGATCTCGGTGTCGACCTTGTCGGTCGACACCTCCAGCAGCGGCTCGTCTGTCTCGACGTGGTCGCCTTCGTTCTTCAGCCAGCGGGTGACGGTGCCCTCGGTTACGCTCTCACCGAGCTGGGGCATGGTTACGGAGACCGGCATTTTTCGTCTTCTCTCGCGTTCGTTCAGTTGTGGACGTGGAGCGGCTTGCCGGCCAGGGCCAGCATCGCCTCGCCGAGAGCCTCGGACTGGGTCGGGTGCGGGTGGATCAACTGGGCGACGTCGTTCGCCGTGGCCTCCCAGTTGAAGATCAGCTGAGCTTCCGCGATGAGCTCGCCGACCCGGCCGCCCACCATGTGCACACCCAGGACCCGGCCGTCGCGCTCGGCGACGACCTTGACCTCGCCCTGAGTCTGCAGGATCTTGCTCCTGCCGTTCCCGGCCAGGTTGTAGGTGAGCTCGACGACGTCGTGGCCGCGCTCACGGGCGACGGCCGTGCTGATGCCCACCGACGCGACCTCGGGCTCGGAGTAGGTGATGCGCGGCACGCCGTCGTAATCGATCGGCACGGGGCTCAGGCCGGCGATGTGCTCGGCGACCAGGATGCCCTCGGCGAAGCCGACGTGGGCGAGCTGGAGGGTGGGGATGAGGTCGCCCACCGCGTACACTCCGGGCACGCTGGTCCGGCAGAACTCGTCCACCTGCACGTGGCCGCGCTCCATACGGACGCCGGCCTCCTCGTAGCCCAGGCCGGCCGAGACCGGCCCACGGCCCACGGCGACCAGCATGAGCTCCGCGTCGAGCGTCTTGCCGTTCTCCAGCGTGACGACCACGCCGGTTTCGGTGGTCTTGACGCTCTCGAACCTGACGCCCAGCTCGTACTTGATGCCGCGACGCCGGAAGGCCCGCTCGAGCAGCTTGGAGTTCGACTCGTCCTCGAGCGGCAGCAGGTGGGGGAGCGCCTCGACGATCGTCACCTCGGCGCCGAACGACCGCCACACGCTGGCGAACTCCACGCCGATCACGCCGCCGCCCAGGACGACGACCGAGGAGGGCACGCGGTCCAGGACCAGCGCGTGATCGCTGCTGATGATCTTGTCGCCGTCGATGTCCAGGCCGGGCAGCGACTTGGGGGTCGAACCGGTCGCCAGCACGACGTGGCGGCCCTCGTAGACCTGGCCGCCCACCTCCACGCGGCCGGGGCCGGCCAGCCGGCCCTCACCCTCGACGACGGTGATCTTCTTGCTCTTGATGAGACCGGCGAGGCCCTTCCAGAGCCCGCTGATCACCTTGTCCTTGTAGGCGTGGACGGCCGGCACGTCGATGCCCTCGAAGCTGGTCCGCACCCCGAAGGAAGCGCCCTCACGGGCCTGGTCGGCCAACTCGGCGGCGTGCAGCAGTGCCTTCGTGGGGATGCAGCCGCGGTGCAGGCAGGTGCCTCCGACCTTGTCCTTCTCGATGAGGACGACGTTCATGCCGAGCTCGGCCGCCCGCAGGGCACATGCGTAACCACCGCTACCGCCACCTAGGACGACGATGTCGAAGGGGCCGCTGCCATCAGCCACTGAATGCTCCTCGCTGGGTTTCCTGCCACCGGATGGGTCCGACAGCATCTTTTCATTTGTCCATGAAGATCGTGGTTCGGTCGCGGCGGCCGCCCGCGCGGACGGCCGCCGCGTCGCGGCACCCGTCAACGCCTGCCCGCGTACCGCTCGGCGATGCCGACGAGCGTACGGGTGGCCGCGCCGGTGCCGCCCTTCGGCGTGTAGCCGTACGGCTCGCCCTTATTGAACGCGGGACCGGCCATGTCGACGTGCGCCCAGCGGACGCCCTCGGGCACGAACTCGCGCAGGAAGATGCCCGCGGTGAGCATGCTGCCCCAGCGCTCGGGCTGCAGGTTGGCGATGTCGGCGACCGGGGAGTCGAGGCCCTTGCGCAGCTCCTCGGGAAGCGGCATCCCCCAGGCGCCCTCACCCTGCTCCGCGGCGATCTCCACGACCTCCTCACGGAGCGCGTCCTCGTTGGCCATCACGCCGGCCGTGCGCCAGCCGAGCGCGACGATCTGCGCCCCGGTCAGCGTGGCGACGTCCACGATCAGCTCGGGGTCGTCCTCGGCGGCGCGGGCGATGCCGTCGATCAGCACCAGGCGGCCCTCCGCGTCGGTGTCGAGCACCTCCACCGTCTTGCCGCTGTAGGTGTGCAGCACGTCGGACGGACGCTGGGCCGAACCCGACGGCATGTTCTCGGCGAGGCAGAGGTAGCCGACCACGTTGATCGGCAGGCCGAGCCCGGCGATCGCGAGGAGCGAGCCGAACACCGCTCCCGCGCCGCCCATGTCCGACTTCATCCAGTCCATGGACGCCGCGGGCTTGAGTGACAGGCCGCCCGAGTCGAACGTGATGCCCTTGCCCACGAACGCGATGGTCCGCGCGGCCTCCGGGTGCTCGTACGCGAGGCGGACCAGCCGCGGCGGGTTGGCCGAACCCTGGCCGACGCCGACGATGCCGCCGTAGCCGCCCTCCTTGAGTTCGGTCTCGTCGAGCACCTCGACCGACAGGCCGGCCTGGCCGCCCATCTCCCGGGCGATCTCGGCGAACCGGGCGGGCGACAGATCCGATGGCGGTGTGTTGACGAGGTCACGGACCAGGTTGACCGAGGCCGCGATCTCCGTCGCGTGCCGGACGGCCTCCTCGGCCCCCGGGGCACCCGAAAGCACCACGAGCTCGCCCACGGGCGCCTTGCGCTCACCGTCGGTGCGATATCTGGTGAAGCCGTACGCCCCGAGCAGGCCGCCGATCGCGATGGCCTCGGCCTGTTCGGCGGTGGCGGCGGGCAGCGCGAAGGCGGCGGTGGCCGTGCCGGCGACGGAACGCGCGGCGGCGCCGGCGGCGCGGCGCAGGGTCTCCAGCCGGTAGTCTCCATCCGGGCGGTCACCGAGACCGACCACGACCACGACCGGCGCGGACAGCGCGCCGAAGGTCGGGATCTTGGCGATCTCCTCCGCCTTCCCGGTGAAGCCCACCGCGTTGAGGATTTCGGTCAGCCGGCCGTCGAGGGCCTGGTCCAAGCCCTCGGAGCCGGGAGCCGGTGTGGGGCCGTCCGGAGTCGCGTGGACGCCCACTATGAGTGCACCGGTCTCGATGGAGACCGTCTCAGATGGATTGACGCGCACAGTGGTCACGTGAGCCGATGCTATCCATGCTTTCTTCGCTGCGCACAAACGGGTGGTCATCGGATGAACCGATTGGTGCATGCGGATTGTCGGCGGGCTGGTCATCAGGGGAGAAGCATCGCGCAGCACAGCAGGGCGGCGGTCGTCGCGCACTCGCACAGCGCGCCGAGCACGTCGCCGGTGATGCCGCCCAGCCGCCGTACGGCCCGGCGGCGCAGCAGCGTGGCGGCCACCAGCCCCGCCGCCATGGCCACAAGCGGCTTGAGCGGTTCGACGGGGGGAAGTCCCGGACGCGTCATGACCACGACGCCGACGGAAACGCCGAAGGAGACGCCGACGGAGAAGAGGGTCGCCAGCAGAGCCCGGCTCAGCGGCACGGCCCGCGCGACGAGCGTGCCGAGACCCTCCGGCCGGGCGGCGGGCACACCTTGCCCGCATGCCCAGGTGATGGCGAGCCTGCCGGTCGTGCAGGCGGTGACCAGGCACGCTCCGGCCGAAAGAGGAGATGACTCCGTCAGCGCCGTGAGCGCCGCCACCTGCAGGAGCAAGGTGAACACCAGCGTGACGACGCCGAACGGGCCGATGTCGGATCGCTTCATGATGGCCAGCGCCCGCTCCGCGGGTTTGCCGCTGCCCAGGCCATCCGCGAGATCGGCGAGGCCGTCGAGATGGAGGCCGCGGGTGAGCCAGGCGAGCGTCCCGACCGCGAGAACGGCGGACAGCAGCGCGGTGCCGCCCGTCCAGCGGGCCACGACCAGGACCGTTGCGGCGGCGAGCCCGAGCAGCGCCCCCACCGCGGGGGCGAAGGTCATCGACCGGCGGGCGAGCCGCCGATCCACGACGGCGACGGCCCGCACGGGGAGCACGCTCAGCATTCCGATCGCGAATCGCCACGCGGCGATCACCTGACCGGTCGCCCGCGTGTGTTTTGGCGGTGCAATCTGTACGGGCAGGCCACGCGAACACGGCAGTGCTCACTCATGCGACCCCACCTCCCAACAGTGAAGAACCCCGGCCGGCCACCTCAAAACGATCATAATCTCGATGGCCGCCCCCATGTTGCCTCCCTTCCCAGCCGCTCGCTCCTCAAAGATCACGACCTTCGGCCGTCGTGACGGAGCAGGGCTTTCCCGTTACCGAAAACGTGTTCGCATATGTTCGAAAGGCTGTGAGTGAACCCATGACGATCAGCGTCCGGCTTATCCGTCCGGACGCGCCAACGTGCTGCCCTGATCACGGCCCTGATGCTGCCGCTCTCGCTCGTGAGCGCGCCCGCGATCGCCCAGGGCCCCACACCACCCCCGACCTCCTCCTCCTCCTCCGCCGCATCGGCAGCCGCATCGACAGCGCAACCGGATGCCACATCGGATCCGGCACTCAAGGCCGCCTGGGAGAAGGCGGCCACGTCCGGTAAGCCCGTGGAGGTGCCTGCCCGGTCCACCGAGAGGATGAAGGTCACGTGCTGACCTTGTCGGCTTCGTCGTTCCGTACAAGCAGGACCCGACCGTGGGCAGCACGACCAACGACTACTCGGTGCGGATCATTCTCGGGAGGGACAACTGTTCGTCAGGATCCCGTACAAACTGGTTCTACCAGCGCAACCGCATCAGGCAGTACTCGCCCTTCTGGGTCGACGTGATTCTTCCTGGTGAATCCAGGCCGGTGAGCGGGACCCGCGGGAACATCGTGACCGACCCATTCCCCGAAGAGATCGAGGACTTCGACCTCTGTACGACTGGTGGGGGCGCGTCTCGCGCCCCCACTTCCGCCAATTCATCGATCGGACTCGCCATGAGCTCTTCTTTCGTCACGTATGAACGGTTGTGGCCCGTGTTCCCCAAACAGTGCTGTGTTACTTGGATCCGAACCGGCGAATCGGATGCCGTGTTCGCCGATCTGGTCCGCCGTTTCGGTGGTGATCCCTCTGCCGTCCACCCGGCCACCTGGGCGGACGTGGAGGACGAGGCGTATGAGGACCTCGACGAGGAGGCAGATGGCGCCATGCTCACCGCCCGGCACGGCGTGTGGACGGTCGTGATGGAGCCGTTCAACGTCCGGGGGACCAGCGTGCGGATCCTGAGCGAGGTGGCGGCCGACAGCCAGGCATATAGCGTCCGTTGGACGGCGGACCGTCGGGTGAGGGTCACGTACGTGGCCGACGGTGAACTCATCGCAGCTTTCAATCCTTTTGATCTGGACGGCGTGACTCCGAGGTCCGGGCGCGACTGGCTGTCAGGGGTGGCGGTGACGGAGGAGCAGTGGCGGCGGAACGGGTTCGCCGCAGGGCTGGCCGTCGGCGAGGAACTGTCCGGGGTACGTGTGGACGGGCAGTGGCTGAAGCAGACGCATCTGGGCGTTCAGTTGTACCCGCTGCCGCTGCACCCGGTGACGCCTGCGGATCTTCTGGATGCGGACATGCAGGCCATCGCCAGGAGCGATCCCCGGATCGGGGCGATCGCCGCCGAGCCCACCGCCGACAAGCTGCCGGAGATCATCCGTATCGCCGCCGAACTCGCCGTCGCCACCACTGGATTGGAGGGCTCGCTGATCGACGAGGCGATGCGGTTCGTCGCGGCCGGCGACCGTGGCGCGGCGGCACAGGACGTGCGTAGCCGCCTCTACCGTCTTCGGGACCAGTACCGGGCCGAGGCCGCGCGAGGAAACAACCCGATCCCGGGCCATGACACCGAGCTGGGGCGCCTGCTGCTGAAGGAACGAGCCGTGCAGGCCCTCATTTACGCCCTCAAGAACGACGTGGATCTCGTCGCTGCCGTCGAGTACACGGTCCAGGCCGCAGAAGAAACCCACCTGAGTGAGGAGAACGGCGACCGCGAGCGAGCACGCGTTCTCAATGTCGTTACCTACTACCTCCGCACCGGAACAAGTCCGTGGTGAGTAGCCGTCTGGCTTGCCTTCGGCGAGCACGCCATTCCATCGGGTCGGAAGGATTCGCCACGAGCCAGGATCGTAGGCGCCCGGCCGATCGAAGCCGTATGTACGGCGGCGGCAGGTCAGATCGGGAGAGGAAGCAGACGGCCCGCGATTACTATCGCGACGTCTTCGGACTCGCGGGCCAGTCGCTGGTTGAGGCGGCCCAGCTCGTCGCGGAACAGCCCTCCGGCGGCGGTGGCCGGGACGACGCCGAGGCCGACCTCGTCGCTCACCGCGACCACCCGGGCCCGGGTGCGCCGCCAGGCCGCCACGAGTTCGTCGCACCGCCGAGTCACCTCAGCCCGTGCCAGGCCGGGGTCGTGGTCCGAGCCCGGCCACGCCCCGCATTCGTCGAACATCGCGGCCAGCCACGTGCCGATGCCGTCGATCAGCAGTGTCCGGCCGGGGTCGTCCGTTGTGGCGAGGACGGAGGTGAGGTCGGTGGTCTCAAGGGTCCGCCAGTGCCGGGGACGGCGATCCCGGTGCAGCTTCACCCTGGCCAGCCACGAGGGGTCGTCGCCGGGGGAGGGGCCCGTGGCGACGTAGGTGACGTCGGGGTCGGCGGCCACCCGCAGTTCGGCCTCCTCGGACTTGCCCGATCGGGCGCCGCCGAGCAGCAGCGTCCGCCTCGCCATGCCCGACGCCGGTGCCCCGGTGAGGGTGCTCACGCGCCTGTCCTGGGTGTGCAACACGGTCCCGTCCGGTACGGCTCTCGCTCTCCAGTGGGCGAGCCTGCGGGCCAGTTCGGTCTCGGAGGGGACACGGTGGTCGAGGTGTACGGCGATGATCTGCGTCTCGGGCGTGACCCGGCCGCGGCGGCGCAGATCGCCCAGGCGCTCCGGCTCGTCGAGTAGGTCGATGAGCAACAGGTCGAAGGGTTCCCGGGGACAGGGCTCATCGAGGCCGTCACCTCGCCGGGGGGCATCGGGGATGCCCGCATCGGACGGCGCGTAGAGCATCCGGCTCCGGTCGGGACCGGTGATCTCGTAGCCGTCGGGGCCGCGGGCGAGGAGATAGCCGTCCGGCACCACTCCGCCCTGTGCTGTGCCGGTACGGGACGGGAGTCGTACGAGCCCGTCGATCACGATCGATGCGGGTGCGCGGCGATCGGGGGCATCGGGGGCGAGGCGGCCGCAGGAGGCGCAGCCGCAGCCCGGCGCGGGCCAGCCCTCCGGGCCCCCGGTCCCCGCCAAGCGGACCTCCACCCGGCGCTCCTTTCGCATAGGGTCGATGAGACGTGCGTGTTCGACTGGTTCGGCGGGAAGGGGCGGATGGGCATGACATGGCGGTGGCGGTACGAGGACGCGAACGGCGCCGAGATGACGGACCGGGCGCTGCCGAGTGAGATCTTCACCAGCCAGTCGGACGCCGAGTCGTGGCTGGGAGAGTCGTGGCGTGACCTGCTCGAAAACGGGGTGGAGCAGGTCACGCTCCTGGAGGAGGACCGCGTCGAGTACGCGGGGATGTCGCTGCGCCCCGCCTGACGTGGTCCGAATCGGCTACGGCCGCTTGGCGGGGCTGACGGTCTTGGCCGGGTCCCGCTCGACCACGTCGCCGAGCACTTCGTCGATCCGGCGCATGGTCTCGTCGTCGAGCCGGACCCCCGAGGCCTTCACGTTGTCGCGCACCTGCTCCGGACGTGTGGCTCCGACGATGGCGGACGACACGTTGGGGTTGCGCAACACCCAGGCCACCGCGAGCTGGGCCATGGTGAGCCCGAGGTCGGCGGCGATCGGCTTGAGCTCCTGCACCCGGCGCAGCAACTCGTCGTCGAGCATCCGGCCGATGAAGCCGGAGCCGGTGGGGTCGGTGGCGCGCGAACCGGCGGGCGCCGGCCGGCCGGGCAGGTACTTGCCGGTGAGCACGCCCTGTGCGATGGGCGACCAGACGATCTGGCTCAAGCCCTCCTTCTCGCACAGCGGCACGACCTCGGCCTCGATGACCCGCCACAGCATCGAGTACTGCGGCTGGTTGGACACGAGCCGGTCGAAGCCCATCTCGTCGGCGATCTTCAGTGCCCGGGCGATCTGGTCGGCCGTCCATTCGCTGACGCCCACGTACAGCACCTTGCCCTGCCGTACGAGATCGTCGAAGGCGCGGAGCGTCTCCTCCAGCGGCGTCTCGACGTCGAAGCGGTGCGCCTGGTAGAGGTCGACGTAGTCCGTCCGCAGGCGGCGCAGCGAGCCGTTGACGGACTCCATGATGTGCTTGCGGGACAGTCCGCGGTCGTTCGGCCCGGTCCCGGTGGGCCAGTAGACCTTGGTGAAGATCTCCAGGGACTCGCGGCGTACGCCCTCCAGCGCCCGCCCGAGCACCTCCTCGGCCCGTGTGCCGGCGTAGACGTCGGCGGTGTCGAACGTCGTCACGCCTTCGTCAAGGGCCGCGTGCACGCATGCGCGAGCCGCGTCCTCCTCGACCTGCGAACCGTGGGTGATCCAGTTTCCGTAGCTGATCTCGCTGACCATGAGGCCGCTGCGGCCGAGATGGCGGAATTCCATGCCCCCGACATTAGTGCGCCCTCAGCTGACGGTGTGACCGCGGTCATCGCGCATGGCGGCGAAACCCGGGGCCGGTGCGGGGTCCGACCGTACGGCGATCAGCTCCTGGGCGGAGCGGTTCCCAGGTATGCCGAGGCGAGCGCGTCATCGGAGGCACGAAGCGGCTCGGGCGGGCCGCCGTAGGTGAGGGAGCCGTGCGCCAGTACGTACGCCGTGTCGGCGACCGTGAGGGCGGCGTGTGCGAACTGCTCCACGAGCAGCACCGCGCAGCCGCCGGCGGCGAGCCCGCGCAGCACCGGGAGCAGCCGCCGCACGATGGCCGGCGCCAGGCCGAGCGACATCTCGTCCAGCAGCAGTACGGACGGACCGCCCACGATCGCCCGGCCGAGGACGAGCATCTGCTGTTCTCCGCCCGACAGCAGTCCGGCGCGGACGTCGAGGCGCTTTTCCAGTTCGGGGAAGAGCTCCAGCGCCCGGTCGAGGGGTCCGACCAGTCGGATGTTCTCCCGCACGGTGAGGGTGGCGAAGACGGCACGGCCCTGTTCGACGTGGGCCAGGCCCTGCCGGGCCCGGCGAGGACGGGACCAGGACGTGATGTCCCGCCCGGCCAGCCGGATCCGGCCGCCGGCCGCCGGGAGGACGCCGGAGACGGCCTCCAGCAGGGTGGTCTTGCCCGCGCCGTTCGGGCCGAGCAGCACGGTGACCTGACCGGCCGCGGCGGTGAGCGAGACGCCGCGCACGACCGGCTGCCCGCCGCGCGCCACAGTGAGGTCGTCCAGGGCGAGCGTCATGCGGCCATCTCCTCTCCAAGGTAGGCGCGAAGCACATGCGCCCGGGTGAAGACCTCGGCGGGAGGGCCCTCGGCGATGACCCGGCCGAAGTCGAGCACGGTCACCCTCGTGCACGCCCTGCGCACGAGGTCGAGGTCGTGCTCGATGAGCAGGACGGCCGAGCCGTAGCGGGCGGGTACGGATGCCAGCCACTCGCCCAGCCGGGCCGATTCGGCGTGACCGAGTCCCGCGGCGGGCTCGTCCAGCACGGCGACCGCGGGGCGGGCCAGCAGGGCCCCGGCGACCTCGAGCAGTCGCCGGGTGCCGACGTCCAGCGCGGAGATCGGCCCTTCCGGTCCGACTTCGACCAGCCCGGCCAGCGCCTCGGCGATGTCCGCGTCGCTGACCGGGCGGCGGGCCGCGAACCTGAGGTATTCCCGCACGGTCAGCCCCGTGGGCACCCTGTCCTGCTGGAACGTGCGGCGCAGCCCGGCGCGTGCGCGGCGGTGCACGGGCAGGCCGTCCACCCGGCCGCCGCTCACCGTGATCGTGCCGGCCGATCCCGGCAGGAAGCCGCTGACCGCGTCGACCAGCGAGGACTTCCCCGCCCCGTTGGGCCCGACCAGTCCGACGACGGTTCCGGCGGGAACGGTCAGGCCGACCGCGTCCACCGCGGTGACCCGCCCGTAGCGCACGGTCAGTCCGGTGACCTCCAGTGCGCCGCCGGTCGTCTCCGGGCCGGCCGGTGCCGCGGCGTCGGCCGGCGCCTCCGCCGGAGCCCCGGCGGCCACCGGCACAGGCGTCCCGGCCGTGGCGGGGTGAGCGCGGCGCCCACGTGCCACCCCGTGCAGCAATCCCCGGATCGCGTCGCTCATCCCCGCTCCCTGGGTCAGGGCCTGTACGGCGCCGACCGCGAAGATCACGTTCGACCACTGCTGGGGGACACCGAAGCGGCGCAGCATCTCCGCGACCGCCACGCCCAGTGCGCCGCCGATCAGCGCGCCCTCGGGATGGTGCGCCCCCACCATGATCGCGACGGCGTACATGACGAGTGACTGGCCGGGGTCGAAGTTCTTCGAGACGACCATGGCGAGCTGCCCGGCCAGCAACGCCCCCGACAGCCCGGCGACGAAGGCGCTGACCGCGAAGGCGCTGAGCTTGGCCCCCGGCACGCTGGTGCCGGCCGCGGCCGTGGCGCGCTCGGACTCGCGCAGCGCCCGCCAGGAGGCGCCGAGCCGGGTCCCCCTGACCAGCTTGAGCGCGATGCCGACGATCGCGAAGACGGCGCAGCAGAACAGGAAGTACTGCCGGTCGGAGGTGAGACCGGCCGGACGCGTGACCGTGATGCCGTGGTCGGTCCCGGGGAAGGAGGTCGCGGCGAGCACCACGTCCACGGTGGCGGCGAAGCCCAGCGTGACGATGGCCAGGTGCACCCCGCGCAGCCGCAGTGCGGGCAGGCCGATCAGCAGGCCGAGCGGCACCGCGGCGAGCCCGGCCAGCGGCGCCCAGACGTACAGCCCGCCGGGCACACCCCAGACGTGAAGCTGGGCGGTCGTCCACGCGCCGATCGCGGCGAACGCCATCTGGCAGAGCGAGACCATGCCCGCGTGCCCGGCCACCACGCCGAGGCTCTGCAGCAGCACGCCGGAGATCACCGCGGACATGGCGAGGAAGACCCAGTACGCGGGCAGCCCGGCGGCCAGCCCATAGCAGAGCCCGGCCAGGAAGACGCCGACGACCCCGGTCCTGACGAGATCGGTTCTAGCGCGCCGCATCCCATACCTCCCCGCGCTGGTTCCAGACGAGGATGAACAGGATGACGACGAAGGGCACCACGTCGCGGTACTGCTGGACGGTGGCCGAACCCGCCAGAGCGCCTTCGAGAAGGCCGAGGCCGAGCCCGCCGAGCAGCGCCCCGCTCAGCAGTCGCAGTCCGCCGACCAGCGCGGCGGCGCAGGCGGGCACGATGAGCATGCTGAGGGACAGGATGTCGCTCGACCGCACCGGCGCGACGAGCAGCAGCACGATCGAGGCCAGCGCCCCGGACAGACCCCAGACGGTCACCGTGAGCGCGCGGGTGCCGATGCCGAGCAGTTCGGTGGTGATCGGCCGCTCGGCCATCGCCCGCAGCCGGAGCCCCAGCGAGGTACGGGTGAGCAGGACATGGATGCCGGTGCCGATCAGCACGGCGAGCGCGATCAGGATGACGGAGCCCATGGTGATGGTCACGCCGGCGACCGTGGCGACCCGCCCGTCCGCCGGGTTCGGCAGGACGCGGGGCTCGTCGCCGAAGCAGATGTAGGCCAGCGCGATGAGCCCGATGAGCTGCGCGATGGACACGGCGGTGCGGATCTGCGGGCCGCCGGTCGCGAACCAGCGGGTCATGATGAGCCCGCAGCAGACCGAGGCCAGCGCGCCCGCGACGATCCCGGCGAGCGCAGCCACGCCGTACGGCCATCCGGCCTGGACGAGCAGGGCCATGACGTAGACCCCGACCACGCCCGTCGCCGCGATCGCCAGGTTGACGGTCGCGGTCAGCCGGTACATCACCGTGAGCAGCAGGCCGAGGGCGGCGAAGGTACCGCCCCCGGCCAGCCCGGAGACGACGCCCTGGAGCATCAGCCGAGCGTCCCCGGATAGCGGACCCAGTCGGGCGTGACGACCCGCCACTGCCCGCCCTCGAGCTGAACGATCTTCCCGGCCTTGTTCGACATGTGCCCGGCCGCGTCGCCGAACTCGTACGGGGTGCCGGTCAGCGGCGACTCGATCGGCTTCAGCTCCTTGAACGCCTTGGCGACCGACTCGCGAGTGATCGGGCCTTGAATGGACCTGAGGGTGTCCACCAGGTGGGTGGCCGCGAGGTAGCCGCCCTGGCCGAACGACGTGAGCGGCACGTTCTTCTCGGTCATCAGCGACCGCCAGTCGGCCAGCGCGGAGGAGTCGGCCTGGGTGAACGGCTCAAACTCGGCATTGGCATACATTCCGTCGCCGTCCGTGCCGAGCGCCTTGGCCACCGCGTCGGTGTAGGGCGCCGTGGTCATCAGCCAGTCGATGCCGGTGATGTTCTGCTGTTTGACGGCCTTCATCCACGCGATCGCCATCGGCTCGGTGCCGTTGTAGAGCACGGCCTGGCAGCCCTCCTTCTTGGCCCGCAGCACGAACGGCGTCGGGTCGGAGTCGGGCTTGACCGTGCGGTCGTCCACGACCGGGGTCTTCCCGGTGAGCTTGGTCCAGCTCGCGATGGCCTGGCCGTACGCGTCGTTGGTGTTGCCGAGGATGGCGAGGAACGAGCAGACCTTGTCCCGCTTGAGCACCTCCGAGGCGTAGTAGAGGTTGATCGCGGTGTTGAGGTACGGCCCGGCGTTGACCGGCGAGATCGCGGCGGAGCTGAAGCAGGTCGGGTCGACTCCGGTGCCCTGGACCGAGACGATGCCCGACTGCGTGTAGAACGGCGCGTTCACCGCGCAGTCGACCAGGCTGGCCGAGCCGGCGAGGGCCACGACACCCTGGTTGGTGACCAGGTCCCTGGCCGCCTGGGCGGCGGCCGCCGGGTCGCCCTTGTCGTCGGTGACGATGTACTCGATTTCGCGTCCGTTGATGCCTCCCTGGGCGTTGACCCGGTCGAACACCGCCTTGGCCGCCGACGAGGAGTCGGGGAAGGTGACCGGCCCGCTCAGGGCGTTCACACTGCCGATCTTGATGGTGCCCGAGTCTCCGGAGGAACCGGAGGCGGAGGCCGCCGGGGAGTCTTCGGACAGGCCGCAGCCCGATGTCAACGCGATGGCGGCGAGCAGTGCGACGGCTGCCTTGGACGCGGTCATGTGTGGGCCTCCATGGGGGGACATAACGCCCGGAACACTTCGTATACGATTCCCGGGAGCGTATGGCCTCGAGTGGAAGCCCGGCAAGATCCTGGAGTAGATCGAAAACGCATCGATCGCCGACCTCCCGCACGTCACGGGTAGATCGGCCTCAATCGTCTTCTGGGCTCAGTCCTTGGGCGGAATGGGCACGCCGCCGGGGAGCAGCGTCGGCTTGGGGAAGCGCAGCCGGCGGATCTGGGTCGACCGCATCGCCGCGTAGAAGGCCACGCCCCGGAGGTTCTCGCCGGGGAACCTGGCGGCGGCCTCCTTCTTCACCCGGCGGCCGACGTAGAAGGCGCTGCCCAGTACGAGCACCATCACCACAGGCAGGGACAGCGTGTAGACGAGAAGGACGACGCTCTGGATCGCCGGCGTGGCGGGCACCATCGACAGCAGCATGATGATGAAGACGACGGGCAGGAAGTACTGTCCGGGCAGACGCCGGGAGTCGACCCAGTCGCGGGCGAACTTCCGCACCGGGCCGCGGTCGCGCGCCGGCAGAGCCCGCTCGTCGCCGCGCAGCAGCGCCTCGCGATGCTTGGCGCGCAGCGCCTTGTCGCGCTCGCGCTGCATCCGGTAGGCCTCCTTGCGGTTGGCCGGGGCGGTGACGGGCGAGCGGCGGCGGCTCTGCGCCTCGCTCCGCTTCGGCGTGGGACGGCCCTTGCCGGGAGTCTGCCCGGGCTTAGGATCCTCTACAGAAGCGGGAGAGTCGTCGGCGGAGGTCTGGGTACGACGTCGGAACACGGCGTCCAGCCTACCGGGAGTGCAACTTAGTGACGCCCTCGCGCGTTATGCGTAGGGTGAACCCAGGCGGTTTCGCCATGCATAACCTTGAGAAGGGGACGGCCGACGCGCATGAGCGTGATGAAGAGACTTTCCATGATCTTTAAGTCCAAGGCCAACAAGGCCTTGGACAAGATGGAAGATCCACGAGAGACGCTGGACTACTCGTACCAGCGGCAACTCGAGTTGCTGCAGAAGGTCCGCCGGGGTGTGGCCGACGTGGCGACCAGCCGCAAGCGGGTCGAGTTGCAGATCAACCAGCTTGAGGGGCAGGGCGCCAAGCTGGAGAACCAGAGCCGGCAGGCGCTCGCCGCCGGGCGGGAGGACCTTGCGCGCGAGGCGCTCACGCGACGCAACGGCCTGAACGCGCAGATCGCCGACCTCCGCCTCCAGTACAACAACCTCCATGGCGAGGAGGAGAAGCTCACGCTCGCCAGCCAGCGGCTGCAGGCGAAGGTGGACTCCTTCCGCACCAAGAAGGAGACCATCAAGGCCACCTACACGGCGGCGGAGGCGCAGACGCGGATCAACGAGGCGTTCTCCGGCATCTCCGAGGAGATGGGCGACGTCGGCCTGGCCATCCAGCGTGCCGAGGACAAGACCGCGCAGATGCAGGCGCGGGCCGGTGCGATCGACGAGCTGCTGGCGAGCGGCGCCCTGGACGACTTCACCGGCCAGCGCGACGACATCCAGGCCGAGCTCGACCGCATGGGCGCCGGCAGCGACGTCGAGCTGGAGATCGCCAAGATGAAGGCCGAGCTCGGCCAGGGCCCCGCGCCGCAGGGCGCGATCGAGGCCGGACAGCCGGGCCAGGCGGGGCAGCCCGCGCAGCGGACCCAGCAGCTGCGCCAGCCGGGGGAGGGCCTGTGATCGTCAGAATCATGGGAGAGGGCCAGGTCGAGATCGCCGAGGCCGACATCGACGTGCTCAACGAGCTCGACGGCGAGCTCGAGGCCGCCATCGAGACCGATGACGAGGACGTGTTCCGCGTCAAGCTGCACGCGCTGCTGGACAAGGTCCGGCAGGTGGGCAAGGCACTGCCGGCGGATTCGCTCGAGCCGTCCGAGCTGATCCTGCCGCCCGCCGACGCTTCGATCGAGGAGGTGCGGGAGATGCTCGGCGACACCGGGCTCATCCCTGGATGATGGCTGCGACGCGATTCGCCCCGGACCGCGGCCTGACCGTGCGGATGACCGTGACGATGTTCCTGCTCGGGCTCGTCTACGTGGCGTTCATGGCCGCGCTGGTGGCTCTCGGTGTGCGGGCGATCGCCGTGCTCGTGGTCGCCGCGGGGCTCCTGCTGGTGCAGTTCCTCCTGTCCGACAAGATCGCGCTTTTCGCGATGGGCGGGCGTGAGGTCTCCCCGCAGGAGGCCCCCGAGCTGCACGGGATCATCGACCGGCTCAGCGCGATGGCCGGAATGCCCAAGCCCCGGGTGGCGATCGCGGACACCGACATGCCCAACGCGTTCGCGACCGGGCGCGACCAGAAGAACTCGGTGGTGTGCGTGACCACCGGCATCCTGCGCAGGCTGGACGCCCGGGAGCTGGAGGGCGTGATCGCGCATGAGATGTCGCACGTCGCCCACCGCGACGTCGCCGTCATGACGATCGCGTCGTTCCTCGGCATCGTGGCCGGGCTGATGACCCGGTTCGCGCTGTACACCGGCCTCGCGGGAGGCCGCCGCAGCAACAACGGCCCGCCCATCGGGGCGATCATCTTCCTCGTCTCCGGCCTGGTGTACGCGGTGAGCTTCCTGCTGACGAGAGCGCTGTCGCGCTACCGGGAGCTCGCCGCCGACCGCGCCGGAGCGCTGCTCACGCAGCGGCCCTCCGCGCTGGCGAGCGCGCTGACCAAGATCAGTGGGGAGATCGCCAGGATCCCGACGAGGGACCTGCGTGAGGCGCAGCCGTTCAACGCGTTCTTCTTCGCCCCCGCCGTCTCCGGGCAGAGCATAGCCTCGCTGCTCTCGACGCACCCGCCGCTGGAGCGCCGCCTGGAGCAGCTCGCCCGGATCTCCGCGGCGCTGAACCGCTGATCGGCCGACGACAATGGGATGGCTGGACGCACTGCTGGGGAGATCGAAGCCCGCCAAGCCCGATCTCGACGCGCTGTTCGCGCTGCCCGCCGCCGCCGTCACCCTTCAGGCGGCCACCGCTTTCACCCCGGTCGGCATCGGCTCGGTCTCCTTCCGCGCGGCCGAAGGCGGCGCGTTCGCCCGCCTCGAGCAGGACGTCCAGGCGCTGCTCGGCAAGTCCGAGTTGGTCCGCGACTCCTACGGTTACACCTGGGTCGTGGTGCGGGACCCGGACGTCTCCGCGCTCGTCACCGACCTCCACGCGGCCAACTCGTCGCTGGAGTCCGCCGGGTTCGGGCCGTCGCTGCTGTGCTCGCTGGTGACCTTCGCCGATCCGTCCGGCCGGCGGCTCGCGATCGTCTACCTCTACAAGCGCGGCACCTTCTACCCCTTCGCCCCGGCGGGGGACACCCGCCGGGACAACGCTCTGGAGCTTCAGGTGCGCGGGATCCTCGGCGAGGAGCTGAAGATCGAGCCGGACCTCGCGAGCTGGTTCCCCGTCTGGGGCGCACCGGGTCTGTGACGCCGGGCTGTGACGGCTAGGGCAGCGCCAGCATGCGGTCGAGGGCGACCTTGGCCCAGTGGGTGGTCTCGGGGTCGACCGTGATCTGGTTGACCACCTTGCCGTCGGCCAGGGACTCCAGCGCCCAGACCAGGTGCGGCAGGTCGATTCGGTTCATCGTCGAGCAGAAGCACACGGTCTTGTCGAGGAACGAGACGCTCTTGCCGGGGAACATCCCGGCGAGCCGCTTGACCAGGTTCAGCTCGGTGCCGATGGCCCAGGCCGAGCCTTCCGGGGCTTCCCGTACGGTGCGAATGATGTACTCGGTGGATCCGACGAAGTCGGCCTTGGTCACGACCTCATGACGGCATTCCGGGTGAACGAGGATGTTCACTCCCGGGATGCGCTCACGGAACTCGTCGACGGCCGCGGGGCTGAACCTGCCGTGGACCGAGCAGTGTCCCTGCCACAGGATCATCTTCGCGTTCTTGAGCTGCTCATCCGTGAGTCCGCCGTTCGGCCGGTGCGGGTTGTAGACCACGCAGTCGTCCAGCGACAGGCCCAGCTCCAGCACCGCGGTGTTGCGCCCCAGGTGCTGGTCGGGCAGGAACAGGACCTGCTGCCCCTGCTCGAACGCCCAGGTGAGCGCGCGCTCGGCGTTGGAGGAGGTGCACACGGCGCCGCCGTTCCGCCCGCAGAACGCCTTGATGTCCGCGCTGGAGTTCATGTAGGTGATCGGTACGACCCGGTCGGCGCCGGCGTCCTCGAGGACCTCCCAGCACTCCTCCACCTGGTCGAAGGTCGCCATGTCGGCCATCGAGCAGCCCGCGGCGAGGTCCGGCAGCACGACCTTCTGCGAGTCCGCCGTCAGGATGTCGGCCGACTCGGCCATGAAGTGGACGCCGCAGAACACGATGTACTCGGCTCCGGGCCGGGCGGCGGCCTCGCGGGCCAGCTTGAACGAGTCGCCGGTGACATCGGCGAACTGGATGACCTCGTCGCGCTGGTAGTGGTGCCCCAGCACGAACAGCCGGTCGCCGAGCCGTTCCTTGGCGACGCGGGCGCGCTCTACCAGTGCCGGGTCGGACGCCGGCGGGAGCTCGCCGGGACAGTCGACCCCGCGCTCGCTGTCCGGGTCGGCGCCGCGACCCAGGGCGAAGAGCGGAACGCCGGTCTCAGTGATCGTCACGACCACACCCCCTCGGGGACTTATCGTCGGATTGACGACTAATCATTGCACACGCTCGTCGCGTCCCGGTGACCCACGTACCACCCCGCGGAATGTGTGACGGGCGGCGCGTGTTGGTAGCGTCTAGTAGAACCGAAGTAAACGACCGTCCCGGGTGGGCGGTTGGCGCAGACCGCGGGAGTCAGCACATGACGGTTGAGAGCAGCGAGACCACGCAGCAGGGCCTGATCCTGACTGACGGGGCCGCCGCCAAGGTCAAGAGCCTGCTGGAGCAGCAGGGCGAGGAGGGCCTGCAGCTGCGCGTCGCCGTGCAGCCCGGTGGCTGCTCCGGCCTGCGCTACCAGCTCTTCTTCGACGACCGCTCCATGGACGGCGACATCGTGTCGTCGTTCGGCGGTGTGAGCGTCGTCACCGACAGGATGAGCGCGCCGTACCTGGGTGGAGCCACCATCGACTTCGTCGACACCATCGAGAAGCAGGGCTTCACGATCGACAACCCCAACGCCGGGGGCTCGTGCGCCTGCGGCGACTCGTTCAACTAGGTCGTGCTGTCGACCGGGTGACAGATCGATGCCTCGCCCCGTACGGGTCTCCCGTACGGGGCGTCGTCATGCCGGAGACGGTACGCTTCGACGGATTGGGCGATCTAGATCCCCCCGGATCCCCCGCCCGCACTCCTTCCATCCCGAGATGCTGACAACGAGGAGAACACCCCGTGCGCATCGCCGTCACCGGTTCCATCGCGACCGACCATCTGATGACCTTCCCCGGCCGTTTCGGCGACCAGTTGATCGCCGAACAGCTCGACCGGGTGTCGCTGTCGTTCCTCGTCGACGATCTGCAGATCAGGCGCGGCGGATGCGCGGCCAACATCGCGTTCGGGATGGGCTGCCTCGGGCTTTCCCCCATTCTCGTCGGCGCCGTCGGCGCCGACTTCGCCGACTACCGGTCCTGGCTGGAACGGCACGGTGTCGACTGCGCCTCGGTCCACGTCTCCGAGCTGCACCACACGGCCAGGTTCCTGTGCACCACGGACGAGGAGCACAACCAGATCGCGTCGTTCTACACCGGCGCGATGGCCGAGGCACGGGAGATCGAACTGGGGCCGATCGCGGAGCGCGCCGGCGGCCTCGACCTGGTCCTGGTGAGCCCCAACGACCCGGACGCGATGCTGCGGCACACCGACGAGGCACGCGACCGGGGCATCCCGTTCGCCGCAGACCCGTCCCAGCAGCTCGCCCGGATGCCCGGCGAGGAGATCCGCCGGCTCGTCGAGGGCGCGGCCTACCTGTTCAGCAACGACTACGAACTCGGCCTGATCTCGCAGAAGACCGGCTGGTCGGACGAGGAGATCCTGGAGCGGGTCGGCGTCCGGGTCACCACTCTCGGGCCCAAGGGCGCCAGGATCGACCGCCGGGGCGAGCCGACGCTGCACATCCCGCCCGCGCCCGAACTGGGCAAGGCCGACCCGACCGGCGTCGGTGACGCGTTCCGGGCCGGCTTCCTGGCGGGCCTGGCGTGGGGCCTGTCACTGGAGCGCTGCGGCCAGATCGGCAACCTGACCGCCACGCACGTGCTGGAGCGGGTCGGCTGCCAGGAGTACGAACTGGGGCAGCGGGCCTTCCTCGAGCGGTTCGCCGCGTCGTACGGCCAGGCGGCCGCGGACGAGGTGGCCGCCAACGTGAGGTGCCACCACTCCTGATCGCCGCGACACGGGTTCGCCGGTTTCAGTAGTTGCGACGCACGTGGATCGACCAGCCGCCATGGGGCAGCTCGTAGCTGGCCACGTGCTCATGGGACTTGAGGCGGCACCAGGCGGGGATGTCGGTGAACGCGGCGGGGTCGTCGGCCAGCACGGCGATCACGTCGCGCATCGCCACCTGGTTGATCCGCTCGGCGAGCATGATGATCGGGATCGGGCACTTGCGGCCGAGCGCGTCGATCGTCAGCGCGGGCTCGGCCGCGCCGCTCATGCCGGCACCGGCGTCGGCGCTCCTTTCGGCGAGGTCCCGCCCGTCCCCGCCGCTCGCGCCGCCCGTCCGTCTCCGCCACATCACTGGACTCCCAAGCTCGACCGGATCCGCCGTACCACGTCCGGAAGCACCCCGAGGAAGCGATCGATGTCGTCGTCGGTCACGCCACGAGGCAGCGATACCCGGACATTTCCGTGGGTAAGCACGCCCATGGCCTCCAGAACGTGTGATGGCCGAAGCGTACTCGCCGTGCAGGAACTACCGGACGAGACCGCGAAGCCCGCCCGGTCGAGTTCGGTCAGCAGCGCCTCGCCCTCGACGAAGAGGCAGGAGAACGTGACGACGTGCGGCAGGCGCCGTACCGGGTCGCCGATGACCTCCACGTCCGGCACCAGGCGCGGCACCTCGGCGCGGATCCGGTCCACCAGGGCCGACAGGCGGGGTCCCTCCGCCGCCTCCTCCACCACGCGGGCGCGCAGCGCCGCCGCGGCGGCCACGATGGCCGGCACGTTCTCGAAGCCGGGCACGCGCCGTCGCTCCCGCTCGTCCTGGGGGTACGGCGAGCGCCAGCGGGTGCCCTTGCGTATCGCCAGCACGCCCACGCCGGCCGGGCCGCCCCACTTGTGGGCGCTGGCGGCCAGGACCGACCAGCCGCCGGGGATCGGCAGGCGGCCGGCCGACTGGGCCGCGTCGACCAGGAGCGGCACGCCCGCCGCCAGACAGGCCTCGGTGGCCTCCGCGACCGGCTGCAGCGTCCCCACCTCGTGGTTGGCCGTCTGCAGGCAGGCCAGAGCCGTACCGGGCCTGGAGACCGCCTCGGCGAACGCGGCGGCCTCGACCCGGCCCGTGCGGTCGACGCCCACGGTCTCGACGGTCCCGCCGTCGCGTTCGTGGACCTCCGCGGCGTGCAGGACACTGGAGTGCTCGACCGCGCCGGTCACCAGATGCCGGCCGGCCCGCTGTCGGCCCCGGAGCGCGCCCAGGACGCCGAGGTGGACGGCCTGGGTGCCGGAGGAGGTGAAGGACACCTCGTCCGGACGGGCGCCGAGGACCTCGGCTACCTCCGTTCTCGCCTGCTCCAGTAGCATCTGGGCGCGGCGTGCCGTGCCGTACAGGCGGGCGGGATCGGCCCAACCGGCGTCGATCGCCGCGAGCAGGGCGTCACGGGCGGCGGGATGGAGAGGTTCGGTCGAAGCAGCGTCCAGATAAGGCACAGTTAGGACACTAACGGGGGCTGCTCAGAGGGGCGCGGCGGGTCCGCGCTAATGTGTCCCCCAAGCGTGAACTCAACGAAGTAAAGGGGCACACCGGCGAGAATCTCCTGCTGGTGACACCCGAGTCAATTGGAAAACCGCCCAGGAGGGGACCTCTTGGGCTTCATCTGTGGGGTAGGCGATCCGTGAGTCCGACCCGCCGTACGACACGGCGACCGTGGACGCGCCGCCGGTTGCCCGGCGCCGCCGCAGTGGCGCTGCTGGTGGCGTCCGCGACGGCGTGTAGCAACGAGGCGATCGATGAGTGGTCCCGTGGTGGCATGCCGGAAAGCATCACCAAGCAGGCTGAGATTACTCAGACGCTCTGGAACGGCGGCTGGATCGCGGCTCTCGCCACCGGGGTCGTCGTCTGGGGCCTGATCTTGTGGGCCTGCGTGTTCCACCGCAAGAAGAAGGGCTCGAGCGAGGCGCTGCCGCCGCAGGTGCGGTACAACCTGCCGATCGAGATCCTCTACACGGTCGTACCCGTGATCATGGTGGCGGTGTTCTTCTTCTTCACCGCGAGGGACGAGACCGAGATCACCAAGGTCTCGAACACGGCCCCGGTCAAGGTGTACGTCGAGGGCTACCAGTGGAGTTGGCGCTTCACCACGGAGTACGAGGGCCAGAAGGTGGTCACCGCGGGCATCCCGGTCGACCTGAGCAAGCAGGACAAGGACAACCCGCAGGGCCCGCAGCTCGTGCTGCCGGTCAACAGCCGGGTGCACTTCGACCTGCACTCGCCCGACGTCATCCACTCGTTCTGGGTGCCCGAGTTCCTGTTCAAGCAGGACGTGTTCCCCGGGCCCAAGCACAACGAGTTCGAGATCACGACGCTCGACCGGACGGGCGTCTTCATCGGCCGCTGCGCCGAGCTCTGCGGTGTCGACCACAGCAAGATGCTGTTCTCCGTGAAGCTCGTGCCCCAGGCGGAGTTCGACCAGTTCATCAAGAGCCAGGCGGGGAGTGCGCAGTGACCGCCATCCAGGGAGCCGCCGGGGCCGCCGGACGGCCGTACCGCAAGGGCTCGATCATCGCCAAGTGGCTGTCCTCGACGGACCACAAGGTGATCGGGCACATGTATCTGATCACGACCTTCGTGTTCTTCCTGATCGGCGGCGTGATGGCGCTGGTCATGCGGGCCGAGCTCGCGCAGCCCGGCCTGCAGTTCGTGTCCAACGAGCAGTTCAACCAGCTGTTCACCATGCACGGCACGATCATGCTGCTGATGTTCGCGACGCCGCTGTTCGCCGGCTTCGCCAACGAGCTGATGCCGCTGCAGATCGGGGCGCCCGACGTGGCGTTCCCCCGGCTGAACATGGTGAGCTACTGGCTCTACCTGTTCGGCAGCACGATCGCGGTCGCCGGGTTCTTCACCCCGGGCGGGGCGGCGTCCTTCGGCTGGACCGCGTACGCGCCGCTGTCCGACGCGGTCAGCTCTCCGGGGCTCGGCGGCGACCTGTGGCTGATGGGCCTGACGCTGTCCGGTCTCGGCACGATCCTCGGCGCCGTCAACTTCATCACCACGATCATCACGATGCGCGCCCCGGGCATGACGATGTTCCGGATGCCGATCTTCACCTGGAACACCCTGATCACCAGCATCCTGATTCTGCTGGTCTTCCCGGTGCTCGCGGCGGCGCTGCTCGCCCTGGAGTCCGACCGCAAGCTCGGCACCCACATCTTCGACTCCTCGGTCGGCGGGCCGATGCTCTTCCAGCATCTGTTCTGGTTCTTCGGCCACCCCGAGGTCTACGTCATCGCACTGCCGTTCTTCGGGATCATCACCGAGGTGCTGCCGGTGTTCAGCCGTAAGCCGATCTTCGGCTACGTCGGCCTCGTCGGTGCGACGATCGCGATCGGCGGCCTGTCGATGACGGTCTGGGCGCACCACATGTTCGCCACCGGTCAGGTCCTGCTGCCGTTCTTCTCGTTCATGACGTTGCTCATCGCGGTCCCGACCGGAGTGAAGTTCTTCAACTGGGTCGGCACGATGTGGCGGGGCCATCTGACGTTCGAGACGCCGATGCTGTTCGCCATCGGGTTCCTGGTGACGTTCCTGTTCGGCGGGCTGACCGGCGTCATCCTGGCGTCGCCGCCGCTGGACTTCCACGTCACCGACACCTACTTCGTCGTCGCCCACTTCCACTACGTGGTCTTCGGCACCGTGGTGTTCGCGATGTTCTCGGGCTTCTACTTCTGGTGGCCCAAGTTCACCGGCAAGATGCTCAACGAAAAGCTCGGGAAGTTCCACTTCTGGACGCTGTTCTTCGGCTTCCACCTCACCTTCCTCGTGCAGCACTGGCTGGGCGTCATCGGTTTCCCGCGCCGCTACGCGGACTACTCGGCGGTGGACGGCTTCACCGACCTCAACATGGTCTCGTCGGCGGGCGCGCTCCTGCTGGGCGCCTCGACCCTGCCGTTCCTGTACAACGTGTGGCACACCTGGAAGAACGCGCCCAAGGTCACCGTCGACGACCCGTGGGGCTACTGCGGTTCGCTGGAGTGGGCCACCTCGTGCCCGCCGCCGCGGCACAACTTCCTGTCGCTGCCGCGGATCCGGTCCGAGCGTCCCGCGTTCGACGTCAAGTACCCGCACCTCGCGCCGCCGTCCGCGCCTGAACTGGTGGAGGAGAAGATATGAGGATCCAGGGATGGATGTTCATCCTCGTCGGCGTCTTCTTCGCCGCCATCGACGCGGTCTACTGGCTCTGGTCCAAGGAACCGGCCGGCACCACGGCACTGGCGATCTCCTGCGGCCTGGGCCTCATGATCGGCTACTACCTGCTGTTCACCTCCCGCCGGGTCGGTGACCAGCCGGAGGACAACAAGGAGGCGGAGATCAGCGACGGCGCCGGGGAGGTCGGCTTCTTCAGCCCGCACAGCTGGTGGCCGCTGTTCCTGTGCCTGTCGGCCGCGCTGACCTTCTTCGGCTTCGCGATCGGCTGGTGGCTCTTCTTCATCGGCCTGTTCGCCACCGTGATGAGCATGGTCGGGTTCGTGTTCCAGTACTACCGAGGCAACTTCTCGCACTGAGCCACATCACAGGGGAACCAAGGCCGTAGCAGTACAAGGACGCCCTCGTGGCGGCGAGCACTCGGAAGATCTTTGCCGGCTTCGGGTCGACCCCCTCCAGCGGAGGGGGAATAACCTTCGAAACCGAATCGGCGGAGGGGGACCGACGTGCGAGCTGCTGCGGGGGCGTTGGCCTTGTTGGTGCTGCTGACCGGATGTTCGGGAACGTCGGAGGACGGCGACAAGGCACCCAAGGCCACGGTGAACATCTTCCCGATCGACGGGGCACGGGATCTGCCTCCCGAACAGCCCATCATGGTGGGGGCGGCCGGGGGCACGCTGAAAAACGTCACGGTAGAGGCCGCTGGACGGCCCGTGGCGGGCTTCTACAGCGCGGACCGTACCCGATGGCACAGCGAGCGCCCGATGGCTCCAGGCGTCTCCTACCGCGTCCACGCGGTCGTCACCGGTCCGGGCGGCGCCTCGGCCGAGCGGACCAGCCAGTTCGCCACGAAACCGGCCCGCAAGACCTTCGGCCTCAAGACGCTGCTTCCGAACAAGGAGACCGGTCTCACGGTGGGCGTGGGCATGCCGATCATGCTCACCTTCGACCAGCCGGTCACCGACCGCGTCTCGATCGAACGCAACCTCGTCGTCCAGGCCTCCAAGCCGATCACGGGCGCCTGGCACTGGCTCGACGACAAGCGCGTGGTCTTCCGGCCGAAGAAGTACTGGCCGGCTCACACCAAGGTGCGCTTCGTCGCGCGTCTGGCGGGCGTTCGCGGCGCCGACGGCATGTACGGCAAGCAGGACTACACCCGGGACTTCCAGATCGGGCGGTCGCAGATCAGCGTCGCCGACACCCAGACCCACTACATGGAGATCCGGCGAGACGGCAAGCTCATCAAGAACTTCCCGATCAGCGCCGGCATGGGCGGCGTGATGCGGCACTACACGACGAGCGGGATCCATCTCGCGATGTCCCGTGAGCCGGTCACCGTGATGACCTCGCCGGACGCCGGTCCCGGCCAGGCCGGCTACTACCAGACCACGGTCTACAACACCGTACGGATCTCCGACACCGGAGAGTACGTCCACTCGGCGCCATGGTCGGTGGGCGACCAGGGCAACTCCAACGTCAGCCACGGCTGCGTGAACGTCAGCCCGGCCAATGCCAAATGGTTCATCGACAACACGCTGCTCGGCGACCCGATCATCGTCACCGGTTCGCCGCGGCCGCTCGACCCGACCAACGGCTGGAGCTACTGGCAGGACTCGTGGCCGCAGTGGCTGAAGTCGAGCCGCCTGCGCGCCGACACCGCCGCCTCCTTGTAGGAGAGAAGAAAGACGCCTCGCCGTCGTCGCGGCGTGAGGTGTACGGGCCCAAGCGGCCTGCGGGCGGGCAGCGGGGACATCGAGGCACGCGGATGGAGATGTCGGCCATCCCGGATCGGGTCGAGACGCTGCCTGCTCCGGATCGGTGCGCGGGCTGTGACGCGGCCCTGGGTGACACATCTGATGTGGGACATCGGCGGGCTCAGGTGACCGAGTTGCCGCGGGTGCGGCCCGAGACGGTCGAGTGCCGGCTGCCGGTACGGCGGTGTGGGTGCGGTCATCAGACCAGCGCCGTGGCCCCGCCCGGGGTGCAGGCTGGGCAGGCCTGCTACGGCCCGAACGTCAAGACCATGGTGGCGTTGATCGCTGAGATCGGGCACACGAGCATGGAACGCACCGCGCTGCTGATGAAGCTCATGTTCGGCCTGAGTGTCTCGACGGGGTTCGTGGCCAAGGTCGACGCCCAGCTCGGTGACCGGCTCGCCCCGTTTGAGGAGCAGGTCAAGGAGCGTCTGCGCAAGGCGGAGATCGCCGGGACCGATGAGACGCCGGTGTCGCTGGCCGGCAGCACCGCCTACATCTACGGCATGCATGACGGGAAGGTCGTCTGGTACGGCGCCGGCGCCACGCGCGGGCACGAGACCATCAAGGGGTTCGGCCTGCTCACCGGGTTCACCGGCATTCTGGTCCGCGATGACTACGTCGGCTACTACTTCCTGGACAGCCTGCTGGCCGGGGTGCAAATTTGCCTGGCTCACATCGTGCGTGATCTCCGCCGTCAGGTGGAGAACGACCCGGTCCGTAACGCCTGGGCCGGGCGGCTGCGCAGCCTGCTGCAGGAGGCGATCCACACCGCCAACCAGGCCGTCCGCGACGGAAACGAGCAGTTGAATCCGCAGGTCATCGCCGATATCCGGGCCCGCTACCTGGAGTTGGCCCACGAGGGCATCAGGTTCAACCCCCAGCATGCCGGACGGCCGAAGAACAAGGCGCGCGTCCTGGCCGAGCGTCTGGTCGACCGGGTCGACAAGGCCCTGCTCTTCTTAAGCGATCTTCGGGTTGGGGCGACCAACAACGGCTCGGAACGGATCTTACGCCGAGCCAAAACCCAGATGAAGATCAGCGGCTGCTGGCGCTCGATGGGCGGCCTGCGGGCGTTCTGCCGTGTCCACACCTACCTCGTCACCGCCGCCAACCACGGCATCGACGCCTTCACCGCGCTCCGTGACGCGTTCCTCGGCACCTCCTGGACGCTGCCTCAAACCACCGCATAACCCCAGCTCACAGATAGGTGTGAGTGGTTACCTTGCCGGGCCGCGGCGCTGCCCTCCTCGCCGCGGCTGAAATGACGGGGTCAGCCCTGACAAGCTCGCTGGGGCACGACGGTGTAGTCCGGTCCCAGCGGAGAGTCGCCGAGGCCGAGTCCGGTCCAATAGACTCCCACATGCGCTCTGGGGCGATCCTTATCCATGGCCACGAAAAACTCTGAGACGTATCGTTGGCCGTCGAGAGTGTGACCTTCGAGCCCCAGGACCCATCCTCCCTGGCGGTTCTCGATGGCCGGAACGGCGGCAGATCGCTTGATTACCGGTGGTGGTCCCGGCATGAGGCAGTCCTCGAGTGCCTGGTCAAGAATCGATGAGCACGCACCGATTCCTATTGCAAAGTCCTTGCAAAAACCTGCGACACCTTTCTGGGCTACACCCGCTATAACTTCAGCTAATACTTTTTTGGCTGATTCCTCCGTCACGGCGGGAGGTGGCGTGGCCTTCCGGCTCGGAGAACATCCGGCGACAAAGGCGAAGGTGACTGACAAAATAATGCAGGCGCCCCGTCGATAGTGTCGTTGCATTCAGGCCTCTTCCTATGCTATGGCCAGCAGGGAGATCCTGGCGGAAGGGCATTCCGTAAGGATCTCCCTGGATGACTTACTTGAAGTTCACGTCCGTGTCAGCAGTACGGTGGTCGCAGCCAGCAGTACTGGTTATCCGAACTAGACCAATGGGTCCACTTTGGGCGGCCGTCTTTCTGCGCTACCTTTACAGCTACGTGATGTTTTGTTCCCCCCAGGGGCTCGTTGGCGTTTCCTCGAGAAAAGACCTTTCCCTGCCAGTAGCTGGTCATGTGGCCGGCGGCCGAGTATCTGATAATGCGCTGTTCTTCGCAAGAGGTATACGAGTAGCCGACGGCGACATTGTACAAAGTGATGGAGTTATCGATGGTTCGACATGAAGGCGGGCTACTGGCGATCGGCGCGTAGTCCAGCCAACGCAGTTTGGGAGAGCTGGAGCTGGGCCCTACGCCGCGCCCGCAGGACGCGAGATAGTAATTCCCCTGCACGCCGCATGAACTCCACACATGCGCGGAATAGTAATTCCAGTTGGGATTGCCGTCGTACTTCTCCACCCAGTATCGCCAGCAGCTGTCCGACCAGCTGTCCGAGCCCTCCCAAAGCCGGGCTGCGCAGTCTTCCCCGTAGTGATCCTTGTACGGAGCGGCTGCTGCGATTCCGGATAGTTGCTCGGGATCATCTTGGACATCCTGGTCCGCGGGTGAATCTTCCCAGATCATAGTGACTGAGCAGGGTCCTGAAGATGCGTGGGATCCGAGGCTTCCTCTTACGTAGCGGACCTCGGTCACTTCTCTGGGAACGATCACGACTTCTGTGTGCTGCTTGCATCCCGGAGTGGGAAGCATCTTGGTCACGTCCACTCGAAGGACCCGGTACTTCGTAGCTAGGGCCTCGGCGCTCATCGCCTGAAGTCCAGCGGCCTGGGTTACTCTCATTGAGAAGTCCCGCAGAGCTTGAGCCCCCTCTGCGGTGGCGGTGGAGTCTTGCGAGTTGGTTTCGTTGACCTTGACGCCGGTGTCAGGAGATTCGACTTGCGTGACAACCTGGCCTCCACCGCGATCTGCGGTGTCATCAGTCATGGCGAAGCTAGGGTTTGTGCTGGTGGCCAGGACGGTCGCGAAAACGACCAGTACGTAGCCTAGGCGAAGTCTTGCGCGCAAGGGTATCCTTCCTATGCATCGAGAGATGCGCCACGGACGGGGGAAGCTTGCCGGCGCTCCCGTTCGTGGCTTTAGACGAGCATGTTGGCAGTTGTCGTCGATTGCCCCCGATCTCCTGCTTCGATGCCGAGATAGGCATCTGACGCAAGTGAAGCAGCGAACATTTGGGTTTGCAACTGCATGCCATGCAACGGAGGAATGAATCGAGGAAATGGTTGGCGCGCACGGTAACTCTAAGTGGTTTCTTCTGATGCTCTTGCTGGTTGTGGCAATGTCGAGTTAGGAATCCTTAAGTCTCTGTGGTCGTCGCAAAGCAGGTTGTGTCTAATTTGGACGCGGAAAATCTCTGAAGATTCGGGACCTAAATTGCGTACGGACTGTACCTGCCTGGTCTTGATCTGCATCGATGTGCTGGGCAGGTGGCCGAGCCCGGTCGACTTCTCACATCGGATCCGGTCCTCGACGCGGGCGTGGACCCGGTGGCGGGCTTCCAGGAAGTCGAGTTGGCGTCCGGGGGTGTTGGTGACGAACAGGCTGTAGCGTGTCCATTCACGGGGCCTCGTGACCTGCGGCGCTGCTTGGGGTTGATCGGAACGGCCTGATCCGCGATCATGTCGCCACTGGGGAGAAATCACCAACCGGCACCGTGACTGGCACGAGGGCAACCACCCCGGCTACGTCCTAGCCCGCAGGTTGAAAGACAAAGCCGAACAAGTCTGGACCTTCACCCGCAACCTTGCCGTCCCATGGACGAACAACTCCAGTGAGCAGGCGCTCAAGGGTCCTAAACGCCATCAAGCGGTCTCCGGTTACTGGCACACCATGGCCACGCTCAGCCGCTACTGCCGCGTGCACTCCTACCTCGTCACCGCGAAGGGGCACGGCATCCGCGCCATCGACGCCATCCACGCCGCACTCGCCGGACGCCCCTGGCTCCCCACGCCAGTCACCGCCTGACCCTGCTCCATCCCTGAATGGACACGCTGTAGCGCCAGCCGTCGGCTTCTTCCAGCAGTGACAGCTGGGCACCGCTGCCGGGCCGTTCGCGGCGGCAGATGATCCGCATCGTCTGCGGCCAGCCGGCCAGTTGGTCGCCGCCGACGCTGCGGCGTAGCAGGCCGGTGAGTTCGGCGACGCCGGCGTCGTCGAGGCTGCGTGCCTTGCCGTCGGCGTCGGTGACGTGGTCCCACACATCCTGCGGCAGGGGTGTGATCGCGCCTTGTTCGCGTTCACCCAGCTCCCAGCCGATGGAGTACTCCAGGTGCTGCCCCCGCTTTGCGGCCAGGTCGTGCAGGTGGTCGATGAAGTAGTGGGTGGCGCGGGCGCCGTCGGTGGTGATCAGCAGGTTGCGCCGGTACGGCCAGGGCACGGCGGTGATCGAGGCGTCGGCCACGTCGATGTGGTCGCGGGCGGTGTTGCTGCCGGCCGTGCCGGGACGCAGCGTGACCACCAGCGCCTCGCCGGTGTTGTCGCAGAAGGAGGCCAGGGGGTGGTGGCCGTACCCCTTGAAGTTGGCTGCCGCCCCCTCTTTGTCGCTGTGGCTGGGGATCATCGTGGCGTCCAGCCGTATCACGATCTGTTTGCCCAGGTCGCGGTCGGCTACGGGGGAGGCGGGGATGCCGCCGTGCCGGGCGGCGATCAACTGCCAGACCTTGCGGCGTACGGTGGCGCGGGCGGCGGCGATCCGGTCCAGCGCCAAGGAGTCGATCTCGCTCAGCGCGCGGCGCAGGGTGGGGTCGGAGGCGACGGGCCCGAACAGTTCTCCCTGGTCGCGCAGGGTAGCCAGGTCCGACAGGACGCGCCCGCCGTCGGCGATCATCACGGCGGTGTCGGCGAGGACGCTTGACAACATGATCGACAACGCAGCCGAAGATCGGCCTCACACCAGGGCAAGTCCCATGCACCTCACCCGTGACTGATCAAGGCTGGGTCGCCAGGGAGCCGGTTCCGGCGATGCCTTCACTGCGTCGTCGATCTTCACATAGAGTGCGGTTGCGAGCGGTTCCCGCGTTCACTGTCATCCAGCCGAGTTCTGGCGGGCGTTCACACGAGGGGTGACCGGCTGGCTTCGACCCACCGGTCGAGCGTGGCCGCCGCCCGGCCGGAGTCCACCGCCTCGGCCGCGCGCGCGTACGCCGCGCCCATGTCGGCGACCAGGTCGCCGCCGTCGGTCTCGCCGAGGGCGATGTCCAAAGCGACCAGCGCGGCCGCCGCGTTGACCAGCACCGCGTCGCGCACCGGGCCGGTCTTCCCGTTCACCAGGTCCCGTACGGCTCCCGCGTTGAAGTCGACGTCGCCGCCGCGCAGGTCCTCCGCCCGCGACCGGCGGACGCCGATGTCGGCGGGGTCGAAGCGGACCTGCGTCGCGCCGCCCTCGCGCACGACGAAGACGCTGGACGGCGCGGCCGTCGACAGCTCGTCGAGGCCGTCCTCGCCGCGGAACACCAGCGCGGAGACGCCGCGCTCGGCGAACACCCCGGCGACCACCGGCAGCATGCGCGCGTCGTAGACGCCGATGGCCTGCGCCGCGGGACGGGCGGGGTTGGTCAGCGGGCCGAGGAAGTTGAAGAAGGTCGGCACGCCGATCTCCTTGCGGGTCGGTCCCGCGAACCGCAGCGCGGGATGGTAGACCTGCGCGAAGCAGAACGCGATGCCGGCCTCCACCGCCACCTTGGCGGTGACCTGCGGCGGCAGGTCGAGGACCACGCCCATGTGCTCCAGCACGTCGGCGGCGCCGCACAGCGAGGACGCGGCACGGTTGCCGTGCTTGACCACCCGCGCGCCGGCCGCCGCCGCGACCACGGCGGCCATGGTCGACACGTTGACGGTGTGCGCCCGGTCGCCGCCGGTGCCGACGATGTCGACGACCGGCCCGGGCACGGACAGCGGGGTGGCGCGCTCGAGCATGGTGCGGGCCAGTCCCGCCACCTCGGCGACGGTCTCGCCCTTGGCGCGCAGCGCGACCGCGAAGGCGGCGATCTGCGCCTGCGTCGCCGCACCCGACATGATCTCGCCCATGGCCCACGCCGTCTCTTCCGACGTCAGGTTCTCTCCGGCGATGAGGGCACTCAGCACGGAGGGCCAGGTGGTGCGCAGGTCCATGTTCTTCCCTTGTCGGAGGCTGGGGTCGTCGGCGGAGACCGGTGTCATCCCCTGGCGGAGGCGAGCCTGCGCCGCAGGAGGTCGGCGACGGTCTCGGCGAGGACGACGGGATCGAGGGGTTGTGCCACCACCGCGTCGGCCCTGGACCAGTTGGCCAGCCACCGGTCGTCGCGCCGTGCGATCAGCAGCACGATCGGCGGGCAGTCGTGCACCTCGTCCTTGGCCTGGCGGCTGACCCCCATGCCCCCGGCCGGGACGGCCTCGCCGTCCAGAACGGCGACGTCGATGTCCCCCGAGTCGAGGTACCTGACCACGGCCGGTTGGGTCGCGCACTCGACGACCTCGACGAGAGGCACGTCCGCGGCGGGCCGCCGCCCGATGGCCAGCCGCACCTTCTCCCTGGTGCCTGCGTCGTCGCTGTAGACGAGAACCCTCATGTCACGCTCACTGTCGAATCGCGGAGTATGGTCATCGTGATGCTACCGGCGCCGCAGCGGGGCCGCAGCGCCCCGAGGCCATTGCCGTACTGTGCTGGTTTCCGGGGCTTGAGCTGACCCTAATGGGGGGTCGTGGGCCGACCCGACCTGGGGAGCCGCAATAATGTCGAGCGTGGCGACAGCATCCGCAATTACTACGACGACACGACCGCACGGGTCGAGCCGGCCGAACCTGGTTCAGGTCGGGACCATCGTGTGGTTGTCCTCTGAGCTCATGTTCTTCGCGGCGCTGTTCGCGATGTACTTCACCATCCGTTCGGTCAGCCTCGGACAGGATCAGCCCTGGCCGGGGGCTCACCTCGACGTCCCGTTCGCGACGTTCAACACGACCGTCCTGGTCCTGTCGAGTGTCACGTGTCAGCTGGGCGTGTGGGCCGTGGAGCGGGGCGACGTCAAGAAGCTCAGGTTCTGGTACATCGTGAGCTTCCTGATGGGCGCCTTCTTCATCGGCGGGCAGCTCTGGGAGTACGCGAACCTCGCGCGCGAGGGACACGTCCTCTCGGCCGGCCCGTACGAGTCGGTGTTCTACCTGACCACGGGCTTCCACGGACTGCACGTGACGGGTGGCCTGATCGCGTTCCTGTTCATCCTGGGACGCACGTACGCCGCGAAGCGCTTGACGTATGAGCAGCAGACCAGCGCGATCGTTGTGTCCTACTACTGGCACTTCGTCGACGTGGTCTGGATCGGCCTTTTCGCGACCATCTACATCATCAAATGATCGGAACGGGAATTTCGGTGAACTCCACCACCGCCCGACGGCGCCATCCCCTCGCGCGAGTAGCCGTCGTGGCGCTCGCGCTTGGTCTGCTCGGCGGGGGGTACGCCCTTGCCGCGCCGAACGGCAGCACCGCTGACGCCGCGATCGCGTCCGGCAAGGCCGACGACGCGGATCAGGGCAAGAGCCTCTTCGTGGCCCACTGCGCGAGCTGCCATGGGATGAACGCCGAGGGCAGCAGCAAGGCTCCCACGCTGATCGGCGTCGGCGCCGCGGCCGTGGACTTCCAGGTCAGCAGCGGCCGGATGCCGATGACCGACTCCGGCCCGCAGGCGCTGCGCAAGCCGCGCCCCGAGTGGGCGACCGAGGAGGCGATCAGCCAGCTCGCGGCCTACGTCCAGTCGCTGGGCGGCGGCCCGACCATCCCGGGCGCCGAGCAGGTCGACCCGGCCAAGGGCGACCCGGCCAGGGGCGGTGAGCTGTTCCGGGCGAACTGCATCCAGTGCCACAACTTCACCGGCTCGGGTGGTGCGCTGACGTACGGCAAGCACGCGCCGACGCTGAACCCGGCGACTCCGACGGAGATCTACGAGGCGATGATCACCGGCCCGCAGGCGATGCCGGTCTTCAACGACACGACGATCACCCCGGAGCAGAAGCGGGACATGATCGCTTACATCACTCACGTGCGGCAGCAGGTCGACCCGGGCGGTTCCGGACTCATGCGGATCGGCCCGGTGACCGAGGGCCTCGTGGCATGGATCGCCGGCATCGGCCTCCTCGCCCTCGCCGCGATCTGGATCACCGCTAAGAGGCGGCGGGTGAAGGCATGACAGACAACACCATCGAGCAGCCGGAGAACCGCGTCCCACCGCGCGTCATCGGCACGCCGCAGGCCGCCGGACCGAGCGTCGGCGAAGAGCCCATCCACGCGCCGGAGGGCGAGCCCGGCGTCATCCCGCAGGACCCGGCGAGCGCTCGCCGGGCCGAGCGCGTGGTCGCGCTGCTGTTCACGATCGCCTTCCTTGCGGGTGTCGGGTTCATCGCCTCGTACGTCGCATTCCAGGTCGGCGACATCGACAGGACCGCGACGTCGAACCTCGCGCTCGGCGGCACGCTCACCCTGGCGCTGCTGTCACTGGCGATCGGCATCACGGTCTGGGTCCGGCAGATCATGCCGAAGTACAACCTGGTCCAGGAGCGTCACGCGATGGCCTCCGACTCCGAGACCCGTGAGCACGTCAAGGAGACGTTCCTCAGGGGCGCCGAGGAGAGCGGCTTCGTCAAGCACGGGTTGCTGCGCCGTACGCTGCTGCTGGCCGCCGCTCCGCTGGGCCTGGCCCCGCTGGTGCTGCTCAAGGACCTCGGCCCGCTGCCGGGCACGGTGCTGCGGCACACGGTGTGGGGCGAGCCGACCAAGGACGGCAAGCCGCGCCGGCTCGTGGTCGAGGGCACCGGTCAGCCGATCCGCGCCGCGGACTTCAACTCGCCCGGCGGCATCCTCTCGGTGGTCCCCGAGGGCTACGAGCATGATCTGAACGCGCTGGCCAAGGCCACGCTGATCCTGCTCAAGTTCCGGCCCGAGGAGTTCAAGTCGGGCACGAACCTGAACTGGACGCACGACGGCATCGTGGCCTACTCGAAGATCTGCACCCATGTGGGCTGCCCTGCCGCGTTGTACGAGCAGACGACGCACCACATCCTCTGCCCGTGTCACCAGTCGACGTTCGACGCCGCCGACGGCGCGAACGTCATCTTCGGCCCGGCCGCCCGGCCGCTGCCGCAGCTCCCCATCGGGATCGACGACGAGGGCTACCTCATCGCCAAGTCCGACTTCCACGTCCCCGTCGGGCCCAGCTTCTGGGAGCGCGGCGACGCCGAGGCGGAAGCAAGGGAGACCAAGTCATGAACGCTCCCCCCAAGGCCATCGCCGGAACCTCGACGTTCCTCGACGACCGCCTGGGCGCGGGCAGCTTCCTCAAGCGCAACCTGAGGAAGATCTTCCCCGACCACTGGTCCTTCCTGCTCGGGGAGATCGCGCTCTACTCGTTCATCATCCTGCTGCTGACCGGGACGTTCCTGACGTTCTGGTTCAAGCCGAGCATGGGCCACACCACCTACCTGGGCAGCTACGCTCCGCTGTACGGCGTGGAGATGTCCGAGGCCTACGCCTCGTCGCTGCACATCAGCTTCGACGTCCGGGGCGGACTGCTGATCCGGCAGATGCACCACTGGGCGGCGCTGCTGTTCGTGGCCGGGATGATGGTCCACATGCTCCGGGTCTTCTTCACCGGCGCCTACCGCAAGCCGCGTGAGCTGAACTGGCTCATCGGCGTGCTCCTGCTCTCGCTGGCGCTGGTCGAGGGCCTGACCGGATACTCCCTCCCCGACGACCTGCTCTCCGGCGCCGGTCTGCGGATCACCCAGGGCGTCGCGATCTCGGTGCCGGTCGTGGGCACCTACCTTTCGTTCTTCCTGTTCGGCGGCGAATATCCGGGCCACGACGTGGTCTCGCGCTTCTACTCGCTGCACATCCTGCTCATCCCGGGCATCCTGCTTGCGCTGATCTCCGCCCACATGATCCTCATGTGGGTGCAGAAGCACACCCAGATGCCGGGCAAGGGCCGGACCGAGAGCAACGTGGTGGGCGCCCCGTTCTACCCGGCGTTCATGGCCAAGGCCGGGGCGTTCTTCCTGTTCACCTTCGGGGTGATCGCCCTGCTGGGAACGTTCGCCCAGATCAACCCGATCTGGCTGTACGGTCCCTACACGCCGGCGGACATCTCGGCGGGATCGCAGCCCGACTTCTACATGGGCTTCCTCGAAGGCTCGCTGCGAATCATGCCCGCATGGGAGTTCAACCTCTTCGGCTACACGTTCCCCATGAGCGTGCTGATCCCGGCGCTCGTGCCGCTCGGCATCGTCATGACGGGTCTCGCGCTCTATCCGTTCCTGGAACAGTGGGTGACCGGCGACCGCCGCGAGCACCACATCTGCGACCGGCCGCGCAACAACCCGCACCGCACCGCGATCGGCATGGCGGGCATGACGTTCTACGGCGTCCTGTGGCTGCTGGGCGCCAACGACGAG
Organism: Sphaerimonospora thailandensis; assembly: GCF_016863115.1. Taxonomy (GTDB): domain Bacteria; phylum Actinomycetota; class Actinomycetes; order Streptosporangiales; family Streptosporangiaceae; genus Sphaerimonospora; species Sphaerimonospora cavernae. The sequence continues at coordinate 81,029 of NZ_BOOG01000027.1, forward strand.
ATCTCGGCCACCTTCCACGTCAGCCTGTACTCCACGACGATCTTCGGGCGGTTCGCCATCTTCATCGGTCCGGCGATCGCGTACGTCGTCGCGTACCGGATCTGTATCGGTCTGCAGCGTAAGGACGCCGAGGTGCTGTCCCACGGCGTGGAGTCCGGCGTGATCAAGCGGATGCCGGACGGGCAGTACATCGAGGTTCACACGCCTGCGGCCGAGGACATCGCGGCCCACATCCGCGGCGGGAAGAAGGAGATCCCGATCATCGACGGCGGAGTCGACGGCGAGGAGGTCCCGCCGAAGGGCCTGCGCAGCGGCCTCGGCAGGCTCCGCGCCAAGATGAGCAAGGCGTACGGCACGGACCACGTCCCCTTCCACGAGGAGGAAGAGGAGCACGCGGCGGTCGGCGCGGGCGAGCACAAGCAGCTCCACTGAGCCGCCGAAGCCGACAATCTGACACACCGTACGGCCCGGGCCGGGAGCACTCCCCACCCGGGCCGTTCGCTGCCGTCACCGCTCACGTGCGGCCCGAAGGGTCACTCAGAGGCGTCGAGGCCGATGGAGAAGGCGGCGTCGAGGTCGTGCCGGGAGTAGGCGCGGAAGGCGATGTGCGTCTCGGTGTGCCGGACACCGGGCACCTTGTTCAGGCGTCCCGGCACGACCTCGGCGACCTCGTCGTAGCGCTGGACCCGGACCATCGCCAGCAGGTCGAACTCGCCGGTGATCGAGTAAACCTCGCTGACGCCGTCCAGCCCGGCGATCGCCGAGGCGACCTCGGGGATCCGGTCGACATCCGCCTTGATGTGGACGATCGCGGTGACCATGCGGCTTCTCTCCTGTGCTTTTCGTGCCATGACGTGCGAATTCGACACTACCGGTGGAACCGGTACATGAGCACGGTCGGT
>NZ_BOOG01000028.1 GCF_016863115.1 Sphaerimonospora thailandensis
GGTTCATGAAGCGGGCGGCGCCGTACGCGGGCAGGCACCACACGCCATCAACCCGGACCAGGCGCACGCCGGGAGAGTCGAGCCAGCGCAGCAGGCACTCGGTCTCCTCCGCCACGGCGGCCGGGGTGGGCCCCGGGCCGGGCGTGACGGTCTCGGCGGTGGCGACCAGCGCCTCGACGTAGGGGGTCGGGTGGGCGCCGCGCGGCATCACGCCGGCCGCGGCGAGCCGGCCGTACCGGATGACGTGGATCTCCCAGCCGCCGTCGAAGGCGGGGGCGGCGGCGACCATCTGCGGGATCGCGGTGAGCGACCTCAGACGCTGCATGCGGGCCGCCGCACGCAGGTAGGCGGCCAGCCGGTCGCGCTCGGCGGCGGCCTCCTCGTAGCGCTGCTCGGCCGCCAGGCGCCGCATGCGCTCCTCCATCGCGGAGAAGACGACCTGCGGATCCTGCTCCATGGCGTGCCTGGCCGCGCTGACGTGCCGGGCGTACGCCTCCCGGCTCTCCCGGCCGTCGCAGGGCGCGCCGCAGCGTCCGATCTCCGCCAGCGCGCACGCGCTGCGGCGGGTGCGCGGCGACAGCCGCTCGGTGCACTGTCGCAGCGGCAGCGCCTCGTGCATGGCGGCGCGGGCGTCGTCGGCCGAGCGGGTGCTGCCGAAGGGGCCCAGGTAGGCCGCGCCGTCGTCCTTCACCTCTCGGACGATGCTGAGCCTGGGGAACGGCTCGTCGGTCAGCTTGAGCCAGACCACCCGCTCCGGGTTGCGCGATCGCCGGTTGTAGCGTGGTTTGGTGGACCCGATCAGCCTGAGCTCGCGGATCTCGGCCTCCAGTGCGGTGGCGCACACGATCGTCCGCACCCGCTCGGCGATGCCGACCATCTCCCTGATCCGCGGCCGCGTCTCGCCCGCCGTGAAGTAGCTGCGGACGCGGTTGCGCAGATGGGTGCTCTTGCCGATGTAGAGTTCCTCGCCCTTGGCGTCCTCGAAGACGTACACGCCCGGGACGCCGGGGACGCCCTCGGCCAGGTGCCGCTTGCGCCGCTGCTCGGGCGTGGGCGTCCTGGAGTAGCCGCGTAGCTCCTCCAGCGTCTGCACGCCGAGCGAGCCGACCCGCGCGATCAGGCCGTGCAGGACGTCGACCGTCGCCCGGGCGTCGGCCAGCGCCCGGTGGCACGGCTCGCTGGGGCTGCGGAAGAACCGGGCCAGCGTGGCCAGCTTGCAGTTGGGGGTCTCGTCGCGGGTGAGCACGCGCCGCGCGAGGTCGGCGGTGTCGACGACCGGGTTGGCGGGCGGGGGACGGCCGCCGGCCGCGCAGGCGGCCCGGATGAACGACATGTCGAAGGGCGCGTTGTGCGCGACCAGGGTCGTGCCGGTGATGAACTCCAGGAAGCTCGGCAGCACCTCGGGGAACTTCGGCGCGGCGACGACCATCGCGTCGGTGATGCCGGTGAGCACCGAGATGAACGGCGGGATGGGGCCGCCGGGGTCGACCAGCGTGGCGAACTCGCCCAGCACCTCGCCGCCGCGTACCTTGACCGCGCCGATCTCGGTGATCGCGTGCTCGGCCGCGGATCCACCCGTGGTCTCCAGGTCGAAGACGACGAACGTCACCTCGCGCAGGGGAGTGCCGAGATCGTCGATGGTGCCTTGTACCGCGTCCACGTCATGACCATAGAGACCGCGACCGACATTCGCCTCTCCGGTCCCACTGACCCCGGAACGGCCACGGGCGCGGCAGCCGTACCCTTGGAAAAAGGACACGATGAGGAGCAGCGACGTGATGAGTTCAGCCGGGGAAGGCCTGTCTCGTCCGTTGCCAGAGCGGGTCCGGTTACACGTCGTGGAGGTCGCGGCGCAGGTGCTGGGCAAGATGCCGGCGGCTGCCGTGCCGTCGCCGCTGCGCGGCATCGCGAAGTTCGAGCCGCGCAAGCGCGCCCGACTCGGCGCCGCGTCGATCGCCGCACAGCTGGAGGCCGACAAGGAGTTCCGCGAGCTTGTAGCCGAGGCGGTCGAGGCGGCCTGGCCCGAACTGGTGGCGGGCCTCGCCGAGGGCGCCGCGCCTCCGGCGGCCGATCCGGTGCTGGTGGCGGCGGCCGCGTACCTGACCCGTCCTCCGGGCTGGCCGGACCTCGTGGAACAGGCACGGGAAGAGATCGAGCGGGCCGCGTCGCTCGGCAGCCAGCGTGAGCAGGCGGAGACCCGGCTGCGCGAGCAGCTGGCCGCGCAGCGCGTCGCGGCCAGGGAAGAGGTCGAGCGGGTCCGCGAGCAGCTCAAGACGTTGCGCGGCGAGAACACCGACCTGCGCCGCAAGCTGCACGACGCGAGGGAACGGGTCAAAGCGGCGGAGGCCAGGGCGGCAGAACTGGCGGCGGAGGCGGAGGCGGCCGAGGCCAGGGCCAGGGCCGTCGAGGCGGGCGGCGCGGCGGACAGCGAGGTGCGCAGGCTCAAGGAGCGTCTGGCGGACGCCGAGCGCCAGATGGAAGCCTCCCGCCGGGCGGCCAGGGAGGGCCGCAGCGTGGAGGAGGTCCGCATCCGGGTGCTCCTCGACGCGCTTCAGGGGACGGTGGCCGGGCTGCGCAAGGAACTCGCCCTGCCTACGATGATCAGCCGTCCCGCCGACTCCGTGGCGGCGGTGGCCCCGGATGCGCCGGGGGTCACGGCGGTCCCGGCCCGGGCGCTCGCCGACGACGACCCCCAGCTCCTGGACCAGCTTCTCGCGATCCCCCACCTGCATCTGATCATCGACGGATACAACGTGACCAAGACGGGTTATCCGTCGCTCACGCTGGCCGACCAGCGGACCCGGCTCCTCACCGGGCTCGGCGGCCTGGCCGTACAGGCCCGTGTGGAGGTGACATGTGTCTTCGACGGCGCCGAGCTGGACGGTCCGGTCCACGTGTCGGCGCCGCGCGGGGTCCGGGTGATGTTCAGCGCACCCGGGGAGATCGCCGACGACCTGATCCGGCGACTGGTGCGCGCTGAGCCGAAGGGCCGGTCGATGGCGGTGGTGTCGTCGGACCGGGAGGTGGCCGACTCCGTACGGCGCATGGGGGCCAGGCCCGTGCCCGCGCTGCTGCTGATTCGCCGTCTCGGCCGAGGCTGACTGGACGGCGGGCGGGGCGGCGCGGGCAGCCGGTATGGGGGTCGGACTGCCGGACCCGGGTTGAAGCTTCAAGATCGCATGAGTAGAGTCGCGCCAGGCTTGGGACGATCTCGAGGGGGCCTTGGTGCGAGGGCGCTTACCGGTGGCCGTCGGCATGGTCGGCGTGCTTCTGCTGCTGCCGAACATGGACGCACAGGCGGATCCGAAGCCGACCGTCGCCCAGGCCAAGGCGAAGCTGAAGAAGCTGAACGAGCAGGCCGACAAGCTCGTGGACCGCTACAACGCAGCCACCGAGAAGTGGAAGAAGGCCAAGAAGCAGTACGTCGCCGTGAACGACGAGTACCGCGAGCACGCCACCCAGGTGGACGCGCTGCGCGACGGGGTCGTCTCCATCGCGGTGAGCGACTACCAGTTCGGCGATCTCGCGTTGAGTGGCGTCTTCTACGGCTCCGACCCCGAATCGGCCCTCAGCGGCATGGCCGCGCTCGACCAGCTCTCGCAGGAGCGGGCCCGGAAACTCGAGCAGTACGAGAGCGCCGTCTCCGGCCTCAAGCGGCGGCGGGACAAGAAGAAGTCGGTCTATGACTCGGCCGTGAAGGTCAAGAAGGACCTGGCCAAGGAGAAGGAGCAGGTCGAAAAGCTCGTCGATCAGCAGACCAAGCTGCTGCGCGAGCTCGGGGCCTTCAACGCCGGCAACCCGAACAGCGCGGGAGCCGTCTACGCAGGACCAGCCTCGGGCAACGCGCTCGCCGCGCTGCAGTTCGCCTACAAGCAGATCGGCAAGCCCTACCGGTACGGCGGGACGGGACCGGGCGCGTGGGACTGCTCCGGGCTCGTCCAGGCCGCCTGGGCGGCCGCCGGGGTGAATCTGCCCCGCACGAGCTACGAGCAGTGGGCGTGGGGCAGCGGCCGGCGGGTGTCGCTCGACGAACTGCAGGCCGGTGACCTGCTGTGGCACTCGGGCTACGGCCACGTGGGGATCTACGCGGGCGACGGCAAGGTCGTCCACGCGCCCCAGACCGGAGACGTTGTGAAAGTCGTCACACTTTCCGAGTACCGTCCCATTGGTGCCGTACGTCCCTGAGGTCGCTATTTGATCTCTTTTCACTAAATGTGAGCAGCGTCACATTTGGCGGAATTTCATCCGGTTATCCTGCGGATTTCTTTTACGCAACGCTTAATGGATCTTCCATTTCATGGGGTGAGCTTTGCCGTTCGCGGACGCGTGCGGATAGCTTCTGGGCCGCGGCGAGCACGGGACTCCGCGTCCCGCTCCCGCATGCAATCCGATGATCTGCCGAGTCCGTGCAGTCAGGAGGCACGGAGCCGGGGAACCAACGACCCCTCGAGTCCAGGGGGTCCGGGGTGAATCGGCGCGTCAGGTGAACACGACCTGGGCGCCGTAGGGCGACTTCCCCGCCCGAACCCGTCAGCTAACCCGGTAGGCGTGAGCGGAAGACCCTAGGAGAGATCCTGTCTACCACCCCCGCGAATCTGTCCCGTCGTGTCTGCCTTGTCCTCGGAGGCGTCGTGCTGACATCCTCCGCCTTCGCCGTACCGGTGTCGGCCGACGACACGGTGACGGTGACCGTGACGAAGGTGACCCCCGCGGCGGCCGAACGGACCGCCTTCCCCAAGAAGGCCTTGCCCAAGAATGCCTTGCCCAAGAAGGCGGCCGAGCCGCCGGTCGGCGCGAAGTCGAGCCGGGCCGCGCGTCAGCGTGCCAAGGCCACGCGGGCCGTCAAGGTCGCCAAGCGGCACATCGGCGACCCCTACCGGTGGGGCGCCACCGGGCCCAGCGCGTTCGACTGCTCCGGCCTGGTCCAGTTCGCCTGGCGCAAGGCGGGGGTACGGCTCCCGCGCACGACGTGGTCCATACGCGGCGCCGTGCCCAAGAAGGTCTCCTGGCGGCATCTCAAGGCCGGTGACCTCATCTTCACCAGCGGCGGCGGCCACGTGGGCATGTACGTCGGGAACGGCAAGATGATCCACGCGCCGCGCAGCGGCGCCCGGGTGCGGATCGACAGGCTCGACTCCTACCGCAGGCGCACCTTCGCCGGAGCCGTACGACCCGGGACCTGACGACCCGGGACCTGACGACGATCGGCGGCGCCCCCCGGGCACTCGTGACACCCGTACGATGCTCGGCATGCTCCGGACCCGTGCCCTGGCGTGGCTGTCGGCACTGGTCAGGCTGTCGGCACTGGTCAGGCCGGCGGTCCTGATCGGGCTGCTGGTCCTGCCCGCCGCCGCGGCACCCGGCGATCGCCTGCTGCCGCGGGCACGGGCGATCGCCGGTGAGCATCCGCGCATCTGGACCGGGGCGTCGCTGGCCCGGGGCGAGCACGTCGTGGTCGTCGGCGGGCGGCGCGGCCTGATCGGCGAGCTCGCCGTGCTGGCCGACCGCGGGAGCCGTACGGTCGCCCGTGTCTGGGGGCGACCGGTCGACGCGGTGGTCCTGGTGCCGGCCACGACGGAGCAGGCGGCGGTGCTGGCCGCGCCCGCGAGCGTCGCAGGGCTCGCCGCGCTCGCGGGCCCGGGCCGCGTGATCATCGAGCCGTCCGGCTTCGCCCGCCTGTCGGCGGCCGGTCGCCGGATCGTCATCACCCACGAGCTCACCCATGTCGCCACGGACGCGGCGGAGACCGGGGACATGCCCGCCTGGCTGGTGGAGGGATTCGCCGACTACGTCGGCTACTCGGGCAGCGGGCTCACGGCCCGCGAGATCGCCGCAGAGCTCGCGGCGGACCTGCGGGCCGGGGCGCCGCCGCACGCGCTGCCCGATCACGCGGATTTCGCGGCCGGCTCGCCGCGGCGGGCCCAGGCGTACGAGGAGGCCTGGCTGGCCTGCCGGTACATCGCGGAGAGATTCGGCGAGAACCGGCTCGTGGCCCTCTACCGCGCCGCGATGGGCACCGGATCGAACGGCCCCGCCGGCATCGACGAGGCGATGCGCGCCACGCTCGGCGTCTCGACCGCCGAGCTCACCCGATCCTGGCTGGCCTACCTACCCGTCGTGATCTCGCGATGACTCGCACCCATGGCCGTCCACCCGCGACAATGCTCTGCGTGGCCTTCGGGTGAGAGGTGTGGGCAGGGGATGGGTGCGAGAACGCTGATCGTCACCAATGACTTCCCGCCCCGGCCCGGCGGCATCCAGGCGTTCGTGCACGGCCTCGCCTGCCGCCTCCCGCCGGACTCGGTCGTCGTGTACGCGCCGCGATGGAAGGGGTGCGAGAGCTTCGACGCGCGGCAGCCGTACGAGGTGGTCAGGCATCCGTCCACGCTCATGCTGCCCACGCGCGCCGTCGCCGCCGGAGCGACCGCCCTCGTGGAGGACGGCGCGACCGTGGTCTTCGGGGCGGCCGCGCCGCTCGGCCTGCTCGCCCCCGCGCTGCGCGCCGCCGGAGCCGCCCGCGTGGTCATGCTGACGCACGGCCACGAGGCGTCCTGGGCGCGCCTGCCCGTCGCCGGCGCGCTGCTGGGCCGCATCGGCGCGGGCGCCGACGCGGTGACCTATCTCGGCGACTACACGCGCCGCCGGCTCGCACCGGTCGTTCCCGAAGCCAAGCTCGTACGGCTCGCCCCCGGGGTGGACACCGCCGTCTTCCGTCCCGGAACGGGCCGGGACGAGGTGCGCCGGGCGCTGGCCCTCGGGGATCGGCCGGTGGTGGTCTGCGTCTCCCGTCTGGTGCCGCGCAAGGGCCAGGACATGCTGATCCGGGCCTGGCCGCTGGTGCTGCGGCGGGTGCCGGACGCCGTGCTGCTCCTGGTCGGCGGCGGCCCGTCGCGCGCCGCGCTGGAGCGGGCGGCCTCCCGGCTCGGTCCGCGGGGCTCCGTCGTGTTCACCGGCTCGGTGCCGTGGGCGGCGCTGCCGGCGCACTACGCCGCCGGCGACGTGTTCGCGATGCCGTGCCGTACGCGGCTGGGCGGACTGGACGTCGAGGGCCTGGGCATCGTCTATCTGGAGGCGTCCGCGACGGGCCTGCCCGTGGTCGCGGGCTCCTCGGGGGGTGCGCCCGACGCCGTACGGCACGGCGAGACAGGATTGGTCGTCGACGGCCGTTCGCCCGGCGACATCGCCCACGCGCTCGCCGGGTTGCTGGCCGACCCCGCCCGGGCACGGGCGATGGGGGAGCGGGGCCGGGCCTGGGTCGAGCGGGAGTGGAACTGGGACGGCGTGGCGGCCCGCTTCGCCGGCCTGCTGTGACATTCCCATTCCCGACATCCCCGACATCCCCCTCGCTCTGAGCGGAGGCCAGGTGGGGCTCAGCCGTACAGCTCGTCGACCTGCTCGGCGAAGTCGCGCAGCACCACGTTCCGCTTGATCGACTGCTTCGGCGTGACGTGGCCGCTCTCCTCGCTCAGCTCGGTGTCGAGGATGACGAACTTCTTGATCTGTTCGGCCCTGGAGACCATCCGGTTGGCGGCGTCGACGGCGGTCTGCACCTCGGCCACCAGGGCCGGATCGGTCACCGCGACCTCCGCCCTGCCTGCGGTCTGCTTCCACTGCTCCAGCGCCTCGGGGTCGAGCGTGACCAGCGCCGCGACGAACGGCCGGTCGTCGCCGACGACGATGGCCTGGCCGACCAGCCGGTGCGCCCGGATCGCGTCCTCCAGCGGGCCGGGGGCCACGTTCTTGCCGCCGGCCGTGACGATGATCTCCTTCTTGCGCCCGGTGATGCGCAGGTAGCCGTCCTGGTCGAGCTCGCCCACGTCGCCGGTGTGGAACCAGCCCTCGGAGTCGATGGCCTCCTTGGTGGCGCGCTCGTTGTTCCAGTAGCCGTCGAAGACATGGCGGCCCTTGACCAGGATCTCGCCGTCGTCGGCGATCTTGACGCTCACCCCCGGGAACGGCTTGCCGACCGTGCCGACCTTGTTCGCGCCCGGGATGTTCACCGTGGAGGGTGCGCTGGTCTCGGTGAGCCCCCAGCCCTCGAACACCTCGATCCCGATGCCCCGGAAGAAATGGCCGAGCCGGTCGCCGAGGGCGGAGCCGCCGGAGACGGCGGCGGTCAGCGCGCCGCCGGTCGCCGCGCGTAGCTTGCCGTACACGAGCTTGTCGAAGAGCGCGTGCTTGAGCCGTACCCCGAGGCCGGCTCCGCCGGAGCCCTCGGCCTTGCTCCAGGCGACGGCCGCGGCCACGGCGGCCTGGAAGATCTTGCCCTTGCCCTCCGTGGTGGCCCTGAGCTCCGCGGCGTTGTAGACCTTCTCGAACACCCGCGGCACGCCCAGCAGGAACGTGGGTTTGAACGACTGGAGGTCGGGGGCGACGTTCTTCATGTTCGGGGTGTGCGCCATGACCGTGCCCGTCTCAAGTAGCACGACCTGGATGATCCTGGGGAAACTGTGCGCGAGCGGCAGGAAGAGCAGCGCCGAGCGTTCGTCCACCTCGAACATCTGCTCAAGCGGCCCCTGCGCCACATTGCGGGCGGTGAACAGCAGGTTGTCGTGGGTGAGCCTGCAGCCCTTCGGCATACCCGTGGTGCCCGAGGTGTAGATGATGGTGGCGAGGTCGCGCCCGCCCCGGCACGAGCGGCGCTCGGCGAGCGTCTCGTCGGTGACCTCGGCCCCGAGTTCGCGGACCGCGTCGAGGCCGCCGCTGTCTATCCCCCACAGCAGGGAGAGGCCGGGCGCGGCCTCCCGCACGGTCTCCTCGTGTGGCGTCGTCTCGGCGAAGACCGCTTTGGCCCCGCTGTCGGAGACGATCCACTTCACCTGCTCCACGGCTGAGGTGTCGTAGATGGGAACGCAGACGGCGCCCGCCGCCCAGATGGCATAGTCGATCAGCGTCCACTCATAGCGCGTACGCGATATGAGTGCGATCCGGTCACCGGGCTCGATCCCCGCCGCGATCAGACCCTTGGCGAGACCCGCCACCTGGTCGCGGAACTCCGACGCGGTGATCGGGGTCCAGGGGGCGTCCGGACCATCGCCGTCCTTGCGGCGGATGACGACGACGTCCGGTTCGTCCGCGCCGCGCTGGAACACCACGTCGGTGCAGTTGGCGGACGAGGGGACGTCGACCAGCACGGGAACGCTGAACTCTCGCACGGCCACTCCTTTGTGCAGGGCTCGCTCTTCGGGTCTCACCGGACGCTATCGCGCGGAAGTTACGCATCGGTAGTTCCGTCACCCAGGCGTTATCCCCGGCATCCACACGGCATCCACACCGCCTCCAAACAGGTGCCCACGCCGGTATTCCAGGGGTATTCACACGGCCCGGGCACACCAGTCCAGCGTGGATCGTGAAGTACGGTTGGCGCATGGCTGATCGCACCTCCTCGAGCATCACGATCGGCGCCGCCCGGTCGTCCGTGATGGCGGTGATCGCGGACTTCGCCGCCTACCCGGAGTGGGCGGGCCAGGTGAAGTCGGCGGAGATTTTGGAGACGGGAGACGACGGCCGGGCCTCCCGGGTCCGGTTCGTCCTCGACGCGGGCGTCATCAGCGACGAGTACGTCCTGGCCTATGACTGGGACGGCGACGCGGGGGTGAGCTGGCGCATCGCCGAGGGCGGGCGGATGGTCTCCGCCCTGACGGGCGGCTACCGGCTGGCCGGCACGTCCGGCGACGGCACCGAGGTGACCTACGAGCTCGCGGTGGACCTGAAGGTCCCCATGATCGGCATGATCAAGCGCAGAGCCGAGAAGGTCATCATCGACACCGCGCTCAAGGGGCTCAAGCGCCGCGTCGAGGGCCGATGAGGGTCCTCCTCTTCACAGGCAAGGGCGGAGTCGGCAAGACCACGGCGGCCGCCGCCACCGCCATGCTCGCCGCCCGGCGAGGGTTGAAGGCGCTGGTCGTCTCCACGGACACGGCGCACTCGCTCGCCGACGCGCTCGCCGCGCCTGCCTCCGGAGAGCCCGAGCCGGTCGAGGCGGCCCCCGGCCTCTACCTCCAGCAGGTCGACACTCAGAAGTCGCTCGAGCGGCACTGGGGTGAACTGCGCGACTACGCGGGCAGGGTGCTGGGGGAGCTGGGACTCGACGAGATCACCTCCGAGGAGCTCACCGTGCTGCCGGGGGCCGAGGAGATCATCGCGCTCCTGGAGTTGCGCGAGCAGGCCCGCTCCGGCGGGTGGGACGTGCTCGTGGTGGACTGCGCCCCCACCGCCGAGACGCTGCGCCTGCTCGCCCTGCCGGAGGCGCTCGACTGGCACGTCAACCGCCTGCTCCCGCTCGGCAGGCGGCTGCTCGGGGCGCTGTCGCCGGTCATCCGGCGGGTCGCGCGGGTCAGCGCCCCCGAGGGGGAGGTGATCTCCGCCGGAGAGCGGCTGCACCGGGGGCTGCTCGAGGTCCGTGAGCTGCTCACCGGCGAGGACGCCTCGGTGCGGCTCGTGCTGACCCCCGAGGCCGTCGTCGTCGCCGAGGCCCGCCGCACGTTCACCTCGCTCAGCCTGTACGGCTACCGCGTGGACGGTGTGATCGCCAACCGGGTCTTCCCCGCCGACGGCGCCGACGAGTGGCGGCGGACGTGGGCGCAGGCGCAGGCGCGGCAACTCGACGTCGTGCACGACTCGTTCGCTCCGCTGCCCGTCCGGATCGCGCCCTACCTTCCCGCCGAGCCGGTCGGTCCGGCGGCGCTCGCCCGGCTCGGTGAGGAGCTGTACGGCGGGGACGACCCCTTCGCCCGTCCCCGCAACGCGCCCCCGATGCGGATGACGGCCGACGAACTCGCCCTGGCGCTGCCGCTCGCCGACCGGGACGACGTCGACCTGGCCCGCAAGGGCGACGACCTGATCATCACCGCCGGCTCCTACCGCCGCGTCATCACGCTTCCGGCGGCCCTGTCCCGCAGGAAGATCGCCTCAGCGGCACTCCGCGGCGGCGTCCTCCGGGTACGGTTCGAGGCAGGAGGGGCGAGATGACGGATATCAATGACGAAACCCGCAAGACCAACCCGCTCGGCTCGGCGGCCGAGGAGGCGCTGAAGCTGTTCGACGCCGTCCAGCAGCGGGTGGGCCGTGAGCTCGGCAAAGGGTTGGTGAAGGGCGGTATGAGCGGGTTCGGTGCGGCCTTCGGCTCCGGCCGCGACAGCCGTACCGACGACGTCTGGGGCGAGGCGGTCGCCGAGAATCACGACGAGGAGTACATTTGCCGCGCCTGCCCTATTTGTCGAGTGATCGCCGCCCAGCGTGAACACGGCGCGGGCGGCGACCTCACCGGTCACCTGATGGCGGCCGGCGGCGAGCTGGTCGCGGCGTTCCGGCAGATGGTCGAGGGCCTGCAGCGCTCGCAGCCGGACGACTCCCGTCCGGACGACAGGCGGGTGGAGCACATCGACCTCGGTTAGAAGCTCGTCAGAAGTTCAGAGAGGAAACGCGGCATGGCGCTGACCATCGGCGTGGACGTGGGCGGCACCAAGATCGCCTCCGGAGTCGTCGACGAGGATGGCGACATCCTCGATCGGACCCTGCGGCACACGCCGGCCGGCAGCGCCGAGAAGGTCGCCCTGACCATCGCCGACGCGGTGTCCGAGCTCGCCTCGCGGCACGTGGTGACGGCCGTCGGGGTCGGCGCCGCGGGATTCGTGGACGAGACCAGGTCGGTCATCCGCTTCGCGCCCAACCTCGCCTGGCGGGAGGAGCCACTGCGCAAGAAGGTCGGCGAGCTCGTGGGCCTGCCCGTGGTGGTCGAGAACGATGCCAACGCCATGGCGTGGGGCGAGTACCGCTTCGGGGCCGGCCGAGGCGAGAGCCACGTGGTGTGCGTGACGATCGGCACCGGCATCGGCGGCGGCATCGTGCTGGCCGGCGAGCTCTACCGCGGCAGGTGGGGGATGGGCGCCGAGTTCGGTCACACCCAGGTGGTGCCCGGTGGCCGCCCCTGCGGCTGCGGCAACCTCGGTTGCTGGGAGAGGTACGCCAGCGGGACCGCGCTGCTGGCCGACGCCAGGCGGGCCGCCGAGGCCGACCCGTCGTCGGCGCCGCATCTGCTCGAGCTCGCCGGCGGGTCGGCGGACGGCATCCAGGGCGAGCACGTGACCGAGGCGGCCCGCCGCGGCGACCCGGCCGCCCACGCGGCGTTCGACGGGCTGGCCGGATGGCTCGCCCAGGGCCTCGCCGACATGGCCGCCGTGCTCGACCCCGGCCGTTTCGTCATAGGGGGCGGCGTCTCCGGCGCGGCCGACCTGTTCCTGGACAAGGTCCGCACCGGTTTCGCCGAGCGGCTCACCGGCCGCGGCCACCGCCCGCCGGCCGAGATCAGGGTCGCCGAGCTGGGGCCGTCCGCCGGGGTGGTCGGGGCGGCGGACCTCGCCCGGCGCCGCTGAGCACGCGAGCACCCGCGTGTTGCGAGTCGCCACGTACAACATCCGATCCCTGCGGGATGATCGGGCCGCCCTGGTCAGGGTGATCAGGGAGGTCCGGCCCGACGTGCTGTGTCTCCAGGAGGCCCCCCGCCTCCTGCGCTGGCGGCGTCGGCGCCGCGAACTCGCCCGCGACGCCGGGATGTCGGTCGCGGCGGGCGGGCGCGTCGGCGGGGTCGCGGTGTTCGTGGGCCCGGCCGTACGGCTCCTGCACGGGAGCGGCCGGCGGCTGCGCTGGTTCGCGGGGCTGGAGTGGCGGGCGATCGCCGTCGCGGTCGTGGAGAAGGAGCGCACGCGGTACGCCGTGTGCTCGGCGCACCTCGACCTGGTCGCGGGGGCCCGGCTGCGCCACGCGACCCAGATCGTGCCGATCCTGGAGCGGACCGCCCGCCGGTTCGGGGCGCTACCGGTGCTGGCCGGGGACATCAACGAGCAGCCCGGCGACCCGGCCTGGCGTTACCTCACCGGCCGCTACGCGGACTGCTTCATCGGTGAGGGCGGCGACGGCGCGACGTTCCCGGCCCGCGCCCCCGGCAGGCGGATCGACGCGGTCTTCGCTGGCGCCGGGCTGTCGGTGGTCTCGTGCGGCTGCCCGGACGTTCCACCCGGCGACCTGCGCGCCGCCAGCGATCACTGCCCGGTCGTCGCCGATCTGCGCCCACTGTGACGGGCCCCGGGCGGCCCGGTCGGGTCGCGGCCGTGCACCGGTCCACGTACGATCTGTGAGATGACCCGCCGTCGGAAACGGTGTGCGGCGCCGTTGTGCGTGCTGTTCGCCGGCCTGCTGGCCGGACATCTCCTACGCGCCACATCGGTGGCGCACGCGCACACACACGTCCAGCCGGACGAGGTCGCCCAGGGCGCCTCCACCGGCAGGTTCGCGGGGGACGCCTCGCTGTCGGATGTCGCGGGCCTGTCGGCCAAGGACATCTGGGCCGTCGGCCAGCAGAACGTGTGGGACACCTGGCGCAACCGCGGTGTTATCACGCACTGGAACGGAGTCTCCTGGACCGACGTGGCCATCCGCGGCGACGCCACCGGGGCCGGGCATCTGCGGTCGGTCGCCGCCGTTTCGCCGAGTGAGATCTGGGTGGTGGGAGACGGCCACGACGGCCTGCCGTACGTCGCGAAGGGATCGCCGGGCGGGTTCGACCGGGTCGACGTGCCGCAGTTCCGCGTGGGTGACTGGCTCGGCGCCGTGGCCGCCTCCCCGGGCAGGGTCGTGTCGGTCGGCAGCCGGGGCGGCAGGGCCTTCATGGCGGTGAGCGGCGGCGTGGGCAAGGGCTGGACCACCAGGAGCGGGCCTGACGGCGTCATCTACGGTGTGGCCCTGGCGGGGAAGTCCGACGGATGGGCGGTCGGCGACTCCGGCACCCGGCCGCTGATGATGCGGCTGTCCGGCGGCCGGTGGAAGCCGGTGGACCTGCCGGAGATCAAGGGCGGATTTCTGCGGGACGTCTACGCCCAGAGCCGCAAACGAGCGATCGCCGTGGGCGGGGTCTACGAGGGCGACGACGACACGATCGCGCCGCTCGTGCTCAGGTGGGACGGCAAGAAATGGTCCCGCGAGCGCCCCCGCTCCGGCGGCAAGGCGCGGTCCCGGGGCAAGACGCTGCCCGGCCAGGCGGAGTTGTACGGCGTGACCGGTGACGGGGACGGGACGTTCTGGGCGGCCGGCTACGACCCGGCGCACCCGGCCGAGGGCTTTCTGCTGCGCCGCAGCGGTTCCAGATGGACGGTCATCCGCGGCCAGGCCCCGCCCCAGAAGGAGGCCCCGCCCCAGAAGGAGGACGCGGGCGAACGGACGGTGCGCCTGCAGGCGGTCGCGCACGTACCCGGTCTCACGGTGGCCGTCGGGCACGTGCTCGACGCGAAGGGCCACTACACCGACCTCGTCGAACGGTTCGGCCCGCCATCAGGCCACGCGGACCAGGCCGGACGGGCAGGTCACACGACCGCGCCGTCGTCCCACCCGGAGTCGGTCGGGGGACCGTCGCCCATGCGGACGACCAGGGTCACGAAGCCCCCGATGAAGGCGGCCACGGCGGCGAAGACGACCCAGCCGTCCATCGACCAGCCGAGCATCGCGGCGAGTAAGAGGTAGGCCGGGCCACCGAAGAGCGCGACCCACGAGAGCCTGCTGAGGAGATCGGCGGGCGGGAGCGGCGGTGGCGGCGGCGGGATGTAGTGATCCTCGTCCTCCGAGGGTGCCTTTCCCGGTGCCTCTCCGGCGTCTGAGGCGTTCGCGCTCTGCGTCTCGCTGTCGTCGTCGGCGACGTTCTCCCGATCAGGCCATGGCTGCGTGGCCGAGGCGTCCTCGGCTGTCTCATTGAATGAGGCGATGATCTGACGCCAGACCTCGTCCTCGTCACTCTGCGGCGTCACTTCGGTCCCGGGTCACAAGTCCTTCGTCAAGGGTACAGAGGCGTGCGAGCGGATGAAGTCGAGGCTGCCCTCGAAGATCACTGGTGCGTCGTTGTCGAGCGTCGCGACGTGATAACTGTCGGTCAACTCCCTGATCTCCAGGTTCTGCCCCATCCTGGCGCGGAGGAACGCGGTGCTCGCCGGTTTTACGACATGGTCGTCGCGGCTGTGGAACACCAGAACCGGCTGGGTGACCTTGTGGATGTCGGCCTGGACGAGCTTCCACAGCCGGGGGAGCGTCGCCGCCGCGCGCACCGGAGTGCGTGTGTAGCCGAGCTCGGCCACGCCGGTCTTCTTGATGTCGCCGGCCACGCCGGGGATCGAGGGCACGACCCATTTCACGACAGGCGCCAGCCGCAGCAGCGGCGTGTCGCCGACCACGGACGGGTTGACCACCACGACTCCCTGGACCGCGTCGCCGTGCACCTCCGCCAGGCGCAGCGCCAGGCTGCCGCCCATGGACAGGCCCATCACGAACGCCTCGGCGCACCGGCCGCGCAGGTCGGCGAAGGCCTTGTCCACCTCCGCGTACCAGTCCTCCCACCGCGTCCGGCTCATCTCCTGCCATGTTGTGCCGTGTCCGGGCAGCCGGGGGAGCGACACGGTCAGCCCGGCCGCCGCGAGGTGCTCGGCCCATGGGCGCATCGACTGCGGCGACCCGGTGAACCCGTGACACAGCAGAACTCCGACATCGCCCCCCTCGTGGTGGTACGGCTCGGCGCCGGGCAGCACTGGCATGGGGGTGAGCCTCCCTGTCACCGGAGCGATCCTGTGGGGTGTACCGCCCGATAGTCCCACGTAAGGCATCGTTAGTGCGAGTGGGTGGGGCGTGCGAAGATGACTTCACGTCTTACCCGAGGGGGGTGCCCGCGTGTTCTACTGGGTGGTCAAGGCCATCCTCTGGCCGATTCTCCATTTCGTCTTCCGCCCGTGGGCGGAGGGGGTGGAGAACGTGCCGAAGGAAGGACCGGTGATCCTGGCCGGCAACCACCTGTCGTTCGCGGATCACTTCTTCGGGGCCGTGTTCCTGCCACGCAAGGTGATCTCCTTGGGCAAGGCCGAGTACTTCACCGGCCGCGGACTCAAGGGGCTGATCAGCCGGGCCTTCTTCTCCGGCGTCGGCACGGTGCCGATCGACCGCTCTGGCGGCAAGGCCAGCGAGGCCGCGCTCCGCACCGGCCTGCGCGTCCTTGGGGAGAACCAGGTGCTCGGCATTTACCCGGAGGGCACCCGTTCTCCGGACGGGCGGCTCTACAAGGGCAAGACCGGTGTCGCGCGGCTCGCGCTGGAGTCCCGTGCGCCGGTGATCCCCTGGGCCATGGTCCACACGTTCGAGATGATGCCGCCCGGCCGGTTGTTCCCCCGATTCGGCATCCGCCCGGGCGTCCGGTACGGCAAGCCGCTCGACTTCTCCCGCTACTACGGCATGGAGGGCGACCGCCTCGTCCTACGCGCGGTCACCGACGAGATCATGTATGCGCTGATGGAGCTGTCCGGCCAGGAGTACGTCGACAAGTACGCCGCCAGCGCGAAAGTCGAGATGGCCCGGGCCGCCCGTAAATCCTCCTGATACAGCCGAACCTCCTGATACGGCCGAACCGGGAAGGTAGCGTGGCTCTGTCCGTCGCCTGTCCCGGGAACACCCGGGTGAGGAGGGAGCCTGCGTGAGCATTCGGGTGAGGAGGGAGCCTGCGTGAGCGTTCGTGTAGACCGCGAGACAGTCTCGGAATATCTGCCCCACCGTCAGATCCTTGTCGTGCTGTCCGGAGTGGCGGCGGGAATGTTGCTGGCCGCGCTCGACCAGAGCATCGTCGGCACCGCCCTGCCGCGCATCGTCAGCGAACTCGGCGGCCTCGACAAGCTGTCATGGGTGGTGACGGCCTACCTGCTCACCTCCACGGCGTCCACCCCACTCTGGGGCAAGATCTCCGACCTGTACGGCAGGCGGATGATCTTCCAGACCGCCATCGGGATCTTCCTCGTCGGCTCCGCGCTGGCCGGGCTGAGCCAGAACATCGGACAGCTCATCGCGTTCCGCGCGCTCCAGGGCCTGGGCGGCGGCGGCCTCATGGCGCTGGCGTTCAGCATCATCGGCGACGTGATCCCGCCCCGGGAGCGCGGCCGCTACCAGGGCTATTTCGGGGCGGTGTGGGGCGTGTCCAGCGTCGCGGGGCCGCTGCTCGGCGGTTTCTTCACCGACGGTCCAGGCTGGCGCTGGATCTTCTGGATCAACATCCCGATCGGCGTGATCTCCCTGCTCGTGACCTCGGTCGCGCTGAAGATCCCCACAGTGCGGCGGGCGCACAAGGTCGACTACCTGGGCGCCGCGGTGATCGTGGCCGGGGTGTCGTGCTTCCTGCTCTACCTCGACTGGGCCGGCGGCGAGCTCGGCTGGACCGCTCCAGGAGCCCTCGCGCTACTCGCCGGATTCGTGTCGCTGGCGGCCCTGTTCGTGCTCGTCGAGCTCCGGGCGGCCGAGCCGATCCTGCCGATGCGGCTCTTCCGCAACTCGATCTTCAGTGTCGGCAACGCCTTCAACTTCCTGGGCGGGCTCGCGATGTTCGGCGGCATGATCTTCCTGCCGGTCTATCTCCAGGCGGTCCAGGGCATGTCGCCGACCATGTCAGGGCTGGCGCTGCTGCCCGCGGTGTTCGGCATCTTCTCCACCTCGATCACCTCGGGGAACCTCATGACCCGGACCGGCCGCTACAAGAGGTTCCCCATCATCGGCGCCGCCGTGCTCCTGATCGCGCTGTGGCTGCTGTCGACCATCGAGGTGGACACGCCGTACTGGCGGGTCGCGATCTACGCGTACCTCTTCGGCGCGGGGCTCGGGTTCACCATGCAGACGGTCGTCACGGCCATCCAGAACGCGGTGGACCGGTCGGACATGGGCACCGCGACCAGCTCGGCCACGTTCTTCCGCTCGATGGGAGCCGCGATCGGCACCGCCGTCATGGGCGCCGTGCTCACCAACCGGCTCAGCCATTACCTGGCCGAACAGTTCGGCGGGCGGGCGCCGTCCGGCGGGATCGACGCCAACAACGTCGCCGCCATCCAGCATCTCCCGTCGCCGGTGAAGGAGCACGTGCTGGTCGCCTTCACCGAGGCCATCGACGACGTGTTCCTCGCCAGCCTGCCGTTCGTCGCCGCCGCGCTGCTCGTGGCGCTGTTCCTCAAGGAGATCCCGCTCGCCACCCGCGCCGAGGAGCCCGTCGCCGTCGG
>NZ_BOOG01000029.1 GCF_016863115.1 Sphaerimonospora thailandensis
GATCTGGCTTTCCAGGGCGGTTACGCCTTCGTCGGCAACTTCGAGGGCTTCACGATCCACGACATCAGCGACCCGACGCAGCCGAAGGTGACGGCCAGGGTGAAGTGCCCCGGCGGGCAGAACGACATCTCGGTCTCCGGCGACCTGCTGTTCGTCTCGGTCGACATGGCCCGCAGCAACGACACCTGCGAGAGCGGCAGAGGCTCGTTCGCCGACACCAACTGGGAAGGCATCCGGATCTTCGACATCTCGGACAAGGCTCGCCCCCGCTATGTGAAGTCCGTGCAGACCGATTGCGGCTCGCACACGCACACGATCGTTCCGGGGAAGCAGGCGGACCGCCTCTACCTCTACACGTCCTCCACCGGGCAGCCCGAATCCGCGATCTGCCCGGCGCCGCAGGGCATCTCCATCGTCGAGGTGCCGGTCGAGAACCCCGAGGCCGCCCGGGTCGTGGCCAGGCCCCGGCTGTTCGAGACCTGCCACGACGTCACCTCCTACCCGGAGAAGGACCTGGCCGCCGCGGCGTGCATCGGCGACGGCTGGCTCCTCGACACCTCCGACCCGGTGAAGCCGCGGGTGCTCCAGCGGATCACCGACAAGGTCAACTTCTCTATCTGGCACTCGGCGACGTTCAACGACGCCGGGACCAAGATCGTCTTCAGTGACGAGCTGGGCGGCGGCGCGCAGCCGACCTGCAGTTCGCCCGACGAGCGCACGAAGGGAGCCGCCGCCATCTACGACCTCACCCCGGACCGGCGGCTGGAACTACGCGGCTACTACAAGATCCCCCGGCTGCAGGGGCCGACGGAGAACTGCGTCGCCCACAACGGGGCGCTGATCCCCGTACCGGGCCGGGACATCATGGTCCAGGCCTGGTATCAGGGGGGCGTCTCGGTCTGGGACTTCACCGACTCCCGACGTCCGCGGGAGATCGCCTTCTTCGAACGCGGGCCGCTGGACCCCAAGCTCCAGCTCGGGGGGTCCTGGTCCGCCTATTACTACAACGGCTACATCTACTCCAGCGACATCACCAAGGGTCTCGACGTCCTGCGCCTCGACGACCCGATCACCGATCCCGCCGAGTCCCTGCGACTGACCGAGCTCAACGCCCAGACCCAGCGGTCGTACGGCGGAGCCTGAGCAAGCCGGATCAGGGGTCGAGGTCGGCGGCCGACCGCTCGGCGAAGGCCTTCATCGCCGCCAGTGTGATCGGGCCGGGGGCCTGGGGCAACGCCGTGCCGTCCACCATCCGGATCGGCTGGATGTTGCGGGTCGTGGAGGTGAGGAACGCCTCCTGGGCCTCGTGCAGCGCGGAGATCGGCACGTCGGCCTCCTCGCCGCCGCACCATTCCAGCGTCAGCGCCCTGGTGACCCCGGCCAGGCAGCCCGAGGCGAGGGTGGGAGTGATCAGGCGTCCGCCGGTCACGATGAAGATGTTGCTGCCCGTGCCCTCACAGAGGTTCCCGGTCAGGTTCTCGAAGATCGCCTCACCGGCGCCGCGCTCCTTGGCGTAGGCGAGGGCCTTGGCGTTGTCGCCGTACGACGTGCTCTTGACCCCGGCCAGCGCGCCGCGCTCGTTACGCGGCCACGGCACGACGGCGACGTCGGCGGTGGCGGGGAACTGCTTCTGCTCGCCCACGATGACGATCGTGCTCGGACCGGCGGCGCCCCGGTCGGAGCCCAGCGGGCCCGGCCCGCTGGTGTGGGTGATCCTGATCCTGGCCAGCGGCCACTTCGGCGCGGCGGTCAGGCAGCGGCGCACGCCGTCGGCGATCGCGCCGAGGTCCGGGTCGGGCAGGTCCATCCGCTTGGCCGACAGCGCCAGGCGGTCCAGGTGCCGGGTCAGGGCGAAGGACTCCCCGTGCGTCGCCTTGACCGTCTCGAACACCCCGTCGCCGACCATCAGCCCGTGGTCGTAGACCGAGACCACGGCCTTGTCCGGTTCGTACAGCTCCCCGTTCACCCAGATGGGTACCGACATCTCCCTCTCCGTTCTCGTCCTCACGGCCCGCCCCCCGAAGCGAGCCCGATGAGCCGGGCGGCCTTCAACTCGGTCTCCTGCCACTCCAGCCCGGGGTCGGAGCCCCATGTGATGCCCGCACCCGTGCCGAAGCAGATCATGTCGTGCTCGACCCAGAATGTGCGGATGCCGACGGCCAGCGCCGCCTGTCTCCGGTCGGCGTCGACCCAGCCCACGGCCCCACAGTACGGCCCCCTGGGCTGTGGTTCGAGCTCATTGATAATGCGCAGCGCCGAGGATTTCGGGGCGCCGGTCACCGATCCGGGCGGGAAGGTGGCGGCGAACAATTCCGGCCAGCCGGCTCCGCGCAGCAGCCGCGCCCGGACCGTCGACACCAGGTGGACCAGACCGGGATGCTCCTCGATCTCGAACAGCGAGGGCACCGAAACGCTGCCCACCTCCGCGACCCGGCCGAGGTCGTTGCGGACCAGGTCGACGATCATCAGGTTCTCCGGGTAGTCCTTGTCGAGCAGGTCGCCGGCGGTGGCTCCGGTCCCCTTGATCGGCCTGGACTCGATCACGTCGCCGTGCCGTGACAGGTACAGCTCCGGCGACGCCGACACGACCGTCAGGCCGGGCACGTCGATCACGGCCGCGTGGGGGGCGGGGTTGCCCTCCGCCAGCCGTACGGCGAGGCCGAGCGGGCCGGCCGACCCGCTCCCGGGCAGCGGCGCGGACAGGACCCGGCACAGGTTGGCCTGGTAGACCTCGCCGCGCTCGATGTGGGCCCTGATCCGCTGGACGCCGCGTTCGTAGCCGTCCTGGTCGAGCGAGCTGCGCCAGGCCGTACGGTCCGGCCCGTTCCAGGGGGTCGCGGGGCGGGGCAGCGGCGCGCGGCGCACGTCGCCGAAACGCGCACAGGTGACCTTGCCCTCGTAGGAGACGACGACCGCCCACCAGCCGGCCCCGTCCAGGGCGGCCAGGTCCGTGGTCACCTCCCGCAATCCGGTGGCCAGGAATCCCCCGATGTGGGCGAAGGAGTCGTGCACGGATCCCATTCTCTCAGCGCGGCCCGGCGTCTCGGCCCGGCGTCGTTGGTGGAATGGGTCAGCCGCCCCGGCCTGATGATCGAGGTCGAGGTGGTCGCGGCGACGTCCTGACGTCAGGCCAGCGGGCCGGTGACGGACTCGGCGGCGGCCGGCACCGAGCCGTCGGCGACGAGCCGGACGACCGCCTCGATCTCCGGGGCGAGGAACCGGTCCGCGCCCGGTCCCGCCACCACCTCGCGCAGCAACGCCACGACCGAGCCGGTGCCGGGGGCGGGCTCGTGCGGCCGGCGCAGATCGATGGCCCGGGCGGCGGTCAGGATCTCGATCGCCAGCACCCGGGTGAGGCCGTCCAGGGCCCGGCGCAGCTTTCGCCCGGCGGACCACCCCATCGAGACGTGGTCCTCCTGCATCGCGGAGCTCGGGATCGAGTCGACGCTGGCGGGCGCGGCCAGGCGCTTGAGCTCGGACACGATCGCGGCCTGCGTGTACTGGGCGATCATGTGCCCGGAGTCCACGCCCGGGTCGTCGGCCAGGAACGGCGGGAGGCCGTGGCTGCGCGCGACGTCCAGCATCCGGTCGGTCCGCCGCTCGGCCATCGACGCCACGTCCGCGACCGCGATGGCCAGGAAGTCCAGGACGTACCCGACGGGGGCGCCGTGGAAGTTGCCGTTGGACTCCACCCGCCCGTCGGCGAGCACCACCGGGTTGTCGATGGCGCTGGCCAGCTCCCGCGAGGCCACGAGGGCGGCGTGGGCGACGGTGTCGCGGGCCGCTCCGGCGACCTGGGGGGCGCAGCGCAGCGAGTAGGCGTCCTGGACGCGGGTGCAGGAGCCGTCCCGGTGCGAGGCCATGATGCCCGAGTCGCGCAGCAGTGCCCGCATGTTGGCCGCGGCGGCGGCCTGGCCCGGGTGCGGGCGCAGCGCCTGGAGGTCGGCCGCGAACACGTGGTCGGTGCCGAGCAGGGCCTCCACGCTCATGGCCGCGCCGATGTCGGCGGTCTTCAGCAGGCGGGTCAGGTCGTCGATGGCGAGCACGAGCATGCCCAGCATGCCGTCGGTGCCGTTGATCAGGGCCAGCCCCTCCTTGGCGGCCAGCTCGACGGGCTCGATGCGGCATTCCTTCAGCACGTCGGCCGCGGGCCTGACCTGCCCGCCGGCGTCACGGACGACGCCCTCCCCCATGATGGTCAAAGCGACGTGCGCCAGTGGGGCGAGGTCGCCCGAGCAGCCCAGGCTGCCGTACTCGTGGACCACCGGGGTGACGCGGGCGTTGAGCAGCGCCTCCAGCACCCGCGCGGTCTCCGGGCGGACTCCCGTGTGCCCGGTGGCGAGCGTGTGCAGCCGCAGCAGCATCAGCGCCCGCGTCACCTCGACCTCCACCTCCGGGCCGGAGCCGGCCGCGTGGGAGCGGACCAGGCTGCGCTGGAGCCGGGCCCGCATCGACGGCTCGATGTGCAGGGTCGCCAGGGCCCCGAACCCGGTGGACACGCCGTAGGCGGGGGTCTCGGCCCGCGCGAGCTCCTCCACCCTGCTCCGGGACGCGGCCATCTTCGCGATGGCGTCGTCGGTCAGCCGTACGGCCGTGCCGTACCTGGCGATCCGGACGACGTCGGTGAAGGACAGCGGCTCTGGCCCGACCGCCACGACCTCGTTGTCGCGCATCTTCCAACTCTCTCGCACCGGGGGAAGTCATCTGTTGTAACCAGCGTATCGGAGGTTGGGTCCTTACTTCTCGGCACGATTTGGGGAGCGGACGGGAATTGGATAAGGTGCTCTGCGTGAGTCCGGCTCACGGACGACACGCGGAAGTGGCTCAGTTGGTAGAGCATCACCTTGCCAAGGTGAGGGTCGCGGGTTCGAATCCCGTCTTCCGCTCGCGGCTACACCTGGTGGAGTGGCCGAGAGGCGAGGCAGCGGCCTGCAAAGCCGCGCACACGGGTTCAAATCCCGTCTCCACCTCTTGAGGGCGATTAGCTCAGCGGGAGAGCGCTTCCCTGACACGGAAGAGGTCACTGGTTCAATCCCAGTATCGCCCACCACGAAGTCCCAGATCAGAGGCCGGATCCCAAGACCGCGGATCCGGCCTCTCGATCGTTTGCCTGTCACGCTTCATCCTGGCCGTGTCGTTGGGATGGTGCCGGCGGCCCGATGCCTCCGATGTGCGAGGGCCAGGACGAGCAGTCCGAGCAGCGCCGTCCAGACGGCGGCGAGCAGCCAGCCCGCCACGACATCGGTGAGCCAGTGCACGCCCAGGTAGACCCGGCTGGCCCCGACGCCCAGCGCCCACAGCCCCGGCACGGCGAGCAGCACGGGACGTGCCCGCCCGCGCACGCCACGCGCGATCCCGACGGTGAGGACGACGGCGGTGATCGCGGAGGTCGTGGTGTGTCCCGACGGCATGGCGAACCCGCTCGCGGTCCAGGCCCAGTCCACAGAGGGCGGCCGTGGCCGGTGAACGCCGACTGCGAGCACGAGGCGCACGATTTGGCCCAGGCCGAGAACGGCCACACCCGCGAGGGCGCCGCGCCACCGGATGCGGCGGCAGGCCAGCAGACCGCCTGCCGCCGCGAAAGGATAGGTCGCGAATCCGGTGCCGGACGTGGTCACCACCACCGCGACGTTCACCGCGACGCGCCCGCGGTGGGTGAGCGCCCAGCGATGGGCGTCGACGTCTACCGGGTAGGGCGCTCCGTGCCGTTCCACGGTCGCCACCGCCAACACGGTGAGCAGCACCGCGGACAGCACGGCGAATCCCGCCGGCACGTGTACCGCCCGGCGCCGCGGGCCCGGATGTCTGTCTTCGCCGTCCACCACCCCAGCATCCCGCCCGGCTTCGTCATCTGGCGAGGATCACGCGAAGAGGCCGGCGAGGGCGTGGCCTCCGGCGGCGGCCAGGACGCCGAGGAGCAGGCTGCCGACGGCATTGAGCCCGGCTTCCCGAAACGATCCTTCCTCAAGCAGGCGCACGGTCTCGAAGCCGAAGGTGCTGAAGGTGGTGAGCGCCCCGCAGAAGCCGGTCCCGGCGAGCATGACCACCTCCTGCGGCAGCCCCAGGCCGGATCTGGCGCCGAGCAGGAATCCGAGGATGAGCGACCCGACGAGGTTGACCGTGAGGGTGCCCCAGGGGAAGACGCTGTCGTGGCGTCGCTGGACGAACCGGTCGATCAGGTAGCGTGCGGGCGCGCCGACGGCTCCGCCGAGGAAGACGAGCAGGAGCGTCATGAGGCCGTCTCCGCCGCCGGTTCCTTCCCCTGCCGTACGGGCAGGCCGGCGATGGTCCGGGCGAGGACGATGCCGGCCCAGACGGCGGCCGGTCCGGCGGTCAGGCTCGCGGCGGTGTAGGCGGCGCCCGGCGTCCAGGCCCCGCGGGATGCGAGGTCGACGATCTCGGTGGTGAAGGTGGAGAACGTGGTGAATCCGCCGAGGAAGCCGACCCCGAGGAAGGGCCGCGTATAACGGCTGGGCGGCCACACGTCCAGGACGAACACCATCAGGGCGCCGAGCGCGAAGCAGCCGATGGCGTTGACGAGGAACGTCGCCCACGGGAAGGCCCCGGGCTGGGCGGGGATCGCCTGGCCGGCCAGGTAGCGGGTGAGGCTGCCCAGGCCGCCGCCGGCCGCGATCATCGCGATGATGTCCCAGGTCCGTCTGCGACCTCTCGGGAAACGCGACGCCGGCGGCCGGAAGGCATCCCGTTCCGGATGAGCGCGTTCATCGCGGACATCTACGTCGGGGTCGATGGGCAGGTCGCCTGGAGATTCGTTCGACGGGCGTCGGCGCATCGGTCCTCCCTGGGATGAGCAGGAATTCGGGCAGGTCTTCGTGCCCTGTCTCGACATGGTCGTGATGATGAAGACGGGCAAGGGTGGACCGTTGCGGCATCGGACGATGGAGGGTCACCGGACGATGAGAACGGAGCAGTGGACGTGCCGGCCCCCATGTTCCGCCCTCCTCCGAAACGACAAAAGCTCCCGACGTGTCGTCAGGAGCCATCAGCCGTCAGCGGCGGTTCGGGCGGCAGTGGATGGGAAGTGATCGACGAATGCCGCCCCGGCGGGATCCATCGCCGTACGGATCAGTCTAGGCGTACGGATTCGGGAATCGTCAATCCCCACAGGGGCACGATGACTGATTCAGGAGGAATGTTTCAGGAGGTAGATCTGCTCGCGTGAGCGGGCATTCTCCAGCGAACAGCCTCAGTCCCCGGCCCGGCCCGGGTGAACACGTGCTCTGCAGGAGGCGGCCGCCCAGTCGACCGAGTTGATCCGGACGCTGGAGCGCCATGCCAGGGACTACGAGGAAGGGAGCCGGAGGTGAAACTGCATGGTCATGCCAAGCGACTGATGATCTTTATCGGGGAGACCGATCAGTACCGGCGCCGGCCGCTGTACGCCGAGATCGTGCATCGGGCGCACAAGATGGGCCTGGCCGGGGCGAGCGTCTTCCGCGGCCTGGAAGGCTACGGGGCCTCCTCACTGATCCACACCAGCCGCCTGCTGTCGCTGAGTGAGGACCTGCCGGTCGCCATCGTCATCGTCGACACCCGGGAGCAGATCGATGCCTTCCTCCCCGAACTCGACGAGATGGTCACCGAGGGCCTCGTCCTCGTCGACGAAGTCGAGGCCCACCGCTACATCGACCAGCGCGGAAGCCGCGTTCGCTCCTCGTGGTGGCGCCCGTGGCAGTCCGCCGGATGACACGCGGACCGCCCTCCCGCGTCGGCACGTCCTGCTGTGCCCGCAACCATTCGGCGTCACGCCCATGGCGGGCGAGACGTACGATTCTCGGGTGACCAGCAGATCCGTCCCGGCGCAGCGTCTGCGCGACCTCGCGCTGCTGCGCCGCGTCCGTGACCGCATCGACCGGGAGTACGCGCAGCCGCTGAACGTCGAGGAGCTCGCCCGCGGTGTGAACATGTCGGCCGGCCATCTCAGCCGCGAGTTCCGGCACGCCTACGGCGAATCGCCGTACAGCTATCTGATGACGCGGCGCATCGAGCGCGCGATGGCGCTGCTGCGTCGCGGTGATCTCAGCGTCACCGAGGTCTGTTTCGCGGTCGGCTGCTCGTCGCTGGGCACTTTCAGCACACGCTTCACCGAGTTGGTCGGTGTGCCGCCCAGCGTCTATCGGCACGAGGCGGCGGGTGCGACGGCGGGGATGCCCTCGTGCGTCGCGAAACAGGTGACCAGACCGATCAGGAATCCGATCAGGAATCGAGAAGCGCCGGTCGGCGAGCCGCAGCTAGCGTGACCGTCATGGACATCACCATTCACTCGGCATTCCTCCCCCACGACGATCCGGACACGGCTCTGGCCTTCTACCGCGACACGCTCGGCTTCGAGGTCCGGGGCGACGTCGGCTACGGAGGGATGCGCTGGATCACGGTGGGCCCCGCCGGCCAGCCCGGTACGTCCGTCGTCCTGTATCCGCCGACCGCCAGCCCCGGCATGACCGACGACGAGCGCCGCGTCATCGCCGAGATGATGGCCAAGGGCACCTACGGCATCATCACTCTGGCCACCACCGACCTCGACGGCACCTTCGAGCGGCTGCAGTCCGGCGACGCCGAGGTCGTCCAGGAGCCGACCGAGCAGCCGTACGGCATTCGCGACTGCGCCTTCCGCGATCCCGCGGGCAACCTCATCCGCATCAACGAGATCCGCTGAGCCGTCCGCGCCGACGACGGAGAACCAGGCGTACCGTTCGAGGCTGGTCGGATCGAACGGGCGACACCGCCGGAGACCGCGAGGCGGTCCGGTCTGACAGACCTTCAGCAGACGTTCAAAAGATGGAGACATGGTGAGCATGGCCACGAGGACGGATGAACAGCCGTCTGTGCCGCACGTTGCGGACAGCCACGATCTGATCCGCGTGCACGGTGCGCGCGTGAACAACCTCAAGGACGTCAGCGTCGAACTCCCCAAGCGCCGGCTGACGGTGTTCACCGGCGTCTCCGGCTCGGGCAAGAGCTCCCTGGTGTTCGACACGATCGCCGCGGAGTCGCAGCGGCTGATCAACGAAACCTACAGTGCCTTCATACAGGGCTTCATGCCGACGCTGGCGCGGCCCGAGGTCGACGTACTCGATGGGCTGACGACCGCGATCCTCGTCGACCAGCGGCGGATGGGCGCCGACCCCCGCTCCACGGTCGGCACCGCCACCGACGCCAACGCGATGCTGCGCATCCTGTTCAGCCGGCTCGGGCAGCCGCACATCGGCTCGCCCCAGGCGTTCTCCTTCAACGTCGCCTCGATCAGCGGAGCGGGTGCGGTCACACTCGAGCGCGGCGGGAAGACCGTGAAGGAGCGGCGCGACTTCAACATCACCGGTGGCATGTGTCCGCGTTGCGAAGGCCGGGGGTCGGTCACCGACTTCGACCTGTCCCAGCTGTACGACGACGGCAAGTCGCTCAACGAGGGCGCGCTCACGATCCCCGGCTACAGCGTCGACGGCTGGTACGGCCGCATCTTCAGCGGCTGCGGCTTCTTCGACCCGGACAAGCCGATCCGCGAGTTCACCAAGAAGGAGCTCCACGACCTGCTCTACAAGGAGCCGACCAAGATCAAGGTCGACAACATCAACCTGACGTACGAGGGCCTGATCCCGAAGATCCAGAAGTCGTTCCTGTCGAAGGACGTCGACGCGCTGCAGCCGCACATCCGCGCCTTCGTGGAGCGGGCGGTGACCTTCACCGCCTGTCCCGACTGCGACGGCACCCGGCTGAGCGAGGCGGCCCGGTCGTCGAAGATCAAGGGGATCAACATCGCCGACGCCTGCGCGATGCAGATCACCGACCTGGCCGAATGGGTCCGCGGCCTGGACGAGCCGTCGGTGGCGCCGCTGCTCGGCAAGCTGCTGCACACCCTCGACTCGTTCGTGGAGATCGGGCTGGGCTACCTCTCGCTCGAACGGCCGGCGGGAACGCTGTCGGGCGGCGAGGCGCAGCGCGTCAAGATGATCCGCCACCTCGGCTCCTCACTCACCGATGTCACCTACGTCTTCGACGAGCCCACGATCGGGCTGCACCCCCATGACATCCAGCGGATGAACCGGCTGCTGCTGCGGCTGCGGGACAAGGGCAACACGGTGCTCGTCGTGGAGCACAAGCCGGAGGCGATCGCGATCGCCGACCACGTCGTCGACCTCGGCCCCGGCGCCGGCGCGGCGGGCGGCACCGTCTGCTTCGAAGGCACCCTCGAGGGGCTGCGTGCCAGCGGCACACTGACCGGGCGGCACCTGGACGACCGGGCCGATCTCAAGGAGAAGGTGCGGACGCCCACCGGCACGCTGGAGATCCGCGGCGCGACGGCGAACAACCTGCGCGATGTCGACGTCGACATCCCGCTCGGGGTGCTCGTCGTCGTCACCGGCGTCGCCGGCTCCGGCAAGAGTTCGCTCGTGCACGGGTCGATCCCCGCGGGCGCGGATGTGGTGTCGATCGACCAGGGCGCGATCCGCGGCTCACGACGGAGCAACCCGGCGACCTACACCGGACTGCTCGACCCGATCCGCAAGGCGTTCGCGAAGGCCAACGGCGTGAAGCCGGCGCTGTTCAGCGCCAACTCCGAGGGCGCCTGCCCCGGTTGCAACGGCGCCGGCGTCATCTACACCGACCTGGCGATGATGGCGGGCGTCGCCACCACCTGCGAGGAGTGCGAGGGCAAGCGCTTCCAGGCATCGGTGCTGGAGTATCACCTCGGCGGCCGCGACATCAGCGAGGTGCTCGCGATGTCGGTGACCGAGGCCGCGGAGTTCTTCGGCGCCGGCGCGGCGCGCACCCCGGCCGCGCACGCCATCCTCGGCCGGCTCTCCGACGTCGGGCTCGGCTACCTCAGCCTCGGTCAGCCGCTCACCACGCTGTCCGGCGGCGAGCGGCAGCGACTCAAGCTGGCCACCCACATGGCCGCGGACGGCGGCGTCTACGTCCTCGACGAGCCGACCACCGGCCTCCACCTCGCCGACGTCGAGCAGTTGCTCGGCCTGCTCGACCGGCTCGTCGACTCCGGCAAGTCGGTCATCGTCATCGAGCACCACCAGGCGGTCATGGCGCACGCCGACTGGATCATCGACCTCGGCCCCGGCGCCGGCCACGACGGCGGCCGGATCGTCTTCGAAGGCACACCCGCCGACCTCGTCGCCGCCCGCTCCACCCTCACCGGCGAACACCTCGCGGCCTACGTCGGCCGATGATCAGGACTCGGGCGCGGCGGACAGCCGGTCGAAGAGTTCCAGCGCGGCCTTGCGGACGTCCTCCGGTGTGAGGCCGTCCAGGGTGGTCCGCGCCTGGTCGGCGTCCCGGGTGGTGGCGCACGTGATCGCGACGGATCTGGCCGCGGCGTGGTGGAGCGACCCGGCGGGCGCGCGGTCGGCCAGCTCCTGGGCGCTCGCGGCCAGATCGAGATTGTCCCTGCTGAACGAACCGGTCAAGGCGATCTCCCAGAGGTCGTGGCGGCTGTGCCCATTATTCCGCGACACCTCCGTCACTATGCGTGGATCCCCCATTCCAACCGGGTCCGCACCAGCAGGTCGTGTACGGCGTTCCGGGCCGACGGCGCCTCCGGGAGGCGCGATTCGTCCCGGGCACGCTCCAACTCGGCGGCCAACCGGTCGAGGTCGGCGGCCAACCGCGTACGGTCCGGTGCGTCCGCGGCCAGTCCGCCATGCTCGGCCGTGCACTTGGCCGAGACCAGCTCGGGCAGGTACGGCGGCCCGCCGCCGAGACGGGTGAGGTCTGCGACGAGTTCGCCGGTTCGCATCAGGTGGATGCCGGTGAGGAGCACTCGGAAGGCGTACAGCAGCGGCTTCAAGCCGGCCGTCTTCTCGAAGCGCCGCCGCTGCGTGCGGGCGAAGCCCAGATAGTGGTGGGCGTGATGGCGGGTCAGGCAGCGCGGGGCGAGCGAACGCAGTTCCTCGTGGACCGTCGAGGAACGGACGATCATCGGGGAGAGCAACTGCTCCAGCACATACCCGTTCGGGCTCAGAAGCAGCCGGCAGAACTTGGCGAGGTCGTGCGTCACCAGGTCGACCTCGACGCCGTCGTGGTTCCAGGAGCGGGTGATCGTCTCCGCCCCTGGGCGCAGCCCGATCACTTCATCGAGGGGAAGGACGTGCACGCCGCGCAGGTCGACATCGGAGTCCACCGAGGGAAACCCGTACAGATGAGCTCCGCTGACCGTGGCGAACGCCAGCCGATGGGGCTGCCCGGCGCAGACCTCGCCGAGCCAACCCGGCAGCACCGCCGTCACAAGATCGCCCTCACAACGACGCCCTTCGTACGTCCATCAGGACCTCCTCGACCGCCACCCGATCTGGAAGGCCCGGCAGCACACTTTCGGCCGCACCGATCTCGGCCAGCAACTCGTCACGCCACCCGCACACTTCGCCCCAATCCAGATCGCCGTTCCGTACGGCGAGCAGGCGGTCGCAGTGCTCACCGACCTGGACCAGCGGCTCACCATGACGGACCAGGTGAAGGCCGCTGAGCAGCAGCCGGATCACGTGCATGGCCGCCTTCCTCTGCCGAGGACGGCCGAAGTCGGACCGGCGGAACAGCCGCTCCGCGTAGCCGACGAACGTCTGCTCCGCCCTGCGGGACAGGAACGCCCGCCGGATGGCCAGCAGACGATCGCCCACCGAGGTCGAATGCTCGATCAACGGCGACCACAGGCATTCCAGGACCGTGGGGTTCGCCTGCAGCGCGAGCAGGCAGAAACGCTCGATCTCCCAGGAGAACTGCTCGGGCAGCGGTCCCTCGACATGCGTCGGCGGCTTGTCCAGGCGCCAGAACAGCTCCGTCGGAGTCACGAACACGCCCCGCCGGTCGACATCGGAGCCGTCGACGGCCAGGCCGTACGCGCGTGAGCCCGTCACCACGGACAGCACCGTCCACTGTGGCATCTGGAGCTCCATGGTTCATAAATCTTGCCATGACGGTCAATCCGTGCCGCCCCAGTCTCGACGGATTCCTCATCGTCATCGAAGTGAGCCCGGGTTTCCCCCACATGCGGCCGTGCCCTTCTGGGATGATCCCGATGAAAATCTCATCGGACGTCGAGAGACCGTGACTGATGCCCCCCATTGACCAGATAACAACCTTCGTTTCCGATCACCCGATCGAAACGGTCATCATCTCCGTCTTCGCCCTCATCCTGCTGACCCTGGCCTTCTTCGCGCTGCGCGCGGTCTTCCGCGTGGCGAGCCGGAACCTGCGCGGCTGGGCCGCCGGCCGCCCCGCCGAGGACATCCTGACGATCATCGCCGCCAGCATCGCCACCGGCGTCTCCGCCCAGGGCATGTGGCGCTTCTCCGGCGACGTGCTCGGCTTCGACGGCCCACTGCGGCTGCTCCTCTTCGCGTTCATCGAAGTCGCCGTGATCACCAGTGCCGTACGGGCCCGCCGCAACATGCGCGAGAACTTCTCGGCCGGCATCGACGGCATCGCCGTGTGGGCGCTCACCTGCCTGTCCGCCGTGCTGTCGAGCATGGACGCCCGCAGTGTCGCCGAGGCCGTCTTCCGTCTCGCCGCGCCGCTCGTGGCCGCCTGGCTGTGGGAGCGGGGCATGGCGATCGAACGGCACCGCATCACCGGCCGCTCCCGCATCAACTGGCGGATCACCCCCGAGCGGATGCTGGTCCGCATCGGGCTGGCCGAGGCCGGCGACCGGACCACGAGCGAGGTGGACGCCCACCGCAGGCTCACCCGGGTGGCCCTGGCGGCCAAGCGGGCCCGTGCGCTGCGCGAGGCGGGCGCGTCGGACCGCAAGATCCGCAAGGCGCTCGCCGAGCTCGACAAGGCGATGGACCGCGCCGTCGAGCACACCGGCCTCGCGGTGGACGAGAAGCGGCAGGAGGCGCTGCTCTCCCAGATCGGTGCGCTCTACAACACCTCCGCCCTGATCGACCTCAGCCCACCGGTGCCGTGGGCTCCCGAGCAGCCGCAGGCCGGCGGAGGCGGGGCGGTCGCCGCTCCCCCGGCGGCCCTGCCGGGATCCCGGGTCACCTATCTGGTCGACGACGAGGACGACGAGCACCGACCCGCCGACCCCGCTCCGCCCGTCGTGGACACGGCCGAGCGTGCGGCGCGGATCCGCGCCGCACGGCAGTACTGGGACCGGCAGATCGAGCGCAGGTACGTCCCCCGGGCCGCGGACATCGCCCAGGAGGTCGGCATCCCCCTCGCGACGGCGAAGAAGTACCGCGCTCTGTGGAAGCTGGAGCCCCAGGCGCATGCACTGCTGGAGGCGGCCTACCGGGAGCACGGCATCATCGACACCGGAACGTTCCCGGCCATCGAGGTGCCCGAGCCCGTGCTCACCGTGAACGGTTCGGCCCCGAACGGGAACTGAGGTCGGCGGCGACCTCGGCCGCGGTCGCCAGGTCGGCGGCGAGTGCAAGACGATCGTCGGCCGTCAGTTCCATGGCGCCGACCTCGGCGAGCAGCGCCGCCGCGGCGTCACGGTCACCGGTGCGCAGCCGCAACTCGGCGAGGTAGACCAGCGCGGGCAGGCGCTGGGCGGGCGGGGCGTCGGCGTGCCGGGCGAGGCCGTTCTCCAGCACGCGGATCCCCGCCGCCTCGTCGCCGTGAGCGTCGGCCTGGCGTGCGGCGGCGGCCACCACACGCGCCAGCCTGCCCTCCGACGGATCCGGCCCGTCACCGGTGTCCGCGCTCCTGCTGATCCGCAGCCAGTTCCCGCCGGGATCGACGACCGTGAATCCGCCCGCGGTGCCCTGCCTGCGCCGCGGCCGGGTCATCCGCGGGATCCCGGACACCGGGATCTTGCCGAAGGCGGCGCGCAGGCCCGCGGCGAACGCGTCGTACAGCGCCTGCGTGTCGGGGACGAGCACGACCACGCTGCCCATGGAGTCGGCGGGATCGAACTGGGGCACGCCGAAGAAGTGCAACTCGATCCCGCCCCGGCGGACGGCGGCGTACGGATTGGGGCGCTCCTGGCGATAGGTCACCTCGAACCCGAGCGCGGTGTAGAAGGGCAGGACGTCGTCGAGGTGCCGGCAGGGCAGGCCGGGGATGACGGTTTCGGTGCTCATACCGAAAAATTCTGGGCGCGCTGTCAAGAGATCGAGTCATCCATGTTCCGGCATCTGAACACGCCTCAGTGCTTCGGTCCCCGGAGGTATATGACTAGAGGCATGGACAAGGCAGATATCGGAGTGACCGGGCTGGCGACGATGGGGCGCAACCTGGCGAGGAACTTCGCCCATCACGGCCATGTGGTCGCGGTGCACAACCGTACCCAGAACCGCACCACCGCCTTCATGGACCAGCACCGTGACGAGGGCGCCTTCCTGGCGGCCGGCTCGGTCGAGGAGTTCGTCGCCTCCCTGCGGCGCCCCCGCAAGGCGATCATCATGGTCAAGGCCGGGGCGCCCACCGACGCCGTGATCGAGGAGCTCGCCGCCCACATGGAGCCGGGCGACATGATCATTGACGGGGGCAACGCCCACTACGCCGACACCCGGCGCAGGGAAGCCGCCCTGCGGGAGCGGGGCCTCCACTTCGTCGGCGCCGGGATCTCCGGCGGCGAGGAGGGGGCGCTCAACGGCCCGAGCATCATGCCGGGCGGCGCACCGGAGGCGTACGAGACGCTCGGCCCGCTGCTGGAGGACGTCGCCGCGAAGGTCGACGGGACGCCGTGCTGCGTGCACGTCGGCCCCGACGGGGCCGGGCATTTCGTGAAGATGGTGCACAACGGCATCGAATACTCCGATATGCAGCTCATCGTGGAGTCCTACGACCTGCTCAGGCAGGCACTCGGGCTCAGCCCGCAGGAGCTGGCCGACGTCTTCCGCGAGTGGAACCGGGGCGACCTGGAGTCGTACCTCATCGAGATCACCGCCGAGGTGCTCGGCCACACCGACGCGGCGACGGGCCGGCCCTTCGTCGACGTCGTGGTGGACCAGGCCGAGCAGAAGGGCACCGGCCGCTGGACCGTGCAGAGCGCGCTCGACCTCGGCGTGCCGGTGACGGGCATCGCCGAAGCCGTGTTCGCCCGTGCCCTGTCCGGCCACCCCGACCAGCGGACGGCCGCCCGCTCGCTCGCCGGCCCGCAGGAAAAGGGCGCCGCGGACGGCGCCGACCTGGTCGAAGACGTGCGGCGGGCGCTGTACGCCTCCAAGATCGTGGCGTACGCCCAGGGGTTCGACCAGATCGCCGCGGCGAGCGAGGAGTACGGCTGGAGTATCGACCCGGGTGCCATGGCGACCATCTGGCGGGGCGGCTGCATC
The DNA here is from genome assembly GCF_016863115.1 of Sphaerimonospora thailandensis. GTDB lineage: Bacteria > Actinomycetota > Actinomycetes > Streptosporangiales > Streptosporangiaceae > Sphaerimonospora > Sphaerimonospora cavernae. The sequence continues at coordinate 16,254 of NZ_BOOG01000029.1, forward strand.
ATCAGGGCGCGGTTCCTGGACCGGATCCGGGAGGCGTACGAGGCCCGGCCGACGCTGCCGACGCTGCTGGTCGACCCCACCTTCGCGGCCGCCCTCGCCGACGCCCAGGACTCCTGGCGGCGCGTGGTCGCGACGGCGGCGACGATCGGCGTTCCGACGCCCGGGTTCTCCTCGGCGCTCGCGTACTACGACGCGCTGCGGCGGGACCGGCTGCCCGCGGCGCTCCTGCAGGGCCTGCGTGACTACTTCGGCGCCCACACCTACCGGCGGGTCGACCGCGAGGGCGCCTTCCACACGGACTGGTCGGGCGACCGGGTCGAGCGGCCCGCCTGATCTCCGGCCATGGGGTACGCGTACGGCTCACGCCCGCGCCGGGCATGAGCCGTACGTGACGTGACCGGCGGCGGTCACTCGGCGGCGGCCATCGCGGCGGTTTCCGCGGTCTCGGCGGACTCGCCGCCCGGCTGGCCGTTCTGGCCGTCCCGGCCGCTGCGCAGCGGCACGTGCTTGATGAAGGCGGCGATCACCGGGACGAGTGCGGCGAACAGGACCGACCACAGGAAGACCGAGCCGATCGCGTTGGCGAGCGCCTCCAGGAACCTCGCCTTGACCTGCGGCGGGAGCTGCTCGAGAAAGCTCTTCTCGATATGGCCGCCGCCTCCGGCGCCGGCCACGGCGGCCGCCTGCGGCCCGAGCTTGGCGGTGATCTCATCGGCCAGACGGCTGCTGAAGACCGCGCCGAACAGCGAGATGCCGAACGCCCCGCCGATGGAGCGGAAGAACGTGGCGGCGCTGCTGGCCACACCCATGTCCTTCTGCTCGACGCTGTTCTGCGCGATCAGCATGGTCGTCTGCATCAGGAAGCCCATGCCGAGGCCGAGAACGCCGATGAACACGCCGGTCTGCCACAGCGGGGTGTGCGCGTCCTGGAATGCCAGCAGGACCATGCCGACCGCCATGATCGCCCCGCCGATCACCGGGAAGCTCTTGTACCTGCCGGTCCGCGTGATCGCCTTGCCGACGAACAGCGACACGACCATGGACGAGGCCATCATCGGGAGCAGGAGCATCCCGGAGTTGGTGGCCGTGGCGCCCTGCACGATCTGCTGGAACATCGGCAGGAACGTGATCGCGCCGAACATCGCGAAGCCGAGCAGGAAGCCCAGCACGTTGATCAGCGTGAAGTTCCGGTCGCGGAACACGTGCAGCGGCATGATCGGCTCGGCCGCCCGCCGCTCGACCGGGATGAACAGGGCCAGCGCCACGACCGCCAGCCCCGCGAGCCCGAGGATCTGCCAGGAGCCCCAGGGGTAGCCGTGCTTCTGGCCGCCCCACGACGTGATCAGCACGATCGCGGTGATGCCCACGGTGAGCACGGCCGCACCGGACCAGTCGATGCGGTGCTCGGTGCGGTGCTTGGGCAGGTGAAGCTTGAGGATCAGCCAGATCAGCGCCACGCCGCCGAGCGGGAGGTTCACGTAGAAGGCCCAGCGCCAGTCCAGGTTGTCGGTGATGAAGCCGCCGACGAGCGGACCCGCGATCATCGCGAGCGACATGATCGCGGCCATGATGCCCTGGTACTGCCCGCGCTCGCGTGGCGGCACCAGGTCGCCGACGATCGCCATCACCCCGACGATGAGCCCACCGGCGCCGAGGCCCTGCACCGCCCGGAACGCGATCAGCTCGATCATGCCGCCGTCGGTGCCGCCGAGCAGCACCGAGCCGGCCATGCCGCACAGTGCGGAGCCGACGAGGAAGATGACGATCGAGCTCAGGAAGATGTTCTTGCGTCCGTAGAGGTCGCCGAGCTTGCCCCAGATCGGGGTCGAGACCGTGGTGCCCAGCACGTACGCGGTGGTGACCCAGGTGAAGTAGTCCAGCCCCTGCAGTTCGCCCACGATCCTCGGCATGGCGGTGCCGACGATCATGTTGTCCAGCATCGCCAGCATCATCGCCAGCAGCAGGCCGGGTAAGACGATCATCACTTCCCGGGACCGGCCGGCGGGTGCGGCCGAGGTCTCCGTCATGGCGGGTGCCCCCTTTTTAAGAAACTTTGCTTACTTGCCGACCGGCTAGTTACCGTCGTTACGGTATTGTCCTTACTTGCCGGCCGTCAAGTTGAACTAAGGAACCAAAGCAGGCATGGGTGCACAGTCAGATACGCGGTCTCGTATCCAGGATGTCGCCATCCGGCTCTTCACCGAGCAGGGATACGAGGCCACCTCGCTACGGGAGATCGCCGAGGCCCTCGGCGTGACCAAAGCGGCACTTTACTATCACTTCAAGTCCAAAGAAGACATCATCGCCAGTCTCATCGAGGATCACGCCCAGGCACTCGAAGAGCTGATCGACTGGGCGCGCCGGCAGCCCGCGACCCCGGAGACCCGGCGGGAGGTGATCCGGCGCTACGCCGGGAAGATGACGGGCGGACGCCACCATGAGGTGATGCAGCTCATGCAGCGCAACCAGGCGGCGCTGCACAGCATGCGCAAACCCGAGCGGATGCGTGAGCGGATGGCCGAGCTCCTCGATGTGCTCACCCGGCCTGAGGATCCCGTGACCACCCGGCTCAGGCGCGCGATGGCGCTGTTCACGCTGCACGCCGTCTGGTTCGCGCTACCCGACGACGACCTGACGCCGCGGCAGCGCATGGAGGCGGCCCTCGAAGTCGCCCTGGAACTCGCCGACGCCGCCGATCACGGTCGAACCAGTGGGACGGCTTCGGCAGGATAGGAGGTGTGAGCGAAAGCATGAGCCTGATCCGGCGCCTCCCACCTGACCCCGAACCCGACTCGCTGTTCGACACGTTCGTGGCCTGGAACGCCGAACGCGGGCTCACGCTCTATCCGGCCCAGGAGGAGGCGCTGATCGAGGTCGTCTCCGGGAACAACCTGATCCTCGCCACGCCGACAGGGTCGGGCAAGAGCCTGGTCGCCGCCGGAGCTCATTTCGCCGCGCTGGCCAAGGACGAGGTGAGCTTCTACACCGCGCCCATCAAGGCGCTGGTCTCGGAGAAGTTCTTCGACCTGTGCGCACTGTTCGGCACCGAGAACGTCGGCATGATGACCGGCGACGCCTCGGTGAACGCCGACGCCCCGATCATCTGCTGCACCGCTGAGATCCTCGCGCAGATCGCGCTGCGGGACGGCGCCGAGGCCGACGTCGGCACTGTGATCATGGACGAGTTCCACTTCTACGCGGAGCCGGACCGCGGCTGGGCCTGGCAGGTGCCGCTGCTGGAGCTGCCGCAGGCCCGGTTCGTGCTGATGTCGGCCACGCTCGGCGACGTGGAGCGCTTCGAGAAGGATCTCACCCGCCGCACCGGCCGCCCCACCGCCGTGGTCAAGCACGCCGAGCGCCCGGTCCCGCTGCTGTACTCCTACCGGCTGACGCCGCTGCACGAGACGCTGGAGGAGCTGCTCGCCACCCAGCAGGCCCCGGTGTACGTCGTCCACTTCACCCAGGCCGCCGCGATGGAGCGGGCCCAGGCGCTGATGAGCATCAACATGTGCTCGAAGGCGGAGAAACAGGCGATAGCCGAGCTGATCGGCAACTTCCGGTTCACCACCCGCTTCGGCCGGGCGCTGTCCCGGCTCGTACGGCACGGCATCGGCGTCCACCACGCGGGGATGCTGCCCAAGTACCGCCGGCTGGTGGAGCGGCTGGCCCAGGCGGGGCTGCTGAAGGTGATCTGCGGCACCGACACCCTGGGCGTCGGGGTCAACGTCCCCATCAGGACGGTCCTGTTCACCGCGCTGTCGAAGTTCGACGGCAACCGGGTGCGACGGCTGCGGGCGCGGGAGTTCCACCAGATCGCCGGGCGGGCCGGCCGGGCCGGATTCGACACCGTCGGCTACGTCGTGTGCCAGGCCCCCGATCACGTCGTCGAGAACGAGCGGGCCCTGGCCAAGATCGGCGACGATCCGAAGCGGCGGCGCGGCTACGCGCGCAAGAAGCCGCCGGAGGGCTTCGTCGGGTGGAGCGAGGAGACGTTCGAGAAGCTGCAGACGGCCGAGCCGGAGCCGCTGACGTCCCGGTTCAAGGTGAGCAACGCCATGCTGCTGGCCGTGATCAACCGGCCGGGCGACTGCTTCCAGGCGATGAAGCGACTGCTCACCGACAACCACGAGGAACGCAAGGCCCAGCGGCGGCACATCAGCCACGCGATCGCCATCTATCGCTCGCTGCTGGCCGGCGGCATCGTGGAGACGCTCGCCGAGCCCGACGAGCACGGCCGCCGGGCCCGGCTCACCGTCGACCTGCAGGAGGACTTCGCGCTCAACCAGGCGCTGTCGACGTTCGCGCTCGCCGCGTTCGAACTGCTCGACGCCGAGTCCCCGACGTACGCGCTGGACCTGGTCTCGATCGTGGAGTCGACGCTGGACGACCCGCGCCAGATCCTGCACGCCCAGCTCAACAAGGCGCGGGCCGAGGCCGTCGCGCAGATGAAGGCCGACGGGATCGAGTACGAGGAGCGCATGGAGCGCCTCGCCGAGATCACCTATCCGATGCCGCTGTCCGATCTGCTCTTCGGGGCGTACGAGACCTACCGGCAGGGTCACCCCTGGGTCGGCGACCACACGGTCAGTCCCAAGACGATCGTGCGCGACATGTACGAGCGGGCCATGACGTTCACCGAGTACATCCAGTTCTACGAACTGGCCCGCTCGGAGGGGACGGTGCTGCGCTACCTCGCCGACGCGTACCGGACGCTGTCGAAGACGGTCCCCGAGCACCTCAAGACCGGTGACCTGCTCGACCTGATCGAGTGGCTCGGCGAGATGATCCACCAGGTCGACTCCAGCCTGATCGACGAGTGGGAGAAGCTGGCCAACCCGGAGGCGGCGCTGGAGGCCGCCGACGAGCTGGAGGCCAGGACCAGGCCGGTCACCGCCAACGCCCGCGCCTTCCGGGTGCTGGTGCGCAACGCGATGTTCCGCCTGGTCGAGCTCGCCGCCCTGGACCGCGAGGAGGAGCTGGTCGAGCTCTACCCGGACTTCGACTGGGGGGCCGCGCTCGACGCCTACTACGACGAGCACGACGAGATCGGGACCGGGCCCGCCGCCCGCGGCCCGGCCCTCCTCATGATCGAGGAGGAGAAGGAGCTGTGGCGGGTGCGCCAGGTCCTCGACGACCCGGCGGGCCACCACGACTGGGCCATCAGCGCCGAGGTCGATCTGGCCGCCTCCGACGAGGAGGGCCACGCCGTGCTCCACCTCACCGGCTTCGACCGGCTCTGACCGGCTCTAACCACCGGAGGTCGCGTCCTCCGCCTCGGCGCCGGGCACCGTCATGTCCTCGGGATCGTCCAGCCACCCGTGCGGCAGCGCGACCTTGGCCCGTTCCCCGCTCTTGCCGCGCGGGCCGTCGGCGACCCCCTCCGGCCATGGCTGACGGCGGTCCAGCTCGGCGAGCCGGTCGCGCAACTCGGCCAGGGTGGTGACGGCGGTGAACGCGCGGCGGGCGTCCGACCCGATCTCGAAGCCCTTCAGGTACCACCCGATGTGCTTGCGGAAGTCGGCCAGGCCGTACCGCTCGCTCCCGATCACCTCGCACAGCAGCTCGGCGTGCCGGAGCATCATGTCCCCGACCTCCCCGAGGTCGGGCCGCGTCCGCTCGGCCGAGCCGTCGAAGGCCAGTGCCAGGTCGCGGAAGAGCCACGGCCGGCCCAGGCAGCCGCGCCCGACGACGACGCCGTCGCAGCCGGTCCGCTCGACCATGCGCAGCGCGTCGTCGGCGCTCCAGATGTCGCCGTTGCCCAGCACCGGGATCTCCGGCACCGCCTCCTTGAGCCGGGCGATCGCGTCCCAGTCGGCGGTTCCGCCGTAGTGCTGCCTGGCCGTACGGGCGTGCAGGGCGACGGCGGCGACGCCCTCCTCGGCGGCGATCCGGCCCGCGTCGAGGTAGGTCAGGTGGTCCTCGTCGATGCCCTTGCGCATCTTCATCGTCACCGGCAGCGGCCCGGCGTTGGCGACCGCCTCCCTGAGGATCGCGCGCAGCAGGTTCCGCTTGTACGGCAGGGCCGACCCGCCGCCCCGCCTGGTGACCTTGGGCACCGGGCAGCCGAAGTTCAGATCGATGTGGTCGGCCAGGTCCTCCTCGTGGATCATCCTGGCCGCCCTCCCGATGATCACCGGGTCCACGCCGTAGAGCTGGATGCTGCGCGGTGTCTCGTGTTCCCCGAAGCGGATCATGTGGAACGTCAGCGGCACCCGTTCCACCAGGGCCCGGGAGGTGATCATCTCGGAGACGAACAGCCCACCGCCCTGCTCCCGGCACAGCGTGCGGAAGCCGATGTTGGTGATGCCCGCCATGGGGGCGAGCACCACAGGAGGCCAGACGTCGAGCGTGCCGATTTTCACGCCTATATTGTCGCGGCCCCGCGGGGGTGACGGCGCCGCCTCACGGTTTCGAGTACGCATCCGCGTTGAAAACCCGATACAGTTATCACGTCGCCGCGAGGCGGACGCGGAAGTGGCTCAGTTGGTAGAGCATCACCTTGCCAAGGTGAGGGTCGCGGGTTCGAATCCCGTCTTCCGCTCCGAGAGGTCTTTTACGTCAGGGCCTCGCTCGGTGGAGTGGCCGAGAGGCGAGGCAGCGGCCTGCAAAGCCGCGTACACGGGTTCAAATCCCGTCTCCACCTCTATGAACCGCCCTGTGAGGGGCGCACACTGGAATCAGACCCGATGGGCGATTCTGGTGGGGTGACTCGTGCACAGTGACATACCTCCGGTGCCTCCTGTCATGCCGATGCTGTCCCGCGGCAAGCATCGCAGTCCCAGCAAGGGCGCGTGCTTCATGGAGTTCGTGTCCTATCTCGCGGGCGAACGGTGGAGCGACCACCCGGCCTGCACCCACCCGCTGCTCGCCGGAGTGGCGCGTCTCGTCAACGATCACACCTCCGACGCGGCGCGGCCCCACCTGGCCCCGCTGATCCCGTCCGTGATCGGGCTGACCGGCGACGACCCCCGGCTGGATGTGCGGATCGCGCTGCGGTGCGCCACCACGGCGCTGCCGGTGGTCGCGCACGAGCGGCAGCTCGCGATGGCGGTGTCGATCCTGTCGGCCGAGCACGTCCTCGCCGAGCTGGAGGGGAGACCCGGCATGGCGGAACGCAGCCGGGAGGCGCTGGCGCGGGTGCCCGACGCGGCGCGGTGGGCGTCGACGTTCGGCCGCGGCATCCGGGTCTCCGTGAAGGGGTTCCGCCGGTATGCCGCGCCCAACACGGCGCAGCTCGCGGTGCGCGGGATCGCCCAGGCCTGCGTGCCAGACCCGGACGCGCTGCTGCGCGACCTGCTCGCCGGCGCGATCGCCGACTGCCGCGCACTGGTCCGGCCGCCCGCTGAGAGGGTCGTCGACCCGGCGCGGTGGGCGGACGCCTGCCGCCTCACCACGCGCTGAGTCCCCCCGCCGCGGCGGTGTCCGCCGCCGGTCAGTCGCAGTCGGCGATCGTGCAGATCTTGACGAGCATCTTCTTGGTGTCCTTCAGCTGCCGGGAGAAGTCGCTCTTGGCGGGCTTGCCCCACTCTCCGGCGACGTTGTAGACGACGACGGCGTTGGCCCGGCGGGTCACCAGGGCACGCTGTCCGCCGACCGCGAACTTCTTCCCGTAGTAGGCCTGGCCGGTGATCTTGACGGCTTCGTCGCCTATGGCGGCTCCGGCGGAGGTGAACCGGTAGGTCTCCTGCCCGGTGCCGATCTTCCGGCACTCGGCCACCGCGGCGCGCAGGTCACGCAGAGCCTTCTTGGCGGACCTGGCCGAGTTGTACAGGATCACCTGCTCCGCCCGCATGTAGTCGGGGACCGCCGTGTAGGTCGCGGTGCCGGCCGCCATCCGGCCGGACCGGCCCAGGGTGGCCTTCTCGCAGGGGTTGACGGCGAACGAGGCACCCGTCTTCCGGCTGACCTCCCACCTCGCCTCGTCGTCGTTGTGGTGCTTGGCCGCCTCCTTCTCGTACAGCAGGAAGCCCTTCGGGATGTGCCCTGCCGCCATGGCCGGCGGTGCCGCCGTGAGGGTCATGCCGAAGGCGACGGCGACGGCCGCGGCACCCAGGATCCTCTTCATCGTGATCTCCTTCCGACGCGTGCGTTACTGATTGATCAGATGCACGCAACACCGGAAAGGTTCGCGATCTACGGGTGGATCCAGATGTAACCGGCGAATCGGCCGGTGTCCCGCTCACGCCGGTAGGAGTAGAGGTCGGGCGTCTCGATCGTGCATCGGCCGTCGTGCCTGACGTCGGCGACGCCCGCGCGCCCGAGTTGGGCCGCGATCCCGGCGCGGAGGTCGAGGGCGGGGGTGCCCCGCCGGGTGACGGCCCACGTCTCAGGGACCCGGGCGGCGACCCGGTCGCGGAGCTCGGCGGGGACCTCGTAGCAACGCCCGCAGGCCGCCGGCCCGACCGCGGCCACCATGCGCGACGGCTCGGCGCCCCGGGCGGCCATCGCCGCCACCAGTGCGGGGACCACCCCGGCCTCGGTGCCCGGCCGGCCCGAGTGCGCGCCGCCGACCAGACCGGTCACCGGGTCGGCCAGCAGCACCGGAGCGCAGTCGGCGACCAGAACCGCGAGCCCGAGCCCGGGCCGGTCGGTGAACACACCGTCGAGCGCGGGCGGCTCACCGGCGAAGGGCTCCACCGCATAGGCCACGTCGGCCCCGTGGACCTGGCGCATGAAAACGACCTGGTCGAGGCCGAGCTCGGCGGCCGTCTTCGCGCGGTTCTCGGCCACCGCCGCCGGATCGTCGCCGACCGCTCCGCCGAGGTTGCGCGAGCCGTACGGCCCGGTGCTCACACCGCCGTGCCTGTCGGTGAAGACCATCCGGACCCGGTCGATCGCGATCGTCGTCATGTGCGGATCTCCGTATACAGCTCGTGCGTGCGCTGGGCGATCCGCCGCCAGGAGAACAGGTCGACCGCCCGGCGGCGGCCGGCCCGGCCCATCTCGGCCGCGAGGGCCGGGTCTCCCAGCAGTGTCCCGACGCGCTCGGCGATGGCCGCGGCGAACACCTGCGGGTCGTACGGCTCGCCGTCCGCTCCCTGGTCTATGGGCACGAGCAGGCCGGTCACACCGTCGTCGACGACCTCGGGGATGCCGCCGGTCGCGGTCGCCACGACCGCCGTCTCGCAGGCCATCGCCTCGAGGTTCACGATGCCCATCGGCTCGTAGACCGACGGGCACACGAAGACCGTCGCGTGCGTGAGGATCTGGATCACCTCGGACCTGGGCAGCATCTCGGAGATCCATATGACCCCGGTGCGGGCCGCCGAAAGCTCGCGGACCAGGCCGGTGACCTCGGCGGCGATCTCGGGGGTGTCCGGCGCGCCCGCGCAGAGCACGAGCTGCGCTCCGGGGTCGAACGATCTGGCCGCGTGCAGCAGGTGCACCAGCCCCTTCTGCCGGGTGACGCGCCCCACGAAGACGACGTACGGCCGGCCGGGGTCGATGCCGTGCTTGAGCAGCGCCTCGGTGCCGCCGGACGGGGCGTACTCGTCGGTGTCGATCCCGTTGTGGATCACGTGCACCCGATCGGGTGATATTTCGGGGTATGCGGTGAGCACATCGTGGCGCATGCCCGCCGACACCGCGATGATCGCGTCGGCCTCCCGCAGCGCGGTCCGCTCGGCCCACGACGACAGCGTGTACCCGCCGCCGAGCTGCTCGGCCTTCCACGGGCGCAGCGGCTCCAGGCTGTGGGTCGTCACCACGTGCGGCATGCCGTACAGCATCTTGGCGACATGCCCGGCGAAGTTCGCGTACCAGGTGTGACTGTGCACCACGTCGGCGCCGTCACAGCCGGCGGCCATCTCCAGGTCGACGCCGAGCACCTGGAGCGCGGCGTTGGCCTCGGTCAGCCCTTCGGGGACGCGGTAGGCGCGCACTCCCGGCTCCGTCCGGGCCGCCCCGAAGCAGCGCACCCGCACGTCGGCCAGTTCCCGCAGCTCACGGGCGAGGTATTCCACATGGACCCCGGCCCCGCCATAGACCTCGGGGGGATATTCACGACTGAGCAGATCGACCCGCATATCGAGGAGCTTAAGTCGTAGGTGTTTGTTCGGGGTTCGGCGGGTTAAGGTCCTGCCTATGAAGGTCCTGGCGATCGTGCTCGCCGGTGGTGAAGGCAAGCGGCTGATGCCGTTGACCGCGGACCGGGCCAAGCCCGCCGTCCCCTTCGGGGGGATCTACCGGCTCGTCGACTTCGTGCTGTCGAATCTGGCCAACGCGGAATATTTCCGGATAGTCGTGCTGACTCAGTACAAGAACCACAGCCTGGACCGGCACATCTCCCGGACGTGGCGGCTGTCGTCGATGCTGGGCAACTACGTGACGCCGGTCCCCGCACAGCAGCGGCTCGGCCCGCGCTGGTTCGCCGGTTCGGCCGACGCGATCTTCCAGAACCTCAACCTGATCTACGACGAGGAACCCGAGCACGTCATCGTCTTCGGCGCCGACCACATCTACCGGATGGACCCGCGGCAGATGGTCGCCCAGCACATCGAGTCGGGGGCCGACGTCACGGTCGCGGCCATCCGGCAGCCGCTGAAGCTGGCCGACCAGTTCGGCGTCATCGAGACCGACCCGTCCGGCCGCAGGATCGCCGCGTTCCGGGAGAAGCCGACCGACGCGGTGGGCCTGCCCGACGCGCCGGACGAGATCTACGCCTCGATGGGCAACTACGTGTTCCGGACCCAGTCGCTGATCGCGGCGCTGCGCGAGGACGCCCTGGACCCCGGCAGCAGGCACGACCTCGGCGGGAACATCATCCCCATGTTCGTCAAGAGCGGCGGCGCCGAGGTGTACGACTTCGCGAACAACGTGGTGCCGGGCTCGACCGAGCGGGATCGCGGCTACTGGCGGGACGTGGGGACGCTCGACGCCTACTACGAGGCCAACATGGACCTCATCGCGGTGCATCCGGTGTTCAACCTGTACAACGGCAGGTGGCCGATCTACACCGGCCACGATCCGCTGCCGCCGGCCAAGTTCGTGCACAACGACGGCGATCGGGTCGGACGGGCGCTGGAGTCGCTGGTGTCGCCGGGCGTCATCGTCTCCGGGGGTACGGCGCTGCGCTCCATCCTGTCCCCGGGCGTCGTGCTCCACTCGCACTCGCTCGTCGAGGACTCGGTGCTGATGGGCAACGTCCGGGTCGGCCGGAACGCGCGGGTCCGGCGGGCGATCATCGACAAGAACGTGATCGTACCGGACGGCGCCAGGATCGGATTCGACCCCGAGCACGACCGCGAACGCTTCGCGGTCACCAAAGAGGGGATCGTGGTGATCGGCAAGAGCGAGGTCATCGACCTCTGATCGCCGACTGATCAGGTACTGATCAGGGGTCGGTCAGCGGCCGTTGATGCGCCAGGTCGGCTCGACGACCGTCCACTGCGCCTCCCACGCCCGCCTGGCACGCCGCTGGTTGATGCCCCGGGTCGCGGCGACGACCAGCGCCAGGCCCGTGGCCGCGGCCAGCGGAACGCCGAAGCCGACGGTCAGCGCGGACACGACGGTGGTCTCCCGCTCCTGCGGGCGCGGGACCGGCGAACCGCGGTCGTCGGTCCAGATCCGGACCGTGTCACCGTGGTGTTTGCTCGTCGAGGCGTCGATCGTCCCCTCCCACTGCCGCCCGTCGGGCGCCCGCCACTGGGCCTTCACGTGGCCGATCGCCGCTCCGGCCGGTGACAGCCGGGGCGACTCCGGCTCCTCGATCAGGTGAGCGGTCACCTGGTGACGGGTGTGCCGCTGCTGGGCCTCCGTTTTCAGGCCGTCGCCGTACGTTCTGGCACCGAACGTCACGCCGAAGGCGACGGCGACCATGACGCCCAGCACCGCGGCAAGCCGGACCACCGCCTCGACCCGGTCGCACCGGCGGCGAAGCGGATTCCTGTCGAGGCCGAGCCATCTGGCGAACCTGGCGAATGGATTCTGCGTCATCTCACACCTCACAGGGTCATTACCACTGCGAGTCACGCTTATGCCTATTTCGCCGCCCAAGAGAGTACGTGGTCAGGGCAGGCCGAGCTCTTCGAGCACCCGGCTGGTGCGGCGGGCCTCGTTCGCCAGCCAGCGGCGGAAATCGTCGCCGTCCAGGTACATCGGCACCCATCCGTTGCGGGCGCACAGCCTGGACCAGACGGGCGAGTCGGCGATGGCCCGGCACAGGCGCGCCAGCGCATCGTGCCTGCGCTCACCCAGGGCCTGCGCACCGACCAGTCCCGACCAGTTGGCGTAGACGAGCCGCACCCCCGACTCCATCAGCGTGGGCGCGTCCAGCCCCGCCATCCGCTCGGGTGACGAGACCGCCAGCGGCCGCAGCCGACCGGCGCGGATGTGGGGCGCCATATCCCGCTGCGCGCCGACTCCGACGGCCGCCCGCCCGTCCAGCATGGCCGCGACCGCCTGGTCCCGGTCGTGGTACGACGCGTAGTTGAGCAGCCGGGGGTCCGCGCCCAACCCCAGCGCGGTCAGGCCGTACAGCACGTGCTCGGGACCGCCGGCCGTCCCGCCGGCCGCCCTGGGCCCGGCGGGATCGCGCAGCAGGGCGGCGGCGAACTCCTCGAACGTCCGGAAGCTCGAATCCCGGGCGGCGACCAGCACCTCCCACTCCCCCGCCAGCCTGGCCAGCGGCGCGGTGCGCGAGACGAGCGGCATCGCGTGCCGGATGGCCGCCGCGCCGAGCAGGGCCGGGTCGGCGACCATCAGGTCACCGGAGCGCGCGGTCGCGACGAACCTGGCGAGCGCGGCCGCGCCGTCCCCCTGCTCACGCACCGTCACCCGCCTGGCCCAGCGGCGGCTTTCGATGACGGCCCGCAGCGCCCTGGCGAAGCCGTCTCCCCGGCCGCCCGCCCCACCCGGCACCACCAGGGAGATCTCGGTCTGGACAGGCGGGGCCTGCGTCCCGCATCCCGCCGTGAGGGCCAGCGCTCCCAGTACGAGGACGGTACGGCGTCGCACCTCGGCATCCTCCCCCGAAGAAGCCTTGCACGCTCAGAACCGGACTAATCACGCATTGTGACTATATCGGACATGCTAGGAGAGGGAGGGAGCGGGCTCACTCCACGGTGACGCTCTTGGCGAGGTTGCGCGGCCTGTCGACGTCCCGGCCGAGCGCCACGGCGGCGTGGTAGGCGAAGAGCTGGAGCGGGATCGTGAGCAGGATCGGGTCGAGCTCGTTCTCGTTCTTCGGCACCACGACGCAGTCGTCGGCGGCCTCGGAGGTCCGGTGGCCGACCATCAGGATCCGCCCGTGCCTGGCCCGGATCTCGCCGAGCGTGGTGAGGTTCTTGTCGAGCAGTTCGTCGTCGGGGACCACCGCCACGGTCGGCAGCTCCGGGCTGATCAGCGCGAGCGGGCCGTGCTTGAGCTCGCTCGCCGGGTACGCCTCGGCGTGGACGTAGGAGATCTCCTTCAGTTTCTGGGCGCCCTCCCGGGCCACCGGGTAACCGCGCACCCGGCCGACGAACATCATCCCCGGCGCGTCGGCGTACTTGATCGCCAGTTCCCTGATCTGCTCTTCGAGGGTGAGAATCTCCTTGATCTGTTCGGGCAGCCGCCGCAGCCCCTCACAGATGCGCCTGCCGTCCGCCGGGGACAGGTCCCGTACCCGGCCGAGGTGGAGCGCCAGCAGCGCGAACGCGACCGCGGTCGAGGTGAACGCCTTGGTCGAGGCGACCGACACCTCCGGCCCGGCGTGCAGGTAGATGCCGCCGTCGGTCTCCCGTGCGATGGCGCTGCCCACCGTGTTCACGATGCCGAGCACCCTGCCGCCCTTGCGCTTGAGCTCCTGGACCGCGGCGAGGGTGTCGTAGGTCTCCCCCGACTGGCTGATCGCGACGTACAGGGTGTCGGGCTCGACGACCGGGCCGCGGTAGCGGAACTCCGAGGCCGGCTCGGCGTCGGCCGGCATTCGCGCCAGCTCCTCGATCAGCTGCGCGCCGATCTGCCCGGAGTAGTACGCCGAGCCACAGCCGATGATCTTCACCCGGCGGAACGAACGGGTCTCGCGGGCGTCCATGTCGAGGCCGCCGAGGTGCGCGATGTGGAACCGGTCGTCGATGCGGCCGCGCAGCGTGCGCGCGACGGTGTCGGGCTGCTCGGAGATCTCCTTGAGCAGGTAGTGCTCGTATCCGCCGTTGTCGTAGTGACCGGCGTCCCAGTCGACCGTGAACGGCTCCTTGGCGGTCTCCCTGGCGTCGCTGGTGAAGGTGTGGAACCCGTCGGCCGTGAGGACCGCGAGCTCGCCGTCCTCCAGGTGCACGACCTGGCGGGTGTAGCGGATCAGCGCGGCGACGTCGGAGGCGACGAACATCTCCTTCTCACCGATGCCGAGCACGATCGGGCTGCCGTTGCGGGCGACCACGATCTCGCCGGGGCGCTGCGCGTCGACGACGGCGATGCCGTACGTGCCGACCACCCCGGCCAGAGCCTTCCGGACGGCCTCCGCCAGCGACTCGGCCTCCTTGGCCATGAGCGCGATCAGATGCGCGAGCGTCTCGGTGTCGGTCTCGCTCTGAAAGACGACGCCGTCGGCCTCGATGCGGCGGCGCAACTCGTCGGCGTTCTCGATGATGCCGTTGTGCACCACCGCGATCCGTCCCTCGTGGTCGAGGTGCGGGTGGGCGTTCACGTCACTCGGGGCGCCGTGCGTCGCCCACCGGGTGTGCCCGATGCCGACCGTGCCCTTGAAACGGGCGGGTACGGCCGCCGCCAGGTCGGCCACCCGGCCCTTGACCTTGCGCGTCTTCAGGCTCCTGGCGTTGACGACGGCGAGGCCGGCCGAGTCGTAGCCCCGGTACTCCAGGCGCTGGAGCCCTTCGAGCAGGATGGGCGCCGCATCCTTGGGGCCGACGTAAGCGACGATTCCGCACATATCCGCTCCTATCCGTAAACAATCCGGCGGAGCTGGCGCAGCGACAGCTCCGGTGCCGCGACACGCCTTCCAGTGAGCTCGGCCGAGATTCTGGGGAAGATCTGGTCGTTGGTCAGCCCCCTCGCCTTGAGCTCGCCGTGGCGTCGGCGTACGTACTCCTCGGCGGGCTCGCCGAAGTACGCCAGGACGTCGGCCACCACCCGTGCGGCCTCTCCCGGGCCGAGCGGCGTCGTCCGGGTGAGGTGACTGATCAGATCCTCGAAGGGATGCCGTGCCGTGGACACAGAGCAGGACCCTAACGCAGCGTGGATGTCGACTATCAAGTTTTCTGCCCGAATCCGGGCAGGATCAGTCCGAGTCTCCTCATGAATGGGTTTTCCTCACATCCCTGCCATCGGCGGCACCGGCACCCCGCGACATCCGCTAGAGTTAGCCATGCGTCGCCGGGGAGATCCCGGGGATCGCGCGGAAGTGGCTCAGTTGGTAGAGCATCACCTTGCCAAGGTGAGGGTCGCGGGTTCGAATCCCGTCTTCCGCTCGCAGTACTCGGGCGATTAGCTCAGCGGGAGAGCGCTTCCCTGACACGGAAGAGGTCACTGGTTCAATCCCAGTATCGCCCACGACATCAGGCTTACTAGAACACTGGGCACCAGTAGGTGCGCCCTAGGATGACCTGCAGATTCGAAACGACAGCAGGGCTACCTCCGATACCGAAGGTAGCCCTGCTGTCGTTTTGGGCTGAGCGGCGGCGCTGGAGACTCCAGGGTCGGGCTTGTCCGCTTGATCGAGTTCGCGCGCCCTGAGGCACGCATCGAGCAGGCGCGCGCTGTCGGACAGGTCGTCGTTGACGGCAGCGAGGCTGCTGGTGAGCTGTTCGTATGACACTGACATGCCAGGATCAGAACCGGCCGTCCTGCCAGGCAGGATTGCTGCGCGCGGTCCTAAGACGGCGATCCCGCCCTGGGACGAAGCAGGGGGCGGGACCGCCCACCAATGTAGGGCGAGCCGTCAGGACACCGCCGACCGCGATTGCACCGCTGTCTGCCGCAGCAGGCCCGGCCCGTTCGTGGCCAACATCTCCGCGAGATCAGCGATTCGCGCGGAAGCTCTGCCATCGCCAAACGGGCTGGACACGCCTGACGGACGCCTTGGCCGCCCGCTCATCGACCTGGTGGCCTCGCCAAGCAGCGCTGGATTAGGAACCAATACGCAGTCCTTGCCCAGCGCCTCGGGCCGCTCCGTGGACCGCCGCAGCACGAGTAGACGCGCCCCAAGGATGCTGGCCTCCTCCTGAATCCCGCCGGAGTCCGAGATCAGTAACGTGGCTCGTTCTGCGACCGCGAGGAACGCCGGGTAAGTGAGCGGCCGCGCGACATGCATTCCGTCCAGAAGCCGGTCGAGCCCGTAGTCGTGGACCCGCTGCCGGGTCCGTGGGTGGATCGCCAGCACGACTGGCAGATCGAGTTCGGTGAGGCTGACCAGGATACGGCGGAGACGGTCGGGATGGTCGACGTTCTCCGGCCGGTGCAGGGTGCAGAGCACGTACGGCTGATCGCCCAGCGGGGCGGTCACCTGCTGCGCTGTCGCATGGTCCCGCTTGGCCAGGTGTACGGCCTCTACGATCGTGTTTCCGGTCAGGATGATCCGGCTGTCGGGGATACCCTCAGCCCACAGGTTGGCGACGTTCCCCTCAGTCGCCGCGCAGCACAGGTCGGCCAGGTGGTCGATGACGACCCGGTTGTGCTCCTCGGGCATTCCACGGTCATGGCTCCGCAGCCCGGCTTCGACATGGATGAGCGGCACCGAGACGGCGTTGGCGGCCAGCGCGCCGGCGAGTGCCGCGTTGGTGTCGCCTTGGACGATGACGACGGCGGGCGGGTCGGCGTGCCATGCCTGGGTGAGTTGGGCGGTGGCGGCACCGATCTGGACTCCGCGGTGCTGGCCGCCAATGTGCAGTTGCACGTGCGGGCGGTGGTGACCGGTCAGATCCGGGGAGTAGTGCTGCCCCGTGTGGATCACTCGGGCCTGGTCGCCGAGCAGAGCGATCAACACCGACAACTTGATCTCCTCGGGGCGGGTGCCGAGGACGATCGCGATCGAACGGTCAGAGGCGGATGGCATGAGATCACCAGAACAGGTGCTTGCGCTCGCCCCGCAGATACCGGTCCGCGGCGACGAACAGACGTAGGTACAGCATGTCGACGTCGAAGTAGCCGGGGACCAGGTCGTCCCGGCAGAGCTTCCCGTCGAGGAACTCCCGGCCGTCATCGCCCGATCGGAACAGGTAACGGGCGGGGACTGCGTCCCGGTCGCCGGCGGCGAGCTCGATCGCGTTCTGCAGGTCGATCTGCACGAGTCCCGACACCTCGGCGTCGTCGAGCGGAATCTCCTCCAAGGAGGCGTCGAGGGGCAGGAGGTGCCAATACTGGAACTCGCGCTCGATCCAGTCCGATGCCAGGGTTACAGCGGTCTGGCGGATTCCCAGCGGCTGCAGGTCGGTGTAGCGGACGTCGAGGCCGAGTTCCTCACGGATCTCGCGGACGCCGTCCTCGATCCGCTCGCCGGCCTCGTAGTGGCCGCCGACAGTGAAGTCGGCGTAGTCCGGGCGGTCGAAGGCATACCGGCCGGGCGTCTTCTTCTGCAGCACCACTCTGCCGCTGGTGGGATTGACGGCCAGGCACGAGAACGTGCGGTGCCATGACCCGCTCCGGTGGGCGACCTTCTTGTCCTCGGTGCCGACGTGCTGGTTGCGGTCGTTGTAGATGTCGATGATGGGCATGTCGTCCTCCAGACGTGCTGAGATGATCACGTGCTGACTGTGAGAGGGTGCTCCGCCGGGGCGTGATCACGCCAGTGGAGGGCGAGCGCGTCGGCGTAGCGACGGGGCTCTCCGACGGTAACCCAGTCGGCGGCGAGCCTCCGGACACGTACGTCACCGGTATGGGACTGCTCCCCCACGGCAAGGCCGAGATCAACCTCGCCGCGCGCCTCCGGTCTCGCGACGAGCCGGGGCAGGATGCCCGGGCGAAGCACCAGCCGGGACACCACCGCGAGCGGCTCGGCCACCGTGGCGGGGTCGGGTCGCTGCCGGATCCCGCTGACGCGGTCCCCGCCGGGATCGGCCAGGTCGACGACCCCGAACGAGCCGACATCGGCGCGGTCGATGAGCTGAGCGGCGATGACACTGTCCGCTCCCTGCTCTGCGAGCCGGCGCATGGCGGCCAGATCGGCGCCGGGCCGGCCGCCGAGGAGGACGTCGTCTCCGAACGCGACCATGAACGTTTCGGCGGCGGCCAGTTCCTCGGCGAGCGTGAGCAGCGGGGCGGCGTTGCCGTACCCGTACGACAGGTCCTCTGGGACCGCGCGCACGGGGAAGCCCTGCTCACGCAGCCCGGACACGTAGGCGGGGATGATCTGCTCTCCGGGGCGGGTGGCGACGTGAACCAGGTCGGCGCCGGCAGCCAGGCATTCGTCGATGACGTGCCCGAGCGCGGGCCTGCTGCCGATCGGCAGCATCTCCTTGGGCACCCAGTCCGTGAAAGGCCGGAAGCGGGTGCCCCGCCCGGCAGCGGTCACCACCGCCGGGCAGATCGGGTGGGAAGGAAGGCTCACAGGAGGTCTCCGATCAGGTTGGTCAGGGCGCGCTGCAGGTGACCGACAGGTCCGCGGACGCCGTACTCCACGCGGTAGCACGGCGTGTTGGCAAGGCGGGCACAGACGGACGCTGCGGCGGCTGCCAGGTCGGCATCGCTACGGCTACGGCGGATCAGCCAGGGCCGCCAGAACTCGTCCACCGGCGTGAAGCACACCGCGTTCAGGAGTTCGCGGGTCTCCTCAGTGTTCAGGCGACCGATGTTGACCGGCTGGGCCGTGTCGGTGAAGGCGGGGACGATGATGGCACCCAGCTTGGAGGCAGCGGTCAGGGCGGACCCGAACGCGGCGGCGAACGGCCGGGCGGGCAGGGCGACCTTGTGACGGGTGCCGAACTCCTCCGGTAGGTCCGCCGGAGTTCGGCTGTAGAGGGGCCGCAGTGCGGGGTAGGCGTCCAGTGTTCCGCGCGCGACCGGCACGGGGAGCGGCACAGCGAGCACCCGCCGCTCTCCGTGGAGGATCAGCCGGTCATTCGACAGCAGCGCCGCGTGCTGCCCCAGGATGTGGAGGAGCGCCGCCAGCGTGGAGGTCTTGCCGGCACCCTGAGGAGCGCAGATCATCACCGCTCGTCCAGAGACGTCGAGTCCAGCGGCGTGGAAGACGATCCCGCCGGCGTCCTCGTACGTCCGGAGCATTGCCTCGCGGATCAGCCGGAGCGCGTACCTGGGTGCGCAGTGGGGGTCGGCCACGTACAGGTCGATGACCGCCCCGTCGATTGAGGCCGCCCACGCGCCGGGCCGTCCCTCCAGTGCGTCGCCCGCCACGGTGTAGCAGCGGGCACCGGCGGCAGTACGACCCTCGGTGAGGATGACCCCGGGGACCGGCTCCACCGTGGCGGTCGCACGCAAGGCGAAGGTCGCAGCGGCCGAACGGAACCGGTCGCGGTCGGTGTGCACGTTGAGCCGGATGCCGGGCAGGTCCAGCCCGGCGATGGAAGCGGGCAGGTAGTCAGCGAAATGGCAGGCCAGCCGGTCAAGGTCGGCCGGTGACGCTGTCACGGTGATCGTGACGTCGCCCATGTGGCAGGTCAGGTTGAGGTCAGTGGTCACGGCCGAATTCCTTCAGTGGTGAGGCGGCACATCTCGGAGAGGGCGTAGTCGATGCGGGCCCGCCGGCACTCGGGCGCGGTGTGCCGCAACTGCAGCACCGAGGTGACCGTGAACGCGGTGAGTGCATCCTGCTTGGGGATCTGTCCCCTGAGCGCGGCTACGGCGATCTCCTGTCGGCTGTGGAACCAGTGGACGGGCAGCCTGCCGGGCCGGTCATGCCCGGGGCAGAGCCCGGTGAGCTCGGGGGCATAGGGGGCCGCGCCGGTGCCGTGGGTGGCCAGGAGCAGGCGGGCCGTGTATCCGGCCAGTGCACACAGGGTGATGTCGGTGTCGTAGCAGAGCGCGCCGAACAGGGCTTGCCAGTCGTCGTGCTCGGGCGGTCGAAGGTCGGTCAGCAGGGGAGGAAGGACGTCGATGCACACCAGGCCGTCGGTCACGAGGATGAAGTTCGCCAGGTTGGTGTCCAGACGGGCAGGTGTGGGCTCAAGCGCTCGCACCCAGGCGGCGATCTGCTGCATCGCCGACATGAGCAGGGCCGGGTCGGTCAGGTCGGTGACTGCGATGCCGGAAGTCCACTGGTGTTGTACCGCGAGCCGTCTCGGGGCTTTCGCGATCCTCATGTCCTCGGGCAGCCGGACGCCGGCGGTGCGCAGGATGTCGATGTAGAGGCTGACATGGTCTGCGGCCGCGGACTGCCGGATCGGGATGGACCCGGACGCGGACATGAGCTTGAGGACCTGGCCGTTCTCGCAGCGCTGCAGCAGCGTCATGTCTGCGCTCCCTGGTGGGAGCACAGGAACCTGCTGGCATCGTCGTACATCGCGCGGAACTCCTCGGGCAGGTCCAGGTCGAACAGCCGGGCGAAGTGGTCGGCGGCGCGCAGGGTGGCTGCGCACGCCTCGGGAACAGGCGGCGGCGTGCCGGTGGGCTGATGCCGGTATCCGGCGCTCACCAGGCCCGCTTCCGCCGCGCGGCCTGCGCAGATCAGTAGCAGCAGGAGCGCCTCGATCTCCGACCCCGGGGATCCGCCGTCCTGAGAGGCAGTGGGTGGGGCGCCGTCGAGAATGCTGATGCTGAGGGCCGCCAGGGTGACGTCCGCGAGCTCGTCCCCTATGTCGCTGATCGGCCGTGCGGGGTCGCAGTAGTCGGCCACGTCGATGCCGTGACAGCGGGCGACGCACAGCGCGAGGTGGCCGAGCTGCACCGCGAGTTCCGCGCCCGCGGTGGCCGCGTCCCAGGGCCGAGGTGCCGTAGAAGCGAACCCCTCGCGAAGCTGCCGGGCCTGTTCCAGCATCTCCGCCAGCTCACCGTCTCCGATCATGAGGTCTCCGTGATGATGAGGGGGCGGGCGCCGGAGGTGCCACTGCTCCAGTAGGCGTCCGGTCCCTGACCGGCCACCCGGATCCGCAGACCGAGGTCCTGGGTGAGCGCCGACACCAGCCGATTCGGTACGGCATCGTGGATGACCAGCTCGTGGGACGCCGGCAGCAGGTCGAATCTGACGTCGGCCAGGCCGCGCCGAGCCAAAGCCGCAGTCACCGTGTCATGGGCGGGCGCTGTGGTCGCAGCCGCGGCGCACCGTGCCCGCTGGCCCTTCGGGCAGCGGTTCCGCATCACGCAGACGGGACTGCCGTGGATCCCGAACCGGTCCGCCTCGCCCAGGACGTAGGCGAGCGCGCACGCGTTGGTGTGGAACACCGGGTAGTCGGGGTGGCTGTCGGTGGTGTGGTGGATGAACTCCCAGAACGCCTCCGGGTAGACGCCTTCGGCTTCGGTCGCGCCAGGCGTGGTGGCGAGCGCTGGCCACAGCCGGGCGAGCCGATTCAGAGCCTCGGGCTCGACCTTCAGCCCCGCAGCCATCGTGCAGGCGGCGTACCGTGCGGCCGTGTTGAGCACGCGCGTCATGGTCTCCTCGGTGGCCGACTCCGGGAACGCGGGCCGCCAGTAGTGCACGATTGGGATCCCCGCAGCGTGCAAGGCCGGGAAGTTGGCGCGGATGTGCTCATGGCGTACGCCGACCTCGACGGCGTCGTCCAGGCCGGAGTAGCTGAGGTAGACGATGACGCGCAGGCCTGCTGAGCGTGCCGCCGTGATTGCCTCGATGATGTCGGCGGTGACCCGGCACTTCGTGATGAGCACGACGGCGTTCGGGAGGCAGGCGGCGACGAACTCTCGCAGGAGTTCGGCCAGGTAGGCGCGTGAGGGTGCCGTGGCCATGATGTCGGTCCAGGTGGCCAGGGCGACCACACGCTCCGGGCTGTACAGGTCGGACTCCAGCAGGAGCCGGAGTGTCTCGGCAGGGGTGTGGAGCTGGGTCGGTGCGACCCGGGTCTGACCGCGCTGGATCAGGAAGCAATAGCTGCACTTCTTGGGGCAGCCCTGGATCGGGTTCACAGCAAGCCAGGAGGCGTGCTGGTCGATCACCGGCGTCCATTCGCGGCCGGTGTCCAGGGCGGGAGTGGGATTGCCCATCAAACGATCAGCTCCTTCATGGCATCAGGCGTGCGAGTTCCTTGGCCTCAGGAAACGCCCACACCACCGGGCCAGCGAAGAGGCTGTGCATGTCGTGCACGCCCTATGCATGTTCTGCACACCGCCTGTCCAAGGCCGCTGGCGCGACGTACCCTTGGCGCGGATCTGGTGCAATGACGCCTGGAGATGCCGTGGCTCCCCAAAGTGAGTGGAACTCAGCGCGGGTACGAGCTTTGATCGCTGCCCGGGATGTGGGCGGCATGATCCGGTATGCCCGTGTAGCCCGAGGCTGGCGGCAGGCCGACCTCGCGAAAGTCGTCGCCTGCTCGGCATCGACCATCTCTCGCCTCGAAACAGGTCGGCGCGCCGCAGTCGACCTTGACACCGTGCGGCGAGTCGCGCGGGCGGTCCAGCTCCCCTCTCACATTCTGGGCGCGCTCATTGATATTCCGGTCTCTCCTGTGGCTACGGTTGTCACCACGACAGCCCCTCAGGCCGAGGAGGACCCGATGCGCCGCCGTACCCTCCTGTCCGCCGTGGGGCTGGCGATCCCCGCACACCTTCTGATCAAACTGGACGACGCCTTGGCCGTGTTGCCAGCGTCGTCGAGCCCTCCGGACCTATCCCGCATCGCTACCCGGCTCGCACACACACGCGACCGCTACGACACAGGCGACCTGGCACGACTGATCGCAGACCTACCCGACCTGCTGGCCGTCGCGCACGAAGCGGCGGACCACCACGACAGACCAGACGCCTACGTGCTGGCGGCCTCCTGCTACAACCTTGCGACCGTGGCCCTCAACAAGATCGGCCGCCACCAGGCGAGCCGGATCACCGCGGACCGCGCCACGATGCTCGCCAAGCTGTCCGGCTCGCCGGTCAGCGTGGCCACCTCCGCACGATGCCTGAGCATCGTGCTGCGCCACGAGGGCCGCGGGCCGGTTGCCGATCAGGTCTCTTTGCGCGCTATCACGCTCTTGGAATCCACCGGTCTCAGCCAGCCCGACGAGGCCGCCGCCTACGTGCAGATGTTGTGCACTGGCGCGTACAACTCAGCTCAGATCGGTGATCGCGACCGCGCCTTGGAGATGATCAGAGAAGCGTCCCAGGCTGCGGCTCATCTGCCTGTGCCCCCTACTCAGGGGCACTCGATCAGCTCCGCTCACGTCACGGGATACGAGGTCAGTGTCCACTGGTCGCTAGGCGACGCGGGCGCAGCGCTCCATGCTGGCCGCGGGCTGCACCCGAGTCAGTTGCCTACGCCCGAACGGCGAGGGCGGCTGCACACCGACCTGGCGCGAGCCTGGTGGCAATGGGGAAAGCCCGAGCAGACCGTGCTCGCCTTACTGTCCGCATGCCGCGAATCAGTACCCGAGGTACGAGACCGCCCGGCCATCCGCTCCATGGCTGTCCAGCTCATCGAGCGGCATCCCAAGACATCAGGCGTACCTGAGCTGGCCACGGCGATCGGCTACCGGCCGAGTCAGGAGGACCCGTGAATGGACATCATAATTCCAATATGTATTATTCCAGTATGAATCATGTGCAGGGTTTAATCGGTATCAGTCGAATCGGTGGCTTATTGCTCGGAATGTCAATTATTCTGATGGAGATACGGTGATGATGTGCACGTTGAACACCCGTGGGTAATTTTGATTCCTGTCTCTATTCTGCTTTCAAGAGCGGAGTAATTGTTATACAATTAGCTCGGAAGATGAAATCGAATCTATTAAAATCCTGTTTGAGTTCAATCCCATCGCGTCGTTTACAGCTTCAACTATCCGCAGCGACGTGGAGTTGCCGCTTACGACTCCACGGCTTTCATCAGGTCGCTTCGCACCGCCGTGACCTATTCGTGACGTTCCTGCGGCAAACCTGCCGCCGGCAAAGCGGGGTCTGGCTGTCGGTGCCCGGCGCTATCGTGGGGACATCCAGGGCTGGTGTCACCCTGCGTGATGAAGGCCGTACTGGTTGAACGCGTGAAGGACGGATACAAGAGCATGGTCAGGTCAGTCGCACCTCCTCCAGAAAGCCCAGCTTCCGATGCGGGCGAGGGGGTGGTGTGGTAGTGGCTCTCAAGAAGTCGGACCTGTACAGCTCGCTTTGGCGGAGCTGTGACGAGCTGCGTGGCGGCATGGACGCCAGCCAGTACAAGGATTACATCCTCACGCTGCTGTTCGTGAAGTACGTGACGGACAAGGCCAAGGCCGACCGGACCGCCTTGATCGACGTTCCTGCCGGTGGCTCCTTCGACGACATGGTCGCGCTCAAGGGCGATAAGGAGATCGGCGACAAGATCAACAAGATCATCGGCAAACTCGCCGAGGCGAACGGGCTGGAGAAGGTCATCGACCTGGCCGACTTCAACGACGAGGAGAAGCTCGGCAAAGGCAAGGAGATGCAGGATCGCCTCTCCAAGCTGGTGACGATCTTCGCTGACCTGGACTTCCGGGGGAGCCGCGCCGAGGGCGACGACCTGCTCGGCGACGCCTACGAGTACCTGATGCGGCATTTCGCCACGGAGTCGGGCAAATCAAAGGGCCAGTTCTACACCCCGGCCGAAGTCTCGCGCGTGCTCGCCAAGGTTGTCGGCATCGGACCGAGCACCCGTCAGGACAACACGGTCTACGACCCCACGTGCGGGTCGGGCTCGTTGCTCCTCAAGGTCGCCGACGAAGCGCCTCGGGGTATCACGATCTACGGCCAGGAGAAGGACAACGCTACCTGGGCTCTGGCCAAGATGAACATGATCCTCCACGGCAACGAGGACGCGGACATCCAAAAGGGCGATACGATCACCAGCCCGCACTTCACCGCAGGCAGCCAACTGCGGACCTTCGACTTCGCCGTCGCCAATCCACCGTTCTCGTTTAAGTCGTGGAGCAACGGTTTAGAGAACGAATACGGTCGATTCGAGCTCGGCCGGCCGCCAGTGAAGAACGGCGACTACGCCTTCCTACTGCACATTCTCAAGTCCCTCAAGAGCAACGGCAAGGCTGCGGTCATCCTGCCGCACGGTGTCCTCTTCCGAGGTAACGCTGAGGCCAATATCCGCAGGGAGTTACTGCGCCGCGGCTACATCAAGGGCATCATCGGCCTACCCGTCAACCTCTTCTACGGCACCAGCATCCCAGCCTGCATAGTCGTACTTGATAAGGAGAACGCCCAGGCGCGCACTGGCGTGTTCATGATTGATGCCTCCAAGGGCTTCATCAAGGACGGCAACAAGAACCGCCTTCGCAGCCAGGACATCCACAAGATCGTCGACGTCTTCAACAGGCAGATCGATATCGAGCGCTACTCACGCATGGTGCCCCTCCGCGAGATCACCGATCCGAAGAACGACTACAACCTCAACATCCCGCGCTACATCGACTCCTCCGAGCCCGAAGACCTCCAAGACCTCCACGCCCACCTTCACGGCGGTATCCCGAACCGGGACCTCGATGCTCTCGGTGGCTACTGGGACGCGTTCCCCAGCCTGCGCGCCATGCTGTTCACGGCCAACCGGCCCGGCTATAGCGACCTCGCCATCCCGCTCGATCAGGTGCAGCAGGCGATCCTCGATTCCGAGGAGTTCCGCAAGTTCGCCGAGCAAGCCCGCTCCCTGGTGGACGACTGGTTCGCCGCACACCGGCCGATCCTGCAAGCCCTGGACGCGGACACCGTCCCCAAGGATCTGATCGCCCGGATCAGCGATGACCTTCTGATCCGCTTCAAGCACACCCCGCTGCTCGATGAGTACAACGTCTACGAACAGCTCATGACCTACTGGCACGACGTCATGCACGACGATGTCTTCCTCATCATGAACGAGGGATGGCTTGACGCGGCAAAGCCTCGCAAGACCATCGAGGACAAGGAACGCAAGCTCTCGGAGGATCCCGACCTCGAGGTTGGCTCCGGCCGCAAGAAGACCAAGTACAAGATGGACCTCATTCCGCCTGCACTCGTCGTCGCGCGTTACTTTGCGGACGAGCAGGCCGAGGTAAACACGCTGAACGCGGCGGCCGAGGAAGCCGGCCGTGCTGTCGAGGAGTACATCGAGGAGCACGCCGTCGACGACGGCGTGCTTGCCGAGGCGATGGATGACGGCAAGATCAGCAAGGCGCTGGCTACCACTCGTCTCAAGGAGATCAAGCGATACGGCGAGGCCGACGAGATCAAGGCACTCCAGCACCTCATCTCGCTCTACAGCGCGGAAGCCGCCGCCAAGAAGGCAGCCAAGGAAGCCCAGGCAGACCTTGACGCCGCGACCCTGAATAAGTATGGGGACCTCACCGACGCCGAGATTCAGACCCTGCTCCTCGATGACAAGTGGGCGGCCACCGTGCAGAGCCGTGTGGCCGGCGAGGTCAACTCGCTCACGTTTGCTCTGGTCGTACGGATTCAGCAACTCGGTGAGCGGTATGCCGATACGGTCGAAGCCCTCAGCGCCGAGCTTGAGAATCTCGAAGCCAAGGTCGCCCGCCACCTGTCAGATATGGGTGTCGAAGTATGACCGAAACCAAGGTTGTACCAATCCCCAGAGGCTGGACCTCCGCGTCGATCGAAGGAGTGTGCTTGGTCGTTGACTGCAAGCACGTCACAGCTTCCTTCGTTCATCAAGGCTTCCCGGTTGCGAGCATTGGCGAACTCGGTGGGCGATTTGTGAACCTCTACCATGCGCCGAGGACAACCCGGGAGTACTACATGCTCCTGACCGAGGGCGCTCGTCGACCGCGCCCCGGCGATCTAATTATGAGCAGGAATGCGACAGTTGGCCGGGTTGCGCGAGTTTCAACAGACCATCCTCCCTTCGCCATGGGTCAGGACGTCTGCCTACTTAGACCGAAGCCCAGCGCATGCTCGCCACAGTTCCTACAGGCGGTCCTGCAGTCACCAGCGATTGGCCGCCAGTTCGAAGCCATGATGGCTGGATCGACGTTCAAGCGAATGAACGTCCAACAGATCAAGAAGCTGGAGATATTGCTCCCGTCAATCGAGGAACAGGAGCGAATCTCCGAGGTTCTGGCGAGCACTGAAGACCTCATTTCCACTCTTGAACGGCTGATCGCCAAGAAGCAGGCGATCAAGCAGGGCTTGATGCAGCAGCTTCTGACCGGAAAGATCCGACTTCCCGGCTTCTTGCTGCCATGGCGGCCTCGCCGTCTTAGCGAGATGCTGAGTTACGAGCAGCCGGGTCGGTACTTGGTGCAAGCGTCGAAGCCGCTGGACGCAGGCCATGTGCCTGTGCTAACAGCCGGAAAGACCTTCATCCTGGGTTACACGAACGAAACCCACGGCATCTATACGGCGCACCCGGTAATTATCTTCGATGACTTTACGACTGCTTCCAAACATGTCGATTTCGACTTCAAAGCAAAGTCCTCGGCCATGAAGATCTTGTCTGCTCGCACCGGAGCCAACCTTCGGTTTGTTTATGAGCGGATGCAGTTGATCGACTTCCCCCTCGGCGATCACAAGCGGCATTGGATCTCCGAGTACAGCAAGCAAGAAATTCTCGTACCGGACGAGCCAGAGCAGGCTGCAATCGCTGAAGTTCTGAGTGACTCTGAAGCCGAAGTCGCTGCGCTTCGAGAGCGACTCAGCAAGGCCAAAGCTGTGAAGCAGGGTATGATGCAGCAACTCCTGACCGGTCGTACTCGCCTAACTATTAAGGAGGGCGCGGCATGAATACCGAGTGGGCGATCGCTGAACTCGACAAGTTCATCGGACAGACCGCGATGCGCAACGCAAGCGGGAATGGTCTCATGACTACACGCAACATTACGGCTGCACCGAGCGATGAAGTTGCCAAGCAGGCTCAGGTTGTCGAGCAGATCCTCGATCGCGTAATCCACGGTTGGCAGTTGCGGTTCAACAACACTCGGAATAATCGATGGACTGGGCACCGCGAGGCAGCGATCCGTGCGCGCGAGCAGCTTGTCCGCGAGCAAGAGGTCAAGGAGAACCTCGGCGAGAACGTGCCCGAGCTTTCAGCCGCCGAACTGCATCCTTGGGTCTGGAGCGGGGCCAAATCGCTCTGGCAATCCGGCCACTTCCGCGAAGCGGTCGAAGGCGCGATCAAGAAGCTGAACGCCGAGACCCAGAACAAGGTCGGCCGTCGCGACGTGAGCGAGACAGACCTGTTCAAGCAGGCGTTCTCGCTCGATGACCCGAAGGTTGGCAAGGCGCGCCTGCGCCGCATGAAGGACGACGGCAGCAACACCTACAAGTCGGTGCAGCGCGGAGCGATGAACCTTGCCGAGGGCGTGTTCGCCGGCATCCGGAACCCGCTCAGCCACGAAGCCGATCAGGAGCTTAGCGAGCAGGAAGCGCTGGAGTACCTCGCCGCGTTGAGTGTGCTAGCTCGCTGGGTTGATGTTGCGATGGTGGCACGGGCGGAGGGCGAGTCATGAGTAACGTCGGGCAACTTGAGCGCAGGACCCAAGACCGCGTTATCGCGTTGTTCCGGGAGTCGTTGGGTTACGAGTACCTCGGCAACTGGGAGTATCGCGAGGGGAACTCCAATGTCGAGGTTGAGTTGCTCGCACAGAATCTCCGCGCCCGCGGCTACAGCGACAACCTGATCAACAAGGCCGTCGACAAGCTGAAGAGCGACGCTTCGCTCGGCGGCGGCCGGGACCTGTACGAGGCGAACCGCGACGTCTACGGCCTGCTGCGATATGGAGTGAAGGTCAAGCCCGGCGTGGGCGAGCAGACGGAGACGGTGTGGCTCATCGACTGGGCACGCCCGGAGGCTAATCACTTCGCCCTGGCCGAGGAAGTGACGGTGCTCGGGCAGCACACCAAGCGCCCAGACATCGTGCTGTACGTCAACGGCATCGCGCTCGGGACGATCGAGCTGAAGCGCTCGAAGGTCGCGGTCTCCGAGGGGATCCGCCAGAGCTACGGGAACCAGCGGTCCGAGTTCATTCGGTCGTTCTTCACGACGGTGCAGCTCGTGATGGCTGGCAACGACGTGGAAGGGCTGCGCTACAGCGTTATCGACACGCCGGAGAAGTACTGGCTGGCGTGGCGCGAGCAGTCGGAGATAGCCGATCCGCTCGATCGTTCCTTGACGCAGCTCTGCTCGAAGGAGCGTCTGCTTGAGCTGGCCCATGACTTCATGGTCTTCGACGCGGGGCAGAAGAAGACATGCCGTCATAACCAGTACTTCGGTGTCAAGGCAGCGCAAGCGCGGATCGCCAAGCGTGAGGGCGGCATCATCTGGCATACCCAGGGTTCTGGCAAGTCGCTCACCATGGTGTGGCTGGCCAAGTGGATCCGCGAGAATCAGCCGGATGGCCGCGTGTTGCTCATCACCGACCGCACCGAGCTGGACGATCAGATCGAGAAGGTCTTCCGCGGGGTCAACGAGTCGATCTACCGCACCAAGAGCGGCGCCGACATGCTGGCCACTCTCAACGCGAGCGAGGAGTGGCTGATCTGTTCGCTGGTTCACAAGTTCCGCGGCTCGGAGGACGAGGCTGCGCGTGACCAAGCGGAGAGCGAGTTCATCCGCGAACTGAACGCGACTGTCCCCAAGGGCTTCTACGCCAAGGGCAACGTCTTCGTCTTCGTCGACGAGGCCCACCGTACCCAGTCGGGCAAGATGCACGACGCCATGAAGGCGCTTCTGCCAGGCGCGATGTTTATCGGCTTCACCGGCACGCCGCTCCTCAAGGCCGACAAAGCCACCACTATCGAGCGGTTCGGTAGCTTCATCCACACCTACAAGTTCGACGAGGGTGTGGCCGACGGCGTCGTCCTGGACCTGCGCTACGAGGCGCGCAATATCGACCAGGAGCTGACGTCGCCTGCGAAGGTCGACAAGTGGTTCGAGGCCAAGACCCGGGGCATGACAGACCTCTCCCGTGCCGAACTCAAGAAGCGCTGGGGCACCATGCAGAAGGTCGTCAGCTCCGAGCCGCGTGCCCGGCAGATTGTCAACGACATCTTGCTCGACATGGAGATCAAGCCGCGCCTGTCGGATGGCCGTGGCAACGCGATCCTCGTCAGTTCGAGCATCTACCAGGCGTGCAAGTTCTACGAGCTGTTCACTCAGGCCGGGTTCAAGGGCAAGTGCGCGATCGTCACGTCTTACGTGCCGCAGGCGAGCGACATCTCTAAGGAGGACTCCGGCCACGGAGCCACCGAGCGGCTGCGCCAGTACGAGATCTACCGGCAGATGCTTTCGGACCACTTCAGCGAACCGGCCGACAAGGCGATGACCAAGGCCGAGCAGTTCGAGAAGGACGTCAAGGAGCGCTTCGTCAACGATCCGGGCCAGATGCGATTACTCATCGTCGTCGACAAGCTCCTGACCGGCTTTGATGCCCCGAGCGCGACCTACCTGTACATCGACAAGAAGATGCAGGATCACGGTCTGTTCCAGGCCATCTGCCGGGTCAACCGCCTCGACGGCGATGACAAAGACTACGGCTACATCGTCGACTACCGGGACCTGTTCAACTCACTTGAGTCCGCCATCACCGACTACACCGGCGGTGCCCTGGAGGGTTACGAGAAGAAGGATATCGAGGGCCTGCTGTCCGACCGGCTCGAGAAGGCTCGCGAAGACCTTGACGAGGCCCTGGAGAAGATCCGCGCCCTGTGTGAGCTGGTTGAACCGCCGAAGAACACCTTGCAGTACCAGCAGTACTTCTGCGCTCGCGAGCAGGGCAACGCCGAGCAGCTCAAGGCCAACGAGCCCAAACGAGTCGAGCTCTACAAGGCCGTCGCGGCCGTGACACGGGCGTACGGGAACCTCGCCAACGAGATGAACGCCGCAGGCTACAGTGATGCCGAGGCTGCGGCAATCAAGGACGAGATCGCGCACTACGCCAACGTGCGCGACGAGGTCAAGCTCGGTGCTGGCGAGGACGTCGACTTCAAGCAGTACGAGGCCGGCATGCGCCACCTGCTCGACACCTACATCAGCGCTAAGCCGTCCGAGGTGGTCTCCGACTTCCAGGACGCCGGCCTCATCCAGCTCATCGTCCAGATAGGAGCTGGTGCGCTCGACAAGCTTCCCGCGGGCATCAAGAAGGACCCTGAAGCGGTGGCGGAGACGATCACCAACAACGTACGCAAGCTCATCATCGACGAGCGCCCGATGAACCCGAAGTACTACGACAAGATGTCCAACCTGCTTGACGCCATCCTCGAGGAGCGGCGCCAGGGTGCCCTGAACTACAAGGAGTACCTCGCGAAGCTGCTCGAGCACGCGGCCAAGCTCGGTAAGGGCGAATCAGATACCGAGTACCCGGAGTGGGCCAACAACGGCGCTCGCCGCGCCCTGGTCGACTTCTTCTACCCCTCAACCGAGATCGCTGTCGAGATCGACACGACGATCCGGCACACCAAGCCCGACTCGTGGGTAGGTAACCCAATCAAGGAGAAGAAGGTCAGGCGTGCGCTCGCGCGGACGCTACCTGCTGACTTCGACCGGCTCGACGAACTATTTGAACTAATAAAGGCACGTCATGAGTACCGCTAGCGCCTACCTGACCATCCGTGGTATCGACGTCGATGTCATCTACAAGGACATCAAAAACCTGCACATCGGCGTCTATCCGCCCCTTGGTCGGGTTCGGGTGGCTGCTCCGCGTCGGCTTGACGACGAGCATGTCCGGCTGGCCGTGATCCAGCGGTTGCCGTGGATCAAGCAGCGACGCGAGCAACTTCGCTCAGCCGCACGCCAGTCTGAGCGAGAGATGGTCACAGGCGAGTCTCACTATGTGTGGGGAGTTCGCCGCCGGATGAAGGTCGTAGAACGACCGGGCCGGGCTCACTTCGAGATAGACGGCGAACGTCTGCTGCTATACGTTCCGGCCGGCACCACAGCCGAGCGACGACGTGAACTGCTCGATCGTTGGTACCGGGAGCAGTTGCGACAAGCGATCCCGAACCTGATTGCCAAGTGGGAACCGATCCTGAAAGTGTCAGTGCCACGGTGGACAATCAGGCGGATGAAGACCAAATGGGGATCATGCAACCGCGAAACCGGACACATCTGGTTTAACGTCGAGCTTGCCAAGAAGCACCCCGGCTGCCTGGAGTACATCGTCGTCCACGAGATGACGCATCATCTCGAACGCAACCACGGCGAGCGCTTCACCAAGCTGATGGATAGGTTCATGCCGAACTGGCGAAGCCTCCGTGATCAGCTGAACGATGCCCCCCTTGCACAGGAGCGATGGACATGAGTGATCTGGAGGACAAGCTCCGTGGCTGGACCGGACTGTCGAGCGCGACGGAACAGGAGAAGCAGGAGCGGACGGAGCGGATGATCCGCGAGGCCGTGAAAGAGCACCCTGCTTTTGATGGCGTTGATCTCGATGCCTTCGCCAAGGGGTCGTACGCCAACAACACCAACGTCAAGACCGACAGCGACGTTGATATCGCGGTTCAGTGCGGTGAGGCGGCGTACTGGGACGAGGCAACGACTGGCGCGCATCCGCCGAGCGGGTCATATGCCGGGATCTGGACTCCAGCGAGGCTCAGGTCCGAGCTAAAGGCAGCTCTAGAGGCGAAGTTCCCAGGCCAGGTTGACTCCTCTGGCTCGACTGCGTTTCGTATATATGCTAGCTCCGCTCGGGTAGATGCCGATGTCGTTCCCTGTTTCGACTTCCGCTATTACTTCTCATCAAGTAGCTACCGCGAGGGGACCAAGGTTTTTAAGAAGGACGCCTCCAGTGCCCCTGACCTGCGCCTTTGTGTTCTTGTAAGGCCCACGTTCCGGCAGTAGCGTGATCACATATGAGACCACTCGTGCTGCTCGACGTGGACGGGGTGCTCAACCCGTTACGACGATCTTCCCCGTCTTTTCGACGCCATACCGTGGTCGTGGACGGCGCGCCATACCAGGTGATGCTCGACCCACGCCACGGCCCCCGTCTGCTGGAGCTGGCCCGTGCCACCGGAGCCGATCTCGCGTGGGCCACCACCTGGGAGGACCACGCCAACGAGGAGATCGCCCCGCGCATCGGCCTGCCGCGTCTCCCGGTGATCCCGGTCATGGGCGACCCGGCGTCAAACTCGGGTGAGCACATGAAGACCCGCGCCATCGCCAAATATGTGCGGCGCCGTCCGTTCGTCTGGTTCGACGACATCCTCGATCAGGCCGACCACGACTACCTGGATCGGCATCCCGGTGTGGGTGATTTCCTGCTCGTGAAGGTCGATTCCCGCTTCGGACTCACCGCCGGCCATCTCGGCCAGGCCCGCCGATGGCTGAGTAGAGGTGTTCAAGCTTGACCCGTCCGTGGCCGAGCACGGTGGCGGAGGCGGAGGCCGTACAGGAACAGCTCCGGCCACTGGTCGATCTGGCCGACTCCGGACCTGAGCACGTCAGGCTCGTGGCCGGGCTGGACGTGGGATACGCCGTCAAGGGCAACGAGGTCACAGGTGCCGTGGTCGTCCTGGACGCGGACACCCTGCGAGTCGTGGACAGGGCAGTCGTCCGGGAGCGTGTGAGGTTTCCGTACGTGCCGGGGCTGTTCGCCTTCCGCGAGCTGCCGTCGCTCCTGGCCGCCCTGGATCGGCTCCCGGTCACCCCGGACCTGCTGATCTGCGACGGGTACGGCTTGGCCCACCCACGCCGGTTCGGGCTGGCCTGCCATCTGGGCGTGCTGACCGGGCTGCCGACGGTCGGCGTGGCCAAGACCGCGTTCGTGGGCAGCCACGATGCGCCGGGCCGGGAACGCGGCGCGTGGAGCCCCATCCGGATCGACGGCGACGTGGTCGGCCGCGCGCTGCGCACGCGCGAGGGTGTCAAGCCCGTCTACGTCTCCCAGGGCCACCGGGTCGGGCTGGACACGGCCTGCGCCCACGTCCTGCGGTTGACCCCGGCCTACCGGCTGCCCGAGCCGATCCGCCAGGCCGACCGACTGTCCCGTTCCTGATACCGGTCGGGCGTGGCCTGCCGTTATGGGATCATCTGTAACGGCTGTGATGGTTTTCGATGAATGGTGTGATCGTGACGTCTGCTCCCAGTCGGGTGATCGGTGGCCGTTACCGGCTGCTCCGCCGGCTCGGCCAGGGCGGCATGGGCACGGTCTGGGAAGGCCACGACGGCGTGCTCGACCGGCGTGTGGCGGTCAAGGAAGTGACCCTTCCGCCGGGGACCGGTGACGCCCACCGGGCCGAGATGATCGAGCGGGCGACCCGCGAGGCGCGTACCGCCGCCCGGATCAGCCATCGGAACATCATCGCGATCCACGACGTCGTCCAGGAGGACGGCCGGCCCTGGATCGTCATGGAGCTCGTCCCCTCACGGTCGCTGGACCAGATCGTCGAGGAGGACGGCCCCCTCACGGCGGTCCGGGCCGCCGCCATCGGCCGCCAGGTGCTCGACGCGCTCACCTGCGCCCACGCCGTCGGCGTCGTCCACCGGGACGTCAAGCCCGCCAACATCCTGATCGGGCACGACGGCAGGATCGTGCTCTCCGACTTCGGCATCGCCACCGCCGAAGGTGATCCGTCGCTCACCAGAACCGGCATGGTCACCGGATCCCCGAGTTTCATCGCGCCCGAGCGGGTGAGCGGCGCCCAGGCGGATCCGGCCTCCGACCTCTGGTCGCTCGGCGCGTCGCTGTACGCGATGGTGACCGGGAGATCGCCCTTCCACCGGGACAGCGGCGGGATGGCGGTGCTCGCGGCACTCATCAGCCGGGAGGAGGCCGATCTCTCGCCCGTGCCACCCGCGCTCCGTCCCGCCGTCGGCGGACTGCTGGTCAAGGACCCCGCCCGCCGCATCGGCGCCGCGGAGGCGGACCGGCTGCTGGCCATGGCGGAGGCGAGCGACCCAGGCCAGGCCGTACGGCCGTCTCGGCCGGAACCGACGAGGCCGGGCGCCGCCGGCGTCGATTACCGATCCCCCGCCGTCCCGTTTCCACAGCACCCTCCCCTCTCACGGCATACCCCGACCCCACAGCATCGCCCTGCGTTCTCCATGGATCAGGCGACCCCACCTCCCACCTCGGCTCCCCGGTCACGGGCTGCGCATACTCGGACATTGGGGCCGGGCGGAATGGCACTGCTGATCGGTGCGGCCCTGGTCCTCCTCCTGGGCGCGATCGGCGGCACATGGGCGCTGATGCAGGAGGAGGAGATCCCGAAGGGACGGAAGCAGCCGACGGCGTCGGCGACCAAGCCGGCCCCGCAGCGCAAGGTGCTGACGCTGCTCCAGTTCCCGATGACGGGCGGCTGGTCGCTGCGGGCGCCCAAGGCGTGGCTCTCCGAATCCGGCGACGACGAGTACCGGTGGTGGAACCAGAAGAAGAGCGCCGTCCTCACTGTTCAGGTCGCCTCCCGGTCCGATCCACACGAGGTGGGCGACGTGGGCGAGCCGCAGGGAATTCTGGCCAAACTGGAGGCGATTCAGCAGGCGGAACCCGGGAACGGATACCGCCGGGTCCGGTTCGACAGGACGCGGGTGCCCAAGGGGCAGGCAGCGGAGCTGGAGTACACGGCCGTCGCGACCGAGTCCGATCCGGAGAACCCTTCGGTGAAGGGGAAATATCGGAGGGTGGTCCGGGTCGTCACGCTGGAGTCGGCCATATGCATCCTGGACTGGCAGGTGCAGGAGAAGTCTTGGAACGCCTACGAGCCGACGATGCGGGCGGTCTTCGATTCCCTCGTCTCCCCCGCCTAATGGGATGTCCGACCTTTCGAGAGGGCTCAGGGGGCGACGATGAGGGTCTGGGGGGCGATCTGGCGCATCAGGGTGCGTAGCCACAGCAGGTGTGCGGCCGTCTCGGCACCGCAGTGGCGGACCACGTCGAGCAGTTCCTCGTCCCCGACTCCCTCGGCGGCCTGCGCGATGAGCGTCCACGAGATCTCGCACTGGGTGGCCAGCAGATAGAGGTCGTGCAGGTCCCGCAGCAGGCCGAGACTGCCCCGCCGGGCCCCGGAGAACAGCGCGGAATGCATCCGCTCGGGCTCCTCGGACAGATGTGCCGAATACCTCCGGACGAACGGCTCCAGCCGGCGGGCGTTGTTCCCGCACTGCACGGCCAGACGCTCGCACACGCCGGTCAGGTCGGGCTCGTCGGGATGAGCGCGCCGTACCGCGCGCAGGGCGTCCGCCAACTCGTGCTGAGACCGGTGAAGCAAACCGAGGTAATGGGCGAGATGCATGCTCACCGGCCGTCTCCCTCCGGGTAGGTTGACCTGTCCGCGCTTCAGCCGCCGGCCGTCACCTCCCGGATCTCGTCAGGCCCCGATGGTCGTGCAGGACGAGTCAGACCTCCTCCAGCCGTTCCGACACCGGGCAGCCCCCCGCCGTAGCCGCCACCCCGGATTGGATGAGGGGATCGAGAGGGGACGCGGCGGAGTAGACGCCGCCGACGTCGACCGCCACGGGTGCGACCGGCGGCGCCGGAGCGAGCAGCGGCTGCCTGGCGACCGCGTCCCATCCCGTGACGACCGGCGCCCCGTCCACGACACCGTCCACGACGCCGTCCGCGCCCCCGTTCAGGACATTCAGGTGACTGCCGCCGTTCACCCGGCCGTCCAGATGGCCGTCCGGGGACGGCGCGGCTCCGTCCAGGGACATGGTGGCGGCGTGCTGCGGGTGCTCGTACTCCGCGGCCCGCAGGAAGGCCCGGGCCTGCCGCCCGGGTGCCCGGTACGGCCCCGAGCCGTGCTCGGCGCCGGACCGTGCCCTCCGGTACGGCTCCTCGCCGGACTGTGCCCTCCGGTACGGCTCCTCGCCGGACTGTGCCCTCCGGTACGGCTCCTCGCCGTACTGTGCTCTCAGGTACGGCTCCTCGCCGTACTCGGCCCCCGTCACCAGGTCATGGCCGTACGTCTGGCAGGCGTCGGGGTCGGTGTTGAAGCGTCCCCCGGCGTAGAGGCGCTCGGTGCCGTGTGAGGAGGACGGCGTGCAGGGCCATTGGATCCCGCCGCGGCGCAGCCGTTCGTAGGTGATGCCGGTGTAGTCACACGGGCGGCCCCTCGAGCACGCCTGCCACGCCTCGAAGGCCGACCGCGGATCATGCCAGCCGATGAGCGGCGCGCCGTCCCGGTCGCGGAAGTCCATCCGGCGCGCGTAGTCGAGAAAGACGTCCAGATCCGGCCGGGCCTCGCCGGGCGGTTCCACTGCCTTGCCGCTGATGTGCACCGTGCGGTCGGCGCCGGTGACGGTGCCGACCTTCTCGCCCCAGCCGGCGGCCGGGAGCACCACGTCGGCGAGCCGCGCCGTATCAGTCAGAAACAGGTCCTGTACGACCACGAACAGGTCCTTGCGCCGCAGGATCCGACCCGCGCCGGGCAGCGAGCGCGCGGGATCGGCCCCCGAGATCCACAGCAGCCCGATCGAGCCCTCCTCCGCGTACCGGAAGATCCGCATGGCGTGCGTGGCCGGCCCCCAGTGTGGGAGGTCGACGTTCCACAGGGCGGCGAGTTCGCGCACATGACGCGGGTTCGCCCAGTTGCGCAGACCCGGCAGGCCGCCGGCCGCACCCGTCTCCAGCGCGCCACGCGCCGAGGGCGGCCCCCCCGCATGCAGCACACCGGCCCCCGGGCGGCCCAGCATGCCGCGCAGCAGATGGACGTTGTTGACCTGGCAGGTGGCCGCCGTGGCCTGCCAGGCGAGGTGGAAGCCGCCCGCCACGACGGACGCGAGCCGTTCCGCCGCCCCGAGGATCTCGGCGGCCTGCTCGATCAGCGTCACCGGTACACCGCAGATCTCGGCGGCCCGCCTGGCCGGGTAGGCGTCCACGGCCCGGCACAGCTCGTCGAAGCCCGCCGTGTGGTTCGCCACATAAGCCTCGTCGTACCAGCCGTTGGCAATCAGCTCGTGCAGTAGGGCGTTCATCAGGGCCACGTTGGTGCCGTGCCGTACGGCCACGTGGACGTCGGCCTCCCGCGCGGCCGGTGTGCCCTCCGGTCCGACGGCGATCAGCGCCGGGGGGCCGGGGCCGAGGCGGCGGTCGAGCACGCGCTCCCACAGCACGGGCGGCCCACAATTCGGGTCGCACCCCCACATCGCGATCGCGTCGCAGTGGTCGAGGTCGCCGTACGAGCCGGGCGGCCCGTCGGTGCCGAAGCTCTCCATGAGGGCCGCGGACGCCGCGGCCGTGCTCAGGCGGGTGTCGCAGTCCATGTGCGGCGTGCCGATCCCGGCCCTGCCGATGACGGCGAGGGTGTAGTACTCCTCGAGGAACAGCCGGCCGCCCGTGTGAAACCCGACGCGGCCCCACCCTCCGGGTCTGGCCAGCAACTCCCGGGACCGGGCGGCGACGCGGTCCATGGCGACGTCCCAGGTCGTCTCGACCAGCCGGCCGTGTTCCCTGACCAGTGGCCTGGTCAGGCGCCCCGCCCCGTCCTGCCCCGCGTGCCGCCAGCCCTGCCACCGACCCTGCCACTCCTGGGGGTCGAGCCTGCCGTGGTTGACCCGGTCGGCGGCCCGGCCGCGCACCCCCACCACCCGTCCGTCCCGAACCGCCAATTCGAGCGCGTCACCGCCCGAATGCAGCATGGACACCGCGGGCACCCAGGACTCGACATCGTCCTCAGTGATCCCGTCGTCGAGAAGGACGTCGACCCGCACCGGCCAGGGACTGCCGGAACGGATCTCGGTGGGCAGCGCGTCGCGCAGACGTCCTGGGAGGGCCGCGGCCAGCCGTTCCACCGACCCGGGAGGCCCGTACGGCGTGCGCGGCCCACTGCGCGACCCACTGCGCGACCCACTGCGCGAACCATTGGGGGCGGCGATCCGGTCCAGCACCTGACACCTCCGCGGTGACGATGTGTGAACGACGCTCCCCGTACCCGGTAGTACGCACCCCTCATCCAAGAATCGTGCGAACTGACCGGTTGCTTTTCGAATGCTTGCCAAACGGCGTTAATTACGGCCCGTGACCCCTTTCACGGCCAGAGATCTGTAAAGTGCGTTTACTGGGGCCTGTCGACACGGCTGACCGGGATCGAACGGATCCCCGGCACTTGGGGTAGGAATGGACGAACGTACGGCCCGGCCGGTCGTGACGGGCGCTCAAACGCGGCTGGTCGGCCGGCGGGACGCGCTCGACACGCTGCACGGCGCACTCGACGCGAGCCTCCGGGAGGGATTCCAGCTCGTCGCGCTGGCCGGTGAGCCGGGCGCGGGCAAGACGCGCCTGCTGGGCGAACTGGCGACGCTGTCCACCGAACGCGGTTTCGTCCAGCTGTGGGGGCGGGCCGCCGAGTTCGAGCAGGTGATGCCGTTCAGCGCGCTCGTGGACGCGCTCGACGACCACCTGGACACACGGCGCCGGGAGATCGCCGAGACCCTGCGGGCCGCGCACACCGTCCCGCTGGCGCGGGTCTTCCCGGCGCTGGCCGCCACCGGTCCGGCCCCCGACCCACCCGCAGGGGATCTCGATGACGACGACCGCAGCGGCCTGGGCCGCTACCGGGTCTACCGCGCGCTGCGCCATCTGATCGGCACCCTGGCCGGGCCCTCGGGACTCGTGCTGATCCTCGACGACCTGCACTGGGCCGACGACGGCTCGATGGAGTTCCTCGACCACATCGTCAGGCACCCGGTGGACGCACCGGTCCTGATCGCGGCCGCGTACCGCCCGGCCCAGGCCACGCCGCGCCTGACCACGCTCGTCCACGGCGCCGGGCCGCGCGGCCACGAGATCACGGTAGGCCCGCTCGGCCCCGCGGAGGCCGCGGAGTTCCTCGGCCGCTCGGTGGCCCGAGGCCGCGGCAGGGCGCTGTACGAGGCGAGCGGCGGCAACCCGTTCTACCTGGAGGCCCTGGCCCGGATGGGCGACGCCGACGTGGCCGCGCTGCCGCCCACCGCGCTGGCCGCGCTCCGGATCGAGCTGGGCGGCCTGCCCCCGGCCGCGCTGCTCCTGGCCCAGGCCGCCGCGGTGGCCGCCGACGAGTTCGAACCGGCGATCGCGGC
Source organism: Sphaerimonospora thailandensis (assembly GCF_016863115.1). Taxonomy (GTDB): domain Bacteria; phylum Actinomycetota; class Actinomycetes; order Streptosporangiales; family Streptosporangiaceae; genus Sphaerimonospora; species Sphaerimonospora cavernae. The sequence goes on from NZ_BOOG01000029.1 coordinate 56,188, forward strand.
CGTCGCCGGCGAGATGCCGCTGCCCGCCGCGCTGACCGCGCTGGACACGCTGGTGGAGCGGGACATCACCCGGTCGGCCGGCTCCGGCAGGTTCCGTTTCCGCCACCCGCTCGTACGGCAGGCCGCCTACGAGTCGGCCGCCCCCGGATGGCGCCTGGGCGCCCATGCGCGGATCGCCGCGTACCTCGCCGGTCTGGGCGCCCCCGCCACCGCGCGGGCCCACCACGTGGAGCAGTCGGGTTCGTTCGGCGACAGGCGATCGGTCGACGTGCTGGTCGAAGCGGCCCGGACGGTCATCACGCACGCGCCGGCGACCTCGGCGCACTGGCTGCGGGCGGCGCTGCGGCTCATGCCGGACGACCATGACTCACGCGAGGACCGCCTGGCGCTGCTGCTGGAGCTGAGCTGGGCCCAGGGCGTCAGCGGCAGGCTCGCCGAGGGCCGCGACACCGCCCGCGAACTGCTGCGGCTGCTCCCGGAGGACGACTACCGGCGCAGGGGACGCGCGGCCCGGGTGTGCGCGCTGATGGAGCGCCAGCTCGACCGTCCGCACGAGGCCCGTGCGTTGCTGCTCGACGAGCTCAGCCGCATGCCGAACCCGCGGGCGGCCGAGGCTGTGCCGCTGCGGATGCGGCTGGTCGCCGAGAGCATGATGCGGGTCGACTTCCGCGCCGCGCAGGCTGTGCTGGATCTGATGCCGGACTCGGCCGACGACTGGGAGCCGGGTCTCGCCGTCGCCGTCGCCGCGCTGCGGCCGATGCCGGCCTTCGCCGCCGGACGGGCCGAAGACGCGCTGCGCAGCGCGGAGACCGCCGACCGGCTGCTCGCGGCGGCCCCCGACGAGCACCTGTCGGAGTGGCTGGACGCCGTCGCGTGGCTGTGCTGGGCGGAGAGCTACCTCGGCCGGTACGGCGACGCCCTGCGCCACTTCGACCGGGCCGCGGCCGTCGCCCGGTCGACCGGGCAGAGCTACATCCTGACGAACCTGCTGGCGGGCCGGGCCAAGACACTGGTGGCGCTCGGCCGGTTGGACGAGGCCACGGTCACCGCCGAGGAGTCCGTCGAGGGTGCGCGGCTGCTCGACTCGGGCCAGCAACTCGTCTTCGCGCTCACCCAGCTCTGCCTGGCGGCCACGTGGAGCGGTGGCGACGAGACCGCGGTGCTCGCCGGCGACGAGGCCGTACGGCGCGGCGTGGGCGGCGGCGAGGTATGGGAGGCCACCGCCCGTTTCGCCAGGGGCCAGGCGCTGATCAACGCGGGGCGGCCGGAGGAGGGCGCCGAGGCCGTGCTGGACGCCTGCGACCGGTTCGAGTCGCCGAAGCTCGACCGTGGGACGCTGCTGCAGGCCTGTGAGTCGCTGGCGTGGGCGGCGGCGCTCCGCGGCGAGGACGTTCAGGCGTCGGCCTGGGCGGAGCGTACGGCGCGGCTCGACGACCCCCGGCTGCCGGCTTTCGCCGGGCTCGTCCCGCTCGCCCGCGCCCACGGCCTGCGCCGCGCCCAGTCGGCCGACTCGGCCGCCGCCGCAGAGGAGGCGGCCGGCCTGCTGACGGGATGCGAGCGGCGGCTCGACGCCGGGCGCGCCATGCTCGCGGCCGGCCTCGCCCACCAGGAGGCCGCGCAGCGGAGCCGGGCGCGCGACTGCCTCAGGGCCGCCGCCGAGATCCTGGAGTCGTGCGGTGCGCGGAGCCTGACGGCGCGGGCGCACCGCGCGCTGCGCAGGCTCGGCGTCCGGGTGCCCTCCGCCGCGACCTCCGCCGCGCCCTCCGCCGTGCTCGGGCTGTCCCCCCGGGAGCTGGAGGTCGCCGGGCTGGTGGCGCAGGGCCTGACCAACCAGCAGGTCGCCCAGCGGCTGTTTCTCAGCGTGCGCACGGTCGAGACGCACCTGTCGCGGATCTTCGCCAAGCTCGAGGTCTCGTCGCGGGTCGGCGTGGCCACCGCGCTGAACGCACCCGGCGAAGGCCGCGCGCGCTAGTTACGGCACTGGTTACGGGTTTTCCACGATGCCGTCGCACGGGGCGAGACTGGGATGGTTGCCCCCGGTGCCCTGAAGGCAGGGGTACGAGGAGGCGAGGATGGAGCACCGCATCCCGCGGTTCACGATGGCGGGAGTGGAAGACGCCGAGGTCTCGGTGCATCCGTTCGCCACGGAGGACGAGCTGGGGCTCACCCTGACCCGGTTCCGCCGGGGCGGGCAGGACGGACGAGACGGTCACGACGACGTCGTGCTGCTCGTCCACGGCCTGACCTCGTCGAGCGACATGTTCATCATGCCGGAGCATGTGAACCTGGTCCGGTTCCTGCACCGCAACGGGTACGGCGACGTGTGGGCGCTGGACCTGCGGATGAGCAACCGGTTCCCGTACAACGTGGAGACCCGCCGCCGGGACACGCTGGACGACGTCGCCTGCTTCGACTTCCCGGCGGCACTGCTGAACTCCGCCGCCGCACGGGGGCGCGGCGGGTTCATGTCATCGCGCACTGCCTGGGGTCGGTGGCGTTCCACATGAGCCTGTTCGGCGGGCTGATCGACGGGATCGCGAGCGTGGTCGCCAACAGCGTGGGCCTGACGCCCCGGGTGCACCCCTGGGCGCGGCTCAAGCTCATGCTCGGGCCGGCCCTGCTGCGGTACGGCCTGGGCCTGCCGTACCTGGATCCCCGGTTCCGGGACGCACCCCCGCTGACCGGCCGGTGGCTGCTGGCCAGAGCCGTCTCCCTCGCCCATCCCGAATGCGGCGAGCCGGCCTGCCACATGCAGAGCTTCATGTGGGGCAGCGGCAGGCCCGCCATGTACCGGCACCGCAACCTGCGGCCGCAGACCCATGTCCACGAGCGCCTCGCCGACCTCAACGGCGCCGGCGCGCTGCACTACTACCGGCACATGCGGAAGATGGTCGCCGCGGGGCGGGTGGTGCGGTTCGACCCCGGCGACCCGCGGCACGCGGCGCTGCCGCGCCACTACCTGGCCCGCGCCGCCGAGATCGACACGCCGGTCCTCTACCTGACCGGCGACCGAAACGATGTGTTCACCGACTCCAACGTGGTGTGCCACCGACTGCTGTCACGGATCAATCCCGGGCGGCACGAGTTGCGGGTCATCCCCGGTTACGGGCACATCGATCCCCTGATCGGCGGGAACGCGCACCTGGACGTGTTCCCGCACATCCTCGACTTCCTCAAGCGGAATTCCTGAAGCGGCTGACGTCGCGGCGAAACTGAGAGCAACGGACATAGATGGAACACGTCGACGCTGTCGTGGTCGGCTCCGGATTCGGCGGAGCGGTGACGGCCTACCGCCTGGCCGAGGCGGGGCTGTCGGTAGTGGTGCTCGAGCGGGGCCGGCCGTACCCGCCCGGCTCGTTCCCGCGCGGCCCCGCCCAGTTCGGCCGCGCCTTCTGGGACCCCGACGCCGGCCTGTACGGGATGTTCGACGTGTGGAGCTTCCGCGACTGCGACTCCGTCGTCGGCAGCGGGCTCGGCGGCGGGTCGCTCGTGTACGCCAACGTGCTGCTGCGCAAGGACGAGGAGTGGTTCGTCCACGAGCAGCCGCTGCCGGGCGGCGGCTACGAGTCGTGGCCGGTGACCCGGGCCGAGCTCGACCCCCACTATGACGCGGTGGAACGCATGATCGGCGTCTCGCCGTACCCGCTGGCCCATCCCGTCTACGCCGACACGCTGAAGACGCGGGCGATGCGGGACGCGGCGGCCGAGCTGGGGCTCGACTGGCGGCTTCCGCCGCTGGCCGTCAGCTTCGCCCCCTCCCCCGGCGCCGAGCCGGGCCCGGGGTTGCCGATCGCCGATCCCGAGTACGGCAGCCTCCACGGGGTGCCCCGCAGCACCTGCCGTCTGTGCGGGGAATGCGACATCGGCTGCAACGACGGCGCGAAGAACAGCCTGGACCACACCTATCTCGCGGCGGCCCGTCATCACGGGGCCGACCTGCGGACCCTGCACGAGGTGCGCGGCATCCGGCCGCGGGTGAACGGCGGCTACGACGTGGCCTACGTCGTGCACCTGCCGCCCGCCTCGCCGGGCACCGGGGACCGCCTGCGGCCGCGATGGACCGGCCCGCACACCATCAGCTGCGACCGCCTCGTCCTCGCCGCCGGGACGTTCGGCACGTCCCAGCTTCTGCTGCGCGACCGCACCGCGTTCCCCGGCCTGAGCCGTACGCTCGGGACGCGCTTTTCCGGCAACGGCGACGTGCTGGCGTTCCTGCTGCGGGCCACCGACCGCAGCAGGACCCGGCCGATCAACGCCGCCCGGGGGCCGGTGATCACGAGTGCGATCCGCCTGGGCGACTCCTACATCGAGGACGGCGGCTACCCGGCGTTCGTCGACTACCTGGTCGAGGGCGCCGACGTCCGGGCCGGTCTCGGCCGGGCGGCGCGGTTCGTGCTGGAGCGGGTGCGCGGCCTGCTGACGCACGACACGAACCTGTCGGCCGAGCTCGCCCACCTGATCGGCCGGGGCGAGCTGTCGGGAAGCTCGCTGCCGCTGCTCGGCATGGGGCTGGACGTGCCCGACGGCGTGCTACGGCTGCGCGACGGCCGGCTCGACCTCGTCTGGTCGCCCGAGACGAGCAAGGACTACTTCGACCGGCTGCGCGCGACCATGCGCAGGATCGGCGACGTGCTGGGCGCCGACTACGCCGACATGCCCTCCCGGTGGCGTGACCGGGTGATCACCGCACATCCGCTCGGCGGAGCGCCGATGGGCCGCCACCCCGGGGAGGGGGTGTGCGACGCCTACGGCGAGGTGTTCGGCTTCCCCGGACTGTACGTCGCGGACGGCGCGGCCATGCCGGGACCGGTCGGGGCGAACCCGGCGCTGACCATCGCGGCGCTGGCCGACCGCATGAGCACGAGGATGCTGGAGACGCGCCAGGGCACGCCGGGGCCTCTCGCCCATGGCAGGCCCGGCGGGCCCGGCACGCGCGGCGCCACGCCGACGGCACTGTGGTTCATCGAGGAGATGCGGGGCGTCCTCGGGGCCGGCCGGTGCGAGTTCAGGCTCACCATCACGGTCGACGACGCCGACCGATTCCTCGCCGAGCCGGAGCATCAGGCTCGGGCCGAGGGCTGGATCGACGCCGCCATTTGCGGGGGCCGGCGTCCCATCGCGCGGGGCTGGTTCAACCTCTTCGCCCCCGGAGAGGCACCCGACCACAGGCGCATGCGCTATCGCCTGCACTTCTGGGACGGTTCGAACCAGCCCCGCACCCTGACGGGCTGGAAGGACGTGCGCCACGGCCCGCCGACCCGGCTGTGGCTGGACACCTCCACGCTGTACGTCCGGCTGCTGGCCGGCCACGTCGCGGAGGGCGAGGACGGGGACGCCGAGGAGATCGCGTCGGGGACGCTGCGGATCATGCCGGTCGACCTGGCCCGCATGCTGGCCACCTTCCGCACGGAGGGGCCCGACGGCACGGCCGCGCTCGCCCGCTTCTGCGGGTTCTTCCTCGGCGAGCTGTGGGACGTCTACCGGCCGCGCCAGGGTGCGTAAGATCGCGCGCTAGATCACCCCTCGGCAACAAGCGTCGCGTTGGTTCTACCATTCGACCGGTTTCGCCCTAGAATCCGCCCTTGTGAACGAAGGTCACGAAGAGCCGCCGCGGCTTCCCACGCGGGAGCGGTCCCACCGGCCCGGAGGCGGACGGCACCGGCGGCCGCTGCCGGCGAATCTGCCGCCAGGGGCGCCGACGCTGGTCCTGGCCGTGCCCGGAAAGGTGGGGACCGTGGCCGACGACGTGGACGTGGCGGCCGAGGTCGCCTCCATCGTCCGGGTCGACAATCCCCAGATCGACCTTCGTCTCGTCTCGCTCGCCGACGGGGGCGCAGAACTGGTCAAGGAGATCGGCGTGATCTCCGCCGAGCGCACCACCGAGGGCCCCGCCGCGGTGGTGGTCCCCCTGGTCACCGGTCCGCACCCCCGGTTGATGCGCGCGGTGCGCGACGCCGCGGCGCAGAGCGAGACCAACGTCAGGATCACCGAACCGCTGGGGCCCCATCCCGTGCTGGCCGAGGCGCTGCACGTCCGGCTGGCGGAGGCGGGCCTTGCCCGTGCCGACCGGATGCGGCTGTTCAACGTCTCCTCGCCGGTCGACGGGATCATCGTCGTCACGGCCGGGGGTGACGAGGCGGCACGGGGAGCCGACGCCACCGCCGTCCTGCTGGCCTCCCGGCTGACCCTGCCCGTCGTCCCGGCGGCGATCGACGGGGTGCCGGCGGTCCGGGACGCCGCGGAAAGGCTGCGCAAGATCGGCGCCAACCGCCTGGCGCTCGTCCCCTTCGTGATCGGACCGGAGGCCGACCACAGTCGCATCGCCTCGGCCGCCGAGGCGATCGAGGCGGGCTGCGCCGCACCGCTCGGCGCCCATGAGGCGGTCGCCCGGATGGTGTGCGTGCGGTACGGCGCGGCCTTCGGCGAGCTCGACGGCTTCGACGACCTGTCCGATTAGACCATCCGCCTGATCAGAACATCTGGCTGATCGGACCATCTGGCTGATCAGATCAACGCCCGCCAGACCTCGATGGCGAGGACCGGGCGCATGCCGACCGACAGGTAGAGGTCGAGGGCGGGCGTGACGTTGTTCGAATCAACGTGGAGGATGGTGCCCACCCTCCCCCGCCGCTCGTCGTCGGCGAACGCCCGCCTGAGCAGCAGCCTGCCCAGGCCCCGCCCCCGAAATCGCGGACGCACGGCCAGCGTGCGGACGTATCCGCAGTTCTCGTCCGGGACGAAATGGTCCGTCCCGAGCAGCATCGCCGCCGGCTCGCCGTCGACCCGGGCCAGCAGGAGTTGGTTCCAGTCGTTGGCGCTGGAGGCCTCCATCTGCTCGGCCCACTCCTCGAACGTCATCGGGACGAATCCGAAGTGCTCGGCGAACGCCTCCTGCTGTACGGCGTGCGCCGTACGAAGCGGCTCGTCCCTGCCCGGTGCGCCCCGGTCGACGGTGACCCCGGGCAGGGACGCCCTCTCCGTCCCCTGATGATCGATCCGCATGCGGTGGAAGCCGGTCGCGGGCTCGAACCCGCGCGTGCCGGCCGCGGCCCGCATGGCGGCGTCCTGCGCGTAGAGGCTGACATCCACCCGCGCGCGCTCGTGGCCGGCCTCTCGGGCGAGCCCGGCGGCCCGCCCCAGCACCATGTCCCACAGGAGGTCCGCGGCCTCCGGATCCCTGGCCTGGACGTCGATGTCCACGTTGTCACTCATGCCCTTGCGCTGGGCGTAGCCCCAGCCCACCATCCGGTCGCCGGCGTGTAAAACCCAGGCGTCATTGGCGAGGTCGATCTCGGCGAGCGTGTCGGCTATGTCCTGGAAGGTCCAGTCCGGCTTGCCGATCACCTCGGCGTCGTGCTCAGCGACCAGTTCGTGGACCGCCATGGCGTCGGCCCGATCGGGCCGTCTGATGTCGAATTCGTTCACGCCATTGTTAATACGATGCGACACTTGGCGGTGACTTGCGTGTGATTTGCAGGATTCCGAGTGGAGATCCGCGGGTCGGATCAGGGGTTGCGATCAGCGTTGAAGCGGTGTCCGATCAGATGAGCCCCATGGCGAGCATCGCGTCCGCCACCCGCTTGAACCCGTCGATGTTGGCACCGGCGACGTAGTCGCCCGGCATCCCGTACTCGTCGGCGGTCTGCAGACAGCGGCGGTGGATGTCCTTCATGATCTCCTGCAGCTTCCGCTCGGAGAACTCGAACGTCCACCTGTCGCGGCTGGCGTTCTGCTGCATCTCCAGGGCGCTGGTGGCGACGCCGCCCGCGTTGGCGGCCTTGCCCGGCCCGAACGACACACCCGCCTCCTGGAAGACCCGGATGCCCTCGGGGGTGGTGGGCATGTTGGCACCCTCGCCAACCGCCATGCAGCCGCCCCGGACCATCGCCTCGGCGTCCTTGCCGGTGATCTCGTTCTCGGTGGCGGACGGCATGGCCACCTCGCACGGCACCTCCCAGACGCTGCGGCCGGCCACGAACGTGGCGTCGGTGCCCCGGCGCTCGGCGTAGGCGCTCAGCCGGCGCCGCTCGACCCCCTTGATCTGCTTGAGCAGGTCGAGGTCGATGCCCTTCTCGTCCACGACGTACCCGGAGGAGTCGGAGCAGGCGACGACGATGCCGCCGAGCTGCTGCACCTTCTCGATGCTGTAGATCGCGACGTTGCCGGCGCCGGAGACCACCACCCGCCTGCCGTCGAACGACGTGCCGCGCGCCTTCAGCATCTCCTCCACGAAGAAGGCGCAGCCGTACCCGGTGGCCTCGGTACGCACCTGCGCGCCACCGTAGGTGAGCCCCTTACCGGTGATCACGCCGGATTCGTACCGGTTGGTGATGCGCTTGTACTGGCCGAACAGGTAGCCGATCTCGCGTCCGCCGACACCGATGTCACCCGCGGGCACGTCGGTGTACTCGCCCAGGTGACGGTAGAGCTCGGTCATGAAGCTCTGGCAGAAGCGCATGATCTCGCGGTCGGAGCGTCCCTTCGGGTCGAAGTCGGAACCGCCCTTGCCTCCGCCTATCGGCAGACCGGTCAGACCGTTCTTGAAGATCTGCTCGAATCCCAGGAACTTGACGATGCCCAGGTAGACCGACGGGTGGAAGCGGAGCCCGCCCTTGTACGGCCCGAGCGCGCTGTTGAACTCGACCCGGAAGCCGCGGTTGATGTGCACCTCGCCCTGGTCGTCCTCCCAGGGCACGCGGAAGATGATCTGCCGCTCAGGCTCGCAGATCCTCTCGATGATCTTGTGCTCGGCATACTCGGGGTCCTTTCCGAGGACAGGCCCGATGCTCTCCAGCACTTCCCGGACCGCCTGGTGGAACTCGATCTCACCCGGGTTGCGGCGCAGCACGTTGTCGTACACCGACGACAGTCTCTCGTGCAGCATCGACCATCCCTTCTCTTGATGTCGTGATATTGCCCGCTTCACTGTAAGCGCGACCACGAGTAACGGCCACATCGGGGCAGGCCCGGCATATAGTCCAACCAACGAGGTGACACCAACGCCTCCCAAGATCCGGCAAAAAGCGCTCCTCTCCGGCAAACGACAGGCGGGCGAGTCCGGGGCCATACCCCGAACTCGCCCGCTCGTGTCATCTACAGCCGTGGCTTTGGTCGCAGTTCATCACTCAGCCGAGCCAGGGAAGCTCCTCAAGCCAGCTCGGCCAGTAGAGATCGTCATCGTCGACCTCACAGTATGGAGCGTGCTCGCACGTGGGCGGGCAGCTCGGCTGGTACGCGGGCGGACAGGTGTGCTTGCACGCGGGTGAACACGTCTTGCACGTCGGCTGGCAGGTGTGCTTGCACGCGGGCGCGCAGGTCTTGCACGTCGGCTGGCAGGTCTTGCACGGGCAGTGAGAACCCGGCGGACCCTGAGGCCCCTCCGGACCTTGCGGACCTTGCGGGCCTTCCGGACCTTGCGGGCCCTGAGGCCCTTGTGGACCGCCAGGGCCCTGCGGTCCCTCTGGCCCCTGCGGACCTGTCGAGCCCTGCGGCCCCTGCGGACCTGTCGAGCCGGTCTCACCCCGCTCACCAGGAAGACCCTGCGGACCAGCGGGACCTGCCGGACCGGCGGGACCTGCCGGACCGGCGGGACCTTGTACGGTCCGGATGCCAGGGAAGGGCATCGCTCCGCCTGCCGTGCCCGGGAAGCCCGTGTTGGGCATCCCACCGAAGCCGGGGGTGCCCCAGGCGCCTGGACCGTTTCCACCCATGGTCCCACCGGGCCCACCGGTCATTCCGGGCCCAGAAGTCCCACCCGTCGCACCGGGTCCCACCGGGCCGGGCGGGCCCGCCGGTCCAGGTGGGCCGGGCGGTCCAGGTGGGCCGGGCGGTCCAGGTGGGCCGGGCGGACCCTGCTGGCTGCGAGACCCGTGCGGGCCGGCCGGTCCCCGCCGGCGTTTGGCGTCTCGCTGACCCCGCCGCTTTTTGTGTCCGCCGGACGCGCGTGGCCCCGGCCCGGGCCCGGGCGAGACGAGATGCGGAGCGGGAACCCCGTCCATCGCGCTCAGTGGGCCGATGCGCTCCTTCGCCATCTGAGGATGAGCAGCGGCGTTCACGGGCAACTGGGCCGACACCGCCGCCCCCGTCATCGCCACTATCAGGGCGTATCTACGAAGACGACGACCGGCAAGCAGACCGGAGACCGACCCGCTTCCAGGAAGAACCAATTGACGCTCCCTTAGATGTTGATACGTCTACAGTTCCACGGCTTTTCCGATGACGCCTGCCGAAGCTACCTCACCAGTAAGCGCCGGACCGCGCCTCCATAATCAGAACCAGGTAAACATAGGACACAGGAAAGAAATGCCACCCGATTTCCCCCGACGTTTTCCCAAATGGATGTCACCATCCATCGAAAATGGGTTTGTCGGCAAAAACACACTTTTCCCTGGATGGCTCGGCGGCCGACGCCCGTCCACATTTCGGGCCTTGGAGGCGAATTACCCGAATCCGTGGCCTTGTCAGCGCGCATCGTCGTCGAGAGCGGCCCGGTGTCGCTCTCACCGTCGCTGACCTCCACGCGCCGGACAGATCACTCCGCCCGCGAGGGAGCATCATCGCGGACGGAGCACCACAGAAGGCCTCGTTCCCCACGCCGGGACGAGGCCTTCACGGGTCCCGCGAGCCCACTGCAGATGTCGACGCCGTCATGGACGCGACGAACGTCGGTCAACAGACGCTGCCGGGTGTCGGGATGAGCCCGCATGTGGTCTGCGCGAGTCGACCGGCCCGGTTCAGCGCGGTGTCGTGCGGAGAGTCTCCTATCACCTCGGGAGAGGATCCGATGATATTTCCGGTATGGCCAGCTGGAATGAGCGGCCATACCGATGCGGTAGTGCCCCCGGGTTCCCGATCACGCTTCGGCCGTCTCCCAGGCGCATATCGAATGGGCTTGCCGTTTCCCTATAAGGCGTGTCGATATAAGGCGTGTCGATCCCGACGTCGCCCTCTACTGAGCCGTCGACTCCCATCGCACCCTGCTCGCGCTGCCGGCTCTGGGCACCCGGCACCCCCTGTACACCGGGCGGACCGGCAAGTCCACGTGAACCGATCGGGCCCTGCACGCCGGGCGGGCCCGCGAGCCCACGGACACCGACCGGACCCTGAGTACCAGCAGCACCCGCGAGCCCACGGACACCGACCGGACCCTGAGTACCAGCAGCACCGGCAAGCCCGCGCGAACCGAACGGACCCTGCACACCGGGCGGGCCCGCGAGCCCACGAGGACCGAATGGACCCTGCAGACCGGGCGGACCCGGAAGCCCACGAATACCCAGCGGACCCTGCAGACCGGGCGGACCCGCAAGACCTTGCGGACCCGTCGGGCCTTGCACACCGGGAGCACCCGGAGCCCCACGCGGGCCGTCCGGGCCGGGCGGACCTGGCGGACCGGGAAGCCCACGGGGACCCCGGGAGCCGCGCGGGCCGCGTCGCCCCTTCGGCCCGCGCCGGCCCGGCTTACAACCAGCCCGCTTACCGCAGGGGTGATGTGAGAGGAGTTGCGAGGCCATGAGAGGAGCCAGATTCTTGTCCGGCGCACTCAACCGACCGGCACGGTCCTTCACCATTTCATGTTGCGTCGTGGCATTCGCGGGCAGAAATCCCGCTGCCGCCATCGCCACCGCCGCCATCAAGATTACGGCGGACTTGCGGCGACAGCGACCGGTAAGCGGCCCGGCAACCGACCCGCTTCCAGGAAGAATCAATTGATGCTCCCCTTTGATGTTAATACGTACACAGCCATCGCTTTCCCGGCGATGCGCGCTGGAGATACCCCGATGGAGATATCCGGACGCCGACCTTGACACCAGGAACAGGTAAACACATAACACGCACGAGACAATACGACCTCATTTTCTCAGCGTTTACGGAATAGCCTTCACGGTCGCCGAAAAGCGGATTGAATATCAAGATCAACACATCAATGCCAATATTTCTCACATAGGGCATCCAATCGGACACATTCAGTCTCGACGACTCAGTGACCGGCCGAGATCGTCTGCGGCTCGGCCATGGCGATCCGTCGCTGGATAGGGTGATCCGCATGGATTACGTACGGCTCGGCAACACCGGTCTGAAGGTCAGCAGGATCTGCCTCGGCATGATGAGCTACGGCGACCCGGCCATGATGGAGTGGCTTCTCGATGAGCAGCGCGCCGAACCCATCGTCCGCAGGGCCGCCGACGGCGGCGTGACGTTCTTCGACACCGCCGACATGTACTCGCGCGGCGTCAGCGAGGAGATCACCGGCAGCCTGCTCCGCAAGATCTTCCCCCGCCGCGACGACTACGTGCTGGCCACCAAGGTCTACTTTCCGATGGGCGACGCCCAGAACGACCGCGGCCTGTCGCGCAAGCACATCCTGTCGGCGATCGACGCCTCACTGACCCGCCTGGGCACCGACCACGTGGACCTCTACCAGATCCACCGCTGGGACGAGGAGACGCCGATCGAGGAGACGATGGAGGCGCTGCACGACGTCGTCCGGGCGGGCAAGGCCCGCTACATCGGCGCCTCCAGCATGTTCGCCTGGCAGTTCGCCAAGGCGCAGCACACGGCCGATATGCACGGCTGGACCAGTTTCGTCACGATGCAGGGTCATTACAACCTCCTCTATCGCGAGGAGGAGCGGGAGATGGTCCCGCTCTGCCTCGACCAGGGGGTCGGGCTGATCCCGTGGAGCCCGCTCGCGCGGGGCTTGCTGGCCCGGGCCGGCGTGGCCTCCGACACCAGTCGCCAGACGGGGGACGGGGCACGGCAGCGGCAGCTCTACGGCGACGCAGACGGCCGATACGGCGAGGCCGCGATCCTGGAGCGGGTGGCGCGGACGGCGGCCGAGCGCGGTGTCGCGCCCGCGACCGTCGCCATGGCCTGGCTGCTGAGCCGGCCCGGCATCACCGCCCCGATCGTGGGCGCGACCAAGGAGCATCACGTGGACGACGCGCTCGCCGCCGTGGACCTCGCGCTCACCGACAAGGAGATCGCCTACCTGGAGGAGCCCTATCTCCCCCGTCCCGTCCAGATGTGACGACGATCCCGGCGGGAAGAAACCGGGTTGCCCGGGGGCCGCGATGAGCGGCAGGCTGGGCGCATGCTGATCCGCCGGGAGACTCCCGCAGACGTCGGTGCCATCCGCGCCGTGACCGCCGCCGCCTTCGGAAAGGAGCCCGGCCGGGTGCCCGTCGAGGCGGTACTGGTCGACGAGTTGCGTGCCGACAAGGGCTGGCTGCCCGGCCTCTCGCTCGTCGCGGTCTCCCCCGCCGGGGACGTCGTCGGGCACGTGGTGTGCAGCCGCGGCCACGTCGGCCCGGTCCCGGCGCTGGGCCTCGGACCGCTGAGCGTGCGTCCAGACCACCAGGGCCGTGGCGTGGGATCCGCGCTGATGCACGCCGCGCTCGGGGCGGCCGAGGCCCTCGGGGAACCGCTCGTGGCGCTGCTCGGCGATCCCGGCTACTACTCGCGGTTCGGTTTCGCCGCTGCGGAAGAGCACGGCGTCACGCCCCCGGTGCCCGCCTGGGGACCCTATTTCCAGGCGCGCGTGTTCGACGGGCCCGCCCCACCGCCCCGCGGTCTGTTCACCTACGCCGAGCCGTTCTCCCGGGTCTGACCGCGCTGCGAGCCGGCGCCTACGCGTTATGGAGCGATCGGTTCAAAAGGATTGATTACCGACACGCCGGTGCCCAAAAAATCCTTGACATTGCGGCTGACCAGGGTCCAGCCGTTCACTCTGGCGGTCGCCGCGATCAGACCGTCCATGGTCGGCAGCGTCCGTAGGGCGTTGAGCCTGCCCCACTCATCGGCCACCGCCGGGGTTACGGGGACGATGCGGTCACGGAACTGCAGGTGGAGCCCGTGCAGCCACCGTTCCAGCGCCACCGCCTGCTTGGGGTCGGTACGTCTCCGTGATTCAATGCCCCGCCGGATCTCTCCGACCGACAGACTGCTGAGATACAGCGTGGGTCCATTGGCCTCGGCGATCCACCCCTTCACCTGTGCGCTCCCGTTTCGCTTGCGCACTTCGGAGATCACATTCGTGTCGAGCAGGTAGCCGATGCCCCTCATCCGAAGTCGACCTCTCGGGGCAGATCCCTGTTGCGGGGAAAATCGATGTCATCATCCCAGTCCGGGTCCGACAGGAGGAAATCCCGGAAGTCGGGAGTATCGCCTTTGAGCCGGTGGTATTCGGCAATGTCGATCACCACTGCCACCTCCTCTCCGTGTCGGGTGACCACCTGAGGGCCTTCGCTCACCGCACGCCGGATGACCTCGCTGAAGCGCTGTTTCGCTTCCTGAACCTGCCACCCATTCATCAGGCACCCCTTCTGTCCAGGCTGTCTAGACCGAGCATAATCTCGTCCTCCCTCGGTCGCGCCCACTTACGCTGAATTCATGGGACGGGTGAACGACGAGGCGGCGGCGGCGCTGCAGGAGTACGCCGAGCTGTTCGCACTGAGCGGCGGCGACGCGTTCCGGGTGCGGAGTTATCAGAAGGCGGCGAAGTCCATCGCCGGCTTCCCCGAGGACCTGCGGCACGCCGACATCCGCAAGATCCCCGGCGTGGGCGAGGCCATCGCCAAGAAGGTCGAGGAGTTCCTGGCACGGGGAAGCTTCCGCCAACTCGACGACCTGCGCGGCCGGGTGCCCGAGGGGGTGCGCGAGCTGACGAGGGTCCCGTCACTCGGGCCCAAACGCGCGCTTTTCCTGTTCGAGGAGCTCGGGATCGACTCACCGGCCGCGCTGGCCGACGCGATCAGAGACGGCCGGCTGGCCGGGCTGAGGGGTTTCGGCCCCAAGACCGAGGAGAACCTGCTCAAGGGGGTCGAGCAGTTGGAGCTGTCGGGCGGCCGGGTCCACCTCGGCATCGCCATGGACCTGGCCGAGCGGGTGATCGCCTCACTGCCCGCCGAGCGGATCGCCTACGCCGGCTCGCTGCGCAGGATGCGCGAGACGATCGGCGACATCGACATCCTGGCGGTCGGCCCGCCGAGCCTGATGGACCTGTTCGCCCGACAGCCGTACGTCACCGAGGTGATCGCGAAGGGCGAGCGGAAGACCTCGGTACGGACCGACCGGGGGCTGCAGGTGGACCTGCGGGTGGTGCCCGCCGAGTCGTGGGGCGCCGCGATGATCTATTTCACCGGCAGCAAGGAGCACAACGTCCGCATCCGGGAGATGGCCGTCAAGAAGGGCTGGAAGCTCTCCGAGTACGGCCTGTTCGACGGTGAGGATCACCTGATCGTCTCGGAGACCGAGGAGGACGTCTACGACGCGCTCGGCATGCGGTGGATCCCGCCGACGCTGCGTGAGGACGGCGGCGAGATCGCCGCCGCGCTGCGCGGCGCGCTGCCCCGGCTGGTCGAACTCGCCGACCTGCGGGGCGACCTGCACACGCACACCGATCTGACCGACGGCATCGCCTCGCTGGAGGACATGGTGGCCGCGGCCGCGCGGTGCGGCCATTCCTACTACGCGATCACCGATCATGCTCCGGACCTGGTCATGCAGCGGATGACGCTCGACAAGGCCCTCGCCCAGCGTGCTCAGATCGCCGACCTTCAAACGAAATATCCGGATATGCGGTTGCTGCACGGCACCGAGCTGAACATCGCCCCGGACGGCTCGGTGGACTGGCCCGGCGAGATCCTGGCGGGCTTCGACGTCTGCGTCGCCTCAGTGCACTCGCACTTCAACCAGTCACGCGAGGAGATGACCCGTCGCTTCATCGCCGCCTGCGAGAACCCGCACGTGCACATCATCGGGCACCCCACCACCCGCAAGATCGGCAAACGGCCGCCGGTGGACGCCGACTGGGACGAGGTCTTCCGCGCCGCGGCCCGCACCGGCACGATCATGGAGATCGACTCCTACCCCGACCGGGCCGACCTGCCCTCCGATCTGGTACGGCTCGCCCGTCACCACGGGGTGAAGTTCTCGATCGACAGCGACTCCCACGCGATCCCGCACCTGGCACACCAGCGGTTCGGCGTCGGGATCGCCCAGCGGGCCTGGCTCACCCCCGACGACGTGGTCAACACCTGGCCGCTCGACCGGCTGCTCGCACACCTGCGGTGATTGAACCGGACAGGCCGCGGGGACTAGAGACATCGTGGCAGGTGGCTGGGTCTCCCGCTGGCCGTTGGTGCGGCAGCTGCGGGGAGAGGACGGCAGGCGGGAGGCGGCGCGCTCGGCGCGGACCGACGCGCTGCGGCCGCGGGTCGAGCGGGCCGACACGGTCGCCCGGTCGGTCTGCCCCTACTGCGCGGTCGGCTGCGGTCAGCTCGTCTACGTCGAGGACGGCAGGGTCACCCAGATCGAGGGCGATCCGGACTCGCCGATCTCCCGCGGCCGGCTCTGCCCCAAGGGCTCGGCGAGCAAGCAGCTCGTGACCCATTCCGGCCGCGCGACGCAGGTCCTCTACCGCCGGCCGTACGGCACGGGCTGGGAACCGCTCGACCTCGAGACGGCCATGGACATGATCGCCGACAGGGTGGTCCGCACCCGGCGGGAGACCTGGCAGCAGACGCGTGACGGCAGGACGGTCAGGCGGACGACGGGCATCGCGCATCTGGGCGGGGCGACGCTCGACGTCGAGGAGAACTATCTGATCAAGAAGCTCTACACCGCCCTGGGCGCGGTCCAGGTCGAGAACCAGGCGCGCATTTGACACTCCTCCACCGTCCCCGGTCTGGGGACCAGCTTCGGGCGTGGCGGCGCGTCCACGTTCCAGCAGGACCTGGCGGAGTCCGACTGCATCGTCATCCAGGGCTCCAACATGGCCGAATGCCACCCGGTGGGGTTCCAGTGGGTGACGGAGGCCCGGCTGCGCGGTGCGAAGGTGTTCCACATCGATCCGAGGTTCAGCCGGACCAGCGCGTCCGTCGACCGCTACCTGCCGATCCGGGCCGGGTCCGACATCGTGCTGCTCGGGGCGCTGATCAACCACGTGCTCACGGGCGGGCTCGACTTCCGCGAGTACGTCCTCGCGTACACGAACGCGGCGACGATCATCAATGCGGAGTTCCGGGACACCGAGGACCTCGACGGCCTGTTCTCCGGCTACGACCCGGAGACGGGCAGGTACGACCCGTCCTCCTGGGCGTACGAAGGCGACGTGGGGCGGATGCGCATGTTGAGCGAGGGCGGTCTGGCCCACGCGGAGGCGGCCGGTTCCGACTCCTATGGCGCCCGCGGGGCCGGGGCGAGCGCCCGCCCGCCTGCGGACCCGACGCTGCGCCACCCGCGCTGCGTCTACCAGATCCTCAGGCGGCATTTCTCCCGTTACACCGCTGACCTGGTCGAGGAGCTGTGCGGGATCTCCGCCGCACAGTTCGCCGAGCTGGCCGAGGCGATCACCGCCAACTCCGGCCGGGAGCGCACCACGGCCTGGGTGTACTCGGTGGGCTGGACCCAGCACACGACCGGGGTGCAGTTCATCCGCGCGGCCTCGATCCTGCAGCTCCTGCTGGGCAACATGGGCCGTCCGGGCGGCGGGATCCTGTCCCTGCGCGGCCACGCGAACATCCAGGGCTCCACGGACGTCCCGACACTGTTCAACCTGCTGCCGGGGTACATCGCGATGCCGCACGCCCACCGGCACGACGACCTGGACGACTACATCCGCGGGGAGGGCGCCGACACCGGCTTCTGGGGGAACCGGCGCGCCTACGTGGTCAGCCTGCTGAAGGCGTGGTGGGGCGACGCGGCGACAGAGGAGAACGACTTCTGCTTCGACCACCTGCCGCGGCTCACCGGCGACCACGGGCACTACGCGACCGTGATGGGCCAGATCGACGGCACGGTCAAGGGCTACTTCGTCATCGGTGAGAACCCGGCGGTCGGATCGGCGAACGGCAGGGCGCAGCGCCTCGGTCTGGCCAACCTCGACTGGCTGGTCGTACGGGACCTCACCCTGGTGGAGACCGCGACGTTCTGGCAGGACGCCCCGGAGATCGAGACCGGGGGGCCGCACCCCGGCGAGATCGGCACCGAGGTGTTCTTCCTGCCCGCCGCGAGCCACGTGGAGAAGGAGGGCACGTTCACCAACACCCAGCGGCTGCTGCAGTGGCGGGAGAAGGCGCTCGACCCGCCGGGCGACTGCCGCAGCGACCTGTGGTTCTTCTACCACCTGGGCAGGCGGATCAGGGAGCGGCTGACCGACGACGAGATCGACCGGCCGGTGCGCGAGCTGACCTGGGACTACCCCGAGGAGGGGGCGCTTCGCGAGCCCTCGGCGCGGGCCGTGCTGCGCGAGATCGGCGGCATCGGGCCAGGCGGCCGGGCGCTCTCGCACATCAGGGAGCTGCGGCCGGACGGGTCGACGAGCTGCGGCTGCTGGATCTACTGCGGGGTGTACGCCGATGAGGTGAACCAGGCCGCCCGGCGCAGGCCGGGGCGGGAGCAGTCGCGGGTCGCGCCGGAGTGGGGCTGGGCCTGGCCCGCCAACCGGCGCATCCTCTACAACCGGGCCTCCGCCGATCCGGAGGGCCGGCCGTGGAGCGAGCGCAAGCGGTACGTCTGGTGGGACGCGGACCGCGGTGTGTGGACCGGGGCCGACGTGCCGGACTTCGAGGAGGACAAACCGCCGGGCTACGAACCCCCGGAGGGGGCGAAGGCCGAGGCGGCGCTGCGCGGGACCGACCCGTTCATCATGCAGTCGGACGGCAGGGGCTGGCTCTACGTGCCGTCCGGGCTGTCCGACGGGCCGCTGCCCGTGCACTACGAGCCGCACGAGTCGCCGGTGCGCAACACCTTGTACGGCACCCGGGCCAACCCCGCCCGGCGCGTCTTCCACCGGCGCGACAATCCGTACAACCCGCCGCTCTCGTCGCGGTTCCCGTACGTGTTCACGACCAGCCGGCTCACCGAGCACCACACCTCCGGCGCGATGAGCCGGACCCTGCCGTATCTGACCGAGCTGCAGCCGGAGCCGTTCTGCGAGGTGTCGCCCGAGCTCGCCGCCGAGGTGGGGCTGGTCAACGGCGGCTGGGCGACGATCGTGACCGCGCGCGCCGCGATCGAGACGCGGGTGCTGGTGACCGAACGGGTCAGGCCGATCCGGCTGCGCGGTACAACCGAGCAACAGGCGACCGAGCAACAGGCGACCGTGCACCAGGTGGTCCTGCCCTACCACTGGGGGTATCGCGGGCTGGCGACCGGCGACGTGGTCAACGATCTGATCCCGATCGTGCTCGACCCGAACGTGTTCATCCAGGAGAGCAAGGCCGGCACGTGCGATGTGCTGCCGGGCAGGCGGCCAACGGGCACGGCGCTGCTCGAACTCATCGAGAGGTATCGGCGTGGCTGAGCGGATGACCCTTGCGCAAGGCCGAGGGGAGCCACCTGACGCACAGATGGAACCCCTCGGCCCCCCCGCACGTCGGTCCGGAGAATCGACCAGGCCTGCGGATGTCGCCCGGTGCGTCTACCATCGACTCATGGCGAACACCATGGAGGAACGCTTGACCTACCTGGAGTCGCGGGTTGCCGTGCTGGCGGCCGAGGCCGAGCGAACCGCGCGCCTGGAGGAAGAGGTTCGTACACTGCGGGCCCGCCAGGACGCGATGGCCGGTGTAGCGATCTCTGAGACCTACCGCATCGTGCAGGAGACGCACGCCGATGTCCGGGACCTTCAGGCTACCCAGGCACAGCAGAGCGAGATCCTCACCAAGCACACCGAGGTACTCGGCCGGATCCTGGAGCGACTCGACGCGATTGACGCCAGGCTGTCCCACCAGTAGGACGCGCCCCACGCCGGGCCGGAAAATCGGGCCGGCGATGGTTCCTCCACGACGGGGTACGGGCTGCGCCGACTGCTGGTTGGCCAGAAAGGCCTCCGCCTCGATGATCAACACGGAGATGTCATCCGGCTCGGGACTGATACTAACGTCGTTCATGGGTCCTCTCCTGGTTGATGCAGGTGGGGGATCAAGGCCCTGAGCAGGTGTTCGAGCACCGGCTTGGGGCCGTTCGCGTTGTCAGGGGAATTTGTCACCGAGTCCGTCACGACGGCCGTTGAAAGTTTTGTCCCGCTCCGACCCGGGCAGAGACGCCTCAGCGTTCTCCCAGGTCTGGGCAGAAACTCGGACACTCATCATTCGAGGGCTTCCCGTGACGGACGTAGCACCACATAGGTACGGCTTCTTCACCGACACGAGCATCTGCATCGGGTGCAAGGCGTGCGAGGTGGCGTGCAAGGAGTGGAACGAGGTGCCCGACGACGGTTTCGTCTTCCTGGCCACCTCCTACGACAACACCGGGTCGCTCGGCGCGGACACCTGGCGGCACGTGGCGTTCGTCGAGCAGGACGGCCGGTGGCTGATGTCGTCCGACGTGTGCAAGCACTGCACGCATGCGGCCTGCCTGGACGTCTGTCCCACGGGCGCGCTGTTCCGCACCGAGTTCGACACGGTCGTCGTCCAGCCCGACGTCTGCAACGGCTGCGGCTACTGCGTCCCGGCCTGCCCGTACGGAGTCATCGACCGCCGGCGGGGGGACGGCCGGGCGTGGAAGTGCACGCTCTGCTACGACCGGCTGCGCGGCGGGCTGGAGCCGGCCTGCGCCAAGGCGTGCCCGACCGAGTCGATCCAGTTCGGGCCGCTGGACGAGTTGCGCGAGCGCGCCGAGGAGCGGGTCGGGCGACTGCGCGCCGACGGCGTGACCGAGGCCCGGCTGTACGGCGAGAGCACCGGCGACGGCGTCGGCGGAACCGGTGCGTTCTTCCTGCTGCTGGACGCGCCCGAGACGTACGGCCTGCCGCCGGATCCGGTGGTGACCACGCGGGACCTGCCCGCCATGTGGCGGTGGGCCGGCGGCGCAGCACTCGCCCTGGCCGCGGGCGTGGCCGCCTGCTTCCTGAGGAGGAACTGACGTGCCGAAGCGGCGGGACGAGACGGTGCCGGAGGCCGAGTTCCGGTCCTACTACGGCCGGCCGGTCATCAAGGCGCCCGTCTGGCACGAGCCGCACATGCCGGTCTATCTCTATCTGGGCGGCATGTCGGGGGCGGCCTCGGTGATGGCCGCCGTGGCACGCGTCACCGGGCACGACCGGCTCGCGCTCGCCGCGCGGGTGGCCGCCGCCGCCGGGGCGGGTGTGGGATCCGTCCTCCTCATCACCGAGCTGGGCAGGCCGGAGCGCTTCCTCAACATGCTGAGGTTGTTCAAACCGACCTCGCCGATGAGCGTCGGCTCCTGGACGCTGGCCGCGCACGGCGGCCTGACGGCGATCGGCGCCGCCTGCGCCGTGACCGGCGTCCTGCCGGCTGTCGGGCGCGCGGCGACCGCGGGCGGCGCGGTGACCGGGCCCGTGATGGCGACCTACACCGCCGTGCTCCTGGCCGACACCGCGGTGCCGGCCTGGCACGAGGCCCTGTGCGAACTGCCGTTCCTGTTCGCGGGAAGCGCGCTCGCCTCGGCGGGCGCGGCCCTCATGCTGACCACCCCCCGGGCCGAGGCCGGGCCCGCCCGCGTCGCCGCCGTCGCGGGCGCCGCCGCCGAGACGGCCGCGGGCATGCTGATGGAACGCCGTCTCGGCCTGGTCGGCGAGCCGTACCGGCTGGGCAGGGCGGGCAGGCTGATGAAGGCGTCCCGGGCGTTGACCCTCGCCGGCGGTCTGCTCGCCGCGGTGGCCGGGCGCAGCCGGGCGCTCACCGCGCTGTCCGGACTCGCCATCACGGCCGGCGCGCTGTGCACCCGGTTCGGCGTGCTCGAAGCCGGACGCGGCTCCGCCGCCGACCCGAAGTACACGGTCGTCCCGCAGCGGCGGCGCGTGGCGGCGGGAGATTGATCCCAGGCCGGCCCCCTTCAGGTCAGTCCTTCAGATCAGCCGCAGCGCAGCGGACTCTCTCGGGACGAGCTCGCCGACGACCGGCGCGCCGGGGATCTCCCCCGCGACGAGCAGGCCGCCGGAAGTCTGGGCGTCGGCCAGCAGGAGCAGATCCTCCTCGCCGAACCGGCTCGCGTCGAGGTGGGGCGCCACCCAGGCCAGGTTGCGGCGGGTGCCGCCACTGACGTGGCCGTCGCGCACCGCCTCGCGGGCCCCCTCCAGGTACGGCACGGCCGCGACGTCGACCAGCGCGGTGACCCCGCTCGCCCTGGCCAGTTTGTACAGGTGGCCGAGCAGGCCGAACCCGGTCACGTCGGTGGCGCACCGGGCCCCGGCGGCCAGGGCCGCCAGCGACGCGTCCCGGTTCAGGGTCGTCATCGCCTCGATCGCCTGGGGGAACACCTCGCCGGTCGCCTTGTGCCTGGTGTTCAGGACGCCGACGCCGAGCGGCTTGGTGAGCGAGATCGGCATCCCCGGCCGGCCCTCGTCGATGCGCAGCAGCCGCTCGGGATCGGCCAGGCCGGTGACCGCCATGCCGTACATCGGCTCGGGGCCGTCGACGCTGTGGCCGCCCGCCACGTGGCACCCGGCGATTCGGGCGACGTCGAGACCGCCGCGCAGCACCGCGCGGGCGAGGTCCGTCGGGAGCGTCTGACGTGGCCAGGCGAGCAGGTTCACCGCCACGACGGGTGTGCCGCCGACGGCGTACACGTCCGACAGCGCGTTGGTCGCGGCGATCCGCCCCCAGTCGTACGGATCGTCCACCACGGGGGTGAAGAAGTCGGCGGTCGCGACGATCGCCCGGCCGCCTTCGACACGGACCACCGCCGCGTCGTCTCCGTCGTCGAGCCCGATGACCAGCTCGCCGTTCGGCGAAGGCGGCGTGAGCCCGTCCGAGGAGGGCCGGGCCGCGAGCCGAGACGGCCGGGAGGACCCAGGCCCGTGGGGATCCGCCGGTTGCGGTGCGAGCAGGTCGGCCACGATGCTCTCCAGCTCGCCTGGCGGGATCTTGCAGGCGCACCCGCCTCCGCGCGCATGCCGGGTCAGCCGCGTCGTGTCCCTCTCCGTCGCCGTCATCGTCTCTCCGATCCGCCGCGCCCGTGGGAGGTGGGTTCCCAGCCCGAATATCCCTCGCACAGCACGCCGCGTACGACGCGCCGCGCCGGGCGGTGCCGTGACCTGGCCAACCGGCTCCGGTTAGATTTCCACGCGGAGTTCCGGTTCTCCTGGACGTCCGCTGCTCTTGGAGGTGTCTGGGCGCCTGGTGGCCCCCGCGGTCTTCAAAACCGACGAGGCCGAGGCTCTCGGCCTGGCGGGTTCGATTCCCGTCCACCTCCGCGTGGATCCACGAAGGCGGGTGCCGCGCACCGACGCCGTCCTGGCCGATGCCCGGCTGGCCGCCCTGACGGAGCGGCTCGGCCGCGCGGTGGTCAAGGACGCCGTCGCGCGCGCCCAGCAGCGGGTACGGCAGGGCGAGATCGGCCCGGAGTGTGTGACGGACGCCGCCCTGGCCGTGCTGCCGCCGCATCCCACGAGCCTCCGGCCGGTGATCAACATGACCGGTGTGCTGCTGCA
This sequence comes from Sphaerimonospora thailandensis, assembly GCF_016863115.1. Taxonomy (GTDB): domain Bacteria; phylum Actinomycetota; class Actinomycetes; order Streptosporangiales; family Streptosporangiaceae; genus Sphaerimonospora; species Sphaerimonospora cavernae. The sequence goes on from NZ_BOOG01000029.1 coordinate 79,583, forward strand.
CACCAACCTGGGCCGGGCGCCGCTGTCCCCGGCCGCCGTCGAGGCGGTCACGGCCGCCGCCGGGGCGACCGACGTGGAGTTCGACCTGACGGGCGGGGCGCGGGCGCGCAGGGGACGCGGCGCGCTCGAGTCCCTCGCCCGGGCGGTGCCGGCCGCCGAGGACGTGCACGTCGTCAACAACAACGCGGCCGCTCTCGTGCTGGCGGCCACCGCGCTCGCCGCCGGACGGGAGATCGTGATCAGCCGCGGCGAAATGGTGGAGATCGGGGACGGGTTCCGGATCCCCGACCTGCTGGTTTCCACCGGTGCCCGGCTGCGCGAGGTGGGCGCGACCAACCGCACCACGCTCGACGACTACCGGGCGGCCATCGGACCGCGGACCGGGTTCGTGCTCAAGGTCCACCCGTCGAACTTCCAGGTCGCGGGCTTCACCGGCTCGGTCGAGGTGGCGGAGCTGACCGGGCTCGGCGTGCCCGTGATCGCGGACATCGGGTCGGGCCTGCTGCGACGCGAGCCGCTGCTGCCCGGCGAGCCTGATGCCGCGAGCACGCTCGCCGCCGGCGCCGACCTGGTGACGGCCAGTGGCGACAAGTTGCTCGGCGGGCCCCAGGCCGGCCTGCTGCTCGGCCGCCGCGGCCTCGTCGACCGGCTCAGGCGCCACCCGCTGGCCAGGGCGCTGCGGGTGGACAAGCTGACGCTGGCCGCACTGGAGGCCACGCTGCGCGGCCCCGAGACCCCCGTGCACCGGGCGCTGCACGCCGAACCGGCCGTCCTCGCCCGGCGGGCCGCCGCCCTGGCGGAGGCGCTGCACCGGGCGGGGATCGAGGCGAGAGCCGTACCGGCCGAGGCGACCGTGGGCGGCGGAGCGGCACCGGGCGTGAGATTGCCGAGCGCGGCGGTCAGCCTGCCCGAGCGGCTCGCCGTGCCGCTGCGGACGGGCGATCCGCCGGTCGTCGGCCGGTTCGAGGGTGGCCGGCTGCTGCTCGACCTGCGCATGGTCGCCCCGGCCCGCGACGGCGAGGTGCTGACGGCCGTCCTCGCGGCGGCCGGCGGACGCGGGCGGCCCTGATGCACGTCGTCGCCACCGCGGGACACGTCGACCACGGCAAGTCGACGCTGGTGCGGGCACTCACCGGGATGGAGCCCGACCGGCTGGCCGAGGAGCGGCGACGGGGGCTCACGATCGAGTTGGGCTACGCCTGGACGACCCTGCCCTCCGGCGAACGGGTGGCGTTCGTCGACGTCCCCGGGCACGAGCGGTTCCTGCGCACGACGCTCGCCGGGGTCGGTCCGGTGCCCGCCGTGCTGTTCGTCGTCGCCGCCGACGAGGGGTGGATGCCGCAGTCGGAGGAACACCTGATCGCGCTGCGAACCCTCGGCGTACGGCTCGGCCTGCTCGCGATCACGCGCGCCGACCTCGCCGACCCCGCTCCCGCCCTGGAGGACTCGCGGGCCCGCCTAGCGGAGGCCGGGCTGGGCGAGGCGGAGGCGCTGGCGGTGAGCGGGCGCACCGGTGAGGGGTTGGACGAGCTGCGCGCGGCGCTGGACCGGCTGGTGGCCGCGCTGCCCGCGCCGGACATCGAAGCGCCGGTGCGGCTGTGGATCGACCGCGCGTTCACGGTGCGCGGCAGCGGGACGGTGGTGACGGGGACCCTCCCGGCGGGCCGCGTCTCTACCGGTGACGAGCTCGAACTCGACGGCGAGCGGGTGCGGGTGCGCGGCATGGAGTCGCTGAAGGAGCCGGTGACATCCGTCGCCGGGGTGGCCCGGGTCGCCGTCAACCTGCGCGGGCGGATCGCACCGGAGCGCGGGCAGGCGCTCGTCACCCCCGATGCCTGGTATCCGGCTGACCTGGTCGACGTACGGGTGTCCCCCGCGGTCGCCCTGCCCGCAAGTGTCGTCGCGCACGTCGGCTCGGCGGCCGTGGCGTGCCAGGTGCGGCCGCTCGGGCCGGGCGTGGCACGGTTGCGCCTGGCCCGGCCGCTGCCCCTGCACCTGGGTGACGTGCTGCTGCTGCGCGACCCCGGCGCGCAGCAGCAGCACGACGCACACGGTGTATCGCGGGTGCGGGCGGGGGCGACGGTACTCGACGTGCGCCCGCCGGCACTGCGCCGCCGCGGCGCTGCCCGGGAGCGGGCGCACGCGCTCGCTCACGCGTCGGCGGACGCGGCGTCCCTCCTGCGCACGCACCTGCTGCTCCGGGAGCGCGACCTCATCGCGATGGGCTGCCCGCCGCGGACACGGCCGGTGCTCGCCGACTGGCACGCCGACCCCGAGCACTGGGCCGGTCTCGCCGCCCGGCTTCCCGAGATCGTCCGGCGTCACGCCGCCCGCGACCCGCTGGAGCCGGGGATGCCCCTGGCGGCGGCCCGCCACGCGCTGGGGCTGCCGGATCACCGCCTGGTCGCGGCGCTCGTACGGCCCCCGCTCACGCTCGCGGACGGACGGATCATGACCGGCCGGATGGTGGGCGGGCCCGGGAGCCTGCCCGCTCCGGTGGCCCTGGCCGTACGCCGTCTTCTCGCCGAACTCGCGGGCAGCCCGTTCCGGGCGCCGGAGGCCGGACGCCTGGCCGAGCTGGGCCTGGGACCACGCGAGCTGGCGGCGGCCGTACGGGCCGGGGCGCTGCTGCGCGTGGCCGACGGCGTCGTGCTGCCGCCGGACGCCGATGAGCGCGCCGCCGCCCTGCTTGCCACGCTGCCCCAGCCGTTCACGGTCGGCCAGGCGAGGACCGCCCTGCGCACCACCCGCAGGGCGGCGGTGCCGCTGCTGGAGCACCTGGACGGGAAGGGACTGACCGAGCGGCTGGACGATGTCCACCGCCGCTGCCGGCCGACCGGCTCTCCGGGCGGCTCCTGAGTCTTCGCACATGAGTCTTCGCGCATGAGTCTTCGGCCATGAGTCTTTGCGCACGGCTTACATCGCGATGGGCCGTCGCTTCGGCCGGATGGCCGGGCGTACCGTTACCGTCATCCGGAGAGTCATTCCGGAGAACGGAAATGTGATCGCGCGGCCGCGGGCCAGGGTGGAGGACGGCGATGCGCCAACTGACGGCACTCGACGCCCAGTTCCTGAGCCTGGAGTCGGCCACCACGACCGCGCACGTCGCCGGGATGGCGGTCCTCGACCCCGGCACCGGTTCCGCCGGGCCGATGACCCGCGACCGGCTCGTCACGCTGCTGCGCGAGCGTCTGCATCTGGCGCCGCCGCTGCGGATGCGGCTGGCCGACGTGCCGTTCCGGCTGGACCGGCCGTACTGGATCGACGATCCTGCCGTCGACCTGGACCGCCACGTACACGAGACCGTCCTGGCCGCCCCAGGAGACGACCGGCAGCTCGCGGCGTACGTGGCGCGGATCCACGCGCGGCGGCTGGACCGGCGGCGCCCGCTGTGGGAGGCGCACCTGATCCACGGCCTGGCGGGCGGCCGGGTCGCCCTCTACATCAAGGTCCACCACTGCGCGATCGACGGCGTGTCCGGCTCGGAGATCCTCTCCTCGCTGCTCGACCCGTCCCCCGAGCCGCGCGCCGTCGAGCCCCCGCCCGAGGTCCCGCCTGAGGTCCCGCCGCCCGATCCCGGGCCAGGGGTCTTCGGGATGCTGGCCGGGGCGATCACCCGGTCGATCGTCCAGCCGGTCGAGACGCTGTGCTCGCTCGCCCGCGCCGCGGCCGACCTGGACGCGCTGCCCATGCTGGCCGTGCCGCGCACGCCGTTCAACGGCCCGATCACATCCGAGCGGGCCTTCTCCTTCGGATCGGTCCCGATGAGCGAGGTCAGGCAGGTCGCGCGGGCCTTCGGGATGGGCCCGAACGACGTCGTGATGACGCTGTGCTCCTCGGCGCTGCGCCGCTGGCTGCTGGCCCGCGAGGCGCTGCCCGGCCGTCCGCTGGTCGCGGCCGTCCCAGTCGCGCTGCGCAGGTCGGCCGGCGGGGCGAGCGACGGAGTCGGCAACCGGATATCCGCCATGATCACGCCGTTGGCCACCGACGTGGCGTGCCCCAAGGAGCGGCTGTCGGCCGTCCGCACGGCGATGGCGACGGCCAAGCGTCGCTTCGCGCGCTCCCACAGGAGCTGGCTGAGCGACGTCTGCGCCGTGCTTCCCTCGACGCTGTCCACCCTGGCAACTCCGGTGGCGTTCCGGCTGGCGGGGCTGGCCGGGGCCGGGGTGAACCTCATCGTCTCCAACGTCCCCGGACCGCGGACGCCGCTCTACCTGTGCGGGGCGCGGATGGTGTCCTACCACCCGCTGTCCGTGGTGACCGACGCCACCGGCGGGATCAGCATCACCTGCGTGTCCTACGACGGGCGGCTGGACTTCGGCATCGTCGCCTGCCCGTCCCGGGTGCCGGACGTGTGGAGCATGATCGGCCACCTGCGCGACTCCATGGACGAGCTCCTGGATCTCCTCTAACCCAGGTTGCCCAGGGCGTGGGCGATCAACTCGGCGACGGCGTCGGGGTCGATGTGGTGGCCGGTGAGCAGGCAGAGGCTCTCCTGGTAGATCAGGACGGCGGCGAACGTGGCGGCCGCGGCCTCCAGCCGGGCGGCGTCCCCACGGCTGCCCGGCAGGGCGAGCTCCAGAGCGAACCGGGCCCGCCTGATGATCTCACTGTTGAGGCGGCCCAGCCGCTCGCGGACGCTGCGGTGGGTGTCCGCCTCACGGAACAGGATGCGCCGCATCGCCGGGGAGGCACGCAGCGGAATCCGGCGGGCCAGGCGGGACAACGTGCCGGCCGGGTCTCCCGGGAAGGCCTCGACTTCCTCGTCGGTCACCACCGTCCGCTCGTCCACCAGCGAGATGAGCACGTCGATCTTCCGGGGGAAGTAGTGGAAAACGAGCCCCTTGGGCACCCCGGCCAGCTCCGCGATCCGCGCCGTGGGGGTGGCGTCGTAGCCGCCGCCCGCGAACAGCTTCTCGGCCGCGTCCATGATGCGCGCGCGGGCGCCGGCGTCCGGCGCTTCCTTCCTGTCCACAGGGCAGACGATAGCCACTGCCGCCCCCCTCACACCATGCCGCCACGGTCAGGGCGACCACACCCCGACCGTGGCGTACGGTCGATCACCAGACGATCAGTGCTGGGAGGCCTTCTCGGCGCCGAGGCCGGTGAGCGAGCGGACCTCGATCTCGGCGTACTTCGCGGCGTTGTGCTCCTTGCTGAGGATCGTGCCGAGGTATCCGGCGAGGAAGCCGATCGGGATCGACACGATGCCGGGGTTGGACAGCGGGAACCAGTGCCAGTCGGAGTCGGGGAACATCGACGTCGCCGCGCCGGACACCACCGGCGAGAAGAAGACGAGGATGACCGACGCGATCAGACCGGCGTAGATCGCCGAGACCGCGCCCGCCGTGTTGAACCTCTTCCAGAAAAGGCTGTACAGGATCGCGGGCAGGTTGCCGGAGGCCGCGACCGCGAAGGCCAGCGCGACCAGGAAGGCGACGTTCAGCGACTGGGCGAAGATGCTCAGCGCGATCGAGACCGCGCCGATGACGAAGGCGGAGATCCTGGCGACCACCACCTCCTGACGCTCGGTGGCGTTGCCGCGCTTGAACACATGGGCGTACAGGTCGTGCGCGAAGCTGGAGGAGGACGCGAGCGTCAGCCCGGCGACCACGGCGAGGATCGTGGCGAACGCGACCGCCGCGATGATCGCGAGCAGGATCGTGCCGCCGACCTCGCCGAAGATCAGCTCACCCGCCTTCTGGGCGAGCTGCGGCGCGGCCGTGTTGCCCGCCTTGTCCTGCGCCACGATCGCATCGCGGCCGACCAGTGCGGCGGCGCCGAAGCCGAGCACCAGCGTGAGCAGGTAGAACACGCCGATGATGCCGATGCCCCACTGCACGGACTTGCGGGCGTCCTTCGCGGTGGGCACGGTGTAGAAGCGGATCAGGACGTGCGGCAGGCCGGCGGTGCCGAGCACCAGGGCCAGGCCCAGGCTGATCAGGTCGATCTTGCCGGCGAGTCCCTGGGCCTCGGTGCCGTACTTCAGACCGGGCTGCAGGAACGCCTCGCCCTTGCCGCTCTGCGCCGCGGCGTCGCCGAGCAGGCCCGACAGGTTGAACCCGAACTTGCCGAGGACGAGCAGGGTGATCAGTGCGGCGCCGGTCATCAGCAGAACGGCCTTGACGATCTGAACCCAGGTGGTGCCCTTCATCCCACCGAAGACCACGTAGATGATCATCAGCAGGCCGACCGCGATGATCGTCCAGATCTTGCCGGCCTCGGAGTGAACGCCGAGCAGCAGGCCGACCAGCGCGCCGGCGCCGACCATCTGGGCCAGCAGGTAGAAGATGCTCACGACGATCGTGGACACCCCGGCCGCGGTGCGCACCGGCCGGGGCGACATCCGGAACGCGAGCACGTCGGCCATGGTGAACTTGCCGGAGTTGCGCATCAGCTCGGCGACGAGCAGCAGCGCCACCAGCCACGCCACCAGGAAGCCGATCGAGTAGAGGAACCCGTCGTAGCCGGACAGCGCGATGATGCCGGCGATGCCCAGGAACGACGCGGCCGACATGTAGTCGCCGCCGATCGCCAGGCCGTTCTGCAGGCCGCTGAACGACCGGCCGCCCGCGTAGTAGTCGGCGGCGGTCTTCGTGTTGCGGCCGGCCCAGAACGTGATGCCGAGCGTGGCGGCGACGAAGACGACGAACAGGATCGTCGACAGAGTCTCGTGACTCACTTGTCCTCCTCCTCGGCGCGCAACTCGTCGGCGATCGGGTCCAGCTTGGCGGCGGCGTGCCGCGAGTACAGCCAGGCGATCAGGAACGTCGAGACGAACTGCAGGATCCCGAACAGCAGCGCCACGTTGAAGTGGCCGAACAGCGTGGTCCCCATGAAGTCGCGGGCGAAGCCCGACAACAGCACGTACAGCAGGTACCACACCAGGAACGCGACAGTCATCGGGAAGGCCCAGGAGCGGTAGCGCCGGCGCAACTCCTGGAACCGTTCACCCGCCTGTATCCGCTCGTAGACCGATGAATCATGCTGAACGGTCACGTGCCCTCCTTCGACAGTGATCTGGATCACCTCAACGTATGAGCACCCTCCCAGCCCTTTCGAGACCCGCACGGCGACGCGTCGCCCAGCCGTACCGCCCGGTCGTTCACATGAGAAGCACGTGCGACGAAAGGTCGATCCCGCGCGCCGAACGGTCGAGCCTCAGACCGAGCGCGGTCGCCAGTCGCCGCGGTCGACGTTCAGCGTCTCGGGGGTGTGCAGGCGGACCATCGTCCTGGCCACGCCGGGCGGCACCCGCGACGGCGTGAGCAGGGAGACCAGGATCATCACCGCGAACGCCACCGGCACCGTCCAGGCCGCCGGCTGGGACAGCAGCGCGCCCGTCCAGCCGTCGTACGGCCCGCCGGTGATGGTGGCCAGCACGGCGACACAGGCGAGCCCACCCCCGACGAGCAGTCCCGCCATCGCCCCGGCCGTGGTGAGCCTGCGCCACCAGATGCCCAGCACGAGCAGCGGGCAGAACGACGAGGCGGCCACCGCGAACGCCAGCCCGACCACGGTGGCGACCGGCAGCGACCTGGCGGTCCCCGCCAGCACGAACGGCACGACGACGGCGAGGACCGTGGCGATCCGGAACGAGCGCACCCCGCCGCGCAGGATGTCCTGCGCGATCACACCCGCCACCGACACCGTCAGCCCCGAAGACGTCGACAGGAACGCGGCGAACGCTCCCGCCGTGACCAGCGCGGTCAGCAGCTCGCCCAGCGTCCCGCCGATCACCCGGTCGGGCAGCGCGATGACCACCATGTCGCTCTCCGGCAGGCCGTACACCCGGCCCAGGTAGCCGTAGGCGGCGGGGATCAGGTAGAAGGCGCCGAGCAGGCTCAGCACCACCAGCGTCGTCCGGCGGGCCGCCCGCCCGTCGGGGTTGGTGTAGAAGCGCACGAGCACGTGCGGCAGCCCCATGGTCCCGAGGAACGTCGCCAGGATCAGCGAGTACGTCTCGTACACCACGTGGTCGCGGCCGTGCAGCGGCAGCGCCCACGTGTCGCCCGGGGCGAGCCCCGGCGCGCCGTCGGCCCGCCAGGCGAGCAGCATGAACACCAGCGGCACCGCGAGCGCGGTGAGCTTCAGCCAGTACTGGAACGCCTGGACGAACGTGATCGACCGCATCCCGCCCGACAGGACGTTGACCGCGACCACGACGGCCACCAGCAGGCAGCCCGCCCAGGCGGGCGCGCCCGTGATCGTACGGAAGACCAGCCCGGCGCTCTGGAACTGCGGCATCAGATAGAGCCAGCCGATCAGCACGACCAGGACGCTGGAGACCCGGCGCACGGTCATCGACTCGAGCCGCGCCTCGGCGAAGTCCGGCAGCGTGTACGCCCCCGACCGGCGCAGCGGTGCCGACACGAGGACCAGCAGCACGAGATAGCCGCCGGTCCAGCCGACCGGCAGCCAGAGCATGTCGGCGCCGTGCGCGAGGATCAACCCGGCGATGCCGAGGAACGACGCGGCCGACAGATATTCGCCGCCGATCGCCGACGCGTTCCACAGGGGTGAGACCGTCCGGGACGCGACGTAGAAATCGGAGGTCGTGCGCGAGAAGCGGATGCCGAACGCGCCGATCAGGACGGTCGCCAGCATCACGATGACGACCGCGATGATGCCGCTCACTCAGCGTCCGCCGGGTTCGCGACCGGGTCCACCGCGTCCACGACCGGGTCCACCGGGTCCGCTGGGGCGACCGGGTCCACGATCTCGGCGAAGTCCCGCTCGCCGCGCTCGGCCTGCCGCACGTAGAGCCACGCGCCGATCACGAAGGCGGGGTAGATGAACCCGGCCAGCACCGCCCACGCGAGCGGCACGCCGAGCAGCCGTACCTCGCCCAACTCGGGGACCAGCAGGAACAGCAGCGGCAGCCCGCCCACCACGCAGGCGAGCAGGGTGCAGACGAACAGCGCCAGGCGGAACTGGGTCCGCACCAGCGACCGCATGTAAACCTCGCCGAGCTGGGTCTGCTCGTCTATCTCGCGGGTCAGCGGATGGCGGGGGCGACGTGCGGCGCCGGTACGCGGACTGGTCACCACGACCCGGCGCGGCTTCCCGCTCATCGCGCACCCATCGGCTCATCCATCGCACTCAGCATGGCTCATCCGTCCCGCTTGGCCCGGCGGGCACGACGCACGAGGAGATCGCGCAGTTCCCGGGTATGACGGCGGCTGACCGGGATCTCGGTCTCCCCGACCCGTACGACGCACTTGCCGGAGTCTATGTGCAGCTCGTCGATGTGCTTGACCGCGACGAGATGGCTGCGATGGACCCGCAGGAAGCCCGCCGTCGCCCAGCGCTCCTCCAGCGTGGCCAGCGGGATGCGCACCAGATGACTGCCGGTCGCCGTGTGCAGCCGGGCGTAGTCGCCCTGGGCCTCGACGTACCGCACCTCGGTGCTCGCCACGAAGCGGGTGACCCCGCCCAGCTCCACCGGGATCGTGTCCACCTCCTGCCCCTCGGGCGAGTCGGTACGGCTCCCGCACACGCGCCTGATCGCCTCGGCCAGACGCTCGGGCCTGACGGGCTTGAGCAGGTAGTCCTCGGCCTTGAGCTCGAACGCGTCGACCGCGTGATCGTCGTACGCGGTAACGAACACGATCTTGGGGGGCCGGGTGAACCTGGTCAGCAGCCGGCCGAGCACAACGCCGTCGAGGCCCCGCATCCGGATGTCGAGGAACACGGCCTCGACGGGCCGGCCGTCCGCCATCGCTCGGTCGAGCAGCTTCAGCGCGGCGGCCCCGTCACGGGCGGTCAGCACGTCTCCGATCCGCGGATCGGCCCGCAACAAGTAGGCGAGATCCTCCAACGCGGGCTGCTCGTCGTCCACCGCCAGGACGCGCAGGCCGGTCACCACACACCCCTCTCACCGCCGACGATCCCCTAGAGAGTGATGACCCGGGCACTGGAAAGTCAACGACTCTCACCATCACGACAGGGTTACGTCCGATGTCAGGAGCGGTACGGGCACCACCGGCGGATCAGGTCCGGCGGCGCAGCAGGGTGGCGGGATCCACGGTGACCCGGAACGGATCAGTGATGGTGACCGGACCGCCGGCCAGGACGTTGTGGGTCTCCCGGTACTCCCCGGCGACGAGTTCGAAGGCGATCAGTCGCGGCTCCGACTGGTCGAGACGGACCACCCAGTAGTAGGGGATGCCGATGGCCGCGTACACCTGCCGCTTGGTGATCATGTCGCGGGTGACGGCGTCCTTGCCGGTGATCTCGATGGCGAGCAGGATGTCGTGGCCGGTGAGCAGGTCGTACCCACCCTCGGTCAATTTGTAGGGGATCGTGACGAGGTCCGGACTGCGATAGCCGGGGTGCGGGCCGGGGATATCGACATCGAGCGGTCCGAGGGTGACCACGTCCAGCCCCGCCTCCTCCGCGGCATCATCGAGAAGACGCATGAGTCGGTTGGCGACGTACTGGTGCTCGGGTGCGGGGGAGTTCATGACCAGGAGGTTCCCGTCCTCGATCTCGTACCGGAATCCTTCCGGCAGGTCGCGCGTGTCCTCCCGGGTCCATGGGTAGAGCGGCCCGTGCTGGCCGAACTCGATCGTCATAGTCATCAGGGTAGGTCCTCCGGGCGTCGTGCGGCCTGACCAGGAGAGACACTACACGTAATCAATTGGATACGTACAGTGTTTCGAATGGTAAAGGTCCGGAGTGGTAAAAGGTTCACCCGGGTCAGGCCGAGACGGCCGGGTGGTATTTGGGGAGCCGGAGCGTGACCTTGGTGCCGGCGCCGGGGGCGGTCTCCACCACCAGGCCGTACTCGTCGCCGTAGACCTGGCGGAGCCGCTCGTCCACGTTGGCCAGGCCGACGCCGCTGCCGCCCGTGCCGGAGCGGTCCTCCCCCGCCAGCACCCGCCGCAGGCGTTCGGGATCCATGCCGACGCCGTCGTCCTCGACGCTGATGGCGCATTCGGCGCCCGCGTCCTCGGCGACGATCGTGATCCGGCCGACGCCCTCGAGGCCGTGCCGTACCGCGTTCTCGATGAGCGGCTGCAGGCACAGGAACGGCACGGCGACGGCGAGCACCTCCGGCGCGATCCGCAGCGTCACCTGAAGCTGGTCGCCGAACCTCGCCCGCTCCAGCGTGAGATAGCGGTCGATCGACCGCAGTTCCTCGGCGAGCGTGGTGAAGTCCCCGTGACGGCGGAAGGAGTATCGGGTGAAGTCGGCGAACTCGAGCAGCAGCTCGCGGGCTCGTTCCGGATCGGTCCGGACGAACGAGGCGATCGTGGTCAGCGAGTTGTAGATGAAATGCGGCGAGATCTGCGCACGCAGCGCTCTGACCTCGGCCTCCATGAGCATGGTGCGCGACCGGTCGAGCTCGGCCAACTCGAGTTGGGAGTCGACCCAGCGCGCCACCTCCTGCGCCGCCCTGACCAGGCCGGCGGAGGCATGATCGCCGTACACCGCGAGCGAGCCGACCACGCGGTCGTCGGTCGTGAGCGGTACGACCACGGCGTGCCGGATCGGACACTCGGGCGACCCGCAGTCGAGCGAGAGCACCTGGGTCCTGCCGTCCTTCAACGTGGCTCCGGCGTGCCCGAACGCCTCACCGGCGTGGTGCTCCCCCGCGCCGTCGTAGACGAGCAGCTCATCCCGATCGGTGATCGCGATGGCCGGAGACCCGAGCAGCTCCCGCAGGTGGCGCGACGCCCTGAGCGCGCCGGCCTGGGTCAGCCCGGCCCGCAGTGGCGGCGCCGCGAGTGAGGCCGTGTGCAGGGTCTCGAACGTCGCCCGCTCGGCCGGACCGCTGCCGAGGTCACGGCGGCCGCGCAACACCCGCCACAACACCACGGCGGGCACCCCGATGAGCGCGGCGACGACCAGAGCGGCTACGACGGGTTCCACGCCGCCGGAGCCTACTCGGTCACCTCCCCGGCTACGTGAACAGCCCGGTGAGGCCCCGGCGCCCCCTTCTGGCCGGCCGCGTCATGCGGGTCATTCGCGCCATGCGTCGCATGCGCGCCATGCCGGCGCTCCGCACCGATCTGCGCATGGGCGTGCGGCCGATGCCCGGCAGGCCTCGCATGCCGGAGATCGCGCGGGCGCCCGTGACACCGCCCGTGCCGAAGATGTCGCGCAGGCCCGATATCCGGCGGAGGCCAGACCCTCGCCGCAGGCCAGAAATCTGGCGCAGACCAGATGCCCGACGTGCACCCAAGATCCGCCGCAGGCCCGACGTCCGCCGCAGGCCAGATATCTGGCGTGGACCGGATATCTGACGTGGACCGAACATCCGGCGCAGGCCCGAGACACCGCGGATGCTCTGGACGGCCATCTTCGGTGTGGTCCGCCGGTTCCGGGCCATCCGGGTGATCCCGCGTAGGATCATGAGCCCGGCGGCCAGCGCGCCTGCACCCGTCGCGGCCGTCATCGGCCGCCGCCTGGCCTGCTCCGTGACCTTGCCGGCCGCCCCCTTGACCGGCTCGGGCGTGACCGCCCGCACCCTGTCGGCCACCCCGGCGGCCTTCTCCCGCGCCAGCGTGGCGGTCGCGTGCATCCGCTCCTGCGCCCGGCCCTTCAAGTCGGCTTTGGCGGCGAGGGCCTCGATGGTGTCGCCGAGGTCGTCTCGCGTCCGCTCGATGTCCTCGCGCACTCTGGTGACGTCGTCCCCCGGGTTGCCACGCTGACGGCTTGCCTCGTGCTGCGCCGGCGGGGCGTCGAGGAGTTGCGGTACGGCGTTCCGCGACTCGGCCTCCGTCACCGGTTCGGCGACGTCCTGTCTATGTACTCCCATGCGTCCGGCAGTGGTCCGAGCGCTTCCGGGATCGGTCTCGGTCATCTGCGTACGCTCTCCTTCATCATTTCGAGATCCGTCTTGAGGCTCTGGATCGTCTGGTCCGGGGTCGGCCTGGTGACCTGGGACACCTGCTGCTTGCCCATGAGGCCGAGCAGTCCGGCCACCAGCAGCAGCCCGACGCCCACGATCAGGGCACTCGCCCACGTGGGCATCACCAGGGCCAGCCCCAGGATCGCGGCGGCCACCAGGGCCGCGGCCCCGAGCAGCGCGACCACTCCCGCGCCGCCGAGCAGCCCGGCTCCGGTCCCGGCCCGCTTTCCCTTCTGCGTCATCTCCAGCCGCGCCAGCCGCAGCTCGTCGCGCACCAGGCGTGAGACGTCATCGGACAGCCTCCGGACGAGCTCGCCGGTGGACAGCGTTTCCACTTGGTTGGTCATGGACTGCCTCCCTTCCGGATTGGGGAGCGCCTACCCCCAGCCGAGAGGCCTAACCACGGCCCCGCGCAGGGCCGACTCGCTCGCGGCGAAAGATGAAATTTTCAGTAACGCGACGGCGAGGCATTCCCCATGCCGGGCAAAAGGCCAGCCCTCGATCGGAACGGCGCGAACGCCGTACCGTCGCCCATGACCCGCACCCCCGCCTGACCTTCCCAGCAGCCCGCCTTCCCCGGGCGGACCCGTCTCCGAGGAAGGCGGGCATCCATTTTGTCGATCTTTACAGCTGACGCCCCGAATCAACCCTGGTGATCGTGGCGGTCTGGGGGGGACTCGTTGACGTGGAGGGTGAAGATGTCGGGGCGAGCGTAGTGGCCGGTGGGGTCGAAATCGAAGCGGGCGCGGGCGAGGTCGTCGAGGTCGAGTTCGGCGGTCAGGATGCCCTCGCCGCCACGCAGCGGCCCGGCCAGGACCTCGCCGAGCGGGGAGACGATGACGGAGCCGCCGCCGATCAGGATGGTGTCGGGCTCGTCGCCCTGGACAGGGTGCAGGTCGGCGGGCAGGGCGTCGCGACGCAGGTACTGGCTGGCGCAGAGGACGAAGCAGCGGCCCTCCAGGGCGATGTGGCGCATCGTGGCCTGCCAGGCATCGCGGTCGTCCACCGTCGGTGCACACCACAGGTCGACGCCTTTGGCGTACATCGCCGTGCGGAACAGCGGCATGTAGTTCTCCCAGCAGATCGCCGCACCGAGGCGGGCGATGCCGGTGTCGATGACGGGAAGAGTGGAGCCGTCGCCCTGGCCCCACAGGTAGCGCTCGGCTGCGGTCGGCATCAACTTGCGGTGCAGCCCAAGATAGCCGTCGGGGCCGAAGAAGAGCGCCACGCAGTACAGCGTGCCGCCCCGGCGTTCGACCGCGCCGACCACGGCGTGGCAGCCGAGCTCCCTGGTGAGTGCGGCCAGGGCCCCGAATTCGGGGCCGGGGATCTCGATAGCGGCGGCGTGGTAGCGACGGAACAGGTCACGCCCGGCCGGGGTGCGGCTGCCGACCGTGATGCCGAAGTCCAGGCCCTTGGGGTAGCCGCCGAGGAACGCCTCCGGCAGTACGACGACCCGGGCGCCGCGGCCGATGACGGCCTCGCGGATCAGTTCCTCGGCGCGGGCCAGCGCGGCCGGCGTGTCGAACAGGGGGGCGGCCGCCTGGACGACGGCGACGTTCACGGTGCGCTGGGGTTCAGGGGAGGCGGAGGTCATGCCGTCGAGGATAGAAACTCTTCGGCCGTCGCGCTCCACTCGATCATCCACTTCGATCCCTCTTCGAGCACCGCTTGTCAGGTAACGTGCGATCACCCAACTGCCGCGACGACATCTGGAGACGTTGCCATGACAGACCACGAGCTCCCTTCTGAGGACTTCGGGCTCGAAGACGAGTTTGATTTCGATGAGGAGGAGTACGGAGACGACGATGGCGAGGAGCGACTGGATCTGGAGAGCATGGATGTTTATCAGCTCCTTGAGGTAGCCGTTGACTCCGACACGGAGAACGACGACAGGATCGTGGCGGTTGAGAAGCTGATAAAGCTTGGTTCCTCATCAGCCGCGGCGATCCAGTGGCTGATGCACTCGCGTCACCTTCACCGGCTTGAGGGGTTCGACCACCGGAGCGAGGTGAACGATCTGGTCACCGGCCTCTCGCTCAGTGCCGAGGATCGAACGGCCGGACTCAAGGTGATCATTGAGGACACGCGCCTGTCCGACGTCGATCGGGCATCGGCGTTCGCCAAGAGCCTTGGCGACGGTCCCGGAAGAGCGGCCAGATATGGATCTCTCAAGCCACTCATTCCCACACGCAATCTGATCTTCGGCCTTGAAGAGATGATGAGCGAGGGAGATTCGCTACCGGCCATCGATGTGATCAGGGAAATCGCCGCCGACCGCAGTCTCATGGGCAAGGAGCGGGTCCGAGCGGTCACGGCGCTCACGGACGATGGCGACTGCCGGGATGTGGCTGTGGAGTTGTTCCAGGAGCTGCTGCAGGACCCGGCCCTGGTCGATGCTGCCGCCCGGAAAGATGCCGAGGAGTGGGTCAACGTCCTCGGGGAGTAGTACGTCCAACTCGTTGCCCACCGGCTGGACCGGAAGCCCGTCGGCCACCTCGGCGCCGAGCTGGCCAGGTTCGTCCCGCGACCCTCGCGCCCGTCCCGGGAACCCGCCGTGGAGCTCAACGGGCGTTTGGTGTGGGGAGCGGAAGCAGGGCTACATGGCTCCTGCCAGGTCGCCGGCACTCCCACACAAGAAATGTAACGCTCGGTAGTTGTGCATGCGCTCAACGCAAAAGTTTTGCTAAGCTCTTTGCTGTGTGTGCACAACGTGCGTACGCTCTCGTTGTGGGAGCCAAGAATGAACGCATCAGCTTGCGGGTGGACGCTGGGACCAAGCGTTTGCTCGAGGCCGCGAGCGAAGTCGCGGGAGCCACGGTCTCTTCTTTCATCCTCGATGCGGCGACCTCAGCGGCCCAGCAAGAGCTGGCAGATCGTACGGTATTCCGGCTCGATGAGGAGCAATGGGCCGCTTTCGACGCGGCCTTGTCACGCGAAGCCGGTGATGTTCCCGGTCTGCGCGAGTTGATGAACTCCCCGACCATCCTCGACGAGATGTCGTGAAGCTGGCACGCGTCGGGCCCATCGAGCGTGATGATCGTCTGAATGACTTCGACTGCGGTTCCACAGCCCAGAGTGAGTGGCTGAAGCGTCATGCGTTGCAGGCACACAGCAGCGGCAGTTCGCGGGTCTACGTAGTGCGTGACATCGGCCTCAACAGGGTGGTCGGCTACTACGCTCTGGCGGCGGGAAGCGTGGTGCCCGCATCGGCACCGGCAAGGTTGCTTCAGGGTGCGGGTCGTTACGACCAGCCTGTTGTCGTCCTCACCCGACTGGGTGTCGACGTAGCCGTGCAGGGTGCTGGTTTGGGCCGGGCTCTTGTGGTGGATGCCTTCCGACGAGTGGCGGACGTGGCCGACCAGGTCGGCGTACGGGCTCTGCTGATCCACTGTGAAACCGAAGCAGCGCGGGCCTTCTACCTCAAGCTCTCAAGGTTCGAGGCGAGTCCCACCGATCCGCTGCACCTCTTCCTGATGCTCAAGGACCTGCGACGCGCCATTGAGGCACATCCGTGACGAGGGACATCGGCTCCGGACCTTCCTGGGCGCCGGTCGCCCTGGATGCGGGACTGGGTGATCGGGTCGTGACCAGATTGTGCCGGTGAAGGTTGGCCTCGGATGTCTCGAATGCCGGAAAAGCCGCGTACTTGATCGTGCAGACTGGGCGAAAGACACTGCGCGGCAGGCACGGAGGGAGCCGGGGTGGCGGAGGATCCACGGTTACGGGGGCTGGCCGACCACTCGCCGAACTTCGGGTTCCTCCTCCGGCACGAACCGCTCCTGCTGGTGTACGGCGCGGGCGCCGAATCGATCGTCTTCACCGACCCCAACGGCGCACTGGTCAAGTGCCGCCAGTTCGTCGAGGTCCTCACGGCTGTCATGGTCCGCGCCACCGGCATCCCCGTGGACGGCCGCGATCTGGTGCACCGGATCAACGCGCTGAGCAACGCGAACGTGATCACTCAAGGGGTCGCGAACGCCTTCCACGAGATCCGGCGCACGGGCAACGACGCGGTGCACGGCCACACCATCCACGTCCCCATGGCCCTGCGTTGTCTGGAACGTTGCTTCCAGCTCGGCCTGCTGCTCGATCGGGCGATCACCGGTCGGCGGGAGCTCGTCGCCTTCGTCCCGCCCACACCGGCCACACCGGCCACGGCTCTCGACGGCACCGAGCTCGCCACCGAACTCGACACCGAGCTGGAACGATTCAAGTCTGAGCTGGCCGCGGCCAAGCTGGTGCTCGACGGCACGCGTACGAGGGAGCAGGCCGAGGCCGAAGCCCGGCAGGCCGCCGAGGCCGAGCTTGCCAGGGCATGGGCCGAGCGCGATGCGGTGGCGGCGCAGGTCCAGGCCCTTGCGGCGCAACTGGGCACGCTGCAGGCCGAGTTCGATCGCAGGACATCCGAGCAGGTCAAGGTCGGCCCGGCCCGCCGAGACGTCATCGCTCAGCGGGCTCGTCAGGCTCCGCCACTCACCGAAGCGCAGGTACGGCAGCGCATCGACGGGATGCTCGCCGAGTCCGGCTGGGCCGTACAGGATCTCGCGGAGATGAACCCCGCCGCCGGCCGGGGCGTGGCGGTCCGAGAGTTCCCCATCGGCCGTAAGCGCGCCGACTACGTGCTCTATGTCGACCACAAGATCGTGGGTGTGATCGAGGCCAAGCGCGAGGGAACGCCGCTGACCGGGGTGGAGTGGCAGTCCGGCGACTACGCCGCCACGCTGCCCGGCGACTACCGGATGGCGGTGTGGCGGCGGGACGAGCCGCTGCCGTTCCGGTACGAGAGCACCGGCGTCGAAACCCGCTTCACCTGCACCCTCGACCCCGAGGCGCGGTCGCGGGAGGTGTTCTCCTTCCACCGGCCCGAGACCATCGCCCGGTGGATGGACGAGGCCGACGCGGCTCCGGATGCACCGACGTTCCGAGCCAGGATGCGCGCCATGCCCCCGCTCGACGCCGACGGGCTGCGGCCCGCCCAGGCCGACGCCATCGAACGGGTCGAGCGCCACCTGCGGGGCAATCATCAGCGGGCGCTGGTCCAGATGGCGACCGGCGCGGGCAAGACATTCACCGCCGTGACGCTCTCCTACCGGCTGTTCAAGCACGCGGGGGCCCAGCGGGTCCTGTTCCTGGTCGACCGGAACAACCTGGGCGATCAGGCGGCGGGCGAGTTCGCCCGGTACGTCACCGACAGCGGGCAGACGCTCGGGGAGGACTACAACGTCCAGCGCCTGTCCGGCGGCGCCATGTTGGCGTCGGCCAGCGTGGTGGTGACCACGATCCAGCGGCTGTACGGCGCGCTCACCGGCCAACCGCTGCCGACTGGAGAGGCCGACGAGCCGGGCGTGGACGATTTCGTACCGCCCCGCCCGGTGGACGCGGTCTACAGCAGGGAGCTGCCACCCGAGGCGTTCGACCTGATCGTGGTGGACGAGTGTCACCGGTCGATCTTCGGGCGGTGGCGGGCCGTGCTGCAGTATTTCGACGCGCCGATCATCGGCCTGACCGCCACCCCCACCGCCCAGGCGCTCGCGTTCTTCGGCGACCCGGTCAGCGAGTACACCTACGAGCAGTCGGTCGCCGACCGGGTCAACGTCGACTTCGCCGTGTTCCGGATCAAGACCAAAATCGGCGAGGACGGCTCGACGATTCCCGCGCTGGACGAGGACGGCACCAGGACCGTCGTCCCCAAGCGGGACCGCCACACCCGCAGGCAGCGGTACGAGGAACTCGATGAGGACTTCACGTACGGCGCGCGGGAGATCGGCCGATCGGTGGTCGCCAAGGACCAGATCCAGACGGTGATCGCCGCCTATCGGGAACGGGTGCTGCCGCGCATGTTCCCGCACTACACGACGTCGGTGCCGAAGACGCTCATCTTCGCCCGCGACGACTCTCACGCCGACGACATCGTGCAGGCCGTACGCGAGGTGTTCGGCAAGGGCAACGACTTCTGCGCGAAGATCACCTATCGGTCGAAGCTGGCCGGCCAGGATCCCAAGGACCTGCTGCGGCGGCTGCGTACGAGTCCGGAGCTGCGGATCGCCGTCACCGTGGACATGGTCGCGACCGGGACCGACGTCAAACCCCTGGAGTGCGTGTTCTTCATGCGCGGCGTGCAGAGCGCGGTCTACTTCGAGCAGATGAAGGGACGCGGCTGCCGGACCATCGACCCCGACGACCTGCAGGCCGTCACCCCGGACGAGGCCGTCAGGACCAAGGACCGCTTCGTCATCGTCGACGCCGTCGGGGTGACCGACGACCCGCTGTGCCAGGCGA
>NZ_BOOG01000030.1 GCF_016863115.1 Sphaerimonospora thailandensis
GCGGCTGGCGCTCAGGGCCAGGAAGAGGTCGATCCGGTCGGCCATCGATGACAGGTCCTTGCCGGTGAGCTCCTCGATCCGGCGTACCCGATAGCGGACCGTGTTGACGTGCACGTGCAGCCGCTCGGCGCAGCCGTTCCAGGATCCCGCGCACTCCAGGAACACCTCGAGCGTCCGCACCATCTCGGCGCCGTGACGCCTGTCGTAGTCGACCAGCGGGCCCAGCAGCCGTTCGGCGAACGAGCGGCGGATGTCGCCCGGCACGGTCGCCAGCAGCAGCGCATGTGTGTAGATCTCGTCGCTGGTGGCCACTCCCCCGCCGCGTGCCTCGGCCATCCGCCTGGCATGCCCGGCCTCCTCCAACCCGCCGCGGATCGCCTGGGCTCCGGTCAGCGCACTGCTCACTCCGACGGCCGCCGCGATGTCGGGCAGCTGCGCTGCCAGCAGTTCCGTACGCTCCCGCAGCCGCGCCGCCAACTGACCCGCCGTGCCTTCTCCTAACGGGACCAGCGCGACGGCCTCCCCGAACGACTCCCCAGACGACTCACCGGACGACGCACCGGACTCGGTGCGAACCGCCGCGACCACCCGCCGGTCCAGGATTTCCTCCACCACCCGGCCCCCGAGCAGGGCCGGATCCGGGCCACCGGCCGTCACGGCCTGCCGCACGGTCCCCTGCCGCACGGTCCCCTGCCGCACGGTCCCCTGCCGGGCCGCCGCCGTGGCCGTCACCACAGCGTACGGCTCGGCCACATCGATGCCGCAGGTCCGCAGCCGGGCGGACAGCTCGGCCGGCTCGCCTCCGGCCCACGCGAGCGCGACGAGCTCCTCGGCCAGCCGCCGCTCGACCCGGCGGCCCTCCTCGACGCGGGTGCGGGCCATCGCCACGCACGACGCCAGCTCGAAGCCGATCTCGGCGTCGACCTCGCCGCGGCACACCAGCGCCCACCCCGCGGCCCGGTGCGACCGGTCCACCGCGAACAGCGTGAACGCCTCGCCGTCCCGCACGACCGCCGGCAGGCGGACCGCGCCCAGATAGGCGCGGGCCAGCCGTACGGCCAGGTCCTCGGGGAGGTCGCCCGCGATCATCGAGCCGACCGCCGAGACCACGGCCGCGGTGACGCCCAGCTCGCTCTCGATCAGCGAGAACAGCTCCTCCAGTCCCACCCCCTCGGCCACGGCGGCGACGATCCGCCGGCGGCGGCCGAGCTCGCCGCGCAGGTCTCCGGCCCGGATCCCGGCCAGCCGCCGGCCCACCAGGTCGGTGATCGCGCCGAACGACACCTCGATCGGCACCTCCAGCAGCGGCAGGCCCCGGTCGCGGCAGGCGGCCACGAGGTCGTCGGGGATCATGCCGAGCCAGGCGTCGCCGGCGCCGAGGGCGGCCACTCCGGCATCGGCCAGGGCGGCCACGAACCGCTTGGAGTCCGCGGTCTGCCGCCGCCACATGAGACCGGTCAGTACGAGCTCGCCGCCTACCAGGTAGCGCGTCGGGTCGGGCAGGTCGGTGACGAGGACGTCGCTGATCTCACGGTCCAGCGAATCGTCCCCCGTGAGGAGGCCGAGGCGGAGCTCCGCGACGGCGAGCAGATCCCTCAGCAGCACACGGCACAGCGTATTCGGCGAAACCGAATATTTGGAGAAAGCTACAAGCGTCGATGCCGCCCGTCGCCACGATTCCATGGCGTACGTCGATAGGCCCGGCCGATTCGCGTTGGTGTACTGCGGACATGACCATTGAGACCGGGCGCCGCTCGGGCGTCGGCGAGAGCGTTCTGCGGCCGGACGGGACGCTCAAGGTGACCGGCGAGTTCGCCTACGCCTCGGATCTGTGGCTGGACGGCATGCTGTGGGGGGCGACGCTGCGCAGCCCGCACCCGTCGGCGTGGATCCGATCGGTCGACATCGGTCCCGCCCTGGCCATGCCCGGTGTGTTCGCCGCGCTGACCCACCGGAACGTGCCCGGCGAGAAATCTTACGGTCTGGAGCACCGGGATCAGCCGGTCCTCGCCGTCGACGAGGTCCGCTACCAGGGAGAGCCGGTGGCGCTGGTGGCCGCCGACCACCCCGAAACCGCCCGGCGGGCCGCCGCCGCGATCGTGGTCGAGTACGAGCCGCGCGAGGCGGTGGTCGATCCGATGCGCGCCGCCTTCGACCCGGACTGCCCCGCCGTACACCCGAACGGCAATCTCGTACGGCACCAGCCGGTCAGGGTGGGAGACGTCGGCGCGGCCGCCACCGGGGCCGAGGTCGTCGTCACCGGCGAATACGAGGTGGGCATGCAGGACCAGGCCTTCCTCGGCCCCGAGTCGGGCCTCGCCGTACCAGCCGAGGACGGCGGAGTGGACCTGTACATCGCCACCCAGTGGCTGCACGTCGACCGGGACCAGATCGCGCCGTGTCTCGGCCTGCCGCCCGGCAAGGTGCGGCTGTCGCTCGCCGGGGTCGGCGGTGCGTTCGGCGCCCGCGAGGACCTGTCGATGCAGATCCACGCCTCGATGCTCGCGCTGCGCACCGGCAGGCCGGTCAAGATGGTGTACGGCCGCGAGGAGTCGTTCCTCGGGCACGTCCACCGCCACCCGGCGCGGATGCGCTACGAGCACGGCGCGACGCTCGACGGCCGGCTGGTCTACGTCAAGGCCGAGATCGTGCTGGACGGCGGCGCGTACCGCTCGTCCACGCCCGCCGTCGTCGGCAACGCCGCCTCTCTCGGCGTCGGGCCGTACGAGGTGGCCGACATCGAGATCGACGCCTACGGCGTCTACACGAACAACCCGCCGTGCGGGGCGATGCGCGGGTTCGGTGCGGTCCAGGCGTGCTACGCCTATGAGTCGCAGATGGACCGGCTGGCGGAGGCATGCGGGCTGTCGCCCGTCGAGATCCGGACGCGTAACGCGGTCTCGCAGGGCTCCAGGATCGCCACCGGCCAGCTGATCGACACACCGGCGCCGCTCGCCGAGATGCTCGCCGAGATCGCGGCCATGCCGCTTCCCGAGCCGGTCGCCGTCCAAGCGGACCTGCGGCTGCTGCCGGGCGGCGTCTCGCAGACGACACACGGCGAGGGGGTGCGCCGGGGCGTCGGCTACGCCGTCGGCCTCAAGAACATCTGCTTCTCCGAGGGCTTCGACGACTACTCGACGGCCCAGGTCAGGCTCGAGTCACTGGCCGGCGAGCCGCACGTGCTCGTACATACGGCCGCCGCCGAGGTCGGCCAGGGCCTGGTCACGGTCCAGGCCCAGATCGCCCGCACCGAACTGGGCGTCGACCGGGTGACCGTCGCCCCGGCCGACACCACCGTCGGGTCGGCCGGCTCCTCCTCGGCGTCCCGGCAGTCGTACGTCACCGGCGGCGCGGTCAAGACCGCCTGCGAGGCCGTACGGCAGCGCCTGGACGCGATGCGGGCCGAGCACCCCGGGCTGTCACTCGACGAGCTGCTCGAGCGGTTCGGTCCGATCGAGGAGACGCGGGAGTACCGACATCGGCCGACGGTGCCCATGGACCCGGTCACCGGCCAGGGCGACACGCACACCCAGCTCGCGCTGTGCGTCCACCGGGCCGTCGTCGACGTGGACGTCGAGCTCGGCCTGGTCAAGGTCGTCGAGCTGGCCGCCGTCCAGGACGTCGGCAAGATCCTCAACCCCCTGGCCCTGGAGGGGCAGATCCACGGTGGCTCCGCCCAGGGGCTCGGCCTGGCGCTGATGGAGGAGATCCAGGTGCGCGACGGGCGGGTGCTGAACCCCTCGTTCACCGACTACCTGATCCCCACCATTCTCGACATGCCGCCCATGCGGCTGTCGATCCTGGAGAACCCCGATCCGCATGCGCCGTACGGGCTGCGCGGCGCCGGGGAGCCGCCCACGCTGTCGTCGACCCCGGCGGTGGCGGCGGCGGTGCGGGCCGCGACGGGCCTGCCGCTCACCCGCGTCCCGATCCGCCCCGAGGACATCGCGCTCACGCCCGCCTCGATCTCCTGATCTCAGGTGATGTCGCGGGGATCACAGGCGACGCCGTTGCCGTCCACGTCCTTGTACCAGTAGTACTCGGGGTGCACACCCTTCGTGTACGGCCCATAGCCGCTGGCGGTGGCTTCCCGGCAGCTCGCGAACCTGGGGTGCGTCTGCCCGCCTGTGCTCGCCACCTGGGTGCCCACCGGTTGGGTGGTTCCACCGGCCGTCGGCAGTTGGCCGTCGGACTCTATGGGAGCCTGGGTGAACGCCGGCCGGGTCGACTGATCGGCGGGCTGGATCGCGGGATCGGTCTGCGGCTGGGTGAACGCGGGCTGGGTGGGCTGATCGGGCTGGGGCTGCTGGGGGGCGGCGGAACCGGTCAGCAGGGTGAGCAGCGCGTCGGCCTGCTCCTTGGTGAAACCGGCGATGGCCAGGCTGTCCTGGTCGATCTCCTGAGCGACCCGGGGGGCCGCGACCACCTTCTCGCCCGCGACGACCGCGAGTTGCTGCTTGACGGTCTCCCGGGTGAGGTCGGCGATCTGGTCCAGGTTGGCCGGGGACAGGACGAGCCGCAGGGAGTAGCTGCCGTCGTTCTCCGGCACCTCCTCGATCTTCTGCACGGTGGTCACCGTCACGCCGGGATCGAGCTGGTAGCACATGGTGCCCTGGGCGTCGGGGACCCCGTCGGTCCCGGTGCAGGGCGCGGCCCTGACCCCGACCACGGGGGCGAAATGCACGGGCGTCGCCAGTTGACGCAGCGACACCTGCGACAGGGGCGCCGCGTCCGGGTTACGGGTCATCACGACCGCCACCGCGCCCAGAGCACCGGTCATCACGACGACCAGGCCGAGCGCGACGATGAGGGCGAGTGTCGTCCCCCGGGCGGCCTGCGGCTCCTGCGGCCCCTGTGCCTGCGTGGGCGCCGCCGGCTCCTGAACGCCGTCATCGGGCCGCTCTCCGTCTGTCTCCGGGGCCCCGCCCGCCTCCGCGCCCACGTGCGCTTCCGGGGCTAGGCCTGGCCCGGGCTCCTCCTGGCGCTCGTTTCGCATCCCGTCCTCGATCCCTGCCATCGTCCGCAGAGCCTACCGAGGTACACCAAGGGTGCGTAATCAGTAAGCAAAACGACATCCACCCCAACCCCACCCCCGCACCCCCCGGGGGGATGGGGTTGGCTGATCGTCAGGAGGCGGTGGGCGACGGGTTCGACGACGCCTGGGGGGCGGCCGACTCGTGCGGGTCCGCGGTCGGCTGCGGCGGCAGCGGCTGGTCTTCGGTGGTGTCCACGGCGCCGCTGCAGGACGCGCCGAACTCGGGGGTGTAGTTCGGGTTCTGCTTGTACTTCTTGATGTACACGGGCAGACGCGGATCGTCGGCGCCGTCGAGCTTCAACTGGTGGTTCCACGAGCTGGCCACGACCTTGGCGGGCAGACCGGGGTACGGGCTGAGCAGCATGTAGTCGGCGGAGGCCAGCGTCTTCAGCTTGTCCACCTCCGCCTTCGGCAGGTCGGGCTGATAGGTGACCCACACCGCGCCGTGCTCCATCGCATGGACCGCGTGCTCGCTGTGGATCGGCTTGTCATAGATGCCGCAGTTCTGCCAGTACGGGTTGTGCTCGCCACCCACCGGCGGCGTCTGCTTGTAGGAGACCTTCTTCGAGGTGTGGGCACCACCCTTGTAGTCGTAACTCGCGACCGCGTCGAGCGACTTGCCCGACCTGTCATTGATCACATAGAAGGCGACCAGACCGACCAGCACGACGATGACGAGGCCGCCGACGCCCCACATCAGGAGGGCCGCGCGCCGCTCCTTGCGCTTCTGCTGGGCGCGCATGCGGGCGAGGTGCTCACGTCTCGCCTGCGTCTTCTCCTTCGACATCCATCCTCCAGCCAGCGATCACGGATTATCCCCCTATGAGGTATGGAGAATAGTGGGTATAGGGATAAACCCCGCGCAAGCGTGAGACCCATGTGACCAGACGGCTCCGGGCCTCACCGGCGAGCGCGTGGAGTAGCCTGTCGGCGATGACCACCGATACGGGCCTGCCGCCCGACACCGTCTCACGGCCCAGGAGGACCACGCCGATCCTCGGGGTGATCGCCGTCGTCGTCGCGGTGGCCGCGGTGCTGCTGTTCCTCACCAGGTCGCAGGCCCCGGGCGACGCCTCCCCTGAGGCGGGCTTCGCCCGGGACATGGGCGTACATCACGCCCAGGCGGTGGAGATGTCGTTCATCGTGCGGGACAAGAGCACGGACGACCAGCTCAGGACGCTCGCCTACGACATCATCACCACGCAGAGCACCCAGCGTGGGATTTTCATGGGCTGGCTCCAGCAGTGGGGCCTCGACCAGGCGTCCCTCCTGCCGCCGATGACGTGGATGGCCGGGCACGGCGGCCACGGCGGAGCCGGCGCCGCCACGACCGGGTCCATGCCGGGGATGGCCTCCGACGAGGAGATGAAACGGCTGAGGTCGGCGGCGCCGGGCAAGGACGCGGAGGTTCTGTTCCTCCAGCTCATGATCCGCCATCACGAGGGCGGGGTGGACATGGCCGAGGGCCTGCTGAAGCTATCCGGCCGGGCCGAGGTGCGCGCCCTGGCCCAGCACATCGTCAACGGACAGCTGGCGGAGATCAGGCAGATGCGGGAACTGCTCACCAACCGGGGCGCCCAGCCCCTGCCCTCCATCCTCGGAAAGTGATCGGAACCCAGGTGGTCATCAGGCGGTGAGCTCCTCGGCCAGGGCGGCGGCGAAGGCGTCGACGTCGGCCTCGGTGGTGTCGAAGGCGCACATCCACCGCACCTCCACCATCCCGCCGCCGATCTGCTCGTCCCAGTTGTAGAACCGGAACCGCTTGCGCAGCCGGTCGGCGACGTCGGCGGGCAGGATCGCGAAGACCCCGTTGGCCTCCACCGGGCGCGGCAGCGTCACCCCCGGCATATCCCGTACGGCGTCGGCGAGCCGTCTGGCCATCGCGTTGGCCTGGCGGGCGCTGCGCAGCCACAGGTCCCCTTGGAGCAGCGCCTCGAACTGCACGGAGACGAACCGCATCTTCGAGGCGAGCTGCATGTACGTCTTGCGCAGGTACGGCAGGCCGCGCGCGGCCGCGGGATTGAGCACGACGACGACCTCGCCCAGCAGCAGCCCGATCTTGGTGCCGCCGAACGACAGCACGTCCACCCCGACGTCGGTGGTGAGCGCCCGGAGCGGGAGGTCCAGGGCGGCGGCCGCGTTCGTGATCCGCGAGCCGTCGAGGTGGACGAGCAGCCCCAGCTCGTGGGCGTGATCGCAGACGGCCTTGATCTCGGCGGGCGGGTAGAGCGTGCCGAGCTCGGTCGCGTTGGAGATCGACACCACGCGCGGCTGCGCCCGGTGCACGTCGCCGAAGCCCCACGCCTGGCGGTCGACCAGCTCGGGCGTGAGCTTCCCGTCCGGGGTGGACACCGGGAGCAGCTTCAGGCCGCCGGTCACCTCGGGGGCGCCGCCCTCGTCGGTGTTGATGTGGGCGCTCTGCGGGCAGATCACCGCCTCCCATGGGGCGCACATCGAGCGCAGCGAGACGACGTTGGCGGCGGTGCCGTTGAACACCGGGAACACCTCGGCCTGCTCGCCGAAGTGCCGGCCGAAGAGGTCCCGCAGCGCATCGGTGTAGACGTCGTCG
The DNA here is from genome assembly GCF_016863115.1 of Sphaerimonospora thailandensis. GTDB lineage: Bacteria > Actinomycetota > Actinomycetes > Streptosporangiales > Streptosporangiaceae > Sphaerimonospora > Sphaerimonospora cavernae. The sequence goes on from NZ_BOOG01000030.1 coordinate 7,605, forward strand.
CCGTAGGGGACCTGATGGCCGCCGTTGGCGAGGGCGATCGCCTCCAGCACCTCCGGGTGCACGCCGGCGTAGTTGTCGCTGGCGAACGTCCTGGCCGCCGGGTCGTGCCGCCGAACGGCATCCGTTGTCACGAGAAATCTCCGTCCTTCGGCATCGGCGCGAGGTCGATCCTGCGGCCGTTGAGGGCGGCGGCGTCCTCGTCCCACAGGCCGGCGACGGCCGCCGCGAGATCCCGCACGTCGGTGAAGTTCTTGAACTGCTTGTCGGGAGCGGCGGCCCGCATCGCGTCGTGCACCAGCGCGGTCACCACCAGGATCACGGCGGCGGAGGCCGTACCACGCAGCGCGTCGGCGAGCGACAGGGTCCAGGCCTCGGCCGCCGCCTTGGCCGTCGCGTAGACGGCGTTGCTCTGCGTCGGCCGCTGCGCCGCCCGGGCCGAGACGATGACGAACCGGCCGTCGTCGCCGGCTTTCAGCAGCGGCTCGAACGCGAGCGACACGTTCTGCAGAGTCCGGATCAGCAGGTCGTGCAGCACGTCCCAGTCCGCGAGCGAGGTCTCGGCGAAGGTCTTCGAGCCGCGCCAGCCGCCGACGAGGTGGACGACGCCGTCCACCCGCCCGTGCTCGGCTCTGATCCGCTCGGCCAGCTCGGCCACGGCCGCCGCATCCAGCAGGTCCACGTTCAGGCACCCCTCGACGCCGGACCGGTCGACCGCGATCACGGTGTCGCCGCGTTCGGCCAGCCGCCGCACCACGGCCTGTCCGGTCGGGCCGCCTGCTCCCGCGACCAAAATCACCCTGCTCATCACGCTCATCCCTTCCGGCCGGCCCGGTTGCTCACGCCCGGATGCCTCTCGTGGACTCCACCACCTCCGTGAGCTTACGGCGCAGCGCCTCGTAGAACATGCTCAGTGGGAACTCATCGGGCAGCACGGCGTCCACCATGGCCTTCTGCTCGGCCGGCAGCGCGCGCCCCCCCTGCCGCCACACCGACGTGGGGTGCGGCTCGACGTACGTCGCGACGAGCTGGTGGGCGGCGAGCCAGTGCGCCGCCTTGGGCCGGTCGATGCCGTCGCGGTAGAGCTTGTCCACCTCGCCGCGCAGGTCGGCGACGCCGTCGGCCACGCGGGCCCAGTCGATGGTGAGCCGGTTGTCGGTCCAGCGGACGATGTCGCTCCGGTGCAGGTAGGCGAACAGGAGCTGGCCGCCGAGGCCGTCGTAGTTGCGGACCCGCTCACCGGTGATCGGGAAGCGGAACAGCCGGTCGAAGAGGATCGCGTACTGCACGTAGCGCGCGTGCGGCACGCCCGCCGCCTCCAGCTTCACCGCCTCGCCGAACGCGGTCAGGTCGCAGCGCAGCTCCTCCAGCGCGTACAGCCAGTACGGCATCCGCTGCTTGATCATGAACGGGTCGAACGGCAGGTCGCCGTGGCTGTGGGTCCGGTCGTGTACGAGGTCCCACAGGACGAAGGTGTCCTGGGCGAGGTCCTGCGAGGCGAGCAGACGGGCGGCGTCCGGCGGCAGCGCCAGCTTGAGCGTCCTGGCGGCGGCGGCGCTGACCGCGCGGAACCTCGCGGCCTCCCGATCACAGAAGATGGCACCCCAGGTGAAGCTCGACGGGGCCTGCCGTACCGCGACGGTCTCCGGGAACAGCACGGCGGAGTTCGTGTCGTAGCCCGAGGTGAAGCCCTCGAACACGATCGGCACGAACATCGGGTTGTCGTAGCCGCCGCGTTCCAACTCGGCCAGCCAGTCGGGCCAGACCACCCGGATCCAGACAGCCTCGACATTGCGGTCGCTGTTGCCGTTCTGGGTGTACATCGGGAAGACGACCAGGTGCTCCAGCCCGTCGACCCGCTGGGTGTCGGGGTGGAAGGCATTCAGCGAGTCGAGAAAGTCCGGCACGCCCAGCCCGTCCGACACCCACATGCGGAAGTCGGCCACCACCGCGTCGAGGTAGTCGCGGTCGTGAGGGAAGGCCGGGGCGAGCGTGGTCACGTGGTCGCAGATCCGGGAGATCAGCCCGGCCGCGCGGTCCCGGTCGCCGCTGATGGAGCCGTCCTTCGCCTGCAGCGGGCGCAACTCCTCTACGGCGGCCTTCAGCCGGGCGAACTCCGCCGCCACCTCTGCCCGCGGCGCCGTACGGGAGCGCCCGTCCTCGGGCATCCGAGCGGCCCAGGTGACGAGGTTGGCCCACAGCTGGACGTGGTCGTGGTCGCCGATCGAGTCGTCGCCGAACAGGTCGGAGTCGGCCAGCACCACGACGCGGCCGCGGCCGTGCCGTACGGCTGCCGCCAGCGGGCGGCCGGCGGGGTCGGCGGTGGGTGAGGTCCGGAACAGGACGGTGGCGCCCTCGGGGAGGGCGGCGAGCGTTCCCGAGCGGTAGAAGCAGGCCCGGCCCGCCCGCGCCAGCAGGTCCTGCCCGTCCACGCCCGCGTCTGCTCCGTCCGATGGCGGCGTGCCGAGGACCCAGGTGGCGACCCTGTTGTGGCAGTTCGCGGGGTCCTGGACGGTCGCGTGCTCGACGGCGACGCCGAACCGGCCGAGCAGGTCGGCGAGGTTGCTGCCGTACTTGTCCTGCTCGCACTCGGCGAGCACGACCAGCCCGCCGCCGGCGGCGACGTATGCCTCGACGGCGTCGATCTCATCGACGGTGAAGACCGGGCTCCCGGCGCCCGTGGTGCGCTCCCAGCGCTCCCCGGAGGGATGCGCGATCACGAAGACGTCGCACGTGTCGAGCAGGCCGGGTGTGACGGGGCCCTCGATGTGGGGACGGACGGTGTGGCCGAGCCGTCGCAGGACCTCGGCGGCCTTCACGTAGCCGCTGTCGTCGGGATGCGCCGGATTGATGACCTCGGCGATCTCACGCCGGATCGTCCATGCCTCGCTGTGCGCCTCGTCGAACAGGACCGCCGGGAAGGCCTTCATAAAACATCTCCCGTTTAGTGAGCCATCTTCCAAAAAATATACACAAAGACCGGGCTTCAGCGATAAGTCAGTCGTACGGATGACGTCGGATCACTCTGACGGCGGATGTGCCGCATCCGGGCCGTCACCTATGGTCCCCGGCCGTACAAGAGACGACCCGAAAGGGAAAGATCGATGTTCAAGCCGTCCGACTCGGTGGCCTTCCGGCGCTCGGTCATCGCAGCGACGCTCATCGCCTCGCCGGTCCTCCAGCTCGTCGCGAACCTGGTGGATCCGGGGACGTGGGGCGATGACCGCGAGGTGGTCAGTTATGGCGACAATCCGGCGCTGGCGCAACTCCAGTCCGCCCTCTACCACTGGAGCTGGTTGCTCCTGCCGCTGGCCGTGATCGGCCTGACGCACCTGACCCGCCGCCGCGGCGCCGTGCTGGGCCACATCGGAGGCGCGTTCGCCGTGCTGGGTTTCCTCAACCTCTCGGCACTGCTGATGGGCGACCCGGTGCAGTGGTGGTTCGGCCGGCACTACCCGCCGGACCAGGCGGAGAAGCTGTTCGACGAGGTGTTCGACCTGCCCGGGGTAATATTCGGGTTCCAGCTCCCGTGGGTGTTCCTCGGACCGATCGGCCTGTTCCTGTTCCTGATCGCCCTGACCCGCGCCGGATTCGTCCGCTGGTGGGTCCCCGTGACGGGACTGCTGGTCTGGATCCTCCCGAACGTCATGGACTATGGCCCGCTCAGCCTGCTCTGGAGCGGCGGCAACCTCCTGGTGCTCGGCTACCTCGGGCTGCGGGTGCTGCGGATGAGCGACGCCGAGTGGGCCGCGCACTATCCGAAGGGCTACCCGTCCGCCGATCCGGGGGCGACCACGCCCGACTCGTACGCGAACACGACCGCCTGAGCCCGGTCACGCAGGTTCAGCTTCATGAGCACGCGGGCGACATGGGTCTTCACCGTGGCCTCGCCGACGAAGAGCGCCTTGGCGATCTCGGCGTTGGTGAGACCACGGGCGAGCATCCGCAGGACCTCGAGCTCACGCGGGGTGAGCTCCGACAGCTGTGGCGGGCGCACCGGCTCGCGCCGCCCGGCGAAAGAGGCGATCACCCGGGTCGTGACGGCCGGGTCGAGCAGCCCGTCGCCGGCCGCGACGACCCGGATGGCCGCCACGAGCTGCTCGGGGGGCGACACCTTCAGCAGGAAGCCGCTGGTGCCGGCGCGCAGCGCGGCGTACAGGTTCTCGTCGGTGTCGAACGTGGTGAGCATGATGATTTTGGGAGGGTGCGGCGTGTCGAGCAGCCGCCTGGCCGCGCTGAGCCCGTCCATCCGGGGCATCGAGATGTCCATGAGCACGATGTCCGGCCGGAGCCGCTGCGCCACCGCCACCGCCTCGACGCCGTCGCCCGCCTCGCCGACGACCTCCATGCCGGGCTCGCTCTCGACCACCATGCGCAGGCCCGCCCGGACCATCACCTGGTCGTCGGCCAGGACGACGCGGATCGTCACTTCGTGACCTCACTCATCGTCGCCCCCTGGGAGATCGGCGGCGCGGTCGCCACGGTGAACGCCTCCAGTGTGCCCAGAGCCATGATGGCGAAGCCGATCAGCAGGTCGGTCCGGGGAAGGCGGGAAGGCAGCATGAACCGAACATTAATCGCTTTCCGGGCGAGCGCGCATGGACGGCGGCATGGCGCAATCCGACTGCAAGCGTGCGGCAAGCGCCATGGAGATCAATGGGCTGTATCAACATAGTGTCGGCACGGCTCCAGACCTTGTCCGGCACCGCCGCCGTTGAGACCCTTGGTCTGTTCCCACCAGGCATAGGAGGCCGGGATGCCCCGCCTGTACAAACTTCTCGCGGTGCCGGTGGCCCATAGCGCGATCGCGGCGCCCCTGCTCGCGGCACCCCTGGTGGCGCCCCTGCCGATGCATCCCCACCCGAGCGGATCCACCGACCGCGTGACGCCCGGAGCCGTGCGGGTGGAGTCGTCCTCGCACGTGTCGGTCACGCTGCTCGACGACCGGAGCATCATCAAGCAGATCGTCAGAGAGTACGACACCGAACTGGCCAAGGGCAGCGGCTTCACCGTCACCCCCGACGGCGTCGTCGTCACCGCCACCCAGGTGGTGCGGACCGACCGCGATCCCAGGGTCTACGCCGCCAATCGGGTGTTCGCCGAGTATTTCAAGGTGAAGATCCCGGCGGACTTCCAACGGCACACGCTCGACGACCCCGACCTCAACCGCAGGCTCCAGGCCTGTTATCCGCCGCAGAAGACCGACTCGACCTGCATCGCCCAGGTCACCACGAACGTGGCGGTCTTCCCGTACCTTGATCCCCCCGCGCCCGGCGGCCTGCCCGCGCAGATCCTGACGACGGGCGCGGCCCCGACCGCTCCCGCGGTGCTCAAGGTCACCAAGGGCGGCGAGAAGGCGACCCTGCCCACCGTGCCGCTCGGGACCGCCCTCGGCGGCGCCGTCGAGTCGACCGACGTGATGACGCTCACCGGCAGACCATCGGCGAAGCTGCCGCCCAAGCTGGACACGGCGCATCTGGATCCCCCGGGCAGCCGGACCTTCAAGGAGAAGGAGAAGGACAAGGTCGCCACCCTGCTGAAGAACGGGGCCGCGGGCGCCGCGCTCATCGACGACGGCAAGAGCGAGGTGATCGGGCTGCTCGCCGGCGGCGGCGACGTCCCGACGACGGTCACCCCGGTCGAGGAGATCCGCACCGCGCTGGTGACGGCCGGTGTGACCCCGCGCCGCGGGCCGGTCGACAACGTCTATGAGACCGCCCTCGCCTCCTACCACAACAAGCAGTTCGCCAACGCGATCCCGGTGCTGCAGCAGGTGCTGAACCTGCGCTCCGACCACGCCGTCGCGATCGACCACCTGAAGGAGGCCAGAGCGAAGGCGGGCACCGGCGAGGACAAGGGCGGCGCCGCGGCCAAGCCCACCGCCGTGCCGGCCGAGGAGACGTCCGCCACGTCCCCGCTGATTCCGTTGGCCGGCGGCCTGGCGGTCCTGGCGGTGCTCGCCGGTGTGGCCGTGCCGCTGGTGCGGCGCAGGCGAGCGGCCGCGGCACAGGCCTCCGAAACGCCGCCGCAGACGGCGGAGTCATGGCCCACGCACGCGGTCACGCAGGTCATCGGCCAGCCCGGCCCGGCCGGGAACGTCGCGAGCGCCGACCCCTCACCGCCGGGTGGGACCTCCCAGCCCTCGGTTCCGTCCCAGCCCTCTGTCCCCTCCGCGCCCTCTGTCCCCTCCCAGCCCTCTGTCCCCTCCGTGGCTTCTGTCCCCTCCAGACCTCCGGTCATCTCCGGGCCTTCCGGGCAACCGCAGATGAGCTTCTGCACCCAGTGCGGCATGCGGCTGGGCCAGGGGCACCGTTTCTGCGGCTTCTGCGGCAACCCAGTGGATTCATGACATGACGGACACTCCCCCGATGCCGCCGCTGACCGGCCGTCAGCTCGGCGACTACCTGATCGAGGCGGTCGTCGGGCGAGGCGGCATGGCCACCGTCTACCGCGCGCGGGACCAGCGGCTGGGCCGGGCGGTGGCCCTGAAGATCCTCGCGCCGCAGTTGTCGCACGACGGGCGCTTCCGTGAGCGGTTCGTACGGGAGTCACGGCTGGTGGCGAGCCTCGACCACCCCAACATCATCCCGGTCTACGAGGCGGGCGAGCGCGACGACCTGCTGTTCATCGCCATGCGCTACGTCGAAGGCAGCGACCTGCGCAAGCTCGCCCAGGCGAGCGGTCCGCTGCCGGTGGCCCGGGCCAACACGCTGTTCACCCAGATCGCCGCCGCGCTGGACGCCGCGCACGCCGGCGGGCTGGTGCACCGCGACGTGAAGCCCGCCAACATCCTGGTGACCCAGGCCGACCACGTCTACCTGACCGACTTCGGGCTGACCAAGAGCTCGTCGGCCGAGGCGGGGCTGACCAGCCACGGGCATTTCATGGGGACTCCCCGTTACGTCGCCCCGGAGCAGATCCGCGGGCTCGCGGTGGACGGCCGCAGCGACCTCTACGCGTTCGCCTGCGTGGTCTACGAGGCGCTCGCCGGGCAGCCGCCGTTCCAGCGCGACACCGAGTTGGCGCTGCTGTACGCCCACGTCTCCCATGACCCGCCACCGCTCACGCCGTACCGTCCCGACCTGCCGCACACGGTCAACCCGGTGCTGGCGCGGGCCCTGGCGAAAGACCCGGCCGAGCGGTATCCGACCTGCCGGGAGTTCGTCTCCGCACTCCGCGACGCCATCAGCGGCGGCGAACAGCAGGCGGCCGGCGCAGCGGGCGCAGCGGGCGCAGCGGGCGCGCAACCCTCCCCGCAGTGGCGATCGCCGCAGCCGCCGGAGCCGTACCAGGCCCAGCCGCCCGTACAGTCGCATCCGCTCACGCACTCCCCGTCTCACCCGCAGTCCTACTCGCCAACCCTGCCGTCTCCGGCCGGCTCCGTGCAGTCGTACCCGCCGGTGGCGCCGGGGCCGGCATCCCACCCCTCTCACCCGACCCATCTCCCATATCCCTCCCATCCGTCCCATGCGTCGCAGCCGCCGGTCTCCCCGGGACGGCGGGCGGCGGCCGGTGGCGGCCGGCGTAGGCTCCCGCTCGGACCGCTGATCGGCGGCCTGGCCGTGCTGCTGTCGGTCGCGGTGGCGGCCGCCCTGATCCTCACCAAGGGCGGCGACACCGCCGCCACCTGGAACACCTATCCGGGGAGCACGGCCGCGCCGTTCACCATGGCCTACCCGTCGACCTGGGGACAGGCCAGGACCAACGCCGACCAGTGGATGATCGCCTCACCGGCCGTCGACGAGTTCGACGCGCTGTTCGCCGTGCCCGGCAACACCGACTGGTCGAAGGTCGACCCGGTGATCACGAACCAGCCGGACCGCGCGGTCGGCGTCTTCGCTCAGGTGAGCAACACGCTCAGCACCTCCGACTCCCCGATGGAGCTCCAGCAGAGCCTGGAGTCGTCGCTCCCGGGAACGGTCGGCTACACCGGTGCTCCGATGCCGACGACCGTGGGCGGCCAACCGGGCTTCAGGCTGGACGGAGTGCTCGGCGACCCGGCGCAGAGCGGCCGCCGCCTCGACTTCACCGCCTATCTCGTACGGCAGGGCCAGGACGAGAGGGCGGTGCTGATCACCTTCTTCTGCGCGCGCTGCGACCCGCAGCTCATCGATCACATGGTCAACACGGTCGCCTTCACCAACTGACGGGCCCCGGCCGTCGCTGTCAGTGCGGCACGACCGGCGACCTGGCGGCGGCACGGCGGCGCCAGTCGTGCGCGCCGTCGGCGACCGCGTGATGTACGGCGCGGGCGATCCGCGCTCCCCACTCCGAGCGGGGGCCGCCGAACAGCTCCTGCGGGCCCTCCTCCCGCACGGCCACGCACACGGCGTCCGAGGCGGTGCCGGTGCAGGGGAATCCCACCTCGATCAGTGCCTGGGTCTTGGCCTCCGTGACCGTCATGACCGCGTTGACCAGAGCCGCGTCGCACAGCGCCACCGGGACGGCGACGATGATGTTGATCGTTCCCGGCCGTACGGCGATCGCGTCCGATGCGGCATACGTCGCGGCATCCGTCGCGGCATCCGACGACGCGGCGGCCCAGGTGGGGGTGCCCAGGCCGACGGTGGCCAGGGCCTCCACTCCCCCGTCGGCGGCCCACGTGCGGTGCTCGACCATCGCGGCGGTCAGCATCCCGACGCCGGAGCCTTCCGGCCCCATCTCGATCAGATGCTCCACCGGGTCCATCCGCGCGTAGTCCTTGCCGACCTGGGCGTTCAGCACCCACTCCCGGGGCCCGATCCCGCCGCCGAGCATCGCCGAGGAGATCATGCGCCAGCCGGGCCCGAACCGCCACAGGATCGTGCCCATCCGCATGCCGTCCTCCATGCGGAAGGTCAGCGACAGCGATCCCTGAGCCGGCCCCGAGGCCCGGGCCGGGGCGGTCACCGTTCCTCCGGCCGGGTCAGGTGCACCAGCGGCCGGCCGTCCGCGCCGGGCTCGACCCGGACGTGCGCCCCGAAGTGCCGGGCGAGCAGCGGCTCGGTCAGCACCTGTTTGGGCGGCCCGGAGGCGACGGCACGGCCGGGGGCGAGCAGGACCAGCGTGTCGGCGTACTGCCCGGCCAGGTTCAGGTCGTGCAGCGTCGTCACGACGGTCAGCCTGTCGGCCAGACGCAGCCGGTCGACGAGCTCGAGCACCTGCTGCTGGTGGCCGAGGTCGAGAGCGGTGGTCGGCTCGTCGAGCAGCAGCACCGGGGCCTGCTGGGTCAGCGCGCGGGCCAGCACGACCCGCTGCCGTTCGCCGCCCGACAGGTGGCCGAGCCGCCGGGACGCGAAACCGGTCAGGTCGAGCCGCTCCAGCACCGACTCCGTCACCTCGCGGTCGCGGGCGCTCTCCCGGCCCAGATAGGGGATGTACGGCGTACGGCCCAGCAGCGCGTAGTCGTACACGCTCATGTCCGGGGGGAGGAGCGGGTTCTGCGGCGCGTAGGCGATCAGGCGGGCCCGGGGGCGGGGGCGCAGGCGACGCGCGCGGACGCCGTCCACGAGCACCTCTCCCGTGCAGGCGATCAGTCCCGCCATGGCTCTGAGCAGGGTCGACTTGCCGGCGCCGTTCGGCCCGATGATGGTCAGCCACTCGCCGCAGCCGACCGACAGCCCGACGTCGGCGAGCACCTCCCGCTCGCCGAGCATCACGCCGAGGCCGCGCACCTCGATCCCGCCCGACCCCTCGATCCCGCCGCTCATGTGTTCACGGCCCTGCTCATGCGGAGGACCATGACGAAGAACGGCGCGCCGACGAACGCGGTGACCACGCCGATGGGCAGCTCGGCCGGGGCGAGGACGCTGCGCGCGATGAGATCGGCGAGCACCAGGAACGCCGCGCCCCCGACGAACGACACCGGCAGCACGATCCGGTACGACCACCCGGCGAGCCGGCGCACCACGTGCGGCACGACGATCCCGACGAACGCGATGAGCCCGCCGACCGCCACGGCCGACGCGGTGGCGAGCGAGGCGGCGAGCAGCACGATCATGCGGGCGCGCGCCGCGTGCAGACCGAGGCTCACCGCCTCCTCCTCGCCCACCGACAGCACGTCGAGCAGCCGCCCGTGCAGCAGCAGCACGACCGTCGAGACCAGGGCATATGGCGCGATCATCCATACGTCCTCCCAGCCGCCGCCGACGTCGCCGAGGATCCACGCGTAGATCCGCTGCAGCTCCTCCACCTTGAGCTGCTGCACGAACGTCTGGATCGCGGTGAGGAACGAGGTGACCGCGACCCCGGCCAGGACGAGTGTGGCGGCGCCCCCTCCGGCGCCCCCTCCGACACCTCCGCCGCCGCGGCCGGCCGAGCGGCCCAGGGCGTACGCCAGCAGCACCCCGCCGATCGCGCCGCTGAAAGCGGCCACCGGCACGGCGATCACCCCCACCCGGCCGCCGAGGAACACCACGACCAGCGTCACGGTGAGCCCGGCCCCCGCGGCGGCGCCCAGCAGGTACGGATCGGCCAGGGGGTTGCGGAACACCCCCTGATATCCGGCGCCGGCGATCGCGAGCAGTCCGCCGACCATGGCGGCGATCAGCACCCGCGGGACCCGGAGCTGGAAGAGGATCCCCTGCTCGGCGGGGGTGAGCCCCGGGTCGACGGAGACGAACGGGAGCCGGTCGAGCAGCGCCAGCGCGATGCCGCGCGGCGAGATCCCGGCGGCCCCCGTCAGCAGGCCGAGGGCCAGGCAGACGGCGAGCACGGCCGCCGCGACGAGCAGGGCGAGGCCCCGCGACCGAAGGAGCGTCACGGTCTCGTCACTCGGTCGCCGAGCCGTCACCGGCCTTCTGCACGGCCTCGCTCACGGCCTGGGCGAGGTCGACCACCCGGGGGCCCCAGCGGGAGGCGATGTCGTCGTCGAGTTCGACGACGCGGCCGTTCTTGATCGCGGACAGACCGGACCAGCCGGGCCGCTCGGCGAGGGTCGCCGCGCTCTGGCCGCAGCACTTGGTGTCGCCGAGGAAGATGACGTCGGGGTCGGCCTTGGCGATGAACTCGGCCGACAGCTTGGGGTAGCCGCCGGCGGCGTCGGGGGCCTCGTCGGCGATGTTCTTCAGCCCGAACATGCCGTAGATCTGGCCGAGGAACGTCGTGGACGTGACCGAGTAGGGCGTGGTGTCCAGCTCGTGGTAGTAGGTCAGCCCCTTGCCCTTGGGCGCGGCGGCGATCAGTTCGTCCATCCGCCTGCTCATCCCCTGCACGACCTCCGCGGCCTTGTCGGGGTTGCCGGTGGCCGCGCCGAGGTCGGCGATCTGATCGTAGGCGTCCTCCAGCCGGTTCGCGGCCGGCTCCAGGAGCACCGGCACGCCGACCTTGCCCAGCCCGGCAACGACGCCGTTCAGGTCGTTGGCGAGCACGACCAGGTCGGGCTTGGCGGCCACGATCGCCTCGACGTTCGGCTTGAAGCCGGACAGCGACGTCTTGGGCGCCTCCGGCGGGTGGTTCGACTGGTCGTCGACCGCGGTGACCTGGCCGCCGGCGCCGATGGCGTACAGGATCTCGGTGGCGGTCGGGGAGAGCGAGACGATGCGCTCGGGCCGCTTGGCGATGGTCACCGTGCCGTTGCCGGCCTCGACGGTGACGGGGAAGGCGCCGGCGGCGGCCGATGCGGCGGGGGCGGTGGCTGCGGACGAGGGGGCGGCCGTGTCGCTCGTCTGACCGCAACCGGTCAGACCGACGACACCCAGCAGCACGCCCGCGACGGCCGCGCGTACAGGCCTCACGAGAGAGTCCTCCAGGGGAGAGCCGGGAATCGAGAGACCCGTGAAAACGACGGATCACCCTTTTCCTCGAGGGTTGACGACGTCGGCGGGCCGTACAGGCGACCTGGCTCGTCCCCGGGGGCGGGGATCCACAGTTGCGGGACAGCGCCGGACTCTCACCGGACTTCGCTGCACGGCACGCGTCGGACGTACCGTATCAAGCCGCCGGATCAAGCACCGTCCCAGCCCGTTTCCCGGCTCCTGGCTGCGGCTCAGCGGAGCTGTCGCTCCGCCTCCTCGATGACCTCCTGCAGGCGCAGGCCGTGGCGGGCGTCCAGCGGGTGCCCGCCGCCGCGGCGCACCGTGTCGGCGAACTGCCTGGCGACCTCGGGGAAGACGCCGTCGCCCAGGTCGGAGCCGAGCAGCAGGGCGCTGCCCGCCCGCCCGCTGCCGGCCAGCTCGACCGCGGCCTGCGGCCTGCGGGCCCACACGCCGGCGAGCCTCGTGTACGGCCCGGCCGCGAGCATCGGGGCGTGGACCGTGCCGGCCCACGGACCGGCTCCGACCAGTCCCACCGGCACCGGTTCCACCGCGTCCTCCATCGGGCCCCCATCGGGGCCTCCATCGCGGTCACGCGGGTGGCGATCAGACGAGTAAGCCGTCGAACTCGCCGTCCTTGACGCCGAGCACGAGCGCGCGGATCTCATCCCTGGTGTAGATCAGCGCCGGGCCCTCGGGATATCGCGAGTTCCGCACGGCGACGCCGCCGCCCGGGAGCTCGGCGAGCTCAACGCAGTTACCGGTCGAGTTGCTGTGGGCGCTCTTCCGCCACGTGACCCCGGTGAGGTCGTTTGCGGGCATCCCGTTATATGTCTGCATTCACATCTCTCTGAGAAGTTCGCCGAGGATCTCGGCGGTGGCCCCGGGCGTGGTGCTCTCCACGCACAGCTGCTCCATGGCCGTCAGGTAGGGATCGACGTCCTCACGCTTGTCCAGATAGAGGGCGCCCCAGAGCTGCTCGACGTAGACCACGTCGGAAAGGTCGGGCTCCGGGAAACGGAGGATCGTGAAAGCGCCACCCTCGGCCGCGTGCATCCCGAAGCGGAAGGGCATCACCTGAAGAGTGATGTTGGGCAGCGTGGCCACCTCGAGCAGGTGCTGGATCTGCTCGCGCATGGTCGCCCTCCCTCCGATCGGTCGCTTCAGCGCGGCCTCGTCGATGACGGCCCACAACCTGGGCCCGTCCCTGTGCGTCAGCCGCTCCTGGCGCTGCATGCGTAGATGCACACGTTGTTCGATTACGGCATCCGGAGCGTCCGGATACCCGAGCTGGATCACCGAGCGGGCGTACGCCGCCGTCTGCAGCAGGCCGGGCACGAACTGCACCTCGTAGGTGCGGATAACGCCGGCGGCCTCCTCCAGTCCGACGTAGGTGACGAACCAGTTCGGCAGGACCTCGCCGTACTTGTGCCACCACCCGGGCGTGTTCGCCTCGCGGACCATCTCCAGCAGGCCACGCCGTTCGTCGTCGTCGACGACGCCGTACAGCGTGAGCAGGTCTTCGACGTCACGCGTCTTGAAACCGACCCGGCCGAGCTCCATTCGGCTGATCTTGGACTCTGAGGCGCGGATGTGGAATCCCGCCTCATCGCGGGCGAGTCCCCGCTCCTCACGCAGCCGCCGAAGGCTGGCGCCGAGCATGATGCGCCGAACGGTGGAAGCCGATCCGGGCGGATCTATCGACACGTGTTTTTCCTCCGCTTAGTGGGCTTGTTCACAGTCTGTCAAAGATCGCCCCCTTCGTCCCAGCGGTGTTTGGGGGTAACCGTAGCGCTTGCACACCACGCTTGCACGTGCATTCGCCCTTGCAGTTGCACGAAGTGTCCAGCATCATGATCCCGTGCAGTCCACGAACCCCACTCGTGGCCAGATTCAGTGGTCGGCGCGCGACTGGTGCCCGCCGATCGGCTGGTGGCCGGAGAACGCGCGCGACCTGCTGGAACCCATGCCTGGCCGCACCGGCACACGCATCGGCGGCAGCGCCACCTTCGTCCTGCCGCCCCTGGCGGAGTCGGTGCACTCGGCCCGCAGCTTCGCCGCGGGGACCCTGTCCGGGTGGCACCTGACCGAGCTCCTCGACGCGATGGAGCTGGTGGTCTCGGAGCTCACCACCAACGCGCTGCGGCACGGCCTGACGCTCCTCGGACCGGGAGACCGCCGGGACCGGGAGGTCATCCGGCTGTCCCTGATCCGGCACGGCCACCTGGTCACCTGCGCGATCACCGATCCCGGCGCGGCCGTACCGGTCATGCGCGACCCGGCGCCGTTCGAGCCGGGCGGCCTCGGACTCCACATCGTCGAGTCGCTGAGCGTGCGCTGGGGCTGGTCCGCCCTGGCCCCGCGGGGCAAGGCCGTCTGGGCCGTGCTGTCCGCCAGCTGACTCTCCGACGGGCAATCTGCCGCGAACTCCACCCACGGCGGGCCCGGATGTGCTGAGATCGGACCGTAACGCCCGAGCGGCATTTCCCCGGAGTCCGGTATGGACGATCAGCTGGTCGGCTGGCTGTCGGCTCTCGACGAAGACAGACTCGCCCGCGTCCTGGCCAACCGCCAGGACGCCATCGCCGCGCCCTGGCCCCGCCGCCTGGACGCCCTGGCCGTCCGCCTGACCGACGACTTCGCCGTCATGGAGGTCATGCGCGGCCTTCCCCTGCCACCCCTCGAACTGCTGCAGGCGTGCCTGGTGGTCGGCGATCGCCCGGGCGAGGACGACCTCGCCCGTTTCCTCGGCGTGCGCACCTCCGAGGTGATCCCGTGGCTCGACCACCTTTACGATCACGCCGTCGCCTGGCCCGGTCCGGACGGCCGGATCAACCTCACCCCGGCGGTGGCCCGCTGGTGGACCACGCCGTGCGGCGTCGGCGAGCCACTCGGGGCCTACCTCGACTCCTGGCGGCTCAGCCCGGACGGACTGCGCCGCATCTGCCGCAACCTCCGGCTGCCGGTGCAGGGGAGCAAACGCCAGATGGCGGCCAGGGTCACCGCGCTGCTGAGCGACAGCGAGCGCCTCGGCGCGCTGCTCCGCCAGGCGCCGTACGGCTCGATGGAGCTGCTGGACGGCTTCGCCTGGGACGGTCCGATCCGCACCGTGTCCGGCGACCGGTTCATCACGCCGGGAACTCCGGAGAAGTGGGCGCTCGACCACGGACTGCTGTTCCGCGGACGGTGGGATCTCGCTGAGATGCCGCGGGAGGTGTCGCTGGCGCTGCGGGGTCCCGACTACCACGGCCCGTTCACGCCGTACCCACCCGATCTCGCCACGGTCGAGACCGCTCCCGACGAGGTCGAGCACGCGATGAGCCTGGCCGCGCCGCACCTGCTCGACCGGGCCACCGCGGTGCTGGAGAACGTCGGCAAGACCCCGCTGCCGCTGCTGAAGAACGGCGGCGTCGGGGTGCGAGAGATCAAACGGCTGGCCAGGGAGACCGGCTGCTCGGAGGACGAGACCCGGCTGCTCCTGGAGGTCTCGGCGGTCGCCCGGCTGATCGCATTGGAGGAGCATGCCGCGCACGGCGGCGGCCCGCTCCCCGTCGGTGCGGCCCCCACGGGCACGGCGCCCGGCTGCCTGGTCGCGACCGACCGGTTCGACGCCTGGCGCCTGGAGGACGCCCCCGCCCGGTTACGCGTCCTGGTGGCCGCGTGGTGGCGCATGGAGCGGTCGTCGCTGCGCCGTGTGGAGGACCGCCACCCGACCGTTCTGGGCGACGACCCCTCCGGTGAGACGATCGCGCGGATCCGGCGGGCGGTGTTCGGCGTGCTCGCGGGGATTCCCGAGGGCCGGAGCTTCGCCACTCTGCGCGAGCTCGTACAGTCCGTCCACTGGCGGGCGCCGATGCTCGACCGGGAACTACTGGCCGACTGCGCCCCCGCGGTCCTCGACGAGGCCCGGCTCCTCGGCCTCGCCGCCGGACGGGCGCTCACCGGCCTCGGCCGGGCGCTGGCCGCGCTGGCCTCCGTCGCCGGAGACGAGGGCCGCGCGGGCGTGCCCGAGGTCGAGCACGACCCGGCCCTGGTCGAGCGCTCCGTCACCGCGCTCGCCGCCGCCCGCCGCACCGCGCTGTTCGGCGCCGACCTGACCGCCGTCGTGACCGGGCCGCCGTCGGTCGAGCTCGCCGCCCTCCTCGACCGCGCCGCCGACCGCGAGTCCCGCGGGGCCGCCTCGGTCTGGCGGTTCAGCCCGGCGAGCGTACGACGGGCCCTGGACGCCGGGGAGACCGCCGACGACCTGCTCACCGCACTCGCCGAGGTCGGCGCCCTCCCGCAGCCGCTGGCGTACCTGATCCGGGACGTCGGCCGCCGGCACGGCGAGGTGACGGTCTCCTCGGTCGGCTGCATCATCCAGGGCTCCGATCCCGCCCTGCTGGCCGAGATCGTCGCGCACCGGAGGCTGGCCGGGCTCGGGCTGCGGCTCCTGGCTCCGACCGTGCTGGCCGGCTCCGCCTCGGCCGGGACGACGCTCGCCGCGCTGCGCAAGGCCGGGTACGCCCCGGTGTCGGCGGGCGACGAGCCCGGTGAGGGCGGGCGGCTCGTTCTGCTGCCGGGCGGGCGGGTCGCCGAGCTGGAGCGACCTGCCGTTTCCGGCGTTCCGGACGTACTGCTGGCCGAGCCGTCCCCCGACCCGCGCGAGCACGCCAGGCGTCTGCTCGCCGACGCGGGCGCCACCGGCCCTGGGCGGCAGACCTGGGCCGTCATCGGACGGATGGCCACCAGGCTGCCGGCGGCCCAGCAGTCGCTCCTGGGCTGTGTGGTGGACCGTGACGTCCGTGCCCTCATCACACTGTCCGACGGCGTCACCGCGACCATCAGCCACGGCGAGCTGCGCAGCGGCGTCCTCGACGCCTGGTGCGAGGAGGCCGGCGACTACCTGGAGTTCCCCCTCCACGAGATCGCCTCCGTCGCCACCGCCCTCTGACGCCTTCTGCCGCCCCCCGCCGCGGGCGAACCCTCATTCGTGTGAGCAACTGCAAGATCACGCCCATGTTGTGGGTCAAGGAAGATCTACCGGCGGTTTGCGGTCACTTGTCCCTTTTGCCGTTTCTTTCCCTATACTCATGCGAAACATCCGTTATTTCCGAATCAACTGCCCCGAAAAGCAACGCTGTCGCCATAGACGCGTAAAGGGAACCCTTCCCCTTCCTCTCCCAGGCCCCCGGGTGTGCCGCGGCATGCCCTCCCCCATGGGTCTGACGGGGCGAAAGGAACACATGCGCAAGCAAATCCGTCAAGCGATCACCCTGACCGTCACCGGTGTCCTGCTGGCCACCGGCACCGCCGCCACCGCCCATGCGGCGGCCGGCACGCCCGTCCGGCGCCCCGCCCCCGACCAGATCCTCCCCTCCTCCACTCCGAGCCTCGCGCGGCCGCCCGCGCAGCCCTCAGCGGCGCAATCCCCGTCGCCCTCCGCCTCGGCCACCCCGGAGACCTCCCCCACCCCGGCTGCCTCTCCGACGCCCGAGCCTGAGCTTCCCTCCGGTACGGCCACAGCGACGTCTTTCTGGGACGGCGCGACCGCGTCGGGCAAGCCGATGCGGTACCGGACCATCGCCAGCCCCTACTGGCCCCTCGGCACCAAGGTGAAGATCACCTACCGGGGCAAGAGCGTCATCGGCTTCGTCGAGGACTTCGGCCCGGCCGAGTGGGCCGTCGCACAGCACGACATCCCGGCCATCGTCGACCTGTCGGAGAAGATGATGGCCGACCTCACCGGCGTCCGTTCCAACACCGTCCACGTCCGGTTCGAGGTGCTCAAGTGGGGCACCGGACGGGTCTACCGCCGCTCGGGCACCGGTTACGACCTGGCAATGGGCCGCTCCTGAGCGCGTAGACTGCCAGCGTGGCCGACCCGAAATTCGAGATCCAGATGCTCCACGACCGCGTCATGATCAGGGTCGAGCGGGATACCGAGGAACGCCGCAGCAGCGGGGGCATCGTCATCCCGGCGACCGTCAAGATGGCCAACCGGCTGGTCTGGGGCGAAGTCTGCGGAGCCGGCGTCAACGCGCGATCCGTGAAGACCGGGGACAAGGTCCTGTTCAACCCCGAGGACCAGTACGAGGTGGAGGTGCAGGGCCAGCTCTATCTGGTGCTGCGCGAACGCGACCTGCACGCGGTGGCCACCCAGCAGACCGAACACGGCACCGGTCTCTACCTCTGACCTCGCCGGCCCCGGCTTCACGGCTTCACGGCACGAAGGCGCGGGCCATCTGGACGAGATCGATCCCCATGGTCAGTTTGAGCGTCACCCACACGATGGCGGCGGCGCAGGCGAGGGTCAGCAGGCTCGCGACGACGCGGACGAACCAGTTCTGCCGTCTGAGCCAGTCGGTGGCGGCCAGGACCGCGCGTTTGGCGAGCTCCAGCAGCCTGGAGGCCCACGGGAACTCGGTGGCCAGCACCGCCAGGCCGGCGAACACCACGAGCCAGCCGGGCCCGGGGAACGGCACCATGATCAGACCACCCACGATCATGACGCAGCCGATCACCCCGATCACGACCCGCAGGGCGAGGTGACCTCCTCGCCGCGCCCGCACGCGGTCACGCCATCCGGGTGGCGCGGACTCCCCGGCCCCCGCCTGGCCGTCCTCGGCCACCACCATTCAAATCACCACCATTCAGCGCCCAGGATAACCGTGCCGACCGACGATCAGCGGGACCGTGACTCGACGCAGGCGACCACCTGATCGGCGATCTCCATCTCCTCGTCGGTGGGGATCACGAGCACGGCGACCTCGGCCCCCTCGGGTGAGATCATCCGGGGGCCGGTCTCCGCCGCGGCGTTCCGCGCCGGATCGATCTCGATGCCGAGCCGGGACAGCCCGGACACCGCGAGATCCCGTGTCCTGGCGTCGTGCTCGCCCACGCCTGCGGTGAACACGAGCGCGTCCACCCGGCCGAGCACGGCGTAGTACGCCCCGATGTAGCCGCGCAGGCGGTGGCCGTACACCTCCATCGCCAGCCGGGCGTCGGGCGCGCCGGAGTCGGCGAGCTTCCACACCTCACGCAGGTCGTTGGCGCCGCACATGCCGAGCAGCCCGCTGTCCCGGTTCAGCGCGTCGTCGACGTCGGCCAGGCTCATGCCGGCCACCCGGTTCAGGTACGCCGGGAGCGCGGGGTCGACGTCGCCCGACCGGGTGCCCATGACGAGGCCCGCCAGCGGGGTGATGCCCATGGAGGTGTCCACGCTGCGCCCGCCGCGCACGGCGGTCGCGCTCGCGCCGTTGCCGAGGTGCAGCACGATCGAGTCGACCTTGTCGTACGGCCTGCCGAGCAGCTCGGCGGCCCGCCGTGACACATAGGCGGTGGAGGTGCCGTGGAAGCCGTACCGGCGCACGCCGAGCTTCTCGGTCCACTCGCGCGGCACCGCGTAGGTGTAGGCGTGCGGCGGGAGCGTGCCGTGGAACGCGGTGTCGAAGACCGCGACGTGCGGCAGGGCGGGGAACGCGCGGCGAGCCACCCGGATGCCCTCCAGGTTGGGCAGGTTGTGCAGCGGAGCCAGCGGGGCGAGCTCCTCGATCGCCCGCTCGACCTCGTCGTCGATGAGGGTGGGCTGGACGAACCGGCTGCCGCCGTGCACCACCCGGTGGCCCACCGCTGTCACGCGGTCCAGCGACGGCCCGTGCTCGGTGAAGGCGGCGAGCACGGCACGCAGGCCCTCCTCGTGGTCGGCGAGCCGCCGCTCCACCCGGACGCCGCCGTGCGTGAGAACGCTGGTCTCCTCGCCGATCCGTTCGGCGAGACCGCGGGCGGTCTCCCGGCGTGACGCCATGTCGATCAGGCGGTATTTGATCGAGGACGAGCCGCTGTTGAGGACGAGGACCTGGTCGATCACGGCGTCTCCTCCCGACCCGGATTGTGCGCCTGCGCCTGAATGGCGGTGATCGCCACGGTGTCGACGATATCGTCCACGGTCGCACCGCGGGACAGGTCGTTGACCGGCTTGCGCAGGCCCTGCAGCACCGGCCCGATGGCCACCGCGCCGGCGCTGCGCTGCACGGCCTTGTAGAGGTTGTTGCCGGTGTTCAGGTCGGGCACCACGAACACGGTCGCCCGCCCGGCGACCGGGCTGCCCGGCATCTTCGCCTCGGCCACGCTCGGCTCGGCCGCCGCGTCGTACTGGATCGGCCCCGCCACCGGCAGGTCCGGCCGCAGCTCGCGGATCAGCGCGGTGGCCCGGCGCACCTTGTCGACCTCCGGGCCCGTCCCGGACTCGCCCGTGGAGTACGACAGCATGGCGACGCGGGGTTCGACGCCGAACCTGGCGGCGGTCTCCGCCGAGGAGATCCCGATGTCGGCCAGCTGCTCGGCCGTGGGATCGGGGACGACCGCGCAGTCGCCGTACACGAGGACCCGGTCGGCCAGGCACATGAAGAAGACGCTGGACACGATCCCCACACCGGGCGTCGTCTTGATGATCTCGAACGACGGGCGGATGGTGTGGGCCGTCGTGTGGGCGGCGCCCGAGACCATGCCGTCGGCCAGCCCGAGATGGACCATCAGCGTGCCGAAGTAGGACACGTCGGTGACGGCGTCGCGGGCCTGCGCGAGCGACATGCCCTTGTGCGCCCGCAGCCGGGCGTACTCCTCGGCGAACTGTTCGCGCAGCTCCTCGTCGAACGGGCTGACCACGTGCGCGTCGTCGACGGCCAGGCCCATCTGGGCGGCCGCGGCCCGGATCTCCCGCTCGTCGCCGAGCAGGGTCAGCTCGGCCACGCCGCGCCGCAGCAGGCTGTCGGCCGCGCGGAGGATGCGCGGCTCGGCGCCCTCGGGCAGCACGATGTGGCGGCGCTGGGCCCTGGCCCGCTCCAGCAGGTCGTACTCGAACATCAGCGGCGTCACCGCGGCGGCCTTGGTGATCCGCAGGCTGCGCAGCAGCGCGGCGGTGTCGACGTGGTCGGCGAACAGCCCAAGCGCGGTGTCGATCTTGCCCTTGGCGTCGGGGGTGAACATGCCCTCGGCCTCCGACAGCGCCTTGGCCGTCTCGAACGTGCCGCCCTCAGTGGCGATCACGGGCAGCCGGATGTCCATGCCGTCGAACAGCCGGGTCACCGGCTCGGGCAGCTCCAGCCCGCCGTTCAGGATGATCGCGGACAGGGCGGGGAACGTCGGCGCCCGGTGCGCGGCCATCAGTCCGGGCACCAGCGCGGCCGCGCGGTCGGCCGGGACGATGACGGCGACGCCGTCGGAGAGCCGGTCGAGGATGTTCGGCAGCGACATCGCCCCGACCATGAGGGCGCCGACCTCCCGGCCGAGCTGCTGCTCGTCCCCCATGAATAGTTCGCCGTCGCAGGCGGCGGCCAGGTCGCTCACCGTGGGCGCCGACAACCGCGGCTCCTCCGGCAGGACGTACGCGCTGACGCGGGCGGCGACCTCGTCCACCAGGTCGGGCGTGACCCGGGTGACGACGGTGGCCAGCTCGGTCGCGTGCCGCTCGGCGAGCTCCTTCCTGGACATCTCGACCGCGGCGACGATGTCGTCCGGCATCCGGTGCAGCCCGGTCACCACGTTGACCACCGGCGTGCCCAGATCGGCCGCCAGCTCGGCGTTGAACACGAACTCGGTGGGCGCGCCGACGTCGGTGTAGTCGGTCCCGATCACGACGACGGCGCCACAGCGGCCGGCCAGCGCGCGGTAGCGGGCCAGGATCTCCCCGGTCGCCCGTTCCTCGTCGGCGTGCAGGTCCTCGTAGGTGACGCCCACGCACATCTCGTACGGCAGGCCGATGCCGAACCTCGCACGCACGGTGTTGACCAGGCCGTCCTCCCGGCCCACCCGGACGAGGGGCCGGAACACCCCCACGGTCTCCACCTGACGGGTCAGCAGCTCGACCATGCCGAGGGCGATCGCGCCCTTGTTGCTCCTGGCGTCGCTCGCCGCGACGTACACCCCGATCGCCATAGCAGTCACTGGACAAAGCGTATTCGAAGCGACGGACCGGCCCGAGCGGGACGGGGGTCCGGACCGGTCCTGGGTCCCGGCATCGAACGGAGTGCTAACGCTCCTGGGCGACCGCCTTGCTGACGGCGTTCGGACCGTCGTACTGCCGGTCCGGCAGCCTCTCCAGAGCATTGATCACAAGGTCGTCGGCGCCGTGGTCGCGGGCCGTCTGGATCAGGTCGGACTTGCCGGCCGGGTAGTCCACGCCCTTGAGGTGCTTCTGCAGTTGGATCGGGTTCGGGATGTCGGCCATGACCGCTCTCCGTTCATCGATTTTCCGCTGCTCCCTCCCGCCTACCCGTCGGCTCCCGCCTCACTCACCGCGCCGGGTAAGCGCGCGGCGGGCCGGATCATGACGGCGGGGATCGACGCCGTGGTCCCGTTGGCGACGGTGGTCGTGCCGTACACGGCCTTGCCGCAGGCGAGGTCGACGGCGAGCCGGGCGGCGCTGCCCGCCTCCCGCGTGATGTCCAGTCGCGCGGCCGCTCCCCGCCTCCTGTCGGCCTCGGGTCCGGAAAATCCCGTGTAGGCGTCCACCGGCCCGTTCGCCAGCCGGTCGTAGGCGATGACCTTGGCACGGAGGAGCTTCGCCCCCGCGACCGCCGACGCGGTGGCCTCGGGCCGTACCGCGACCAGGATGAGCACGCGTACGTCTTCGGCGAGCATCTCGGACAGTTGCCGATTCTGGATGCCCTGGTCGCCGCCGGCGTTGGCGGAGACGACCTCGCATTTCGGGCAGAGCGCGGCGACCGCCCGCGTGATGGCCGGCCGGTCATAGGTGTCGTACCGTTCCCCCCGCCCGTCAGGGAGCAGCAGACCGACCGTGAAGCCGTCACCGATTCTGCCGACCGCGCCCAGTCCGGTCCCCGAGTATGGAAGCACCGTGTCACACGCCCGGATGGTCGTCAGGAGGGCCAGGGAAGCGGCGACCACCACCAGTCGTATCTCCACAGCAATCCCCCGATCGCACGCAGAGCCACCCGGCCATGCCGTACCCGGGCATTTAGGACATAAAGCCCAATTTGCCCTGTCGCGGGCTTGCCGCCGAACCTGTTCTGGGCGTCGATCTCCCTGCGTCGTCCCTCGCTCTCACGCCGGATCGACCTTGGGGCCGGACCGGCGTGCCCGCCTTGGTGATCGCCTGACGTGTCCGCCTCTCCCCCGGCCGGGACTCCCTGGGACAGACCAGGACACGGCCGTCCTGGAGATCTTCCAGGTCGTTGCGCTCCGAGCCGCCGCCGAGGTCCGGATGAGGGTACGGCGCGGCCCAGAAACCTTCGAATTCTCCGGGGACGCGGGTCTGCGCACCCCCCGAGTTGTGAGAGACTGCACCATTGCGGGGCGGTAGCTCAGCCGGTCAGAGCATCGGACTCATAATCCGTGGGTCGTGGGTTCAAGTCCCACCCGCCCTACCACGTTTGATCAGCCATACCCCGCATGACCTGCGGTTTCGCGGTCGATCATGCTTATGCGGACATACGACCGAGAGTCGCAGAAAGCAGCCGTACGCCAGTGGTCGCGGAACATACGCGGAATGCTCACGACGTCTCGCGGAACGATTCCGCCCCGTACACCGAAGGACCCCGAGATCTCTCCCGAGGTCCCATCGGTTCATTCGGTTCATTCGGTTACAGCCTCATCTGGCACCACCTCGGCGACGGCCAAGTGCTCATTACCGCCGCCCGCCGAACTCCCAATCGTGGACCTCCATCGCGGCGTACCGGTCCAGGGTCAGAACGGCGCGTGCCGCATCCGGGTCCGGCGCCCGAACCAGCAGTGCCGTACCCAGCCAGATGGCGCCGTCGTCGGACAGCAGCGGCCCGTACGCGATCAGCTCGCCCGGGTCGGACTGCGGGACAAGGTCGGCGGCCTGCCCGGAGCCGAGGCCCAGCACCAGATATCGGTTGCCGCCGTCTCGGCCGCCGGGGAAATCCCACATGGTGCGCCCCAGTGCGTTGCGCCACCGGCGCAACACGACGTCCCGGTACACACCGGCCTGATAGTTGGGCTCTTCGAAGACGAACGCACGCGCGGTAGCGAGGTCTGGTAGGTCGACGATGTGCACACTGCCGGTGGCCGTGTCGCTGCCGCGCTCGAAGGTCGGGCCACGGGCGATCATCTCCGCCGCGTACCGGTCCATGTAGGACCAGTGCTCTTCCCGCAACTCGTCGCGCAGCGCTGCGGAGCCAGGCCGATCACGGTGATAGCAGAAGAACTCCATGCCGAGAGTACCTACCATGATCCGTTCTGGTCATCCAGGCCATCGGCGATCCCTCAGCCCGGAGAAGAGCTGCAAGCAGGAACGAAGGACTCCAGTGAAGCAGCGCTCGATGCGCATACCGCCGGCGCTTGCCGCCCGTCACGGGGCCGGGCAACTGACGCGAGCCAAAGCCCGATCAAGTACGGTAAGATCGTGTTGCCGCGCACCGAGATCGACGGGCGTCCTCCCGAGATCGACAAGCTGTTGGCCCCCGCGCTGATCAACTATGGTCACGTCACCGTCATGCAGGTCCGCGGCAGATCGGTTCGCGGCCTCGACCTGCACCTGTCCCGCCTGGACGCCGCCAACAGGGAACTTTTCCACGAACCTCTCGACCCCGATCGGGTCCGCGGCTACATCCGGCACATCCTCGCCGACGACGTCGACGCCACCATCCGGGTCACCGTCTTTCGCGACACCACCGTCTCCGTCATGGTCACCGCCCGGCCACCCGCCGATGCCGCGACCAGGCCTCAAGGCCTCAAATCCGTCGTTTACCAGCGCCCCGTCCCGCACATCAAGCACACCGGGACGTTCGGCCAGCTCCACTACGGTCACCTCGCGGTCGACGACGGTTTCGACGACGCCCTGCTCCTCACCACGTTCGACCACGTCGCCGAGGCGGGCATCGCCAACATCCTCTGTCACGACGGCACCGCCTTCGTCTGGCCGGACGCGCCCGCCCTCCCCGGCATCACCATGCGACTCCTCGACCGGGCCGGCCTGTCCGCCCGACAGCGCACAATCCGCCGCACCGACCTGCCCTCCTTCGCCGCGGTCTTCGTCACCAATTCCCGTGGGATCTCCCCCGTAGGCCGCGTCGACGACATCGAAATCCCCGTCGACCCCGAAATCACCCGCCAGGTGCTGACCCTGTACGACTCAGTCCCCTGGGATCCGATCTGAGACAACACCCGCACACGCTTGATCAGCAAGCTCCCACCTGGTGACCCGGGATGATCCAACGTGACGAGCGTGGAACGTCTCAGTTGTCGACCTCGATGAGGATTGGATGATGCTGGAGCTTCCCCAGGACCTGCCGATCGTGGAACGCCGCGCCGTCCGGCTCGTCGTGCGTGACAGTGCGAATGACATCCTGCTCTTCCACACCCGCGACTGTACGGCGCCGGAACTGGGCACCTGGTGGGAGCTCCCGGGCGGGGGCATCGATGAGGGTGAGACCTATCTCGACACCGCCATCAGAGAGTTGCGCGAGGAGACCGGCATCGTCGCCCACCCCGGCCAGATAGGCCGCCCGACGTGGCGTCGCAGGGCGACCTACCGCCACAGGAACATCCGCCGCCTACAGAACGAGGTCGTGGTCGAGGTGCGGCTGAGCGTTCCTGGCCCGCCCATCGACGAGTCCGGACGGCTCGACTACGAGAAGGAGGACTACTTCGACTTCCGCTGGTGGCCCATCGCCGAGGTCCTGGGCACTCGGGAGCAGTTCTATCCCCGCAGTCTGCCGGCGCTGTTGACCGCCTTCCTGGCAGGCGAGGAGATCGACGAACCGTTCGAGTTCTGGTCGTAACCCGTCAAGAGGGAAAGATCCGTCGTTCGACATCAGGCAATCTCCGTACGGCGCCGGGGTCCAGGCCATCTCTCACCTTGGACCGCCGTGACTTTCGTTTCGTACGCCCCCTGACACAGCCCCTCGGCTGTCACAGCGGCCTGCCGGCACCGACGTTTTGTCGTTCGCCGCTGCTACAGATTGCGCCATAGCCTGACGTTGGACGACGGGATTTTCGATGGCATCAGTGACGTTTCGCGATGAGACCGCGACCGGCCGGGCGCTGGAGGAGTTCTCCCTGCCCGACCTGCCCGAGCGGATCTCGGCCCGGGAGCTGGTACGGCTGCGCGTACGCGAGGAGGTGGCCCGCTACAACGCCTCCCCTTCCCATTCCCACCACTTCCGCGGACTGGTCCAACCGACCGACGCCGAGGCCGAGGCCGAGCTGAACGGCTACCGGATGCGAACCGCGCGCAGGCTGGACTGGGAGAGGCAGGCCGACGCCGCCGAGGCCGCGTTCGCCCGCAACGGCTTCCTGCTGCTGGTGGGCGACCGGCAGATCGAGGACCTGGACACCGAGATCGACTTGATCGCCGACCCCGTCATCTCCTTCGTCAAGTTGATCCCGCTGGTCGGAGGCTGAGATGAGTGTGCCCGACAGCCTCATCTCGCCCCTCGCGCAGCGCTTGCGCGATCTGATCACCGGCTCCGCGAACGACCCCTCGTACTGGCCCGACGCCTCGCAACTGAGCGTCGGTCTGGTCGGGCTGGGCGGCGGGCCGATCCGGGTCGGCGACGGCAGCCCGCTATCGGCCCAGTACGCGATCGACGAGCAGGCCAGGCGTCGACTGGTCGCGCCGGCCCGTGAGCTGGTCGGATTCCTGCTGCGGGGCGAGAGACTCTACGAATCATTCTCCGTGTTGTTGGTGGCGGCGGGGCTGGCGGGCATGGACACCGAAGTGCGCGCCCGGCTCGCCGAGCAGTACGGGCCGATCGCGGTCGCCGAGATGGACGTGCTGCTCGGCTGGGACGTGGAGCTGCGGGCGCTGTTCGCCGAGGCGGTGCGGCACCGGCCGGACTACGTCGCCCCACTGCCTTCCGGCGTGCCCGAATGGCTCAATGGCCTGCCCGGCTACCTGGATTTCGCCCGGGCGGCTCTGGAGACGGCCGAGGCCCGCGTGGCGGCGATCCACGCAGGCGAGATCCCGTACAAAGCAGAGAAGGCGTTCGAAGCCGGAGAGAAGGCGACCCTCGGCCGGGCCGTACGGCTCGCGCTCCTGCGGGACGAGCCCTGGCTGCCCGAGTTGCTGGACTCGCTGGTGCGCGGGATCGCGGTGGCGCCCACCCAGGCCAAGACCCTGCCCTCCCAGGCACTGCTGTTCGAGATCGCCCGAGCGGCGGAGGAGTATCCGACTCCCGAGGTGATCTCCGCGCTGCGCGCCGCCCGCCGGGCCGTCCGGCACGCCGCGGTGCCCAAGCAACTGGATCGCATGTTCAAGCGCATCGAGCCCGCCCTGGCCGACCGGCTGGAGGTGGCGTTCCGGCTGCCCGACGGGCGGGTACGGCAGGCCGTCGGCGAGCACACGGCGGTGATCTCGACGGACGGCGGGGTCGAGCTGTCGTGGTGGCACGGGGACAGGAAGCTGAAGGGGGTCCCGGCTGCGGTCAGGCGTGAGCATCCCGAGGAGGTCAAGCGGCTGCGCGAGCTGGCCAAGCAGGCCCAGCAGCGGCAGACCACCCTGAGCAGGGCGCTGGAGGCCGGATATACCAGCGAGACGGCTCCGCCGTACCGGCAGTTGGAGGGGCACCCGGTCACGGATCGGCTGATCTGGGAGTTCGAGGTCTCGCCCGGCGTGTGGCGCGCCGAGCTGGGGCTGACCCTGCCGGACGTGCCGGTGCGGCTGTGGCATCCGGCCCGCGCGTCGGTGGAGGAGGTGCGCGCCTGGCGGGAGGTGGTGCAGGACAAGGAACTGCGCCAGCCGTTCAAGCAGGCCTTCCGCGAGGTGTACCTGCTCACCCCCGCCGAGGAGGAGACCGGCGACCACTCCAACCGGTTCGTCGACCACGTGGTGGACTATCGCAGGCTCCGTGCGCTGTTCAAAGACCGGGGCTGGCAGTCCAACTTCATGGGCCCGTGGGACGGCGGCTACGACAACGGGGACGCCCGGCGGGTGCTGGCGGGCGGACAGTGGCGGGCGACCCTGGACCACCATCTGTACGACTACGAGGACGGCTACGCGGAGACCGGCCAGGTCCACTTCGACCGGCTGACCGAGGGAAGTTGGCACCGGGCCACGCTGACGGAGGTGCCGGCGCTGGTGTTCAGCGAGGCCATGCGGGACATCGACCTGTTCGTGGCCGTCTCCTCGATCACGGCCGATCCCCGGTGGGCCGACCAGGGGCCAGACCGGCTGCGGGACTACTGGCAGACCGGCTCGTTCGCGGCGCTGCCGCCCTCCGCCGAGGTGCGCAGGGACGCGCTGTCCCGGTTGATCGGGCGTACGGCCATCGCCGACCGGTGCACCATAACCGACCGTTTCCTGGTGGTCCGGGGGGATATCCGCACCTACAAGATCCACCTGGGCTCGGCGAACATCCTGATGGAACCCAACGACGCCTACCTGTGCATCGTCTCCGCACGCGACCCCCACGCCGGGCTGTTCCTTCCGTTCGAGGAGGACGGCCGGTTGGCGCTCATCCTCAGCAAGGCATTCCTGCTGGCGAACGACACCGCCATCACCGACCCCTCCATCACCCGCCAGCTCCAGCCTGACGTCGGATAAGTGCTCGCCCCCTCGGGGACGGCGGTGAGGGCACCGTCCCCGAGGGAAGGTCGGTTGAGCGGACGAGCCGTGCCCCGCTGTGTATGCGGTTCCGGGACCTTGACGCCGTATCGAGGGCCACAAGATGATCAACGTATGTTGTCACGCACGCGCGTCACCACAGCAGGCCTACTCGTGCTCGCATCGGTAGGCGCCTGCGGCGACGGCGGGGATCACGCCGCCGAGCGGGTCTCGCTCAGCCGGGCGACCTCTACGGCTGTCGCGACGTCCTCACCGACAGCGTCTCCATCTCTGCCCGCCACAGTCGGGCAGCCGACGGACTCCTCAGCCGTCCCCTCGCCGCTGCCCGTGGCGACGTCCTTGGCATTGCCCATGGCGACCTCTTCGCCCCTGCCGGTGGTCGGTCCGCCCCGATTCTTCGTCACCGCGAGGGTCCCACTCGCGCGCTTTCCGACTAGATCCAAGACGGCGATCTTCACTCCGGTACGGCCCGCCGTACACGACGCCACCACCGGAGCGTTCCTGGCCGCCATCCCGCTGCCGCCGGGAGTGCGCTCCTCCTGGCACCTTCTGGCCGCGGCACCCGACAACCGCACCTTTGTCCTCTCCGGATGGACCGGGCCGAACTCTCCCATCCGGTTCTTCCGCGTCAACCTCGCCGAGGACGGGTCGCCGAGCGGTCCGGCACTCGTCCCCGGACTGGAGAGCGACGCGGTGGGCCCTGGATACGCTCTTGCCCTGAGTCCGGACGCCACCAGACTCGCCTACGCCACCCCGACCATGGGTGGAGAGAAGATCTCCATCGTCGATCTCACCACCGGACAGCGCCGCGACTGGAGCACGCAAGCGTCATCCATGGTGAGCGATCTGGCCTGGTCTCCGGACGGCCAACAGATCGCACTGGTGGTCCAGGGTCGGGGCATC
Organism: Sphaerimonospora thailandensis; assembly: GCF_016863115.1. Lineage (GTDB taxonomy): Bacteria > Actinomycetota > Actinomycetes > Streptosporangiales > Streptosporangiaceae > Sphaerimonospora > Sphaerimonospora cavernae. Next base: position 36,765 of record NZ_BOOG01000030.1, read on the forward strand.
GGCGTACTCGACCTCCGCCGACGGGGATTCGATCTGCTGGCCGACACCCGCCTCGTCAAACCGAGCAGCGGCCTGCCACCCCTGGGGTCGGTGGCCTACACCCCCGACGGCAGTGCCCTGATCTACTCGGCCGGTCATGCCATACTGCGCATCCCGGTCGCCGGTGGGGAGGAACCGCGGGTTCTCGCCCAGGTGACGTTGCCGCCTGACGCGTCGCTGAGCCTCCGGTTCACCCTGGATGGAACCGGCCGGTACCTGCTCTACGTACACCGATGGCGAAGCTTCCGAGTAGATCTCGTCGATGGTTCGACCACGTCGGTGCCGATCGAGGCCGGTGAGCACTCGCGCGAGGGTGACTCTCCGAACGCCGCCTGGTGAAAAGCATCACGGCGAGCGCAGGCGCGACCTCTCGAGATGCGTCCACGGACGTCTCCGCAGCATGGATTCTCACGTCACTGCCGTCCGCGAGGATGCAGCCTACGATTGGGACATGAGCGAAGCCTCACGCGAGATCCCGTTGGAGGAGAAGCGCTTGGCCGCGGTCGTTCCGGCCGATCAGCCTGACTTGGTCGTCCGTCTTCGCGAGACCATTGAAGTGCTCTCCAACAGCGACGCCGTCCAGGCCGTCGTCGAGTCCCGTGCTTCCATCGCCCGTGGAGAAGGTCTCCGCAGCAAGGACGCCATTCGGGGTCTGCTCGACGGTCGGCAGTAATGTCCTCTAGCGTGTCGGGCTCCGAGGTGTCGCCGGCCACCGAAGATCTGGGGACCCTGTGTCCCCCGGCCGAATTCTGTGTCGACCAGCCGGAGCGCATCACCGTTCGCGAGAACCGGGCCGTCGTCGTTTTGGCCCCGGTGGGACGAGGGCGGGGGGTGCGGGGTTAGAGCACGCTCGGGCCTTGACGGCCCTCCCGCGCGGGCCTTCACCCCCAGCCTGAAGTGAAGGCCGGAGCACTGGCCCGCAGCCCGTAGCATCGCGCCATGCGCCCGACGAAGGCCGACGTGGAGGCGGCCAGGAACGCGACGATCGACGACGTGATCGGTCCCGGCCTGGACGTGCTCTTCTGCGGGATCAATCCCGGTCTCTCCTCCGCCGTCACCGGTCACCACTTCGCCCGGCCGGGCAACCGGTTCTGGCCGGCGCTGCACCTGTCCGGTCTCGTTCCGCGCCGGCTCGCGCCGTACGAGCAGCATCTGCTGCCGTCGTACGGCCTCGGCATCACCAACCTCGTCGCACGGGCGACCGCACGGGCCGACGAACTGTCGCCCGAGGAGTTCCGGGCGGGCGCCGCGCGGATGAGAGATCTCGTGAACGAGATCGGGCCGCGTACAGTGGCCTTCGCCGGAGTGACCGCCTATCGCCTCGCCTTCGGCCGTCCCCGGGCCGCGATCGGCCTGCAGGAGGAGATGATCGGCGGCGTCGCCGTCCACGTCCTGCCCAACCCGAGCGGGCTCAACGCCCACTGGACGCTGCCGGCCATCGCCGAGGAGATGGCCAGGCTGCGCCCGGGACCGGCCGAGCCCGCGTGACGTTACGTTCATCGCCTCCGCGCGGGTCGGCCCGAAGGTCAGCTCCATCGGCCCCGCCGAAGGCGTTCCTTCCTCGCGTGGATCAGAGCACGGCTGAGCTGATTCACCTGGCGCGGCGATAGTGTGGGCCGGTGGCCAGTGATCGGGTGGTGGACGTGTACACCGATGGCGCCTGCCGTGGCAATCCCGGGCCCGGGGGCTGGGGCGCGATCCTCCGGTACGGCAAACATGAGCGGGAGCTCCGCGGTGGCGAGGCCGCCACGACGAACAACCGGATGGAGCTCATGGCCGCGATCATGGCGTTGGAGACGCTGACCAGGCCATGCGTGGTCCGGTTGCACACCGACAGTCAGTACGTGCGCAACGGCATCACCAGTTGGCTCGCCAAGTGGAAGCGCAACGGGTGGCTGACGGCGGGCAGGGAACCGGTCAAGAACGCCGACCTGTGGCAACGCCTGGAGTCGGCGGCTCAGCGGCATCAGGTCGAATGGCTCTGGGTCCGCGGGCACAGCGGGCACCCGGAGAACGAACGCGCCGACTCCCTCGCCCGGCTCGGCTGCGAGGAAGCGGCGCATTCGGGAAGCGGAGCGCACCGGCCGTAGGGACCACCGGCGGGCGAGTCGTGATCGCCCCATGCCGACGGCCCGGACCCGGTGTCGAAAGAGAGAACGTTGCGTTTCTCAAGGTTGGATCTTACTCTTCTTAGAGAACACCTGGTTCTCTAATGGCCTCCACGAGGCAGGTGCCCGCGCACGTCGAGGAGGGACCGTGAAACTGGTCGCACCCCTGTCCGCCTTCGGCCGCGAGGACCTGCCTTCGGCCGGAGGGAAGGGCGCCAACCTGGGAGAGCTGGTAAGAAACGGCTTCCCGGTGCCCGACGGCTTCGTCATCACGACCCTGTCGTACGAACTGGTCGCGGCCGGCCAGGTGACGCGCGCCCACTTCGAGCGGGTCGAGTGGCCCGGCGAACTGCGCGATGCCGTCGTGGACGCGTACGCGCGGCTCGGCGGCGGCCCGGTCGCGGTGCGATCGAGCGCGACCGCCGAGGACCTGCCGGGCGCCGCGTTCGCCGGGCAGCAGGACACCTTCCTCAACGTGGTCGGCGAGGAGGCGCTGCTCCACGCGGTGCGCCGCTGCTGGGCCTCACTGTGGGGCGAGCGCGCGGTCGCCTACCGTGCGCGGCTCGGCCTCGACCCCGCCGAGGTGCGCATCGCCGTGGTCGTCCAGCGCATGGTGGATCCGGACATGGCGGGCGTCATGTTCACCGCGAACCCGGTCACGGGCGCGCGCGACGAGTTCGTCGTCGACGCCGGCAGCGGGCTCGGTGAGGCGGTCGTCTCCGGGCTGGTCACCCCCGACCACTACGTGCTCGACGGGTCGGGTGCGGTCGTCCGGTTCACGCCGGGCCGCCGTGAGGTGGTCGTGCGCGCGGTGGCGGGCGGCGGCGTCGTCCACGAGACCGCCGCGGGCTCCCCCGCCGAACCGCTCCGCGCCGAACCGATGTCCGCCGCGGTGCTGCGAGAACTGGTCGAGTTGGGTCGCCGGGCCGCCCGGCACTTCGGCCGCCCCCAGGACATGGAGTGGGCGTACGCGGGCGGACGGGTGCACGTCCTGCAGGCCCGTCCCATGACCGCGCTGCCGCCGCCCCCGCTCGGGCGGCTCGGCCCGCTCCGACGCCGCCTCGGCGGCGTGCTCCTGGAGTACCTGCCCGAGCGCCCCTATCCGATCGACATGAGCACCTGGATCCCCTGCGGCCCGGCCGGTCTGATGGCCGAGGTGACGAATGAGTACGGCATCCGGCACGCGTTCGACGGCTTCCTCGAAGAGGAGGACGGCGTCGTCTACCGGCTCGTGCCGCCCTCCCCTCGCCCGAGCCTCCGCCTGCTCGCCACGCCGCTCCGCGCCGTCGTCAAGGCCAGGCGGTACGACCCGGCCCACTGGACAGACGACCCGCGCTACCGCGACCTCCTACGCGAATGCCGGAAGACTGCGGCGCTCGACCTCGGCACGCTGCCCTGGACGGAGCTGATCCGCGTGCCCAGGCGGGCGCTCGATCTGGTACGGCCGGTGGCCGGCCTGCGCATCGACTACCTGCCCGGCAGCGGGCTGGCGATCCTGCGACTGCTCGTCGTCACCACGCTGCTGGGCCGCCGCGGCCTCTTCGGCGACCTGCTGGCCGGGGCCCGCACCCGCACCGGCGACGCCAACCACGCACTGGAGGAGCTGGCCGGGGAGGCGCGGTGGACCGGAGCACTCGACGCCGACCCGCCGCACCCCGCCTTCGCCGCGAAACTGGCTCAGTTCCTCGCGGAGTACGGGCATCGCGAAACCTCAAGTCCCCTCCTCGTCACCCCGCCGACCTGGGTGGACGCGCCCGACACCGTGCTCGGGCTGATCCGCGTGCTCGCCGCCGAACCGCCAGAGCCGTACCAGTCATCCGAGCCGTACCAGTCGTCCGAGGCATCCGAGCCGCGGCCCGGCGTGGTGGACGCGCTCGACCGGTTGCTCGGCCATCCGCTGCTGCGCTCCCGCCCAGCGCGGTCCAGGGTGCGGCGCTGGGTGGAGGCCGCCCGGGCGGGCATCGCGTTCCGCGAGGACAGCCACTTCACGTTCACCATGCCGCTGCCGGTCCTGCGCAGGTCGCTGCTGGAGATCGGAGGCAGGCTCACCGGCACCGGCGTGCTCGCCCGGCCCGAGGACGTCTTCCACCTGCGCCTGGAGGAGCTGGAGCGGCTTCCGGGACCGGACGCGGGACCGTACGCCGAGGCGCTGCGAGACGCCGTACGGGCTCGGTCCGCCAAGCGCGAGGAGCTGTCGGGAGTACGCCTCATCGACCTCGGCCGGCTGTTCCCCTCCCGGGCGGCGGGCGACGCGCTGGTCGCCGGCACGCCCGCGAGCGGCGGCACCGCGACGGGCCGGGTGCGGGTGGTGCGCGAACCCGTGGAGTTCGGCCGGCTGAACCCCGGCGACGTGCTCGTCTGTCCCTATACGAATCCCTCGTGGACGCCGCTTTTCCAGCGCGCGGCCGCCGTGGTCGTGGACACCGGCGGCGCGGGCTCGCACGCGGCCATCGTGGCCAGAGAGTACGGCATTCCGGCCGTGATGGGCACGGGCACCGGCACATCGACCCTGCACGACGGCCAGATGGTCGTGGTCAACGGTGACACCGGCACGGTCAACACCGCTATCTAGGATGCGATTCATGGCCACCGATCATCGCAAGCTGCCCAGGCGCCGGGGCGAGGTGCTCAACGTCGCCATCTACGAGGCCACGCTGGAGGAGCTGGCCGAGATCGGCTACTCCGGCCTGACCATGGAACGCGTGGCCGAGCGGGCCAAGGCCAGCAAGGCGTCGCTCTACCGGCGCTGGCCCTCGCGGATCGAGCTGGTGATGGACGCCGTTTACCACACGCTGCCCGACCCCGCGTCCGCCCCGGACACCGGATCGCTGCGCGGGGACCTGCTCGCGCTGCTCGAACGCACGGCGCGGATGCTGTCCGGGCCCGCGGGAGAGGCGATGCGGGGCCTGCTCTGCGAGGCGCTGGGCGACGAGTCACGGGCCGCCACATTCCGCGCCCACTCCCAGGGCACGGGCAGGAAGATGGCCGGGGAGATCATCCGGCGTGCGGTCGAACGCGGCGAGGTGCGCCCTGAGGCCGTGACCCCGCGCCGCCTCGACGTGGGTCAGGCGCTGGTGCGCCAGCACTTCCTGTTCCACGGCCCGCCCATCCCCGAGATCCTGATCGTCGAGATCGTGGACGAGGTGCTGGTGCCGCTGTTCACGCGCGCCTGAGCGGGTGCGTTAAGCGGCCGCCTCCGAGATCTCCGCCCAGACGGTCTTGCCGTCCGGGGTATAGCGGGTGCCCCACCGCTGGGTGGTCTGGGCCACGAGGAACAGGCCACGCCCGCGCTCGTCCATCGTGCGGGCGTGGCGCAGGTGGGGGGCCGTGCTGCTGCAGTCGGAGACCTCGCAGCTGAGCGCGGTGTCGCGGATCAGCCGCAGGCCGATCGGCCCCGTGGCGTAGCGGATGGCGTTGGTCACCAGTTCGCTGACGACCAACTCGGTGTTGAACGTCAGGTCGTCGAGGTTCCAGGCGGCCAGCTGACGAGCGGTCATGGTGCGCGCGGTGGCGACGATCGCGGGATCGCAGGGCAGGGTCCAGGTGGCGACGCGGTCGGCTGCCAGGGTGCGGGTGCGGGCCAGGAGCAGGACGGCGTCGTCGCTGGGGCGGGCGGGCAGCAGGGTGTGCAGAACGTCGCCGCATCTTTCGTCCAGGGGACGGTCCGCGGGGGTGAGCACCCGCTGGAGCTGCGTGAGGGCGGCGTCCGCACCGCCGGGCCTTCCCGTGAGGAGGCCCTTGGTGTACAGGGCCAGCACGCTGCCGTCGAGAAGATCCAGCTCGGCGGATTCGAACGGCGGACCCCCCACCCCCAGGGGCGGCCCGGCCGGAATGTCGAGGATCTCCGCGCCGCCGGCGGGATGAACGAGCACGGGTGGCGGGTGACCCGCCCGGGCGAACCAACAGTGCCGGGAGATCGGGTCGTACACCGCGTAAATACAGGTCGCGCTCGTCGGGGGTTTTTCGGTTGGGTCCATGGACCCGGCGTCCTCGTTCTCCAGGCTGAGGACCAGGTCGTCCAGGCGGGCGAGCGTCTCGTCCGGCGCCAGGTCCAGGGCCGCCAGGGTGCGGATCGCGGTGCGCAGGCGGCCCATGGTCGCGGCCGCGTGGATGCCGCGCCCGGCGACGTCCCCCACCACCAGGCCGACGCGCGCCCCGGACAGCGGGATCACGTCGAACCAGTCGCCGCCCGCTCCCGCGGAGCGGTAACCGTGGACCACCTCCATCCCGCTGAGGGTGACCGGGTGCGACGGGAGCAGGCTGCGCTGCAGGACGCTGGCGATGGTGTGTTCCCGCAGGTAGCGCCGGGCGTTCTCCATGCACACCGCACCTCTGTCGGCGAGCCCCGCGGCGAGGGCCAGATCGTCGTCATCGAAGGGGCCTTCTCTTCGCCACCGGTAGAAGGACACCAGGCCCAGGGCGGCTCCCCTGGCGGCCAGCGGCACCATCATCGCCGAATGGACTCCGCCACCGTGGATCAACTCGGCTCGAGCGGGATCGTCGGCCGGCCAGCCTGTGTCGTCATCGAGGCGGCGGATGAGTCGCGGCCGCAGGTCGATCAGACTCTGCGCGTGGGGCGTGCCGGCCGGAAAGCGGCCGACCTCACCGATCGGGGTGAGACTTCGCTCCGTCTCACGTGCCGCCCGGAAGGCCATCCGCCGCAGGGGAAGCCTCTCGTCCACCATCCGGAGCGACGGCGCCTCACCTCTCAGCGCGGAGTCCAGCACGTCGATCGTCACGACGTCGGCCAGCTCCGGCACCACGACCTCGGCCAGTTCCTCGGCGGTGTGCGCGATGTCCAGGGTGGTGCCGACCCGCTCGTTGGCCCGGTGGATCAGCTCGAGCCGGGCGCGGGCCCGGGCCCGGTCCGTCACGTCGACGAGTGAGACGGCCACGCCCAGCGGCCGTCCGGCGGCGTCGTGCAGCCGGAACGCGGACATCGACACGACATGCTCGGTGCCGGGATCGCTGCGCGGAAAGCCTCTCATCTCCTGTTCGAAAACCGGCTCGCCCGTGTCCCGCACGCGCTTCATGATCTGTTCGATCGTGGGGAAGTCGAACCCGGGCGCCAGCTCACTCATGGGCTGCCCCAGCAACTCGGCGGGCGGCACGCCGCGCAACTCGCGCCCGGCGGTGTTGTACTTCACCAGTCGCAGGTCGAGGTCGTGGATGTACAGACTGACGGGAGACTGGCTGAACACCATCGCGAGAGTCGCCTGGTCGATGTCGCGATCGCGCTCGCCAGCCCCGTCAGGCGAGACTGCCCCCATACATCGATTATGCGCCATGTCCATGCCGGGGCTCAGCGGGCGGCGGGCCGTGCGCCTCGCCGGCATTCATCAGGGGAGTACGCCGCGGCCTTCGCGGACCTCGAAGACCAGTTGGGTCTCGGTCCGGCGCACCACCGGGTAGATGGTCACGTGCTCCAGGATGAGATCGCGGAGGCTCTCGGGGGTCGGCACGGCCACGTGCAGGAGGAAGTCGTCGTCGCCGCCCACGTGGAGGACGGACAGCACACCCGGCACCATGACCAGCTTGTCGTACAGGCTGCGTACGTGATCACGGTTGTGGCTGCCCAGGCGGACCTTGATGATCGCCTGGATGGGGCGACCGAGCGCACCGAGATCGAGCCGGGCCCTGACGCTTTCGACGACGCCCGAGCGCATCAGCGCGCGCACCCGGTACGCACACGTGGACTCGGCGACTCCCGCCCGGGTGGCGAGCGCGGCGTTGGTCATCCGCCCGTCCTCTACCAGTGCGGCGAGGATGGCCAGATCGGTGCCGTCGAGCGCCACCGGAGCGGGCTGCGGTTTCTTCGGCCGCCGATCGGACATACGCCTCCTCGTCGCTTGATCTTCACTAATTTTGGCCATCTGCCCCGGTTTTCACAAGAAGCATTGAAAACCACGGTGGATCCACCCATTGTTCGAGCATGATTTCACCTCATCTGCGGCTCGACTCCATCGCGGTTCACGCGGGCCGTGAGGATCTCGTGGAACTCGGCGTCCACGCGCTTCCGATCGATCTGTCGTCCACCAACCCGCTGCCGGACATCGAGGCCGGCGGCCTTTCCTACGAGGCGATGGCCGGCGGAGGCATGCCGTACGCGGAGGGCGGCGCCGTCTACGGGCGCCTGTGGAACCCGACCGTGGCGCGGTTCGAGTCGGCGCTGGCGCGGCTGGAGCACACCGAGGCCGCGGTGGCCTTCTCATCGGGGATGGCGGCGATGACCGCGGCGATCCTCGCGACGACCCGGGAGACGGGCCGGGAGATGGGCCGCCGCCACATCGTGGCGGTCCGGCCCCTCTACGGCGGGACCGATCACCTGCTGGCCTCGGGCGTCCTCGGCGCCGAGGCGACGTTCTGTACGGCCGAAGGCGTCGCCGCGGCGCTCCGCCCGGACACGGCGCTGGTCATCCTGGAGACGCCCGCCAATCCGACCCTCGAACTGGCCGACATCCGCGCCGTCGTCGAGGCCTCCGAAGGCGTTCCCGTCCTCGTGGACAACACGTTCGCCACCCCGATCCTGCAGAACCCCGCCGACTTCGGCGCCTCGATGGTCCTGCACAGCGCGACCAAGTACCTCGGCGGGCACGGCGACGTCATCGCCGGCGTCATCGCCGGCGATCGGGAGTGGGCGGCCGCACTGCGCCGGGTCCGCGCCATCACCGGCGCCCTGCTCCACCCGTTCGGCGCCTACCTCCTGCACCGCGGGCTCGCCACGCTCCCGATCCGAATACGGACGCAGCAGGCGAACGCCCAGCGCGTCGCCGCCTGGCTGAGCACCCACCCCAGCGTCTCCCGGATCCACTATCCGGGAATCTCGGGCGATTCTCGGGGGCTGCTCGGCCGGCAGATGAAGGGAACCGGGGCGATGATCTCGGTCGACCTCAGCGGCGGCCTCGATCAGGCCAGGCGCCTCACCTCGGCGGTCCGCCTGTTCACCCACGCGGTGTCCCTGGGCGGGGTCGACTCACTGATCCAGCACCCCGCCGCGCTGACGCACCGGCCCGTCGTCCAGGAGGCCCGGCCGTCCCCCGGCCTGGTCAGGCTCTCCATCGGACTGGAGGACCCCGAGGACCTGATCGCCGACCTCGACCAGGCTCTCGGCCAGGCCCTCACCGAGATCCCCGCTCAGGCCCTCACAACCACGCGTCATCCGGCTCCCGCGGCTGGGTGACCGGAGCCGCCCGGCGGGCTCATCGGCGGCGGCCGGGAACTCTGGCGAGATACCAGTCGGTGAGGTCGACGCTGTCGTCGGCGATGCGGGCATCCACCTCGGACTGGGTCCGCGGCGCCGCGAGGAGCACGTCGTCGCCCGGCCGCCAGTTGGCCGGGCAGGCGACGCCGTCCCGGTCCGCGGTCTGCAGTGCGTCGACGAGCCTGAGGATCTCCGGGACCATCCGGCCCGCGTTCATCGGGTAGTAGAGGATGGCACGGACCACCGACTCCGGGTCGATCACGAACACCGCGCGGACGGCCGCCGTCTTCGAGGTGTTCGGGTGGAGCATGCCGTACGCCCGGGAGACGCGGGTGTCGATGTCCGCGATGATCGGGAAGGCGATGTCGATGCCGAGTTTGTCCTTGATGTTGCGGATCCACGCGAGATGGCTGTGCACCGAGTCGATCGAGTTGCCCAGCAGGGACACGTTCCGGTCGGCGAACTCCTCGGTGAGATCGGCGAAGGCGGCGAACTCGGTGGTGCACACGGGGGTGAAGTCCGCGGGATGGCTGAAGAGCACCAGCCAGCGCCCGGCGTAGTCGCCGAGCCGGACCGGCCCCTGCGTGCTCTCGGCCTCGAAGTCCGGAGCGGGGTCGCCGATGAGCGGCAGCCTGGTGCCCTGCTCTGTCACGACATCCATGATCATTATCTCCTCGCCGGAGTGAGTTTCGTCATAGCTCAAGGCGCATTACTCCCTGCCCTCATTGGGACTCTCCGGTGTTCGGTCGGCCACTCCATCTGAGGGACAAGTTTTGTCAAGACTCGCGAGGGCAGGGCGGCTCGGCGACACTGAGCGCATGCCGGAGCAGGAGGCGGGTCAAGGTCGGATGGGCCGAAACCGGACAGGTCGCGAGGAAGCCGTCGTGGAGTTCGTCCGGCGGCGACCGGCATCCGCACTGCGACCACTGATCGCCTGGTACAGCGGCTACCGCGAGGCGGGCGTGCCGCCTCGGCGGCATCGCGGCCTGCCCTCGCCGTACCTGACCATGATCATTACGCTGCACGACCCGCTCGTGATCACCGCGCACCCGGACCCACGAACCCCGTCCGGGACGTACGACACGCTGGTCGGCGGGCTGCACACGACACCGGCGTTGATCACACACGACGGGCGGCAGTCCGGCGTTCAGATCGCCTTGACGCCGCTGGGCGCGCGGGCGCTGCTCGGCCTGCCCGCCGGCGAGCTTTCCGGCCTGGATCTGGACGGCGCCGACGTGCTCGGCCGGCTGGCGGCGGAGCTCCGTGAGCGGCTCCTGGAGACCGGCGGGTGGGCCGAGCGGTTCACGGTGCTCGACCGCGTCCTCGGCGGAGTCCTCGCCGCCACCGTACGGCCCGGCTCTCCCGCACCGGAGGTCGCACACGCCTGGCGTCTGCTGCTCGCCGCCGACGGCGACACGAGCGTGGCCGATCTGGCCGAGCAGGTGGGCTGGAGCACCAGGCATCTGAGCCAGCGGTTCCGCACGGAGATCGGCCTCGGCCCGAAGGAGGCGGCCCGGGTGGTGCGCTTCGACCGCGCGCGGTGGATGATGCGGCGCTCGGCGGAGAGCGACGACCAGCACACCCTGGCCGAGATCGCGGCGGCCTGCGGCTACTACGATCAGGCCCACCTGGCGCGCGAGTTCGGCGCTTTCGCAGGGTGTCCGCCGAGCCAGTGGCTGGCCGAGGAGTTCGGGCAGCCGCACTGACCGGTCACGGGCTGGAGCGCTACGAACGGGGAAGTTCCGAAACGTCCAAGCCGCGGCGGGGGAACCGGCGGCAGACTCGGACCCATGACCGAGACCACAGGCACCACGCACGGCACCACACCGGACACCACGCACGGCGCCACACCGGACACCACGCCGCCTCCCCAGGTCTGGCCGACCCTGCGGGCCCGCGACGCCCGGGCGCTGATCCGCTTCCTCGTCGACGCGTTCGGTTTCGAGGAGACCGCGGTCTACGGCGACGGCGACCGGGTGGAGCACGCCCAGCTCTCCTGGCCGCCCGGCGGCGGCATCATGCTCGGCTCCGTCCGCGATGCCGCGGACGACAAGTGGGCGCTGCGGCCCGGCACCTTCGGCGCGTACGTCGTCACCGACGACCCCGCCGGCCTCTTCGCCAGGGCGACCGCCGCGGGGGCGCTGGTCGTCAGCGAGCCGGAGGACAAGGGCTACGGCTCCCGCGAGTTCGTGGTCCGCGACCCCGAGGGCAACCACTGGTCGTTCGGCACCTACCGCGGCGAGCCGCGCAAATGATCAGCGAAGCGCTTCGGAAGCCGGACGCCTGAGCTGAATAGCCGATCAGAAAACGGATAGGAGGGATGAAACGGACTAATCACCCATAAGCATGAGAGGAACCGGTCCTGATGACGTCAAGCGAGGGGGCACGATCTGGGGACGAGCGTCCGGTGCTGACGAACCGCCAGGGGCACCCGGTCTACGACAATCAGAACCAGCGCACGGTCGGACCCCGTGGTCCCGCGACATTGGAGAACTACCAGTTCCTGGAGAAGATGAGCCACTTCGACCGGGAGCGTGTCCCCGAACGGGTCGTGCACGCGCGCGGCACGACCTCGTTCGGGTTCTTCGAGACGTACGGCACGTGGGGGGACGAGCCGATCTCCGCCTTCACCCGCGCCGCGCTCCTGCGGGAGACCGGCGGGCGGACCGACGTCGCCGTCCGGTTCTCCACGGTGATCGGCGGACGCGACTCCTCCGAGAGCGCCCGCGACCCCCGCGGATTCGCGGTGAAGTTCTACACGGAGGACGGCAACTGGGATCTCGTGGGAAACAACCTCGCGGTGTTCTTCATCCGTGATGCCATCAAGTTTCCCGACCTGATCCATGCGTTCAAGCCCGATCCCGTCACCTTCCGTCAGGAGGCCGGCCGGATCTTCGACTTCGTCTCGCAGATGCCCGAGAGCCTGCACATGATCGTCAACCTGTTCGGCCCGCGCGGCATCCCGGCCGACTACCGGCACATGCAGGGCTTCGGCGTCAACACGTACCGGTGGGTCAACGAGCGCGGCGAGACCCGCCTGGTGAAGTACCACTGGATGCCCAGGCAGGGCGTGCGGAGCATGACCGCCGAGGACGCCGCCCGGGTGCAGGCGCACGACCTGGGGCACGCCACCCGGGACCTGTACGAGGCGATCACGCGGGGCGACTTCCCGGAGTGGGAACTGCTCGTGCAGGTGATGAGCGACGACGAGCACCCCGAGCTGGACTTCGACCCGCTGGACGACACCAAGGTCTGGCCGGAGAACGACTTCCCCGCCCTGCCCGTCGGGCGGCTGGTGCTCAACCGGACCGTGAGCGACAACTTCGCGGAGAACGAGCAGATCTCTTTCGGCACCGGGGTGCTCGTCGACGGCCTGGACTTCTCCGAGGACAAGATGCTGGTCGGGCGGACCTTCTCCTACAGCGACACCCAGCGCTATCGCGTCGGGCCGAACTATCTGCAGCTCCCGGTCAACCAGGCCAGGAACGCGAAGGTCCGCACGAACCAACGGGACGCGCCGATGGCCTATCACGTGGACCGGGCCGGGGAGAACCCGCACGTCAACTACGAGCCCTCGATCACGGGCGGACTGCGGGAGGCGGCGAGTTCCATGCCCGGCGAGTACGGCCCGGTGATCTCCGGGCGGCTCACTCGCAGCCGCATCCCACGCACCAACGACTACAAGCAGCCGGGCCAGCGTTACCGGCTCATGGAGGAGTGGGAGCGCGACGACCTGGTGGAGAACCTGACCACCGCGCTGTCCGAGTGCGTCCGTCCGGTCGCCGAGCGCATGGTCTGGCATCTGCTCCTGATCGAGGACGACCTCGGGCTGCGCGTCGGCGAGGGCGTGGGCATCACGCCGGGCGACGTCGGGCGCCTCGACCCGCTCCCCGGCCAGAACCTGACGGAGGAGGACCGGCTGCGGCTCGCCAACCTCGGCAAGAACGGCCCGCGCGACGTCAGGGGACTCAAGATGACCCACTGCGTCCCGAACGAGCGGGCGACGACGACCGATAACCGCTAACCTACGCGGGACGGTCGAAGTTGGTGGGGAGTGTGCGATTATGCGCGTTGCTGATGCCTTTCGGGATGCCTATGGCGATGAACCCACCGGAATCTGGCACGCGCCCGGCAGGGTCAACCTGATCGGCGAGCACACCGACTACAACGACGGCTTCGTCCTGCCGTTCGCGGTGCCCTGGGGCGTCACGCTGGCGGCCCGCCCGCGTGAGGACGGTGTCGTACGGCTCTCGTCCCGGCAGGCCCCCGGGGATCCGCTGGTCCTCCGCGATCTCGATGGTGGCCTCGATCGGGCCAGCGGCTGGGCCCGCTACCCGGCCGGGGTGTTCCGGATCATGCGCGGCGACGGCCTCCCGATCGGCGGCGCCGACATCATGATCGACGGAGATGTCCCGCGCGGGGCCGGGCTGTCGTCCAGCGCCGCACTCGAGGTCGCCACCGCACTCGCCCTGGACGACCTGTACGGCCTGGGCGTGGCGGAGTCGGACACGGGCCGCATGGAACTGGCCGGGATCGGGCAGCGGGCTGAGAACGTCTTCGTCGGCATGCCCTGCGGGATCATGGATCAGGCGGCGTCGGCACTCGGCCGGGAGGGCCACGCGCTGTTCCTCGACTGCCGGTCGCTGGCGAGCCGGCCGATCCCGCTCGACCTGGCGGCGCACGGCCTCCGGCTGCTGATCATCAACACCGGGGTGCACCACGAGCTGGCCGACGGCCGGTACGCCCGGCGCCGCCAGGAGTGCGAGAACGCCGCCAAGCGCCTCGGTGTGGCCGCGCTGCGGGACGTCACCGACCTCGCCGCCGCGCTCGCCGAGCTGACCGGGGCGGAACGCGCCCGGACCCAGCACGTCGTGACCGAGAACCACCGGGTCGAGGCGGTGGTCGGGCTGCTGCGTGCGGGAGCCGTACCGGAGATCGGCGCACTGCTGAACGCCTCGCATCTGTCGCTGCGCGACCAGTTCGAGGTGTCCTGCCCGGAGCTCGACGTGGCCGTGGAGTCGGCGATCAGGGGTGGCGCCAGGGGGGCCAGGATGACCGGCGGCGGCTTCGGCGGGTCCGCCGTCGCGCTCGTCGCCGAGGGCCGCGTCGACCAGGTCCGGGATCGGGTACGGCAGGCCTACGAGGAGCGCGACTGGGCACCGCCGACGTTCTTCACCGCGACTCCGGCCGCCGGCGCCCGCCGCCTCGCCTGACCGGGAGCCTCCGGTCGTTCCCTCCCGCTCCGATCCCTTGGCCCGGTCGGCGTGGTGACCGTGAACTTCGGCCGGAAACGCGAAGACCCCCGCCCAGTGGGCGGGGGTCGCTCGCTCCCGCGATAGGACTCGAACCTATAACCTGCCGGTTAACAGCCGGCTGCTCTGCCGGTTGAGCTACACGGGACTGCTGTGCGCTGCGTCGACTGGTCTGAAGACCTGTCCGTTCGGGCCTTTCGGCCTTCCCGTGCGGCGCAGAACTAGATTAGCGCACTCGGGGGGGTGCCTGTCACATTGATTGCTGTTGGATAGTCGCGAGTCCTCGGGGTAGAAGGGCGGCACACGAGCGCGGAGGTGGAGGATGCGGTACAAGGTGATGTTCGCCGCCGGGCTGGCCATCGGTTACGTACTGGGCACCCGGGCCGGCCGGGAGCGCTACGAACAGATCAAGCGCCTGGCGCAGCGGGTGGCGGACAGCCCGACCGTGCAGGAGGCGGCCGGATTGGTGGGGGCCCAGGCATCGAAGTTGATGGACCGGGTGCCGTTCCTGCGGAGGCAGGAGCCATGGGAGACCGAGCGGGTGGGCGTGGCGACGGGCTGGCCCGACACCGCGGCCGGACGCACGACCGGAGCCGACCGGACCACCTGACCCCGCTGACGACCTCACCCGTCAGACCACCCGGCATCCCCCGGCGCCCCCACCGGCGATCAGACCCCGAGGCTGCGCCGCATTTCCTCCAGGGCCTGTTCGGCCAGCGCGCGCAGTCCGGGATCCTCCGGGTCCAGGCCGGGGTCGAAGATGAACTCCCAGCGCGGCGTGTCGTACCCGGGGACCCGGCGGGCGACGAGACGCACTCCCCCGCCCGGCTCGAGGGGAACGCGGCGGCTCGCCACGATCGTCGCGGTCACCCGTTCGCGGATCGTCTCGGGCAGCAGGCCCGGCTCGGGCAGCCGCACCGTGTGCACCGCCCCATCGGTCATCGTGACCGTCAGACCTTCTTCGTCCCAGACCGCCCGGTCCATGAGATGCCAGGGCAGGCGCAGGCCTCCCGGCAGGTGCAGTGCGTGGGTGGTGGCCACGACGTGGCCGTCGCCGGCCGCCCGGGCATGGCTGACGACCCGTTCGCCCGATTCGAGGGCCAGGGCCGTACGAACCTCGCGCGGAAGACGGCGGAAACCGAACATGGAGGGCACCGGACCAGGCTAACGGGGGCCTGGCCCGTGCCGCACTCCGGCGTCGTTCCCGGTGGCCGGTCCGGATCGTCTGTTCGAGCTCGTCAGTCCAGGTAGTCGCGGAGCATCTGCGCCCGGGTGGGGTGACGCAGCTTGGCCAGGGTCTTCGACTCGATCTGCCGGATGCGCTCGCGCGTCACGCCGAACTCCCTGCCGACCTCCTCCAGTGTCCGGGGATGGCCGTCGGCCAGACCGAACCGCAGCTGGATGATCCGCTGCTCCCGCTCGGACAGCGTGGCCAGGATGTCGTCGAGTTGGTCCTGGAGCATGATGAAGGCCGCCGCCTCCATCGGCACGACCGCGTCGGCGTCCTCGATGAAGTCGCCCAGGTCGGAGTCCTCCTCGCCGATCGGCGACTGCAGCGACACGGGCTCCTGCGCGATGCGCTGGATCTCCACCACGCGGTCGATGGGCATGTCCATCTCAGCGGCGATCTCCTCCGGCGCCGGCTCGCGGCCGAGATCCTGGTGGAGCTGACGCTGCACCCGGACCAATTTATTGATCGTCTCGACCATGTGGACCGGAATCCGGATCGTCCGCGCCTGATCCGCGATGGCCCGGGTGATCGCCTGGCGAATCCACCAGGTGGCATATGTCGAGAACTTGTAACCCTTGGTGTAGTCGAATTTCTCGACCGCTCTGATGAGACCGAGGTTGCCTTCCTGGATCAGATCCAGGAACAGCATTCCGCGCCCCACGTAACGTTTGGCGATCGAAACCACAAGCCGGAGGTTGGCCTCGATGAGCCGCCGCTTGGCGCGGATGCCCTCCCACACCAGGTCCTCCAGCTCCGGGCGGAGGAACCGGGCGGCCGGGGTCGCGCACAGCCTGTCCTCGGCGAACAGCCCGGCCTCGATGGCCTTGGCGAGCTCCACCTCGTCCTCGGCCGTGAGCAGCGGAACCCGGCCGATCTCCCGGAGGTAGATCCGCACCAGGTCGCTGGTCGGCGCCCGCTTCCCGACGTCCTCCTCATCGGGCCTGCTGGGCTCCTCGTCCCCCTGTGGTTCGAGGACCTCAACCCCGTTCTCAGCGAGCATGCGCACGACGCGTTCCAACGCGTCGGCAGGCAGCTCGGATCGGTCGAGCGCGGCGGCCACGTCGTCAACCGTGACGCTTCCGCGTTCCCTTCCCTTCGCGACGAGGTCCGCCACCTGCTCTACCGATGGCGGCCTGCTTGGCAACACCGATGCACCCACGCAACACAGTGTGCGGTATAGGCACAGGAAAATGGCAGGCCTATTTTTGTCACTCAAGGTAAGGCCGTCAACAATATCGAATCGAGATCAAAAATACGTTTGACGGCGAAGAGATCTGGAAATGGTCACTAATTCCGGCTTGGCCGCTCACGCCCCAGCGGCACGGTCTCGCAACACCCGTCGCTGCTGTTCGAGGGCGACGAGTTCCCCGAAGAGGCGGTTGTACTCCTGCTGCTCCTCGACGGGGTTGAGCCGCTGCAGCCGCGACTTCACCTGGGTGACCGCCCGGCCGACCGCGATCTCCTGGAGCTTCGCCAGCACGGCGGCGCCGTACCGCTCCTCGACGCTCACGTCGGCCCGCAGCGCCTCGACCGCGAACCGGGTGACCAGCGCGGCCAGGTCGGCCTCGGCTCCGGAGCCGGACGCGGCGTGGGCGAGGAGATGATCGACCCACTCCCGGCCGCCCGGCCCGCCGGCGACGGTCCCCCCGGCGGCGATGATGAGCCCGTGCAGCGCGACGTGCTCGGGCAGCGTGAAGGTGTCCGGCCCGAGCGCGTCGAACTCGGGACCGAGGAGGGCCGGCCGCTGCACGGCGAGCTTGAGCGCCTCGACCTCCAGCCGAACGTCCGGTTCCCGCATCCCGGCCTCCGGACCCCCCCGCGCCTGCGCGGCCGTCTGCCCGGCCGTGCCGCCCGAGGATCGTCCGGCGTACCGTCCGGCGGTGCGTTCCGCCGTACGGCCGGCCACCTGCTGAATGCGCTGGATGACGAAGCGCTCGTCCATGAACCCGAGCCAGCGGTCGAGGTCGACCACGTAGGTCTTCCGCAGGCCCGGGTCCTTGATGGACGCCACGATCGGAGCGGCCGCGTCCAACGCGCCCAGTCGCCCCTCGTTGGTGTTCAGGTCGTACTGCGCGAGCACGCTGCGGATCGCGAAGGCGAACAGCGGCTCCCGGCGGGCGATGAGATCGCGCACCGCGGCGTCGCCCTGCTCGACCCGCAGATCGCATGGGTCGAGGCCGTCGGGCTGGACGGCGACGAACGTCTGCGTGACGAACTTCTGCTCGTCCTGGAACGCCCGCAGGGCGGCCTTCTGCCCGGCCGAGTCGCCGTCGAACGTGAAGATCACCTCACCGCGGAACTCGGCCTGGTCCAGCAGCAGCCGCCGCAGGACCTTGATGTGCTCCTCGCCGAACGAGGTGCCGCAGGTGGCGACCGCCGTGGGCACCCCGGCCAGATGGCAGGCCATCACGTCGGTGTAGCCCTCGACGATGACCGCCTGGGAACGCCGGGCGATCTCCCGCTTGGCCAGGTCGACGCCGTACAGCACCGAGCTCTTGTGATAGATCGGGCTTTCTGGCGTGTTGAGATATTTGGGGCCGTCGTCGGAGTCGAGCAGCTTGCGCGCACCGAATCCGATCACGTCGCCGGTGATGTCACGGATCGGCCAGACGAGACGACCGCGGAACCGGTCGACCGGACCCCGGCGGCCCTCCCGCGCGAGCCCACCCTTGATCAGCTCCTGCGGGGTGAACCCACGAGCCACCAGATGCCGGGTGAGCGCCTCCCACTCGGCCGGCGCGTAGCCGACCCCGAAATGCTCGGCGTCGACCCGCTCGAAGCCCCGCTCCGACAGGAAACGCCGCCCGGGAGCCGCGTCGGGTGCGGCGAGCCTGGCGGCGTAGAACTCGGCGGCGGCCCGGTGCGCCTCGATCAGGCGCAGCCGCTCCCCCTGCTCGCGGCCGGGCACATAGCCGCCCTGCTCGTACCTGAGCTGGATCCCGGCGCGCTGGGCCAGCCGCTCGACCGCCTCGGTGAACGTCAGGCTCTCGATCTTGCGGACGAACGTGATGACGTCGCCGCCCTCGGCACAGCCGAAGCAGTAGTAGTACCCCCGGGCCGGGGTGACGTTGAACGAGGGCGACTTCTCGTCGTGGAAGGGGCACAGCCCCTTCAGGTTGCCCCCGCCCGCGTTGCGTAACTGGATGTGCTCGCCGACCACGTCGGCGATCGGCGACCGCTCCCGTACGAGCGCGATGTCCTCGTCCCTGATCCGCCCTGCCACGCTGCGAGTCTATGGGGTGTCCCCGACACCTCGGCTGGGTGTCCGAGACGGCGCGGAACGAGCGAACATTCCGATAACGAGAAGGAAAGGACTTTCCCGAACCAGTCGTGATGAATGCGACAGTCCCCGTACAAAGGAAGGGTTCGGTAATATCGACCTGGTGGAGACCATGCGATCGGGGAGAACCGCGGCACTGGTCGCCCTCGCGGGCGCCGCCTGTCTGGCCGCCGCCTGCGGCGCGCCCACCGGAGTGGCCGGGGTGAGCACGCTGCCTCCGGCATCCCCGGCGGCGGACGCCGCCATCGCCATGGCGGCGGCGGACACCTCGCCCAGGGTGGAGGCGCCGGTACGGATCCCGCCGCCCGAGCTGTCCCGGTTCACCTACACCTTCCCGGTCAAGGGTTGCGAGGTGACCTACTCGCGCAAGCTCCTGGTGCTGCCGAAGACCACGATCTGGGCCGACAGGGGATGCGCGTTCGTCTCGCCGGTCGACGGCGTGGTCCGCGAGGTCAACGCGAGCAACCGGTGGGCGCCCTCCACCGACCACGGCTGGGAGCGGGAGGGCAGGTTCGTCAGCGTGATCGGCGACGACGGCGTGGTCTACCTCGGCGGCCACCTCGAGTCCGTCGAACCCGGCCTGGCTCCGGGCGCCCGGGTCAAGGCGGGTCAGCGCCTGGGCGCTGTCGGCAACTCCGGCAACGCCCGCGACATGGCCACCAACCTCTACTTCGCGATCTCCTGGCCGACGCCGCCGCAGTACTGGTGGATCCGACGCGGCATGGTCGAGCCCTGGCGCTACCTGGACGCCTGGGACGACGGCAACCGCACGCTGTCGCCCCGCCGGGAGGCACTGACGCTGCGCAAGCGCCTCGGCGAGTTCCCGGCCTGCACGCAACTGTGCGCGTCGAAGCCGGGCTCCCCGCCGAAGACGGAGCGCAAACCCAAGCCGCCCAGGAAGCACCGTTCCAAGGAGCCCGAGGTGGTCGTCGTCACACCGAACTGAGTCCGGCCCTGGTCCCGCTCAGCCGGCGATGCCAGGCCACCGCCGAGCCGTCGGTCAGCGAGGCTATCTGGTCGACGACCACGCGCAGCCGGGCCGCGTCGTCCCCGGCGCGCTCGAACTCCGGGCGCAGCGCGGGCACCAGCGTCTCCGGCGCGCCTCGCACGATCAGATGTCCGAGCTCGGCGATCAACTCGCGCTGCCGGGCCCGCTCCGCGTGATGGTCGGCCCGCGTGATGACGTAGTAGGCCGTGACCCCCTTGAGCACCGCGCACTCCAGCCGGGTGGTCCTCGGCACGACCAGGTCGGCGCTGTGGCGGCCCGCCTCGGGCACGGCGTGGCCGCCGTACGCCTCCCGGGTCGCGTCCTGAGCCGATCGGCAGAACCGCCCGATCAGCGAGCTGGTGAGGCGCTTGAGGGCGGCGAGGTCGGCGAGCCCGGCGTCGAACCTCCCCGGCCACAGCGGCCCGGCGACCAGCCGTGCGAAGACCTCGGCCAGCTCGTTCCGGTCGGCGTCGGGGGCGTACCATTCCCGGGTCAGGTCGCAGACGGCGAGCCGTTCCTCGGGGTCGCGCAGCGCCTCGGCCGTGACGTGCCCCGAGGTCAACGCGTCCTCCAGGTCGTGCACCGAGTAGGCCACGTCATCGGCCCAGTCCATGATCTGCGCTTCGAAGCTCGGGGTGCGGCCGGGCGCCTCCTCCCTGACCCAGCGGAAGACCGCCAGGTCATCGGGGTAGACGCAGTACGGCATGCCCTCGGCGGCGCGCGGCACGTCGGGGTCGGGGCAGCCCGGGCCGGCCCACGGATACTTGCAGACCGCGTCGAGTGTCGCCCGGGTCAGATTGAGGCCGGCGCCGCGGCCGTCCTCGGTGATGACCTTGGCCTCCAGCCGGGTGAGCAGGCGGAGGTTCTGGGCGTTCCCCTGGAATCCGCCGCATGACGCGGCCATCTCGTTCAGCGCCGTCTCGCCGTTGTGGCCGAACGGGGGATGGCCGAGGTCGTGGGCGAGGCAGGCGGTCTCCACCAGGTCGGGATCCCGGCCGAGGAGCTTGCCCATCTCCCGCCCGATCTGGGCGCATTCGAGGGAGTGGGTCAGCCGGGTGCGCGGACTGTGCAGACCCGAGTAGTCGGCCGGGGTGACCACCTGGGTCTTCGCGGCGAGCCTGCGCAGCGAGGCACTGTGCAGCACACGGGCCCGATCCCGTTCGAAGGCGCTCCTCCCGGAGGCGCCCTGCGGTTCCGGCACCCATCGTGCCTGGTCGTGCTCGTCGTAACGGGCCATGCATCCTCCTTCCTCACGGCACCCCGGCGGCGGGAGAAGGAGCGTACCCGTTCACTACGACAATGAGTCCCGGCGTTTCCTCCCGGCATCCCCGGAACTCTCGACTCACGAGGGTTCCGGGGATGCCGGACAGGAGCTCAGCGGCTGTCCGAGCCCTCGGTCGTCAGGGCGGCGCGGGCGGCCTCCAGGCGGGCGACCGGGATCCGGAACGGCGAGCACGACACGTAGTCGAGCCCGACCTCATGGCAGAAGTGGACCGAGTCCGGGTCGCCGCCGTGCTCGCCGCAGATGCCGAGCTTGAGGCCGGGACGGGTCCGCCTGCCCTCCTCGGCCGCGATCCGCATGAGCCGGCCGACGCCGTCCCTGTCGAGCGACTCGAACGGCGACACGCCGAACACCCCGAGATCGAGATATTTGCCGAAAAATCCGCTCTCGACGTCGTCTCTGGAGAAGCCCCAGGTCATCTGGGTGAGGTCGTTGGTGCCGAACGAGAAGAACTCGGCCGCCTCGGCGATCTGGCCGGCGGTCAGCGCGGCGCGCGGCACCTCGATCATGGTGCCGATGAGCGCGGACACGCCCGCCTCGGCGAGGATGCGCTCGGCCGACTCCCGTACGATCTCCAGCTCCTGTACGGCGCCGACCAGCGGAATCATGATCTCCGCCCGCGCGTCGGCGCTCGCCTTCATCGCTGTGGCGATCGCCCGCACCTGCATCTCGAACAGGCCGGGGATGACCAGGCCGAGCCGTACCCCGCGCAGGCCGAGCATCGGGTTCTGCTCGTGCAGCCGCTTGACGGCCTCCAGGAGCCTGCGGTCCCGATCGGTCGCCTCGTCGCCGGCCAGGGCGACCTTGACCGACAGTTCGGTGATGTCGGGCAGGAACTCGTGCAGCGGCGGATCGATCAGCCTGATCGTGACCGCCAGGCCCTCCATCGCCTCGAACAGGCCCGTGAAGTCGGCCGTCTGCAGCGGCTCCAGCGCGTCCAGTGCGGCCTGGCACTCCTTCGGCGTCGCGGCCAGGATCAGGTCCTCGACCAGCTGCCGCCGGTCGCCGAGGAACATGTGCTCCGTACGGCACAGCCCGACGCCCTGGGCGCCGAACCGGCGGGCGCGGGCGGCGTCCTCGGGGGTGTCGGCGTTCGCCCGTACGGCCAGGCGTCGCACCGAGTCGGCATGGGTCATGATCCGGTCCACGGAACGGACCAGCTCCTCATCGGCCGGCCTGCCCTCGAAGTACTCCACGACCGGGGAGGCGACGACGGGGACCTCGCCCAGGTAGACCGCGCCGCTGGAGCCGTCGATGGAGATGACGTCTCCCTCCTCGACGGTCACCCCACCGGGCGCGGTGAAGCGTCCGGCGCGGACGTCCACCTCGAGCTCCTCCGCGCCGCAGACGCAGGTCTTGCCCATGCCCCGGGCGACCACGGCCGCGTGCGAGGTCTTCCCGCCCCGCGAGGTGAGCACGCCACGGGCGGCGATCATGCCGGCGAGGTCGTCGGGGTTGGTCTCCCTGCGCACGAGGATGACGGCCTCGCCCCGGCCGGCCAGCTCGACCGCCTTCTCGGAGGTGAACACGGCCTTGCCCACGGCCGCTCCCGGCGAGGCGTTCATTCCCTTGGTCAGGCGCCGGTTGTCGGTGGCCTCGGCGAACCGGGGGAACATGAGCTGCGCCAGTTGGTGGCCGGTCACCCGCTTGACGGCCTCGTCCATGCCGATCAGGCCCTCGTCGACGAGCTGGGTGGCGATGCAGAACGCGGCGGCGGCCGTGCGTTTGCCGACCCGGGTCTGCAGCATCCACAGCTTGCCGCGCTCGATCGTGAACTCGATGTCGCACAGGTCGCGGTAGTGGCCCTCCAGCCGCGCCATGATGTCGAGGAGCTCGCGGTACGCCTCCGGGTCGATCTTCTCGAGCTCCTGCAGGGGCACGGTGTTGCGGATGCCGGCGACGACGTCCTCGCCCTGGGCGTTCTGCAGGTAGTCGCCGTAAACGCCCTGCTGGCCCGAGCCGGGGTCGCGGGTGAAGGCGACGCCGGTGCCCGAGTCCATGCCGAGGTTGCCGAACACCATGGAGCACACGTTGACGGCCGTGCCCAAGTCGGCGGGGATGCGCTCCTGGCGGCGGTAGAGAACGGCGCGCGGCGCGTTCCAGGAGTCGAAGACCGCCCGGATCGCCAGTTCCATCTGCTCACGTGGGTCACAGGGGAAGTCGCGCCCGGTCTCGGACCGGACGATGTCCTTGTACGTCTCGACGAGCCGCTGCAGGTCGGCCGCGTCGAGATCGGTGTCCTTCCGGCCGTCCTTCAACTCGTCGATGGCGGTCTCGAAAAGCTCGCCGTCGATGCCCAGCACGGTCTTGCCGAACATCTGGATGAGCCTGCGGTAGGAGTCCCAGGCGAAACGCTCATTGCCTGACTGCTTGGCCAGCGCGAGGACCGAGCTGTCGTTCAGCCCGATGTTGAGCACGGTCTCCATCATGCCCGGCATGGAGAACTTCGCCCCGGAGCGGACGCTCACGAGCAGCGGGTCACCGGGGTCACCGAGCCGCTTGCCCATCTGGGCCTCCAACTCCGCCAGATGCGCCGAGATCTCCTCGCCGAGCCCGTCCGGCATGCCTCCGTCGCCCAGGTAGTGGCGGCAGGCCTCGGTCGTGATCGTGAAACCCGGAGGAACCGGGAGACCGAGGTTTGTCATTTCCGCCAGATTCGCACCCTTACCGCCGAGCAGGTCCTTGAGGTCCTTGTTGCCCTCGGTGAAGTCGTAAACGTACTTGGGCACATGAGCTCCTTCGCGACTTCAATTAAAACCTGCGGATCCACCCCGCACCGGGACTCTACCTATTAAAAGGCGCATCAAACATCACACCCGGTTAGATTAGACATATCCCCAGGTAGCAGGGCACTGCGCGGTCTAATCCAATCGAGAGATCCGGAAAGATCGATCATTTTTCACAGGAGCCACATTGGTATGAACCAATATCAACAAGAATGGTATAGACCAAAAGGTTTAGACCATTTCGCCTGATCTATAGCGAAGGATCTTCACAGTCGGCTCGCCAGTCGCCCGGTGCGCCTTCCCCATGCCGCCGCCCGCCGTACGGTATAAATTGGTGACCCTCTGATTACATTCGATTACATAGGGGTGATCGTGTCGGGAGTGATCGGGCCGCGAAGCGGCAGGCGTGCCGTACTGGCCGCGGTGGCAGGACTCGGCACGCTGGCGCTGGCCGCGACGGCCTGCGCCGGCGAGAAGGTCGCTCCGGCCGGACAGCCGTCCGGCGCCGACCGGCTCCAGTGGACGCACTGCGAGGAGGCCGCGTCCTCGGCGGGATTCGAGTGCGCGAAGATGCCGGTGCCACTCGACTACAACAAGCCGGATGGCGAGAAGCTCGACATCGCCCTCATCCGGATGAAGGCCGCCGACCCCGCCAACCGGCTCGGCTCGCTCGTCTTCAACTTCGGCGGCCCCGGCGGCTCGGGCGTCAGCACCCTGCTCAACGCCGCCCAGGCGTTCAGCACGCTCGGCCGCCGCTACGACCTCGTCAGCTTCGATCCGCGCGGCGTCGACCGCAGCAGCGGGATCAGGTGCCTCGACGGCCGCCAGATGGACCGATACCTCGCCAACGAGCCCGGCGACACCGTCGCGGAGGAGACCCGGCTCATCACCGACTTCGCCAAGGGGTGCGAGAGCAAGGCCGGCAAGATCCTTCCGTACGTCGGCACCGTGAACGCGGCCCGCGACCTCGACTCCCTGCGCCAGGCCCTCGGTGAGTCGCACCTCAACTACTTCGGCTTCTCCTACGGCACCCACCTGGGTTCGGTCTACGCCACCCTCTTCCCGAAGTTGGTGGGCCGCATGGTGCTCGACGCCGCCGTGGACCCGACGGTGAGCATGCTGGACATGGCCAAGACCCAGGCGCTGGGCTTCCAGAAGGCCTACGAGGACTACCTGGCCGACTGTGTGAAGACTCGGACGAGCTGCCCCCTCGGCGCCGACGCCACCGCGGCCAACGACAGCGTGCTGAAGCTGCTGCGCTCCGTGGAGCGCAAACCACTGAAGGCCGGCGACCGCGAGGTCACCGAGGACGTCGCCAGGACCGCGATCATCCAGGCGCTGTACAGCAAGCTCACCTGGCCGCTCCTCACCGAGGCGCTCAGGGACGCGATGAAGAAGGGCGACGCGCGCGGGCTGCTCACCCTGGCCGACCAGTACGGCGGCCGCCGGCCGGACGGCTCCTACGCCACCCTGCAGTTCTCCCTGCCGGCCGTCCTCTGCGTGGACTCCACCGACCGGCCCAGCGTGGCGCAGGCGGAGGAGCTGGCCCGGCGCATGGCGAAGCGGTCACCCATCTTCGCCCCCACCATCATCAGCGCCGGAAGCTGCAGCACCTGGCCGGTACGCGGGGACGACGCCGCCAAACACGTCGACGCTTCCGGGTCGGGCCCCATCGTCGTCGTCGGCGTCACCAACGACCCGGCCACGCCGTACCAGTGGGCGCCACGCCTGGCCCGGCAACTGCGCACCGCCGTTCTGCTCACGCTGGACGGCGAGGGTCACGGCGCGTACGGCCAGAGCAAGTGCATCGACTCGGCCGTCAACGCCTACCTCCTCGACGGCAAGGTCCCCACCGACGGCCTCCGCTGCCCCAAGTAACACCTCACCCCCAGGTGGTGTGACACCTGGGGGTGAGTTGGGCCGGCTCAGTCGTTGAGGTGTCGGCGGAGGTAGGACTCGACCTGGTCGAGAGCGACCCGTTCCTGGGCCATGCTGTCGCGCTCGCGGATCGTCACGGCGTGGTCTTCGAGCGTGTCGAAGTCGACCGTGATCGCGAAAGGCGTGCCGATCTCGTCCTGTCGGCGGTAGCGGCGGCCGATCGCGCCGGCGTCGTCGAAGTCCACGTTCCACCGGCGGCGCAACTGCGCGGCGAGGTCCCGGGCCTTCGGCGACAGGTCGGCGTTGCGCGACAGCGGCAGCACGGCCGCCTTGACCGGAGCCAGCCGGTGGTCGAGCCGCATCACGGTCCGCTCCTCCATCACGCCCTTGGCGTTGGGCGCCTGGTCCACCGTGTAGGCGTCGACGAGGAAGGTCAGCGTCGCCCGGTCCGCGCCGGCCGAGGGCTCGATGACGTACGGCACATAGCGCTCGCCGGACTCCTGCTCGAAGAACGACAGGTCCTGGCCGGACTCCTTGCCGTGCGAGGTCAGGTCGAAGTCGGTGCGGTTGGCGATGCCCTCCAACTCGCCCCACTCGCCGCCGGTGAAGTTGAACCGGTACTCGATGTCCACGGTCCGCTTCGCGTAATGGGACAGCTTCTCCTGCGGGTGCTCGTAGAGCCGGAGGTTGTCCCTGTTGATGCCGAGGTCGACGTACCAGCGCAGCCGCTCGTCGATCCAGTACTGGTGCCACTCCTCGTCGGTGCCCGGCTTGACGAAGAACTCCAGCTCCATCTGCTCGAACTCACGGGTGCGGAAGATGAAGTTGCCCGGGGTGATCTCGTTGCGGAACGACTTGCCGATCTGGCCGATGCCGAACGGGATCTTCCTGCGTGCGGACTGCTGCACGTTGAGGTAGTTGATGAAGATGCCCTGGGCGGTCTCGGGACGCAGGTAGGCCAGGCCCGACTCGTCCTCCACCGGGCCGAGGGAGGTCTTGAGCAGCCCGCTGAACTGCCGCGGCGCCGTGAAGGTGCCCTTGTTGCCGCAGTTGGGGCAGGAGATGTCGGCCAGGCCGCCGGCGGGCTCGGCGCCGTGCTTCTCGGCGTACGCCTCGATCAGGTGGTCGGCGCGGAAGCGCTTGTGGCAGGACTGGCACTCGGTCAGCGGGTCGGTGAAGGTGTCGACATGGCCGCTGGCCTGCCACACCTCGCGGGCGAGGATGACGCAGGAGTCGAGGCCGACGACGTCGTCGCGGCCCTGCACCACGGCCTTCCACCACTCGCGCTTGACGTTGTTCTTGAGCTCGACACCGAGAGGTCCGTAGTCCCAGGACGCGCGCAGACCTCCGTAGATCTCGCTCGACGGGAAGACGAGCCCGCGGCGCTTAGAGAGGCTGACGATCGTTTCCAGTACGTCGGTGCGACGTGCCATCAGTGGAACTCCATCCGGCTGGGTGTCGGCGTTGAGATCAGAATCAGACAGATCAGACAAGTGAGGTCAGATCCGGTCATATCAGGTTGAATCAGAGCAGGTGAGGCCGGGCACCTGCCCGAGTCTGTGGACAAGCTTAGGGGACTCCCGCGCCCACTCGCTCAGATGTCGCCGACAGGCGTTTCCGGGAGGCCGTAGACTCCCTCGAACGCGCTGGGCTCATTGATCATGAGCGTCATCAGCGGGTACATGGCCATCCTTGCCGCCGAAAGCGCCCGCCGGTAGAACCCCGCGCCCTCCCACTCGCTGACCAGCGCCCACAGAGCGGGTTCGTCGACCGACCTCGCCAACTGCCCGCGCGCGTATCCGGGCTGCGCGGCCAGCACCTCGAGGATGGCGCGCGCGCCCGAGGCGAACTCCTCTGTTCGGGAGCCGGGAACCGAGTAGCGGATCAGCGCGATCACGGGTCCAAGCATGCCATGCGCGCCGTACGGCTCCAGCCGCCACCCGCGTCCGCCTTCCGCAGTCTCCCTGCGAGAAGGCCGTCCCCGTGTGAGAAGGCCGCCTCCCTGTAGGAAACGGAGGAAGCCCGACATGGCCTAAGCTCGGCTTGTGGGAAGCGAAACCGATCCGAACCGCCGGCGCCCGACCAGGGCGGCCCGCTCGCTCCCGGCTCACCCGCTGGCTCGCGAGCAGGCGCGTCCGGCGGCGGCCGCACGGCAGGCACGGCGTCCGCTGCCCGCGGGCGAATCGTTCTTCACTCCCGGGGCGACCGGCGTCAGGCGGGCGGTCGAACTGAAGAGCGCCGCGCCGCTGGTGTTCCTGTTCCAACTGCCGCGCTGGCTGCTTCCGGTCGTCATGATCGTGCTGCTGCTCGTCGGCCTCGTCGTGCCGGACTGGCGGGGGGCCGTGGCCGTGCTTCCCGTGCTCGCGTTCGTCGTCTGGCTGGCGTACCTGTCGTGGCCGTCGCTGCGCGTCGGCGGACGCCTGCTGCGAGTGGCGCTCAGCACCTTCCTCATCCTGCTCGCCGCCACCCGCTTCGGCCTGATCTGATCGACCTGATCGGCCGATTTCGATCATTTCCCTCCCGATAGCCTGGTCCGGCTCCTGACCTGCCTTCGGTAGATTCTAGGGCGAAGCCGTACACAGGAGACATCATGACCAGGAGTCCCAAGAGCCGCGAGGCCGTACACGAGATCCTGCGTCAGAGCCCGGGCTTCCGCAGTGCCCAGGACGTGTTCGCCGAGATGCGGGCGGACGGCGCGAAGATCGGCCTGACCACCGTGTACCGGGCGCTGCAGGCGCTGCAGGACGACGGCCGCGTCGATGTGCTGCTCACGGCCGACGGCGAGTCCGTCTACCGGGCCTGTGAGAGCGCAGCCCATCACCACCATCTCGTCTGCCGACGCTGCGGGCTCACCATCGAGGTGGCCAATCCCGACGTCGAGCACTGGGCCGACGCCATCGGCGACGAGCATGGCTTCACTGAGATCACCCACACCGTTGAGGTCTTCGGCACCTGCTCCTCCTGCACCGGGACCACAGCCCTCACCGGGACCGCCAGGGGGACCATCAAGGAGACCGTCAAGGGGATCGCATCCGAGTGACCCGCCCGTGACCAGGCGAATGTTCTGGCCACCGATGTTCTTGATCTCGCCGCGCCAGAGCCTCCCGCGAGATACGCTGCCAGCGCCGCTACAGAGGAGTGCCTGCCATGCCATTCGGTCATGACATGGTGTACTCGCTGGCCACCGTGGTGGAATTGATCAACACCGCCGCCGGCGACCACGACGCGTTGGTCGACATCGATGACCTCCGATCGTTCGTACGCAAGCGCCGGGTCAGCGGGGTCGACGCCGTGACCGTCCGAGATCTGGCCGAGGTCCGCACGCTTCGCACCGACTTCCACAACGTGTTCACCGCCCCCGACAAGATCGCGGCCGTCACCCGGCTCAACAAGCTGCTGGGCCGGACGAGCATCACGCCGAGGCTCACCGAGCACGACGGCTTCGCGCTGCACATCCACTACTTCGCCCCCGGCGCGTCACTCGCCGAGCATCTCGCCGCCGACTGCGGGGTCGCCCTCGCGCACGTGCTGGTCGAGAACGAGTGGGAACGGTTGCGCAAGTGCCGCGCGCCGGACTGCGAGCACGTCTTCGTGGACGAGTCCAGGAACCGCTCCCGGGTCTACTGCGACAGCCGCACCTGCGGAAACCGCATGCACGTCGCCGCCTACCGCGCCCGTCGGCGTCCGGAGCGCGATCAGGGGAAGAAACGTCCGGCGGTCGGGTGATCCTGGCCGCCGTCCACGCAGACGTTCGCCCCGTTTATCCCGCTCGCCCGATCCGACAGCAGGAAGCATGCGACGTCGGTCACCTCGCGGAGCTCGACCAGGCGGCCCATGGGGAAGTCCTCCCGGGCGAACGCCGCGAACCGCTCCGGCCGCGCCTGGCGGAACTCGTCCCAGCCGCCGCCCTCGAACAGGACGGAGCCCGGACTCAGCGCGTTGACGCGGATGCGCCGCGGGCCGAGTTCCTGTCCCAGAGCGGCGGCCAGATGGATCTCGGCGGCCTTCGCCGAGGCGTAGGACGACCTGGGGCCCGGCTTCCAGCCGGTGACCGACGCGATGATCAACGCGCTTCCCCCGCCGCGCCGTTCGAAGTACGGCACCGCGGCGCGGATGGCGTTGGCGGCGTGCAGCACGTTGACCGCGTAGGTGTACGCCCAGTCATCGGGGGTCGAGTCGAGCAGCCCGCCGCCTGACGCGCCACCCGCGTTGGCCACCAGCAGATCGAGCCCGCCGAGCCGCTCGGCCGCCTCCCGGACCGCCTCGCCGAGTCGTACCGGATCGGTGACGTCGGCCTGGACGCCGTGAACCGGAACGCCCTGGTGCTGGGCGCCCTGGTGCTGGGCGCCCTCGTGCCGGGCGCCCGACCCGGCCAGCTGTGACACGGCCGCGTCCAGCCGTGCGGCGTCGCGGCCGCAGACCGCGACGCCGACCCCTTCGGCTGCCAGGGCCTGGGCGATGGCCAACCCGATCCCGTCGGTGCCGCCGGTGACGAACGCGGTCTTCCCGCCGAGCGCGAGGTCCATGGAAAGGGAATCTTATCCGCCGAGGCGGTCAGGCGTTACTCGGCCGCACCTCGTTCGGTACGGCCCCGCCGTACCGCCTGTCGCGCTTGGCGTAGACCTCGCACGCCTGCCACAGGTCACGGCGGTCGAAATCCGGCCACAGCTGGTTGAGGAAGACCATCTCGGCGTAGGCGGACTGCCAGAGCAGGAAGTTCGACGTGCGCTGCTCGCCGGACGACCGGATGAACAGATCGACGTCGGGGATGTCGGGCTCGTCGAGGTAGCGGGCGAACACCTTCTCCGACACCTTGCCGGGCTTGACGCGGCCGGCGGCGACGTCCCGGGCGAGTTCGACGGCGGCATCCACGATCTCAGCGCGGCCCCCGTAGTTGACGCAGAACTGCAGGGTCATCGTCGTGTTGTGCGCGGAGATCCGCTCGGCGTCCTCGAGCTCTTTGATGACGCTCTTCCAGAGCCGCCCGGGACGCCCGGCCCAGCGGACCCGGACCCCCATCTCGTTGAGCTGGTCGCGGCGGCGGCGGATCACGTCCCGGTTGAATCCCATCAGGAACCGGACCTCGTCAGGCGAGCGTCTCCAGTTCTCGGTCGAGAACGCGTACGCCGACAGGTAGGGGATGCCGAGCTCTATCGCGCCCTCGATGACGTCGAACAGCGACGCCTCGCCCATCTTGTGGCCCTCGGTCCTCGGCAGCCCGCGCGCCTTCGCCCAGCGGCCGTTGCCGTCCATGACGATCGCGACGTGCCGCGGGACGAGGTCGCGCGGGATGGGGGGCGGGATCGCCCCGGAGGGATGCGGAGTCGGAGGACGGACCATGCTTCGAGCGTATTGCGTCCGCGAGGGTCCTCAGGCGGAGAAAACGTGCGAATCCTGTGCACGCCCCCGTGCGGCTGAAGGGTCTGGCTGAAGGGGTCTGGCGGAGGCATCGGACGCTCCTACCGCGTCCGGGCGGCCTCTTCGGGGTGGGACGCCCGGCGTTCCGGCCACTCCCAGCCGATCGGATCCCTGCCGGCCGGATCCCTGCCGACCGGATCCCTGCCGGCCCATTCTCTCTCGACATGGCGCAGGGACCGGATGCCCTGCTCCAGATGCCACTGCAGGTAGGCCGCGACGAGACCGCTGCACTCGGTCCTGTGCCGGGACTCCGAGGCGTCGGCCGCGGCCCAGTCGCCGCGCAGCAACGCGATCATCAACGCGATCGTCTCGGCCGCGGGGACCGCCGCCCCGGCCGGGCGGCACGCGCCGCAGACCACGCCACCCGACGCGATCGCGAAGGCCCGTACGGCCTCCGCCCCGCATCTGGCGCACCCCGACAGCGCGGGGGCGTACCCTGCCACGGCCAGCGAGCGCAGGAAGAACGCGTCCAGCACCAGCCGGGGCTCGTGCGTGCCCTCGGCGAGCGTGCGCAGGCCGCCCAGCATCAGCAGGAACTGGCGCAGGGCCGGCTCCTTCTCCCCCATGATCAGCCGGTCGGCCGTCTCCAGCATGGCCGTGCCGGCGGTGTAGCGGGGATAGTCGGTCACGAGCGCCTCGCCGTACGGACGCAGGGTCTCGACCTGGGTGATCACGTCGAGTGACCGGCCGGCGTGCAGTTGCAGGTCGACGTGGGAGAACGGCTCCAGGCGCGCACCGAAGCGCGACATCGTCCTGCGTACGCCCTTGGCCACGCCCCTGACCTTGCCGGTGCGCCTGGTGAGGATCGTGATGATGCGGTCGGCCTCGCCCAGCTTCTGCGTGCGCAGCACGACGCCCTCGTCCCGGTAGAGACTCACACGCCCATCCTATGGGTGCCGTCGCAGGCGGCCGCGGATGATGACGGCTGGGCTCGATAAGGTGAATATTCGGTAATGATGGCCTGTAGACGGACGCCGTAGTCGTACGGTGTGCCCGGAGTGCACCGGTTCAGCCGAAAGGTCACTAAGCTTTGGCCTCCGGCGGATTTCCCCGCGCCGGTCAAGCCAGGGAGTGTCCGGTGGGTCTCGCCAGGGCGACGATCCGGGGGCACGACCTAGAGCCTGATCCCCCTGTCGCTTGAAAGGTTGCCATGACCCGCGTGGTCCTGCTGGGCGCGCCGCCCGGCCCGATCGGTTCTCCACCGCCAGGCGGCCAGCCCGTGTCGCCGGCGGACATCACGTTGGCGTCGCTTCCCGGAGCTCCCTCGGTGTACGGCAGGCTGCTCGGGCAGCTCGCCTCACTCGACCCCGAGCCGACCACCATCGCCCGGCCCGCCGACGCCCCCGCCTTCAGGCAGTGCGTGTCCGCCGCGGGCCGGGGGAGTGTCGTGGAGAGCCGCGACGTGGCCGGGGATCTCCGGGCGCTCGCCGACGCGGTCGAGGACTCGACCGACAACCTGCTGATCCTGCCCGCGCAGTCGCTGGTGCACGACGAGCTGATCTACCAGATCGACAAGGCCAAGCGGCATGCCCTCGCGCTGGTCCTCCGCGAGGAGCGGCCCGAGGACGCGCCGGAGGAGCCACCCATCGAGGAGGCGGAACCCGAGATCGGCCGCAAGACGCTGGAGGGTCTCCCCCAGCGCACCCGGGCCGGCCGCGGGCGGGTGATCTCGGTCGGCACCGCGTACCACGCCGTCACCCGGCCCAACGCCGCGCTGCTGGGACCGCTCCACCTCCACCAGCGGCACGCCGCCGTCCTCGCCGAGGCCGCCCGCGAGCTCGCGGGCATGGCCCACCTGTTCGGTCCCGAGGACGACGTCGTCGAGCTGCTCGTGCTGGGCCTCGTACGGCGCGGCGTGCGGGTCGCCGTACGAGGCCGCCGGGACCTGTTCTACCGCCGGATCCACACCCAGCGGGAGGCGGAGGAGGCCCTGGCGGAGATGGCCGGGATCAACGAGGACCGGGCCCGGCTGGACAACGCCGTCAAGGGTGCCGACGGCTTCTTCACCACGTTCTTCGTCAGCACCTATTCGAGGTTCATCGCGCGCTGGGCGGCCCGCCGTGGCCTGACCCCCAACCAGGTCACCCTCATCTCGATCTTCCTGGGCCTGCTGTCGGCCGGCGCGTTCGCGACCGGCACCCGGTGGGGTGCGATCGCCGGCGCCGTGCTCATCTACTTCGCCTTCGTCTTCGACTGCGTCGACGGACAGGTCGCCCGATATGCCAGGAAGTTCGGCGTGTTGGGTGCCTGGTTGGACGCCACGTTCGACCGGTTCAAGGAATACGCCGTCTTCGTCGGCCTCGCCGTCGGAGCGACCGTGTCCGGGCAGTTCGGGGACGGAGAAGGGATCTGGACTCTCGCTCTGGTGGCGCTGGGGCTTCAGTCGGTCAAGCACCTGCTCGACTTCTCGTTCGGTGCGGCCAACCGGCGCAGGGCGCCCGTGCCGCTGCCCACGCTCGAGTTGACGGCCGCCGACGACCGCCCGCTGCGCGAGGCCCTGGAAGAGCGCAGGGCGAGCCGCGACTCCGGCGTACGCAACCTGCTCAAGCTCTGGACCAAGGCCGGGAAGTTCCGTCCCGTGCACTGGGCGCGCAAGATGATCGTGTTCCCCATCGGGGAGCGTTTCGCCGCCATCGCGATCACCGCGGCCTTCTTCGACCCCCGCGTCACCTTCCTCACTCTCGTGATCTGGGGCGGCGTCGCGACCATCTACACCCTCACCGGACGCATCCTGAGGTCTCTCGCATGATCACCCAGCCGCAGGCCACCACGATCCCCGACCCGGACGAGGAGCGCCGCCGAATCCAGACCGAGCGACTGCTGGCCTACCGGGACGACGGCCCCATCGTCACCGCCCTGAAGGGAGTGCTGGGCCGTGGCCTGCCGCCCGTGCCCGCGACGCTCGTGGCGGTGCTCGCCATCGTGGCCCTGGCCGTCGGCGATGTCCTCAGTTCGGGAGCGATCCTGCTGGCGCCCGTGCTGATCCTCGTCGTCCTGGTCGTGCCGAGCGGGCCGAGCGACCATCTCGGCCGGCTGGACTGGCTCACCCCGCCGCTGCTGCGGGCCGCCGAGTTCCTCACGATCATCCTGCTCGGACTGGCCGAGGGCACCCCCAAGTGGCTGCTGTTCGTGCTGCTCTATGTGATCGGCTACCACACGTACGACACGGTCTACCGGACCAGGCAGGGCATCTGGCCGCCGGCATGGCTCTTCCGGGCCGGGCTCGGCTGGGAGGGGCGGCTGCTGATCCTGGGTGTGGGAGCGGCGGCCGGGTGGCTGACCGCCGTCACCGCCGTCCTCACGGCATACCTGCTCGTCCTGTTCTCGGTGGAGAGCGTGGTGAGCTGGGTGCGACTGGACAAGGCGTCCGCCCAGGCCCACGCCGACCAGGACCTCGAGCAGTCGCCCGAGGAGGCGGCCGAGCAGGTCACCGGCGACGCCGACCAGGCCTAGGTCGTTCACTTCCTGACCCCCTCCGGTACGGCTGGGCCCAATAGGGCTGGGCCGTACCGGCCTCAACGGACCCTCAACGGGCCCTCAACGGGCTCGGTCGTCGAACAGGGCCCACACGATCTTGCCGCTGCCGGTGAGGATCCACCCCCACGCGATGCTCAACGCGTCGACGAGGTGAAGGCCCCGGCCCGTCTCCGCGGACAGGTCGGGCTCCCTCGTCAGCGCCGGGACTCGTTCGCTGGCGTCGCTGACGCCGCAGCCGGTATGAAAGCGGCCGGTCGAATCGACGTGGTTCACCAACCTCAGCAGGATGGGCGGGCCGCAGGGATCTTGACAGTGGGGAGCGTGCCGGAGCGCGTTGGTCACCAACTCGGACACGACGACCTGGGCGTCGGGGACGAGCCGCAGGACGCCCCACCCGCGCAGCGTCCTGGCGGTGAATTCCCGGGCGAGGGCGGGAGAGACACTGCCGCCCTGGAGGACGCACACGACCGACGGCGGGACCTGCGGGCCTGCGACGTCGTCCTGTTCGAACATCGCGGCCAGCCACGAAGGCGCTGTCGCGGCTCCCGGCCCTGCCAGATCTGCGGTCATCGCGGTCCCTCAGGTCGTCACCTGTCACATGTGAGTTTCCCTGTCGTCGGGTATCTTGCCCTACGCCTTGCCGGTGCAAGCGCGCTTGCACGTGCAATTGTCGTCACTCGGGCATCGCGGCGAAGAACGCCGCGCACGTCTCGGCGAACGCCGTCGCGCGGGCCGTGGGCCGTACGCCGCGCACCGAGGCCAGCACGACGTCGAGCGGCGGCACCTCGTCGCTGATCGGCACGCTGACCACCCGGCCTCCGTCGTATGTCTGGTCCGTCGCCGCCCGCTGCGTGAGTATCGAATAGCCGTGCCCGCCCGCCACCAGCGACCGGGCCGTCTCATAGCTGGACGTGCGGAACCGCACCCGGGGCTCGCTGGCGTAGATCGTGCGGAAGTAGTCGCGGCTGCGCGGCAGGTCCAGCAGGATCATGGGCTCCCCCGCCAGGTCGGCCAGCGAGATGGCCTCGGCCTGGGCGAGCCGATGCCCGGGCGGCAGCAGCGCGTGCGGCTGGGCCTGGGTGAGCAGCCGAAGGTCGAGATCGAGGGCGAGGTCGGTCGCGTAGACCAGGGCGGCCTCGCACCGGCCGTCGAGCAGGGCGGCCTCCATGGCGGAGATCTCCCCCTCCATGACCGTGACCCGGACCCCGGGGAACCGGCCCGCGAACTCGCGCAGCAGCCGGGACAGATAGAACGGCGCGAGCGCGGTCAGGCAGCCGACGGCGAGCTCGCCGGTCAGCGAGCCGGCGAGTCCGCGGGCCGACTGGGCGAGCGCGGCGGCGTGGGACAGGAACTCCCGTGCCTCCACAAGGAACCGCTCCCCCGACCGGGTGAGCGACAGCCCCCTGGCGTGATGGCGGATCAGCAGTTGGACGCCGAGCTCCCGCTCTACCTGGGCGATGGCGGCCGAAATCGCCGACTGCGCCACCATCAGCTCTCTGCTGGCCGCGGTCATGCTGCCGAGCTCGGCCGCGGTCACGAAGTAACGCAGCTGGACGAGTGTGAAGTTGACGTCCGCCACGCAACCCATTGTGACCGTCGCAGTCGTGTACGGCTGCCGCAACCGGAAGGAACTTCGGCTGCTTTTCCGCTGACTTTCCTCGCGGATGATCAGGAGTTTCCCCGCTGCGAAATCCGAGTGCCGAGCGCGACGCCGACGACCATGGAGGCCGGCGTCACCGGCACAACCCCCCAAAAGCGTCAGGTGAGGCGTCGGTTCCGGCGAACACGACCGCAGGCGGCCCGCTCATGCCGCCTGCCGCGACGCGGATCGGGGCGGCGGACCGGTATACAGGTCGACGTGAAGGTGGACGAGTTGGACCGCGCCATCATCAGGGCTCTTGTAGAAGACGCGCGCGCAACATATGCCGAAATAGGCAATCAAGTCGGGCTGTCCGCTCCGGCGGTCAAACGCCGGGTCGACCGACTGGTCGCGACCGGCGCGATCACCGGGTTCAGCGCCCGGGTCGAGCCGTCTGCCCTCGGGTGGACGACTGAGGCGTACGTCGAGCTCTACTGCCGCGGCAAGACCTCGCCCGCGGAGATCGGAGCGGCGGCCGCCCGGCATCCGGAGGTCGTCTCGGCCTGCACGGTCACCGGCGAGGCCGACGCCCTGCTGCACATCCGCGCGACCGACGTACGGCACGTGGAGCGCGTCATCGAGCGCATCGCGGCCGAGCCGTTCGTGGTGCGGACCAAGAGCTCTATCGTCCTGTCCCGCCTGATCAGTTAACGGATCGCCGTAAGGGGGCCGAAGACGCAACCGATCCGCCTGAAGGCGCAACGAGCACGCATTGGTTACGCGGGTCCGGGTTCCTAACCTGAAGATCCGTTGACAACGGCGTTTTCGGATGGAGTATGGATGTCATTCGCGCCATCGGCTGAGATCACGAGACGTGACCGCACGAGCACGGTGCGGCATTATCTGATGTGCCGGCCGGAGTTCTTCACAGTCTCCTACTCCATCAATCCCTGGATGGACCCGGCGAAGGGCACGGACACGGCCGAGGCCGTACGGCAGTGGGAGAGCCTGCGGCGGGCGTACGAAAGCCTGGGCCACCGGGTGAGCCTGATCGACCCGATCGAGGGCCTGCCGGACATGGTGTTCGCCGCCAACGGAGCGCTGGTCGTCGAGGGCAGGGTCTACGGTGCGAAGTTCGCCCACGCGGAGCGGGCCGCCGAGGGCCCGGCCTATCTCGACTGGTTCAGGCAGCGGAGCTACGAGACGCTGGCGGCGTCCTTCACCAACGAAGGCGAGGGCGACTATCTGACGCTCGACGACGTGATCCTGGCCGGCACCGGCTTCCGTACGGACGTCGCCGCCCACATGGAGGCCCAGGAGTTCCTGGGCCGCCCGGTCGTCACGCTGCGCCTGGTGGACCCGAGGTTCTACCACCTCGACACCGCGCTGTTCCCGTTGGACGGGCACAACGTCGCCTACTACCCTGGGGCGTTCTCGGCCGGCAGCCTGCGCGTGCTGCAGCGGCTGTTCCCGGACGCCGTCATCGCCTCGGCCTCCGACGCGGAGGTGCTCGGCCTCAACGCGGTCAGCGACGGCGGGAACGTGATCGTCAACGCCGAGGCGACCGGGCTCATCCTGGAGCTCAAGCGCCGGGGCTTCGAGGTCGTCCCCGTGGACCTGAGCGAGCTGCGCAAGTCCGGCGGGGGTCCCAAGTGCTGCACTCTGGAGATCCGGTGAACAACACTCCTTCTACCGCGGAAGACTTCATCCGCATCAGCGAGACCCGCGGCGCGCACAACTACCATCCGCTGCCCGTCGTGCTCCACTCCGCCGAGGGCGCCTGGGTGACCGACGTGGCGGGCCGGCGTTTCCTCGACTGCCTGGCCGGATACTCGTCGTTGAACTTCGGCCACGGCAACCCTGCCATCCTGGCCGCGGCGCGCGAGCAGCTCGACCGGTTGACGCTGACCAGCCGCGCGTTCTTCCACGACCGGTTCGCCGAGTTCGCCACGAGTCTGGCCGACCTGTGCCGCAAGGACATGATCCTGCCGATGAACACCGGCGCCGAGGCCGTCGAGACCGCCATCAAGGTGGCGCGCAAGTGGGGCTACGAGGTCAAGGGCGTGGCCGCGGACCAGGCGAACATCATCGTCATGGAGGACAACTTCCACGGCCGCACCACGACGATCGTCGGCTTCTCCACCGACCCGGACGCCCATGGCGGCTTCGGCCCCTTCACGCCCGGATTCCGGATCGTGAAGTATGGCTCGGCCGAGGCGATCAGGGAGGCGATCGACGAGAACACGGTCGCCGTGCTCCTGGAGCCCATCCAGGGCGAGGCCGGCGTGCTGGTGCCGCCGGACGGTTATCTCGCCTCGGTCCGCGAGCTCTGCTCGGAGCAGGGGATCCTGTTCATCGCCGACGAGATCCAGTCCGGGCTCGGCCGCACCGGTGACACCTTCGCCTGCGACCACGAAGGAGTCACGCCCGACATCTACGTCCTGGGCAAGGCTCTGGGCGGCGGGGTGGTCCCGGTCTCGGCGGTGGCCGCGAACGCCGACGTGCTCGGCGTCATCCGACCGGGCCAGCACGGCTCGACGTTCGGCGGCAACCCGCTCGCCTGCGCGGTCGGCATCGCGGTCATCGAACTGCTGAAGACCGGTGAGTATCAGGCCCGCGCCCGCGAACTGGGCGCTCTGATGCACGAGCGGCTGGGCGAGCTGGTCGGGCACGGCGTGGTGGCGGTGCGCGGCCGCGGTCTGTGGGCGGGCATCGACATCGACCCGGCTCTCGGCAGCGGCCGCGAGATCAGCGAGGCGCTCATGCGCCGGGGCGTGCTGGCCAAGGACACCCACGGCTCGACGATCCGCCTCGCGCCGCCCCTCGTCGTCTCCCGTGACGACCTGTCCTGGGCCGTCGACCGGCTGGCCGAGGCATTGAGGGAGTGCTGAGGGAGTGCTGAGGGAGTGCTGACGGTGCGACGCCGTCCGCCCTCCAATGAGCGGGCGGCGTCGCCCCCGGTGCTCAGTCCCGGTGCTCGTGATCAGACTTCGAGAGACCGCACCAGATCTTCCAACTCGCGCATGAGCCGCTCGGTCCTGGCCGTGCCGTACGTCGCGAGGATGGCCCGCCGGTGCTCGGCGATCCCCGCCTCCAGGCGGCCGAGCAGGTCGCTGCCCCGGCCCGCGAGCAGGACCACCACCTTGCGGCGGTCCACGGGATCGCGCCCCCGGTAGACGAGTGCGTGATCGACGAGCCGGTCGACGGCCTTGGTGAGCGTGGGGTGCGGCATGAGCGCGGCCTCGGCGAGGTCGCCCATGGAGTGGCCGCGGCCGTCGGCGAGCGCCTGGAGGATCCGCCACTGCTCGACGCTGACCTCCTCGGCGGCGAGCGCGGCCGCCAGCCCCCGGTTGACGCTGCGCTCGGCGCGGCTCAGCAGGTAGGCGAGCGAGGAGCCGAGCCCGGACGAGCCCGCGGTCTTCGCCTGGGAAATCCGGACGGCGTCGTCGCCGCCGATCCCGGCCGTCACCATCGGTTGATCCTTTCGCTGACCCGTGCCGATGGACCATACTCTTCTCCGTGGCCGATCTTGCCGCGGCGCTCCTCGAGCCCCTGGAGGCACATCTGCTCAGGGCCGACACGCTGCGCGTCGCCCTGGTGGTGCCGGTCTCCGGCGTTCTCGGCCTCGTCGGCCCCTGTGCGATCAACTGCGCGACGCTGGCGGCGGCCGAGGTCAACGACGCGGGCGGGCTGCTCGGCAGGCCGGTGGAGCTCGTCCTGGTCGACGGTGGCCGGCCGCCCGCGCTGGTCGCCGAGGAGGTCGCCGCCCTTGCGTGGGGCGGAGCCGTACAGGCGGTCGTCGGCACCCACGCCAGCGACGTGCGGGTCGCGATCGAGAGCACGCTGCGGGGCATGATCCCGTTCGTGTACGCGCCGCCGTACGAAGGCGGCGTCCGCCGTCCCGGGGTCTACTTCCTCGGCGAGCCGGCCTCCCGGCAGGTCGGACCGGGGCTCGACTGGCTCATCGACCACCGGCGGGCCAGGCGCTGGTTCCTGCTGGGAAACGACTACGTCTGGCCGCGGCTGGTCCACGAGGCGGCGCGCGACCACCTGCTGTCCCGGTCGGCGACCGTGGTCGGGGAACGGTTCGTCCCGTTCGGCACGCGGGACATGGCGCGGCTGATCGACGAACTGGCCGCGGTACGGCCCGACGCGGTGCTGCTCAACCTCATCGGCAGCGACCTGGTCGCGTTCAACCGGGAGTTCGCGGCCAGCGGGCTCGGCTGCGCGCGACTGTGCGGAGCGCTGGAGGAGCACGGTCTGCTGGCGATCGGGGGCGACACCGGCGGGGAGCTCTACGCCGCCATGGGCTACTTCGACAGCATCACCACGGACGAAAACCTCGGCTTCCGGGAGCGCTACGTCCGGCGGTTCGGGCCGCAGGCGCCGCTGCTCAACGGTCACGGACATGGCTGCTACGAAAGCGTGCTCATGCTCGCGGCTCTCGCGGAGCGCGCCGGCGCCCTCGACGTACCGGCCATCGAGGCCGTCTCCGACGGCACCTCGATCGTCAGCGGCCGGGGGATCCTCACGCTTTCCGGACGGCACGTACGGCAGCGCGTGTACGTGGGACGCGCCAATGGTCTGGATTTCGATGTCGTGGCCTCCTGCTGACCTGCTCGTCTGCCGATAAGTAATGGTTTGCGCAAAAAAGTTTCCGGGGAAAACTTTTCTATTTCAAGGATTAGTCCTATCGTACGCTCTGCCCCCCACATGAAGGAGTACGAATGTCATCCCTCTCCGAGACGCCGGCCCCGGCGGCGTCCCCCTCCGGAGTGGAACGCTTCGGATACAAGCAGGAACTCAACAGGTCGCTGAGCTTCGCCG
This sequence comes from Sphaerimonospora thailandensis, assembly GCF_016863115.1. Classification (GTDB taxonomy): domain Bacteria; phylum Actinomycetota; class Actinomycetes; order Streptosporangiales; family Streptosporangiaceae; genus Sphaerimonospora; species Sphaerimonospora cavernae. The sequence continues at coordinate 78,051 of NZ_BOOG01000030.1, forward strand.
ACCTGATGATCTACGGTCTGATCTTCATGGTGCCGATCGCGCCGTTCGGCATCTTCGGCGGCGTCTTCCAGTCATCCGGCGGGATGGTCGCGCTCGTCTACGCCATCGGCATGGTGGCGATGGCGTTCACCGCGCTGTCCTACGCACAGATGTCCAAGGCGTTCCCGATGTCCGGATCGGTCTACACCTATGCCGGACGTGGGATCGGCGCCCCGGTCGGCTTCCTCGCGGGCTGGGTCATCCTGGCCGACTACATCCTCGTTCCGGCCCTGCTCTACCTGGTGGCGAGCGCGGCGATGGCGTCGTTCGTGCCCGCCGTGCCCCTCTGGGCCTGGATCGTCATGTTCATCGTGCTCAACACGGTGGTCAACTCCCTCGGCATCAAGATGACCGCCCGGATGAACAAGATCATGCTGATCGGCGAGCTGATCGTCCTGGCGATCTTCCTGGTCATCGGCGTCGTCGCGCTCGCGCAGGGCAAGGGCCACGGCGACTTCTTCAGCCCGATCTTCGACTCCTCGACGTTCACCTGGGAGCTCGCGTTCGGCGCTGTTTCGATCGCGGTGCTGTCCTTCCTCGGCTTCGACGGCATCTCGATGCTCGCCGAGGAGAGCCGCGAGGACGCGCGCAAGCTCGGCCGGGCCATGGTCGGCGCGCTGATGCTGGCCGGCCTGCTGTTCATCACCCAGACCTGGGTGGCCTCGCTGCTCGTGCCGGACCGCGCCGGCCTGCTCGCCAACGGAGACCCGGAGGGCACGGCGTTCTACGCCGCCGCCGAGTTCGCCGGCGGCCACTGGCTGGGCGTGCTCACCGCCGTCGCCACCGCCATCGCCTGGGGCTTCGCCAACTCCCTGGTCGCCCAGGCCGCCACGTCGCGCCTGCTGTTCGCGATGGCCCGCGACCGGCAGCTTCCGCGGTTCCTCAGCAAGGTCGATCCCAAGCACAAGGCGCCGGTCAACGCCACGCTGCTGGTGGCCGCCGTCTCACTGATCCTCGGCATCTACATGTCCACACGCGACGACGGGATCGACCTGCTCAGCTCGCTCATCAACTTCGGCGCGATGACCGCGTTCCTCGCGCTGCACGTCTCGGTCGTCGTCCACTACTTCATCCGCAAGGGCAGCCGCGACTGGTGGCGGCACCTCATCGCCCCGAGCATCGGCTTCGTGATCCTGGTGTACGTCGTGATCAACGCCAAGGTCGCCGCGCAGACCGTCGGCCTGACCTGGCTGGCGCTCGGCATCGTCACGCTCATCACGCTGACCTCCCTCGGCCGTCGCCCCTCCCTTCCCGACGAGACGGAGGTCTCCGAGTGAACGTCGTCTCTTACCGGCCCAGGCCGGAAGAGCTGTCCTACACCTTCGGCGGACGGCCCGCCGTGGGCAGGATCACCCCGGGCACGGTCCTGGAGATCTACACCGAGGACTGCTTCGGCGGGCGGGTCCGCGGTCCCGAGGACCTGCCCTCGCAGGTCTGCGAGTTTCCGTACCTGAACCCGGTCACCGGGCCGTTCCATGTCGAGGGGGCCGAGCCCGGCGACACGATCGCTCTGCACTTCGTGTCGATCGAGCCGGCCCGCGACTGGGCGGTCTCCACCACGTTCCCGCACTTCGGGGCCCTCACCACGACCCACACCACGGCGATGCTGCACCCGCCGCTCGACGAGGTCGTCTGGATGTACGACGTCGACGTGGAGAAGGGGGTGGTCCGCTACCACGCGCGGCGCGGCGACTTCAGCGTCGAGATGCCGCTCGACCCGATGCACGGCACGGTCGGGGTCGCCCCCGCGGCGTTCGAGTCACGGATGACGATCACTCCGGACGCGCACGGCGGCAACATGGACACCCCCGAGCTACGGGCCGGCGTCACCCTCTACCTGGGGGTCAACGTCGAGGGCGGGCTGTTCTCCGTCGGTGACGGGCACTGCCGACAGGGCCACGGCGAGGTCTGCGGCACCGCCGTGGAGGCCGCGATGAACACCGTCGTCGCGGTCGAGCTCGTCAAGGGCGTCGCCACGCCGTGGCCGCGCCTTGAGGACGACGACCACCTGATGGCCACCGGTTCCGCCAGGCCGCTGGAGGACGCCTACCGCATCAGCCAGCACGACCTCGTCACCTGGACGGCCTCGCTCACCGGGCTCGACACGCTCGACGCCTACCAGCTCGTCAGCCAGGGCGGCGAGGCCCCCGTGGGCAACGTGGTCGACACCAACTACACGATGGTCGCCAAGCTGCCCAAGGCGTACCTGGGCCGCCCGGAGGCGTACGAGTCGGCCCACGCCCGGCTGCGCTCCCTCGGCGAGCGGTACCTGTCCTCCCGGTGACCCCCTCCCCCAGATGATCCAGGCCGCCGCCGGCGCTCAGCCGGCGGCGGCCAGCACGATGTCCTCGCAGATCGCGTGGGTGACGAGGGCGTCGTCCGCGCCGATCGTACGGCCCTGCCGTACCGCGTCGAGGAACGCGCCGCAGGCCTGCTCGATGCCGCGCTGCCGGGCCACCGGGATCCAGTCGCCCCTCCTGGTGAGGATCTCGCCCCCGGCATGGTCGATCACGTCGCCGAGGTTGACGACCCTCCGCTTCGCGTCGCCGCCCATGACCTCACAGGTCTCCTCGACGGCGCCGCTGACCCTGCTCATCACACCGATCGCGGTGAACCCGTCGCCGCTGAGCTGAAGCGTGACGTGCTCGAGCAGCCCGTCGCGCACCCGGGTCCTGATGACCGTGTCCGTCATCTCCGCCGGAGCGAGGAAGCGCAGCGTGTCGACGACGTGGACGAAGTCGTCGAAGATCACCTTGCGGGGGTCGTCGGCCAGGCCCGAGCGGTTCTTCTGCATGACGACCAGGTCGCGTGGCAGATCCCTCAGCCCGACATAGCCGGGGGCGTACCTCCGGTTGAAACCGACCATCAGCGACCTGTCCCGCTCCCGCGCCAGCCGTACGAGCTTGTCGGCGTCGGCGAGATCGTAGGCGAGCGGCTTGTCGACGTAGACGTGCACGCCCGCCTCCAGCAACGCCGTCACGATCGGCACGTGCGCCTCCGTGGCGGCGTGGACGAACGCCGCGTCGATCCCCGCGCCGATCAACTCGTCGACCGACGTGAACCTGGGGCCGATCCGGTAGGCGTCGCCCAGCCGGTCGAGGACCTCCCGGTCGCGCGTGCACAGGTGCGGCTCGATGCCCGCCGTGGCCGCCAGCACCGGCAGGTACGCCTTGCGCGCGATGTCCCCCAGCCCAATGATCCCGATTTTCATATGGAGAGCTTAATTACCGCTCCGCCAACCGGAAGTCGGCCAGCGTCTCGCTCGGCAGCGGCACTCCCTGCTAACCCCGGACCGTCCAACGCTGTGATCTCATTGGTTGCGCCACCAGGAGATGGTTTCCTTCAGTGCCTCGTCCAGCGGTGTCGGGGAGAGACCGAGGGCGGCCTCCGACGCCGAGGAGTCGAGGACGAACGGCCGGTCGAACTGGTAGCGGAGCTCCAGCAACTCCCTGATGAACGGCACCGCCAGGCCGGCCGCGGCGAGCATCCAGCCGGGGATCCGCCTCAGACGGGGAGTGGAGGCGCCGGCGAGCAGGCACAGGCGTTCCGCCATCTGCCGCATGGTCATCGCCGGGCCGGTGGGTACGTGCCAGGCCCGGCCCCAGGCCCGCTCCTCGGCCGCCGCGGCCACCAGAGCCCGCGCGACGTCGGGCAGGTAGGTCCAGCTGTGCGGGATGTCCGGGTTCCAGGGCACCGTCGCGGACTTGCCGGACAGCAGCGGCGCGAGCAACCGCCCGCCGAAGTACGACTGGTCCGAGGCGTGCGGGCCGAAGTAGTCCGAGCCACGCACCTCGGTCACCCGCACCCGGCCTGCCCGATGCGCGGCGAGCATGTCCTCCCACATCCGGGCCCGAACCCTGCCCTTGACGCCGGTGGAGGCCAGGGGCAGGTCCTCGGTCATCGGACCCTCGACCGGGCCGTAGCCGTAAAGATTGCCGAGCGTGACCAGGACCGCCCCGCTCGCCTCGGCCGCCGACAGCAGCGAGGCCGCGATCGGCGGCCAGTCCCGGACCCACTGGTGGTATCGCGGGTTGGCACAGTTGTAGAGAGCGCCGGCCCCCTCGGTGATCCGCCGCATCGTCGCGGCGTCACCGGCGTCGGCGGCGACCAGCGTGACCCCGGCCCCGCGTGGGCCGGATCCGGATCGGGTGACGACCACGACCTCGTGGCCCGACTCCGCCAGCAGTTCCGCCACCTGGCCGCCGACCTGTCCGGCCCCGACGATGACGTGCTTCCCCATGATCTTCTCCTTCTGTGACGTACGTGTGTGACGTAGGCGCGGGCGTCAGACCTGGTGCCAGACGAGCCGCAGGACGGCGTTGACGATGTAGAGCGCGAAGAAGACCGCAGCGGCGGTGACGAGCCCGGAGGCGGCGAGCGCGCCGGCGCCGATCCCGAACCAGGCGATCTCGAACACGGCGCGGGCGAGTCCGTGGAGTTGGAAGGGCGCCTTGCCTCCGGCCATGAACAGCCCCCACAGCGTGGCGAGCGCCGCCGGGGCGCCCAGCCCGGCGAGGATCCTGACCACGAGTCCCGCGTCCAGGGTGAAGCCCCAGCGGCCCGCCGAGAACAGCACGCCCAACTCCAGCAGGAAGGTCAGGGCGAGGTTCGCCCCCTTGACGACCGACATCGGATCTCCTTCATGTTCGCCGCTCCTCAACGAGAGCAATGCTCTCCCGTGAGAGCGGTCACTGTCAAGAGCGGTGCTCTCGTTTATCGCAGGTGCTCTGATAACGTGGGCGCATGAACGCGAGTCGTACCGCACGGGAGCGGGTGAGGGCGGAGCTGATCCGCGAAATCACGGACATCGCACGACGCCACCTGGCGACCGAGGGTGCCGCCGGGCTGTCGCTGCGTGCCGTGGCCCGTGAAATGGGGATGGTGTCCTCGGCGATCTACCGGTACTTCCCCAGCCGGGACGACCTGCTCACCGCGCTGATCATCAATGGGTACAACGCGGTCGGCGAGGCCGTGGAGAAGGCCGACGCGGCCTGCCCGCGCGAGGACTTCACCCGGCGCTGGCTCGCGGTCTGCCGGGCCGTACGGGACTGGGCCCTGGCGCACCCGCATGAGTACGCCCTGCTGTACGGATCACCGGTGCCCGGCTATCGCGCCCCGGCCGACACGATCGGGCCGGCGTCCCGTGACACGATCGTCTACGGCCGCATCATCGCCGAGGCACACCGGGAAGGGCGGCTGGCGCCGCCGCCGATGTGCCCGGAGCCGCCGGCCGTCCTGTCACCGGACATCGAGGCGGTCCGGACGATGATGCCCGGCGTCCCCGGCGACGTGGTCGCCCGCGCCGTCATCGCCTGGACCAGCCTGTTCGGCATGGTCAGCTTCGAGCTGTTCGGCCAGTTCAACAACGTGATCGAGCACCGCGCCGAGCTGTTCGAGCACAACATGGCCTGCCTCGCCCGGCTCCTCGGGCTTTCCGGCTAGCTCTCCGCCCGGGACGTGGCGGCGAGCCGGACGAGCTCGGCCGCCGGCCCGGCCAGCCGGGTCCGGCCGCGCCACACGGCGCTGAGCGCCCGTCTCAGGTCCAGACCCCGTACGGGCACCTCGATCAGGCGGCCCTCGCGCAGCTCCGCGGCGACCGCGAGCACGCTGAGCACGGCGGGCGCGACACCGGTCTCCACCGCCACCTTCACCGCGGCGTTCGACGACAGCTCGAGGGCCGGCGCGGCGACCTCCCACCCCGCCAGGACGCGGTCGAGGGTATAGCGCGTCCCAGAGCCCGGCTCGCGTACCACCAGCGGCGTCGAGGCCAGGTCGGCGACCTCCAGGGGGGCACCGCGGCGCGCCGCCCACGGGTGCCTCGGCGCCACCACCACGACGAGCCGGTCCTGGGCGACGTGATAGCCCGTCAGCCCCTGCGGCACGGACGGCGACTCGACGAACCCCACATCGATCTCACCCTCCTGGACCATCTGGCAGACCACGTTCGAGTTGACCACGCGCAGCCCCACCTCGACCTCCGGCAGCGCCCGGCGCAGCGCCACAAGCCAGCCGGGCATGAGGTATTCGGCGATCGTCATGCTCGCGGCGACCCGCACGGAAACGTCGCGCCGGCGGCGCAGGGCCTGTACGCCCTCGAGCAGGTCACCTGCCGCGGCCAGCGTCGCACGGGCCCAGTCGATGACGACCTGGCCCTGCGGGGTGAGCCGCGATCCGGTCGTCGAGCGGTGCAGCAGCGGCACGCCGAGCTCCCGCTCCAGCGTGTCGAGGCGGCGGCTGGCCGACGCCTGCGTGATGCCGTGCAGCTTCGCCGCCTTTCCGAGGCTGCCCTGCTCCGCGACGAGGAGCAGCAGTTCGAGGCTGTCCAGATCAGGCCACCGTACAGTCATGCACTTACCGTATGAGGCACTGCGAAAGTGGTGGCTACCGGAGCATAAAGGACTTCGCGACGATCGCGTACATGACGTTGACTGCCGATCCACTGCGAGCCGCCGCCCCCCGTTCCGTACTGCCAGGGCTGCTCACAGCCGCGATCGGAGTCGCCGTGGCCCTCGCGATCAACTGGCTCGTTCCCGCCGTGAGCCCGCTGATGGCGGCGCTCGTCCTCGGCGCACTCATGACCAACCTCGGCGTGCGCTCCCCGGCCATGCGGCCCGGTCTGGCGTTCGCCACCAGGCAGCTCCTCCGGCTCGGGATCGTGGTCCTGGGCGCGCAACTCGCCGTGCCCGACGTCCTCGCCCTGGGACTCCCGGTGCTGCTGCTGGTCGTGGTGACGGTCACCGCCACCTTCTTCGGCACGCAGTGGCTCGGTCGCAGGCTCGGACTCGGACGAGAGCTGTCCCTGCTCGTCGCCACCGGCTTCTCCATCTGCGGCGCGGCGGCGGTCGCAGCAATGGACGGCGTGGCCGACAGCGACGAGGAGGACGTCATGACCGCCGTCGCCCTGATCACGTTGTACGGCTCACTCGCGATCGTCGCGCTGCCCCTGGCCCAGGGCGTACTGCACCTGCCGGTGGAGACGTTCGGCATCTGGGCGGGCGCCAGCGTGCACGAGGTGGCCCAGGTGGTGGCCGCCGCTCAAGCGGTCGGCGCGGCCGCGCTCACCACGGCCGTGGTCGTCAAGCTGACCCGGGTGGTGCTGCTCGCCCCGCTGATCGCCGGGGTCAGCCTGTGGCGTCGCCGTACGGCCGGGGCCGTCGAGGGCAGGCGGCCGCCCATAGTGCCGGTCTTCGTCGTCGGCTTCCTGGCCATGGTTGCCCTGCGCAGCCTCGACGTCCTGCCGGCCGCGGTGCTGCCGCCGCTCAAGACGGCCGAGACGCTGCTGTTCACCGCCGCGCTGTTCGGCATGGGAGCGGCGGTACGCCTGCGGACCCTGCTGCGCACCGGCCGCCGGGCGGTCGTCCTCGGCGCCCTGTCAACCGTCCTGATCGCACTCGTCGCCCTCGCCGGAGTCGCCTTCCTCGGCACCCCCGTGTGACCGCTCTTCACCGGGTCCCGCGTGGCCCCCGGCCGGTCACGTCCAGTGCGACCAGCAGGAGCACCAGCGCGGCGGACCACCCGTAGTGCACGACCTCCCAGGTGGGCCTGTCGGGATAGAGCCACGGCCAGTACGGCCCGTGCAGGACCAGCGTGACCGAGAACACGCCCAGCAGGCCGCCCATCCCGGCCAGCACCGCCGCCCTGCCCTGGTAGAAGCGTGCGGCGACCGACACCGCCAGCAGCCCGGCCACTATGCAGGTCGCGGCCTCCACCGCCATTCCGGGAAGCCTGAGGACGCCGCCCTCCGGGAGCCGCGCCACCGCGATCGCGCAGGTAACCGCCCACCACGCCCCGGCGGTCAGGCCACCGGCCAGACAGCGGATCCGGTGACGGAGTCCACGCGAGACCGGGTTGGCGGCCGTGGCCGCGGCCATTTCGTCGAGCACGGTGAACCCTGCCGCCGCGCCCAGCAGCGGCCCCATCATCCTGAGCAGGGTGAGGGAGTCGCCGGAGTCCAACGGAGAGCCCGCGTCGAGCAGGCCGATCATGGCGATGGCGAGGACCCCGGTGACCAGCAGGGGAGCCCAGGCGATCGCCCGCATCAGCGGCCGGAACAGGCAGATCACAAGCACGACTGTCCCTTCACCGGCTCGGCGGGGACCTTCTCGGCTGGGGAGAGGTCGCGCAGTCCGAGCAGCGGCAGCGCCTGCTCGATCGTGGTCCGGGGAGACACCAGCGTCTCCCAGTGTGCCCAGATGCGCTCCCGCGTGTCCGGTGTGGTCAGCAGCCTGCGTGCGTAGCCCAACTCGGCCGGGCCGTACCGAATCTTCAGCGGGAACGGTCCCCGAGTGACGATTGAGGTGCCGATCTGGACCTCCTTTTCCTCGGGAAGGGTCGGCGGGACGACCTGCCCGATCAGCCAGAGCGTCACCACCGTCCGCGCCTGGCCGTGTCCGTCGCACCACCCGCCGCGCCGCAATCCCACGTGTGTCACCTTGCGGATGAGGTCGGACGCGAGATTCGCGCGCAGGTCGTCCTCACCCCCGGCACGCCCCCACACCATCCCCGCGCGGACGGAAGATTCGCTGTACGGCTCGTAGAGGAACCAGCTGCCGGTGCCCTGCCGGACGACCGGCAGACCGGCCCGCTTCGACGGAGGCAGCGCCTCGGCCACCGGCTCGATGGCGGAGGCCCACCGCGGGATCCAGGACACATAGTCGGGGAAGGCGCAGTAGGTGATCAAGCCGTGTTCGCGGCACTGCTGGGCATCGGTCGTCAGGTAGCGCTCGCGGATCTGGGCGGGCAGCGGTTGCCTCCGCGCCTGTTCCGTGTTGACAGGGTGGAATCGGAGCTCGTTCATCTCGGGGCCGGGGGCCTGCGCGGAGGCGACGGCCCCGGCGGGTACGGCGACCGCCGCCGCGGTCACCGCGCCGATCACCCGCACCGGACTGACCCCGTGCCGCAGCAGCGCCAGCGCCGCCAGCAGCACCGTGGCGGCCGCGAGATAGATCACGTGCAGCCCGGACGGCCGGTCCGGCCAGTCCGGCGCATGGAATAGCACGACCGGCAGGAACCAGTCGCCGTAACCGCTCTGGTTGCCGTTCAGGTAGGTGAAAGCCCCCAGCAGGAACACCGTCACCGGTACGGCGACCAGCCACCGGACCCACCGTGCGAGCAGGGCGCCGAGCGCCGCGGCGAACGGCACCGCCAGCACCCCGGCCAGCGCCTCGTAGGGGTCCAGCGTCCCGGCCACCGGCCCCATCACCCAGCGGACGGGCAGGTAGACAGCCATCACCAGGGCCGCGATCCCCGTCCCGACGACCACGGCCGCGGCGACAGCCGCCCAGGTCCGGACCGCGGCCCGGCCGGGCAGTGCGCCCAGCGTCTCCGGAAGGCCGCCGCGGGTGTCGCGCGAGGCGGCGAGATTGGCCGCGAGCAGCGCCGCCGCCGCGAGCAGCAGCATGCTCCCCGACATGCTCGTCGGATCGGTGGTGAAGTCCGGCAGCCACTGCCACACGGCCAGCAGCCGCAGACCGAGGGAGAGCACGGCGGCACCCCACAGCAGGGGACTGCGCAGCAGCCTGCGGACCTCGAACTGGAACAGCGCCCGCATGCTCACGCCGCCCCCTCCCCCGCGTTCGCCGATGTGGCGCCGAGCAGCAACAGGTAGCCGTCCTCGATCGCCGGCGCAACGGTCTCCCCGCTCGGCGGGCACTCGCCCAGCGTCCGGTAGCGGCCGTCGGCCGTACGCCAGAACAGGGTCGAGGCGGCGGGCGGAGTGTCGGAGATCCACACCCGCCCGGCCGCGACCCCGGCGAGCTCCTCCGGTGTACCGTCGAACACGACGCGACCTGCGGTCAGCACGATCACGCGCTCGCACAGGGCCGCGACGTCCTCGGTCTGATGGGTCGACAGCAGCACGGTACGGCTCTCGCCCAGCCTGGAGGCGAGGGCGCGGAAACGCATGCGCTGCTCGGGATCCAGGCCCACCGTCGGCTCATCGAGAACGAGCAGGTCCGGGTCGGCGATCAGGGTCTGGGCCAGGGCCAGCCGCTGCTTCATGCCGCCGGAGAGCTTGCGCACCTTCGTCCGCGCCCGGTCGGCCAGCTCCACCTCGGCCAGCACGCGGCGTATCTCTCGGTGCCTCCGCGAGCGGTCGGTCAGCTCTTTGAGGATCGCGACGTAGTCCAGCAGCTCGAAGACGGTGAAGTGCGGGTAGAACCCGGGATCCTGCGGCAGGTAGCCCAGGCGACGGCGCAGAGCCGTACGCTGCTCGTGGCGAGCCGGGTCCAGGCCGAAGGCGCTGATCTCACCGGCGTCGGGGGCGAGGGTGGTGGCCAGGCAGCGCAACAGGGTGGTCTTGCCCGCGCCGTTCGGGCCGAGCAGCCCGGTCACGCCCGGGCCGACCCTGAGGTCGACATTGTCGAGCACGGTGGTCCGCCCGAATCGCTTGGCAAGTCCTCTGACCTCTACGGTCACTGATGTTCTCCGGGGGCGAGGCGGCGATGCCGCAGACAGACGAGGGGAAGCATGACGAGCACGGCGACGCCGTACAGGCCCTGGGCGGCCGGCTGGAACGGCAGGAACCGGTCGTGGAGCACGCCGTCGCAGATCAGGACCGCGCCGAACCATCCGGCGGCCAGCAGGGAGCCCGCCAGGAGCGGCGGCAGGTGCCCGGACAGCACGAGCATGCCCAGGCTGAGCGCCAGCGCGGGCAGCAGCCAGGCGGCGCTCGCCCCGAGCGGGCCGGGAAACAGCAGCGTCGCCCCGGCGGTCAACCCCAGCGCCACGGTGAGCACCGCGACGGCACGCAGCAGGAACAGGCGGGACCCGGACAGCGGGGTGGCGGCCTGCATCTCGTAGGCGGGATCGACAGCCCGGCCGTACGCCATCGCGACCCCCGCCACCGGCAGCACCGGCGCGACCACCAGGAAGGCCAGCAGCGCGTCCGGATCACCCGAGGTGACGCGGGCCGAACCGACCGCGAACCCCAGCACGCTGATCACGGCCACCAGCCAGGCCCGGCTGAGGGACGGCGTGGCCGACAGCAGGCCGGCCACGTGCTCCGGCACGCCGAACCGGCACAGGACCCGCACGCCGAGCCCCGGCCACGGCCGGTCCACCACGTCCTCGATCCGCTCCCAGCTCTCCGCCAGCCACTCCGGTTCGTACGGCAGGGCCGTACGGCAGCCGCCGCATCGGGCGAGGTGGGCCTCAACCGACATGACCTGCACCGGGTCCAGGCCGCCCGTCGCGTAGCGCCGTACCAGATCGGCCGGCGGGTGCCAGACCGCGCTCATTTCACTCATGCCGCTCATGCGAGAAATCCCCTCAGCTGGGCTTTCGCCCGCATGACGCGGGTCTTGACCGTGCCTTCGGGGATGCCGAGGAGCTGGGCCGCCTCCCGCGTGGTGAGGCCGTCGAGGACGGTGGCCTGGATGGCGGCGCGCAGCTCCGGGGAGAGCCTGGCCAGCGCCGTTCCCAGCTCGCCGTGCTCGACGCCGACCAGGACCGCGTCCTCGGCCGACTCGACGACCGGGCGGACTCCCACCGTGTCCTCAAGCCGGGCGAGCGGCGGGATCGTCGCGGTTCTGCGCAGCGACGAGATCAGCCTGCGGACCGCGATCGTCCAGATCCAGGCCGCCGCGTCCCCTTTGGTCGGGCGGTAGCGGTGCGCGTCGCGCCACACGGCCACGAATGCGTCCTGGATCGCCTCGTCGACCAGGTCGGGATCGGCGCAGCGGCGGGACAGCCGGACCCGCAGCCAGGGCGCATGCCGCCGGTGCAGGATCTTCAGCGCCTCGGTTCGCTCGGCCGCGACGGCCAGGAGAAGCTCGGCGTCGTCGCTGTCGGAACCGATCGGGGGCGGTTCCCGGCGTCGGGCGAAAAATCGATGCACACCCTCCCTATCGCGCCACCGCCCCCGTCCGGTTCCCTCTGGATTTCATGCCGGGCAGGTCGCCGGGCTCTCCGTCCTGCCCGGCGATTCGCCGGTGTGGTCAGTCGGCGGCGTGACGGCCGGCGACCCGTCCGAAGGCGAGGGCGTCGGCGATGTGGAACCCGCCGTCCTTCGCCCAGCTGTAGGTCGAGCTCACCGACCCCGCGGCGTACAGGCCGGGAATGACCGAGCCGAACGGGTCGAGCACCCGGCAGTGTTCGTCACGGCGCGGGCCGCCGCTCGTCCAGCCCAGCAGGGGCGCCGACTCGAAGGCGTAGAACGGGCCCTCGTCGAGCGGGGTGAGGCTCTCGGGTCTGCGCCCGAAGTGGTCGTCGCGGCCGGCGGCGCAGGCGGCGTTCCAGCGGCTGACCGTCTCGGTGAGGGTCTCCGGGTCGAGTCCCAGCCCGACGGCGAGCTCCGCGACGGTGTCGGCACGCCGGATCCAGCCGCGGTCGATCTCGGCCTGGTTGTCGGGGCTCCAGTCGTAGCCCTCCATGAGCAGCTGCCAGCCGACCGGCAGGTACATGCGCGGCGGGCAGAGCGGCCCGGCGCGACGCGTCCGCTCATCGAACACGACGTACGCCGCCCGCACCGGGTGCAGCTCATCGCGGCCGTGCACCCGGGCCTGGCCGTGGCCGCCGAGCGCCGGGGCCTCGTCGACGAATCTCCGTCCGTCATCGGCGACCCAGATGAATCCCGTCGCGGGAGGCCTGATGAAGAACCCGCTGTGCGAGCCTGGGACGCGGATCCCCGTGAACGCGGCCATGTTGTCCATGTGCCACAGGTCGGCCCCGGCCTTCTGCGCCATCCGGTGTCCGTCGCCGGTGCCCGCCGGGCTGCCCCAGACCGGACACGGCGGGAGCCGGAGGTAGTCGCGCACCATGGCCGGATCGTTCTCGAAGCCGCCGGTGGCGAGCACCACGCCGCGCCGGGCCCGCACCCGCAGTCGCCCGCCGTCCTGCTCGGCGACGACGCCCACGACCGCGCCGCCGTCCGTGATCAGCTCCCGGCCGGGGGTCGCGTAGCGGATCTCGATGCCGCGGGCGCGTACGGCGTCGGTGAGGAACTGATAGAGCACCTGGTCGCCCATCCGGCCCTCGATGCTGCGGTAGCCGCCGTAGCAGTCCGCGCCGTCGAGGTGCGGGTATTCGGGGGTGTAGACCCCGTTCGCGACCACGTTGCCGCCGAGGCTCTCCATCCATTTGGAGTTGAGCCGGGTTTCCTCCGCCCATACGCGGATGACTTCCTCGGGCACCGGGAAGTCCCCGCACAGGTTCCGCAGATAGACGGCGGCGCGGTCGGCGTCGAGGTTCTCGAACCAGCTGCCGCCCGACACCCGGGTGTTGCCGCCGGCGGTCTCCGGCGGGCACTTCTCCAGGATCAGGACCTCGGCGCCGGCGTCATGCGCCGCGATGGCGGCGGCGCAACCGGCCGCGCCGCCTCCGAGGACCACGACATCGGCCTGCCGGTCGTACCGCTGCTGGGATGGCTCCATCCTCGCTCCGTCCGCTTCGGGCCCGCCGACGACCCCGTGGGCGACGGCCTTACAGGTGGACGGGATCGTAGCCAGGACATCGCGGTGGCCCGATGCCCATCCCAATCAGCGGGAGGGGCCGAACCTCGCGGATCACGGCAGCGGCGCGAGTTGAGCCACACCCCCGGCGAAATACCCGCTCCGGGGCAGCTCGTCCAGGTGGTAGAGGTGTCCGTCCGGACGCCAGTGGGAGACGGGCACCACGCCTTCCCCGGTAAGTCGGAATCCGTCGAACATGGCGGTGATCTGCTCTATGGAGCGGGCGTGGATGCGCATGTTCGCCCGCTCGTAGACGGCGAGGACCTTGCGCTGCTCTTCCGGGCTCATCTGCCCCGGGGCGGCATGGGTGATCACCACATGGCTTCCCGGGGGCAACCAGGCACGGAGTGTGTCGAGGATGTGGCGCACCTGCGGTTCAGGGATGAAATGCAGCAGGGCGACCATGACCACCGCGACGGGCTGACTGCGGTCGAACGACTCGACCACATCGGGGTGGGCCAGCATGGCATCGGTGTCGCAGACGTCGGCGTGCACCATGCGCACCAGCCCTTCCGGATGCCGGGCCAGCAGCGCCCGGCCGTGGACGACCGCGATCTCGTCGCTGTCGACGTACACGACCCGGCCATCGGGCGCGATCCGGTGCACGACCTCGTGGACGTTCTCCCCGGTCGGCAGGCCGGAGCCGAGATCGAGAAACTGGCGCACTCCCGAGTCGGCCAGGTGCCGTACGGCCCGGATCAGGAAGTCCCGGTTCTCCCGCGTCCGCTGACGCATGTCGGGCACGATCTTGACCAGTCCCTCGGCGGCGGCCCGGTCGGCGGGAAAGTTGTCCTTGCCGCCGAGCAGGTAGTCGTAGATCCGCGCGGCATTGGGCACGGCGGGGTTGTACGCCCCACCTTCCGCCGCGGTCGGGGCCGGAACGTCGTTGCTCATAGCGCGAAGATTCCTTCCTCCACTGTGACGGCGCCTCCTGCAGCAGGCGGGCCGGCTCCCAGTTCGTCAGGGGTGACCGTTGCCCAGCTTGAACGGCGCGGAGCAGGGCATGATCGCATCCTAATCGATCAAGAGCTCACCACAACAGGCGCGGCATCCCCTTCCACCTCAGCCACCACGGCACGGCAGCCGGTGATCCCGGATCGTGCACCTCGACACGCCCATCCGTTCGGCGACTCCGGCCCCCCCGTCCCGGCCTCACCCCAGGCACGGACGAGGGCGCACCACCGCCGGGCATGCGAGCACCGCTGCCGGACATCTCGACGAGCTATTCGCCTTCAAGTCTCCACAGCAATTTATACATCCCCGAGGATGGATTATCATGTGGAAATTTTGTGCCATCCTGATCATGTCGCATATCCAGACGTCCGGCACGTCGGGCCGCCTTTTTCCGTAAAGGCATGTAAACAGCGGGATCGATCGTTTTTCCCGCCCGACCGTCCAATGAACGGGAGAGACTTTCCGCCGAATCCGTGTCCACAAATGCACCACAGTCCCGATAGTGCAAAATTAGCCACAGCTCGAAACATGGGTTAGATATCGCAAGGTTTATC
>NZ_BOOG01000031.1 GCF_016863115.1 Sphaerimonospora thailandensis
ACCCCGACCGCTACATACGCCGCCAGATCGGCCCCGACCGATGGGCCTTCACCTATATCGGTCCCTCGTACGCGAGCAGACGCTGACGAACCTGGCAACACGATCAGGACATGATCAGGACATGATCAGGTCGTGTCTCAAAGTCATGTCCTGCTGCGCCGGAAAGGTAGCTTGTGCGTGCGGCGATCAATGTGGGGTCGCGACCCGGAAGAAGCCCTCGGCGACCAGCGTGCGAAGCTCGGCGGGCACGCGGCGCAGCAGTTCGGGCGGTTCCGCTCCGGTGAGTTCCGCGATCGCGGCCAGCAGCGGGCGCGCGGGGATCTCGCCGTCGCAAACCCCGGCGAGCGCCGCCTCCACCGTGCCCACGGCCGCGGTACGGCGCAGCCCCCGGGTCTGCCTCAGCAGGATCCGTGACGGGTCGTCGGCGCCGGGCGGCCCGACCCGCTCCTCCACCACCCCGTCGGCGATCACCAGCGGCACGTCCAGCAGGTCCTCATCCGTCATCTCGTGCGCAGCCTTGACCGCGCGCAGCGCATCCGGGATGTGCGCACCGACCGGGGAGTCGACCTGCTGCCGCAGCTCCTCCACCCGGACCACCGGATCCAGCGAGCCCGAGTCATGCAGCGCGATCCAGCCGAACCCCACACCGGTCACGCCCATCGACTCGAACCACGACAGCCATTCGTCGTATCGCTCCCGGTAGGCGGCCGTGCCCTGCTCGGCCGAGTCGCGCAGCCACAGCTCGACATACTCCGCCGGGTCCTGGACATCGCGCTGTACGGCCCAGCCGTCGCAACCGGTCTCCGTCAGCCAGCCGCCCACCCTGTCCTGCCAGTCCTCACCCCTGACGTGCAGCCAGTTGGCCAGAAACCGGGCGTGCCCACCCGGGCAGAGGTGGCGGGGCGCCTGCCGAACCAGGCCCCGGCAGAACTCGTCGCCGCGGAAGCCGGACTCCCGGTACGCGTACCGGGAGGCGGGAGAGATCACGAACGGCGGGTTGGACACCACGAGGTCGAACCGCTCCCCGGGCACCGGGCCGTACATCGACCCCTCCCGCGCGTCGACCCGCTGCCGGGGCACGCCGGACAGTTCCCAGCTCAGCCGGGCGAGTCGAAGCGCCCTGGGGTTCACATCGGTCGCGACGACCTGATCGGCCCGGTCGGCCAGGTGGAGCACCTGCACCCCGCAGCCGGTGCCCAGATCGAGTGCCCGTGCCACCGGCTCGGTCCACGCCAGCTGCGCGAGGTTGGCTGAGGCGCCGCCCGCCCCGACGACGTGGTCGGGTCGCAGCGCCGGGTCGCCGGGACGGACCTTGCGGTCGGAGACCACCCAGGCGGTGCGGTCCGTACCACCGACCGAGCCGTACGGATCGTCCGAGCCGTGCGAGATAGGCGAGATGCGGGAGATGGTCCATGGCTGCAGGTGAACGGTGGCCTGCACGGTGTCGCCCACCCGGACCAGCAAGCCGGCATCGATCAGATCGTGCAGCGGCAGGTCCGGCGCCGCCGCGCTCACCGGGACGCCCAGCCACCACAGGCGGATGAGCACGGCGAGCGGATCGCCCTCGCGGGTCGCGCGCAGCGCGGGCACGGTCTCCTCGCGCGCCAGGGCGGTCGCGGCCATATCGCCCAGCCGGTCCCGTACGCCGTCGATCGTGTACCCGATCTCGAGGAACCTGTCGCGAAGCCGCAGGACCAGGTCGGAAGGGGCGTCCACAGAGAAGAATCTATCGCGGACGGGCACGCTGCACGCTCACTTGGCGAGCGACCCAGCAGATGATCGCGGCGGATATCGGGCGAATATCCGGCGAATGGGACCTGTGGTCACGACCTAAGTCATGCGCAGGCTGTTCCAGGCGGCCTCGCCGAGCCCGCGGATCTCCTCCTCCGTGGGCTGATGCGCACCGGCGAACCACAGGCGGCACATCTCCTGCGCCGGGCCGAGCCAGAGCACGTAGCACATTGTCGACGAAACGGGGCGGAGCACGTCGTTCTTGACGTGCGGGCGCCACCAGTCGGCCACCTGCCGGAAGAAGCTCCGCCTCGCCTCCGCCACCTCCGGGCCACCGGGCTCGGTGCGGCGGGGCGGGCGCTCACTGACCAGCAGCCGGGCCCGCTCGGGATGCTCACCGCACCAGGCCATGTGCCGCGCGACGATCGCCTCGATCCCGGCGCGCGCGTCGTCGTGCCGGGTGAGCTCCCCCAGGAAGACGTCCTGGTACATCCCCAGGATCTCGGTGTAAAGCACTCCGAAGACGTGCTCCTTGCTGGTGAAATGGTGATAAAAGCTCCCCACGCTGACGCCGCTCTCCTGGCGGAGGCTGGCGAGCGTGGTGGCCGAGACACCGTTCTGGCTGAACCGGCGCAACGCCCCCTCGATGATCCGGGCCCGGCCGTCTCGGCCGTTCTTCGCGCTCTTCACAGGTTCAATGGTGACGCAACAGAACCTTGTTCTGCAAACATGACCGGGATTTTAAGGATCATAACATCCGATGTTCGGACGCGCGATCATCCGCGCTTCATATACTGCGGCGGATCGGCGGCAGGCGTGACATGCCGCGTTGCCGGGTGGGACGGGGCACCGCAGCGGGGGCCCGCTGTCGTCGGCCTCGCTGTACCTTTCATGGGCGGGCGCACGACCACCCGGGGGGCTGCCTACGCTGGTTCACGTGTACCGCTTCCTCGTCACGCCGCGCTGGCTCGGCTTCCATCTGCTCGTGCTGGCGATCATTCCGGCCTTCTTCTTTCTCGGGAAATGGCAGTACGGGAGGTTCGAGGCACGGTCCGCGGCAAGCACCCAGATCACCGCCAACCTGAAGGAACCGGCGGTGTCGCTCGAAAGCGTCGACACCGTCGGCGGGACTGTCCCCAAGGCGATGCGGTACCGCCCGGTCACCGTGACCGGGCGTTATGACCCGGCGCACGAGGTCGTCGTACGGCGGCGCACCCAGAACAGCCGCGTGGGGTTCTATGTGGTGACCCCGCTCGTCACGTCCCAGGGCGCGGTTCTGGTCAACCGCGGCTGGGTCCCGGCGGGCGCGACCGCCGACGCGCATCCGCGGGTCCCCGCGCCTCCCGGCGGCGAGGTGACGGTCACCGGCCGCCTCCGGCCGGCCGAGTCCGAGGACGACACCGGCATCAGGAACCGGGGCGGCCTACCTCCCGGCCAGGTTCTGCTGATCGACACCGGCGAGATCGGCAAGAGCCTTCCGTACCAACTCTTCGGGGGGTTCGTCGAGTTGACCGATCAGGAGCCGCAGGCCGGCCCGGCGCCGGACCCGGTGCCGCGGCCCGACGTCGGCGGGGGCGGGGGTCTCAACCTGGCCTATGCCGTACAGTGGTGGATCTTCATCGGGGTAGGGGTCGGCGGCTGGGCGATGCTGATCCGGCGAGAGGCCCGCGACCTGCGGAAAGCCGGACAGGAAAGCCCGGCGAAAGCGTCAGTTTAGGATGTTTGCCGAGGCTTGGCGTCGCGGGGTGAGCAAACGGATACCAACCGGAGACCTCGCAGCTTGTTCGGTGTGACCCCTTGGCCGTACGGTTACCATTGTGACAACGCCGCTGCATCCCGACCCAGAGCCGAGGCGGCGGGATTACGTGATCATCTCGGTGGACGATCACTTGATCGAGCCGGCCGATCTCTTCGACGATCGCCTGCCCGAGAAGTACAAGGACCATGCCCCCAAGGTCGTCGAGACCGAGGCCGGACACCAGGTCTGGCGGTACGGCGGGGCCACCTACCCGTGCGCCGGACTGGACGTGGGAGCGGGCCTGCCCAAGGAGCAATGGACACTCGACCCGGTGCGCTACGAGGAGATGCGGCCGGGCTGCCATGACATCGAGGCCCGGATCGCCGACATGGACCGTGCCGGGATCTGGGCGGCCCTGTGCTTCCCCGGCATGCTGGCCAACCAGGCGGGAGTGCTGTTCGCCCGGACGCGTGACCAGGACCTCGGCCTCGCCCTGGTCCGCGCCTGGAACGACTGGCACGTCGATGTGTGGGCGGGCACCTACCCCGAGCGCATGATCGCACTGCAGATCCCCTGGCTGCGCGACCCGGACGTCGCCGCCAAGGAGATCAGGGCCAACGCCGCGCGCGGCTTCAAGGCGGTCGTCTTCCCCGAGTTCCCCACCAGGCTGCGACTGCCGTCCATCCACAGCGGCCATTGGGATCCGTTCTTCGCCGCCTGCGAGGAGACCGGCACGGTCGTCTGCCTGCACACGGGCGCGTCCTCATGGGCGCCGGTGCCGTCGCCGGACACGCCGATCGAGGCGATCACCACGCTGATCCCGGCGAGCGCGATGTTCGCCTGCGCCGACTGGCTCTGGTCGGGGGTGGCGCTGCGCTTCCCCGCGCTGCGCATCCTGATCGTCGAGGGCGGCGTGGGCTGGCTGCCGATGCTGGCCGAGCGTGTCGACTACGCGCTAGATCATCCGGTGGCCGGCGAGTCCAACTGGGAGGGCGGCCTCAAGCCGAGCGAGGTGCTGCGGCGGAACTTCTTCTTCGGCACCCTGGACGACAGCGCGCTCGGCGCCGTCCGGATGGCCGTCGGCATGGAGCACGTGCTGCTGGAGAGCGGGTATCCCCGGGCCGAGTCCACCTGGCCCGACTCCCAGCAGGCGGTGGCCCGCAACCTCGGCAACCTGCCGCCTGCCGACATCGCCCGGGTCGCGTACGGCAACGCCGCACGCCTTTTCGGCCACCCGCTCCCGTCCCGGGCCTGGCTGCGAATGGAGCAACTCTAGGTCGTCTGGCTAGGTCGTCTCCGGATGTGGGGGCGGGTCCTGCCGCTCCCACTCGACGTACCGGCCGCCCTCGCCGAGCAACGACGTCAGCAGCCAGAGGAACACCCCGAAGTCGTCGACCACGCCGATCCCCAGGAGGAAGTCGGGGATGGCGTCGATCGGCGAGACGATGTACGCCACGGCCGCGCCGAACATGGCGAGCTTGCCCTTGGTGAGTCCGGGATAGTGGCCGCGCAGCGCCGCGCGGATCATCCGGGGCAGCGCCTTGATCCGGCTGCCGATCCCGGGCGAGCCGGGCTGGGCCACCTCGCGGTACGCACGCCAGGTCGCCGCCGCACGTCCTGCCTTCGCCGCCTTCGCCGCCTTCGCCATGTGGACACCTCCACCGGGTTACCGTGCCCCCTTTGCCCTCTTGTTAACGTACGGAGGGGCATCCCCGGTTCCTGAAGAGCCCTATTCGAAATGCCGGAAAGGCCCGTGCTTGAAAGACACGGTGGCCTCGATCTGGGCGGCGATCCTGACGAGCAGGTCCTCCCGCCCGGCCGCGGCGACGAACTGGACGCCGACCGGCAGGCCTTCGGCCGTACGGTGCACCGGGAGCGAGATCGCGGGCTGACCGGTCGAGTTGAACGGTGCGGTGAAGGCCGCGCCCAGACCGGCCCGCTCAAGCGCCAGATAGACCTCGTCGTCGGAGATCCAGCCAAGTGGGAAGGGCGCGACGGCGAGCGTCGGCGTGAGCAACAGATCGTATCCCGTCGTCCCCGGTCCTGCCGTCCACCACCGCGCCATCCGCCGGCGATATCCGTTCAGCAGCCTCAGCGCGGCCAGGTAGTCGGTGGCGGACATGCTCCGGCCGGCGTCGGCCACCAACCGGTTGTGCGGCTCCAGTTCCGCCAGTTCCACCGGCCTGCCCCGCCACGCGGCGACGGTCTCCAACTCGGCGGCCACGTTGGCGCTGATCAGCGCGCCGTGGTACATGGCGAACTCGGGATCGCCCAGCGCCTCGGGGTGAGCGGGCACGACCTCGTGGCCGAGTGAGTCCAGCGACTCCGCCATTCTCGTCACGGCGGCGGTCGCCTCCGCGTCCTCGGGCACGTCGCCGCGGGGATGGACGGTGACGAACCCGATCCGCAGCCGCCCGGGGTCCGCGCCGACCTCCTCCGCCAGCGGCCGCCGCCACGCCGGCGCGGCGTACGGTTCGCCCGGCATCATCTCGGAGAGCAGGTCGAGCAGCGCCGCGGTGTCCCGTACCGTCCGGGTGAGCACACCGGTCGTCGAGAGCCCACCCCACGACTCGGCCAGCGAGGGTCCATGGCTGATCCGGCCCCGGGTCGGCTTCAACCCGACCAGCCCACACATGCTCGCCGGGATGCGGATCGACCCTCCGCCGTCGCTCGCGGTCGCCACCGGGACCATCCCGACCGCCACCGCGGCGGCCGAACCGCCGCTCGAGCCGCCGACCGAATAGGCCAGGTCGTAGGGGTTCCTGGTCGGGCCGAACGCCAGCGGCTCGGTCGTGATCGTGGTGGCCAACTCGGGCACGTTGGTCCGGCCCAGGATCACGAATCCGGCGCGGCGCAACGCCGCGGTGCCGTGGGAGTCGTGGTCGGCCACCACGCCGTCGAGGATCTTCGATCCCGAGCCGCAGGGGTCTCCGGCGGACTCCCAGCCGATGTCCTTGAGCAGGATCGGCACGCCGCGGAAGGGCGCGTCTTCGGGGATGTCGTCGATCTCTGCGAGGGCCTGATCGAACCGCCGGTGGATCACCGCGTTGAGCTCGCCGTCGAGGGCCTCGATGCGGGCGATCGCCGCCTCGGCCGGCTCACGCGGGGAGACCACCCCGTTCCGTACGGCTTCCGCCTGGCCGACCGTGTCCAACGACAGCACCTCGTCCAACGACAGCACCCCGTCCACCGCGCCGTCCTCTCGTCAACAGGCCAAGCCACAACTTGTGCCAGCTCGTCCCGGCGAATCGGAAACCGGTCCCATTGACCGGAACCCTGGCGAATTCAAAGACCAGGAATCGGATCAGACCCGAGTGAACTCGCCATTCGGCGCGAACCCCGGCGATCTGTCCGCCGAAGGATACCGGATGGTCACGGACCCTCTAGATGATCGACATGCGGCGGCAAATTCCACCGTCCAGCAGGGATGACCGATCGCGGATGGTGGCATTGATCACCCTGTCGCGATCCCCGAGGAACTCCCCTCTCAAGAAGGACAGGAAATGATCGACCGGGGAACACATGTACTTCCGCCCATCGTGGTGGGTGCGGACCTGGATGACCGCCGTCGTCCTGATCGCGCTGCCCATGCAGAACGCCATATCGAGCCACCTGCCGGTCGTCAGCGCACTGCTGCCGACGGCGTATCAGATCTCGGCGGGGCCGAAACCCGATCGGCCCCTACCCGACCAGCCGACATCCGACCAGTCGACACCCGACCAGTCGGCACCAGGCGAACCAACGCCGGACGAGCCCGCGGCCGAAGATGCCGGGGCAGACAATCCGAGGGAGGAGGATCCCCTAATGGAGGATCTCGTGGTGGAGGATGCCGTGGTGGAGGATGCCGTGGTGGACGAGCCCGGATCGGAGATGGTCACCCAGGTCGCCGTGGCGCTGCCCGGGATGAGCCAGGCCGGCGCATTCACCGCCAAGGTCGTCACCTGGGACGCCTCGGCCGCCGCGACGAGACTGGGCCAGCAGGACGCCGCCCGGCACCTGGCGGAGGCCGGACTGAGATGGGTGTCCACCGGACGATGCACCGACCGACGCAGATCGTCGTGCACGTCGCTGGACTCCATCAGGTACGGCACGCTCATGCGGCTGATCGAGCTCAAGCGGGCAAGCGACTGCGACATCACCGTCACGGGCGGCACCGAGGTCGGCCACTCCACCGGACGCTACAGCCACGGCAACGGCTACAAGGTCGACATCGCCCACAACAAGTGCATCGACGCATACATCAAGGGAAAGTTCCGTCGCCAGAAGAGCCGGGGGGACGGATCGGCGCTCTACCGTCCGCCCTCCGACTCCGCGACGCCCTCAGCCGTCTACGCCGACGAGCGCACCCACTGGGACATCTTCTTCCCCTGATTCCTCAGAAGAAGATTCATACTGACGATTCAGGCGACCGCTCCGGCGAACTCGGCCGCGATCAGTTCGGCGATCTCCGCCGCGTTGAGTGCCGCGCCCTTGCGCAGGTTGTCACCGCAGACGAAGAGGTCGAGCGTGTTCGGGAAGTCCAGCGCCTGGCGGATCCGGCCCACGTAGGTGGGGTCCGTGCCCACGACGTCGATCGGCATCGGGTAGACGCCGCTGCCCGGGTCGTCCATCAGGACCACCGTCGGCGCCGCCTCCAGGACGCGGTGCGCGTCCGCCACCGTGATCTCCCGCTCGAAGGTCGCGTGTACGGCCAGCGAGTGGGTGGTGACCACCGGGACCCGGACACAGGTCGCCGAGACCTTGAGGTCCGGAATGCCGAGGATCTTACGTGACTCGTTGCGGAGCTTGATCTCCTCCGACGCCCAGCCGTCGTCCTTGAGCGATCCCGCCCACGGCACGACGTTGAACGCGATCGGCGCGGGGAACGGCGACTCGACGTCGCCGAGCTTGTTCTGCAGGACCTTGCGCACGTCCCCGGCCGCCTGGCCGACGGTACGGTCACCCGCCAGCGCCTCGACCTCGTCGTACAGCCGGGCCGGCCCGGCCACGCCGGCGCCGGAGACCGCCTGGTAGGAGGCCACGACCAGTTCGCGCAGGCCGTACTCCGCGTGGAGTGCGCCCATGGCGGCCATCATCGACAGCGTGGTGCAGTTCGGCGTCGCGATGATGCCGAGCGGACGGTTGCGGGCGTCGCCGGGGTTGACCTCCGGCACCACCAGCGGAACCTCGGGGTTCATCCGGAACGTGCCCGACTTGTCGATCACGATCGCGCCCCGGCCGGCGGCGATCGGCACCCATTCGGCGGACACCTCGTCAGGGACGTCGAAGATGGCGATGTCGACGCCGTCGAACACCTCGGCGGTCAACGCCTGGACGACCACGTCCTCGCCGCGCACCGGCAGAACCTTGCCGGCCGACCGGGCGGACGCGACCAGGCGGATCTCGCCGTAGACGTCCACACGGTTGCTGATGATCTCACGCATCACGGTGCCGACGGCACCGGTCGCGCCGACAAGGGCGAGGGTGGGCTTCCCGCTGGACTGGTCGCTGCGCTCGCTCATCGTCCGGTACCTCCGTATACGACCGCCTCGACCTGGTCGGCGTCGAGGTTGAATGCGCGGTGCGCGGCGGCGACGGCGGTGTCCACGTCGTCCAGGTCCACGATCACCGAGATGCGGATCTCCGAGGTGGAGATCATTTCGATGTTCACGCCGGCGTCGGCCAGCGCGCCGAAGAACTTCGCCGTGACACCGGGGTGCGACCGCATCCCCGCCCCGATCAGGGAGACCTTGCCGATCTGGTCGTCGTACAGCAGCGACTCGAAGGCCACCTGGTTCTGGATCTTCTTCAGTGCCGTGAGAGCGGCCTGACTGTCGCTGGACGGGAGCGTGAACGAGATGTCCGTACGGCTGGTCGCCGCGGCCGACACGTTCTGCACGATCATATCGATGTTGATCTCGGCGTCGGCCAGGGTTCTGAAGATGGCGGCAGCCTCGCCGACCTTGTCGGGCACCCCGACCACAGTGATCTTGGCCTCGCTCCGGTCGTGGGCGACTCCGGAGATGATGGGCTGCTCCATCTCGGTTCCTTCGGTATTGGGGTCGGACACGACCCAGGTGCCTTGCCTGGTGCTGAACGAGCTTCTGACGTGGATGGGCAGGCCGAACCGGCGGGCGTACTCCACGCAGCGCAGATGCAGGATCTTGGCCCCGCACGCGGCCATCTCCATCGCCTCGTCGTAGGAGATGCGCGGGATCTGCTGGGCGGCCGGCACGATGCGGGGGTCGGCGGTGAAAATGCCGTCCACATCGGTGTAGATCTCGCACACATCCGCCTCGAGCGCGGCGGCGAGCGCGACGGCCGTGGTGTCGGATCCGCCCCGGCCCAGCGTCGTTATGTCTCTTGTGTTCTGGGAGACACCCTGGAAGCCCGCCACGATCGCGATCTGGCCGACGTCCAGCGCCTCGCGGATGCGACCGGGCGTCACGTCGATGATGCGCGCCCTGCCGTGGGTCGAGTCGGTGATGACGCCAGCCTGGGAGCCGGTGAAGCTGCGCGCCTCGTGGCCCAGGTTGGCGATGGCCATCGCGAGCAGCGCCATCGAGATGCGTTCGCCGGCGGTCAGCAGCATGTCCAGCTCGCGCCCCGGAGGCAGCGGCGACACCTGCTGGGCCAGTTCCAGCAGCTCGTCAGTGGTGTCGCCCATCGCGGACACGACCACCACGACCTCGTTGCCGGCTTTTTTCGTCGTGACGATCCGTTGCGCGACCCGCTTGATGCAGGCCGCGTCCGCCACCGACGAACCACCGTATTTCTGGACAACGAGCGCCACTGGAGTCTCCAACGAATCAGGACGTGGAGCTCACAGTGTACTTGGGGTGCATTCTGACAAGCCGAGGCGGACCAATATGTGGACGGCGATGGGGACGGCGATGTGGACGGCTCAGACGGTGGTGCTCTCCTCGACCACGTCGAGACGGGTGTGTGCGACCAGGGCGTGCAGGGCGCGCAGCGCCGCTCCGGCGTGGTTTCCCCAGGTGTTGAAATACGAGTACTGCCACCACCACAGCGCCTCCAGCGGCCGGCCGGCCCGGTAGTGCCGCAGCCCGTGGATCAGGTCGGCCGCCACCGCCGTGAGATCGTCCGACAGCCGGTACGGCGTGACCGCCGTGTCCTTGTACGGATCGAACACCTCGGCGTAGTCGTCCACCGGGCCCAGCCGTACGGCGAGAGCCGTACGAAGGGGATCGATGTCGGGGTCCTCGCCCAACGGCGGCTCAAAGTTGCCCTGCAGGATCACGTCCTGCACGGCCCCGAGCTGGGTGCCCGCGAGACTGACCTGGGCCACCTCCACCAGCAGCAACGGCAGGATCGCGTCGCCGCCCTCACCGCCCGCCAGGCGGGTCAGGCCGTCGATGTAGTTCTGCGCGTGCCCGGCGACCCGTGCGGCCAGATCGTTCCACTCGTCAGACATCCAGCAGCCTCCGTCCTTCGAAAGCGCGGCCCAGGGTGACCTCGTCCGCGTACTCGAGGTCACCGCCCACCGGCAGGCCGCTGGCCAGTCGTGTCACTTTCAACCCCATGGGCTTGACGAGCCTGGCCAGGTAGGTGGCCGTCGCCTCGCCCTCGAGGTTCGGATCGGTCGCGAGAATCAACTCTGTCACCTGGCCGTCGGCCAGCCGCGCCATCAGCTCGCGAATCTTCAGGTCGTCCGGACCGATGCCGTCGATCGGACTGATCGCCCCGCCGAGCACGTGATAGCGGCCACGGAACTCGCGGGTCTTCTCGATCGCCACGACGTCCTTCGACTCCTCGACCACGCAGATCACCTGCGGGTCGCGCCGGGGATCTCGGCAGATCCGGCACTCGTCCTCCGCCGCGACATTGCCGCAGATCCGGCAGAAACGGACCTTCTCCTTGACCTCGAGCAGCGCGTGCGCCAGCCGCTTCACGTCCGCCGGATCGGCGGCGAGCACGTGGAACGCGATGCGCTGCGCGCTCTTGGGACCGACGCCGGGCAGCAGCCCCAGCTCGTCGATCAGATTCTGGACGACCCCCTCATACATGGCTAGAACCCCGGCAGCTGGCCGAGGCCGCCTCCGAGTCCCTGCGCGAGCGGACCGAGCTTCTCCTCCTGCAGGTCGGCCGCGGCGCGCACTGCGTCCCGGACCGCCGCCAGAACGAGATCGGCGACCGTCTCGGCGCTCTCCTGCGGGTCGTCGACGTCGATGGCCGACGGACTGATCTCCAGTTCGAGCAGCTCGCCGCTCCCGTTCACGGTCGCGACGACGAGGCCGCCTCCGGCGCTTCCCTCGATCTCGGCATCGCTGAGCTCCTGCTGCGCGGTGACGAGCTGCTGCTGCATCAGCTGAGCCTGCTCCAGCAACTGCTGGAGGTTGACATCCCCTGGATTCACGATCGTGTGCTCCCTCAGCGTCCAGCGACATGTTCGTCGCGATGAGCCTACGGTGTCCACCGCCGTTCCGACACCGGTGTGCGCACGTGTTCCCGGCGATCGGATCGCGTACGACAGGCCTGTGCGCCCGCTCGGCCCTTCACCGCCTCAGGAGTGGTCGATCTCCTCGATGATCTGGCCGCCGAGCTCCCGCTGGACCAGGGCCAGGCCGGTGAGATCGCTCACGTCGGCGTCGGCGTCGTTGACCGGATCGACGTCGTCGAGATCGGCGCCCGGCCGGTTCCGGCCGGGCACGGCGTCCGGCCATGCCTGGCGCGGCCTGCTCTGAGCCGCGGCCCTGGCGGCGGATCTGGCCGCCGAGCCGGACCGGGAGGGCGTCGCCGGCCGGTTGAAGCCGTCCGACGACTCATCCGACGACTCACCCGATGACTCGGCCAGCGGCTCGTCCGGCCAGGTCTCGTCGGTCGTACGGGA
The DNA here is from genome assembly GCF_016863115.1 of Sphaerimonospora thailandensis. Classification (GTDB taxonomy): domain Bacteria; phylum Actinomycetota; class Actinomycetes; order Streptosporangiales; family Streptosporangiaceae; genus Sphaerimonospora; species Sphaerimonospora cavernae. The sequence continues at coordinate 12,300 of NZ_BOOG01000031.1, forward strand.
CTCGCCGTCGGTCCTGGATCCGTCGCCCGCGGCGGCGCGCCTGTCCTGGCCGTCGCTCACTCCGCCACTCACTCCGCCACCCGTTCCACCGCCCGGTCCTCCGCTCGGGCCGCCGGGCGCTCCCGCCTGGCCGTCCCAGCCCGGTGCGCCGACCGGCGAGCGGCCGACGCCACCGGACGCCGCCGACGATCGAACGGCACTGCCGGCACCCTGCGTCCCCTGCGTCCCCTGCGGCGCTGGAGGGCGCCGGTTCTGTGCGTGGGGGGCCTGAGAATGGGGAGCCTGAGGATGGGGAGCAGGGCCGCGCGCCGCGCCGGCGGGCCCGGAGCTGCCGACCACCACCTCGACCCGCCAACTTCCGCCGAGCACGTCGCCGAGGGCGGCAGCCACCAGCTCGTCGCGCTTGCCCTTGATGAAGCCCTGCACGTCGCCCGGCTTCTCGAAGCCGACGGTCACCACGTTGCCCTCGACGCCGAGCAGCCTGCCCTGGCAGAGGAGAATCCACGCGACCTTCTGACGGCTCTTGATCGCTTCGAGCACCTGCGGCCACGCCTGCTGCACCGGTCCGTGCTGTCCACCGTGCTGTCCACCGTGCTGCGCCGGCTGCGCGCTCCCGGCGGGCGGAGCCGTACGGACGTCCGCGGCCGGAGCACCACCCGGCCGTGCGGGCGCGGGCCAGTCATCCGCCACGGGGGCGGGAGCCGTACGAGCTGCCGGCGGCTGGGCGGCGGACGGAGGCTGCGCCGCGACCGGCACCGCGACCGGCTGTGGGGCAACCGGCTGTGGGGCAACCGGCTGTGGGGCGGCGTCAGGAGTCGCGACAGGTGCCGCGGGTGCGGCCACGGCGGCGGGCACACCGCGTTCCATCCGCTCCAGCCGTTCGAGCCGGGCCAGTAGCGCCAACTCGCCCTGATCGGCCGCGGGCAGCAGCACCCGGGCGCACATCAACTCGAGCAGCAGCCGGGGGGAGGTGGCCCCGCGCATCTCGGTCAGCCCCGCGTTGAACACCTCGGCCGCCCGGGTCAGCTCGGCCGATCCCATGGACGCGGCCTGCGTCTGCAGACGTTCCAGTTCGTCAGCCGGCCGATCGAGCAGCCCACTGGACGACGCCTCCGGCACGTTGGCGAGGATCACCAGGTCGCGGAGGCGCTCCAGCAGGTCCGTCGCGAAGCGGCGGGGGTCGTGACCGCCCTCGATCACCCGGTTGACCGTGTGGAACACCTGCGCGCCGTCACGCCGGGCGAACGCGCCGACCACCTCGTCGAGCAGATCTCCGTCCGTGTAGCCGAGCAGCGAAACGGCACGCTGGTAGGTGATGCCCGCCTCGTCCGCGCCGGCGAGGAGCTGATCGAGGATCGACAGCGAGTCGCGGGCCGATCCGGCGCCCGCACGGACCACGAGCGGCAGTGCGGCCGGTTCGTACGGCACGGACTCCGACTCGAGGATCTCCTCCATGAGCTGCCGGAGCGTGGCGGGCGGCATGAGCCGGAAGGGATAGTGGTGGGTCCGGGACTTGATCGTCCCGATGACCTTCTCCGGTTCGGTGGTGGCGAAGACGAACTTGAGGTGCGGCGGAGGCTCCTCGACGAGTTTCAGCAGCGCGTTGAAGCCCTCACGGGTGACCATGTGGGCCTCGTCGATGATGTAGATCTTGAAGCGGGCCGCGACCGGGGCGAAGAAGGCCCGCTCCCGCAGATCCCGCGCGTCGTCGACGCCGCCGTGTGAGGCCGCGTCGATCTCGATCACGTCGAGGTGGCCCGGCCCGGTGGGAGCGAGGGCGACGCATGACTCGCACTCGCCGCACGGATCGGGTGTCGGCCCCTTCTCGCAGTTGAGGGAGCGAGCGAGGATGCGGGCACTGGAGGTTTTGCCGCAACCACGCGGACCGCTGAACAGGTAGGCGTGGTTGACGCGACCGCTCCGCAGCGCCTGACGCAGCGGCTCTGTGACGTGTTCCTGCCCCTTGACCTCGGCGAACGTCCCGGGCCTGTACTTGCGGTACAGCGCAAGACTCATGCCGTCTCCTCGGGGGTAGACCCGGCGGGCGTTTCCGCTGACTGGTTCCGCCAACTGAAGAACCCCTCGCACACCCGCCAGAGCCCGCTTATCCTTGCTGCCTTCCGGCCCTGGGGAGGTTCACAGGATGACGCCGCGCGAGGGGTCCTTCGACAGTCTAACCACTCCGGGAGGATGCGCGGACCGCGAAAGTCACGGTCACGTCACCGGTCCACACACCCCGGAAAGTCCGCTAAGCTTTTCGGCGGAGGATTCGCCTAGTTGGCCTAGGGCGCACGCTTGGAAAGCGTGTTGGGGGCAACCCCTCGCGAGTTCGAATCTCGCATCCTCCGCGCTTGGTTGAGCAGCAAGAACACGAAGGGCCCGGACAGATCCAGCCGGGCCCTTCGTGCGTCTCCGTCTCGGGTTCCCCACAACCATGCCCAGAGCTTCCATCCTTGCCCGTTCAGACTATGGCAAGTATGGTCTCGAGTATGGCAACCAAGAAGGTGACAGTCACCATTCCCGAGGAACTCCTGGAGGAGATCCGCTCGGATGCGGCCGAGCGCGGGCTCTCTGCCTATGTCGCAGAGGCACTCCGGTACAAGCGCGACCGCGACCGGCTTCGGGAACTAGTCGTCTGGCTAGAGGAAGAGCACGGACCAGTCACCGCAGATGAGCGCTCAGCCGCATACCGAGAACTCGATGACCTTGACGCGGAGCACGCGCGACGCCGCGCCGCTCAGAGCAAGCGCGGCGGAGCGGCAGCGTGAGGAATCGCGGTGGGGAAGCCATGCAGCTCCGTGTCTTTGTGCTGGACAGCGAGGCACTGTCGCTCGCTGTCCGCGGCGACCGGATGATGATTGCCAGACTCGACCTTGCCGCGCGAGGCGAAGCCGAGGTCGTGACCTCACCTATGACGGTGGTGGAGGCGCACGACGGCAGGACCACAGAACAGCGCTGGGACTGGGTACTGTCGCGTGTGAACGTGGCCGAGCTGGGAAAGGCGGAGGCGCGACAGGCTCGCCGGATCCTCGCCGATGTTGGCCTGCACGGCCATAAGTACGCCATCGACGCCATGCTCGCCGTCGTAGCGCGGCGTCAGAGAGGCCAAGTCACGGTGTTCACCTCTGACATCGACGATCTCGAGAAGCTCGTGCCGGATCACATCGCCATCAGGAAGGTCTGACAGTCGCAGTCTGTCGGCGGGCATGTGCGTCGTGGTTCAGCGTCGTGGTTCAGCGTCCTGGAGGCCATCGCCCTCCTCGGCGAACACCTCGTCGAAGAGTTGGCGTGCCCTGTCCAGCGCCTCTGCCGAGATTGGTCCGTTCCGCCGCTCGTAGTCGGCAAGGTATTCATCCACGATCGACATTCTGACGGTCAGATCCAGCTGCGCAAGAACATCCGGCTCAGCCACTCGGAGTACGTCAGCGGCTCGGCGGAGAGGATGGGCGAAATCCACCAGAAGTTCACCAGCGCCAGCAGCGCGAACGCACCCACCAAGGTGACACCGACCGTGCGCCGCTCCGAGGAGGCCCCGTTCGTGCCCATGATCAGACCGCAGGACAGGACGATGGCCAGGATCATGAAGGGCAGCACGGGAAGCATGTAGAACAGGTACATCGTGCGGTGGTCGGCGATCGCGTAGTAGAACCACGGCAGCCACCCCATGCCGTACGCCAGGAGCACGGCTCCGGCCCGCCAGTCACGCGCCGCGAGATACCAGCCGATCATGGCGGCGAGCGCGGGCAGCGCCGCGTACCAGATGAGGGGGGTGCCGGCGCCGACGATCGACGAGAAGCATTCGTCCGCGCCGCACCCAGCGGTGGTCTTCTCGTAGAAGAACGCCGCGGGCCGCAGCAGCAGTGGCCAGGTCCACGGATCGGACTGGTAGTCGTGGTGGGTGCTCAGCCCCGTATGGGAGCCGAGCAGCTGGAGTTGGTAGGTGACCAGCGAGCGCAGCGAGTCGATGAGGAACGACCGCCCGGGTGACGTGGCCCCGTCCCAGTCGCGGCCCCATCCTCCGGCCGTGGCCAGCCAGCCGCCGAACGACGCGACATAGACGACGATCGGCACGACCCCCAGCCACGCGGCTCCGAGGGGCCAGTCCAGCCGCGCCGCCTCCAGGCGGCGCAGGCCCACCGCCCGCCGGGCGCCGGCATCCCAGACGAGCGTCATGACCCCGAAGGCCAGGATGAAGAACAGGCCCGTCCACTTCGTCGCCAGCGCCGCCCCCAGGCAGAGACCGGCGGCCAGGCGCCACGGCCGCAGGCCCAGCCGCGGCCCGGTCGGCGTGGCGGCCGCGGCGTGCCACTCCACCAGTCGCTCCCGGACCCGCTCCCGGTCCACCAGCAGACAGGCGAATCCGGCCAGCACCCAGAACATCAGGAAGATGTCCAGCAGTGCCGTACGGGAGAGCACGAAGTGCAGGCCGTCCAGGGCGAGCAGGAAGCCCGCGAGGCAGCCGAGCAGCGTCGAGCGGGTCATCCGGCGGGCCACCCGGGCGAGGATGAGCACGGACATGGTGCCGACGAGCGCGGGCATGAACCGCCAGCCGAACGGGGTCAGGCCGAACAGCCATTCCCCCACGCCGATCATCCAGTTGCCGAGGGGCGGATGCATGGCGTAGACCGCGCAGTCCTGGACGGTCTCGCAGGTCTTGAAGAGATGCTCGCTGCCGTGCAGCATCAGGCTGTCGGCGTCATCGACGAACTTCCGCTCGACACCATGGGTGATCAGCGAGAAGGCGTGCTTGGCGTAATAGGTCTCGTCGAAGACCACCGCATGCGGCGCGCCAAGGTGATAGAAGCGCAGAAACCCCCCGAACAACGCCACGACCAGGGGGCCGAGCCATCCCCATAGGGGATTGTCCGGCATCGGCGGCAGCAGTCGGTCTCGAACGGAAAGCGAAGCAGCGTACGGCTCCCGCGTCGCTGGAGAGGGGAGAAGCGACACTCCCGCATACTACGCATGAAGGGTACGACGGCGACTGATCTTGCGGATTCTGGGCAGGGCGGAATGGCGATGGCAACCGATCGCGCAAGTCAGCGCCCCAGCAGCGGGAGCGTCCCAGGTGGATTTCAATGACCGAGCGCGGCTCGACGCCTCACAGGTGGAGGACGTCGGAGGCAGATCCAGAGGCGGCGGCCTGGCCATCGGCGGCGGGGCGGCCGGCATCATCGCGCTCATCCTCGCCCTGGTCTTCGGGGTCGACCCCGCCGACATCCTCGGCGGCGGGGAGCCACAGCCGGGTGGGCTGCGACCCGGTACCGACCTGAGCCGGCAGTGCCAGACGGGCGCGGACGCCGACCAGTCCGAGAAATGCCGGGTCGTCGGGGTGGTCAACAGCATCCAGAAGTACTGGAAGGGCGAGGTCTCCAACTATCGCACCGCCAAGACCACCCTGTTCTCCGGCGGCGTCAACACCGGCTGCGGTTACGCCGACTCCTCTGTCGGCCCCTTCTACTGCCCGGCCGACAGACACGTCTATCTCGACCTGTCCTTCTTCGATCAGCTTCGGTCCCAGTTCGGCGCCGAGGGCGGCCCCTTCGCGCAGGCGTACGTGATCGGGCACGAGTACGGGCATCACGTGCAGAACCTGCTCGGCGTGATGGACCGGGCCGGCCAGGGCAGGGGTGCCACGAGCGGCTCCGTACGGCTAGAACTCCAGGCGGACTGCTACGCGGGCGTCTGGGCCGACAACGCCGTGAGCACCGGCCTCTACGCCCAGAGGTTCACCGACACCGACATCCGGCAGGCGCTCGACGCCGCGGCCGCCGTCGGAGACGACCGCATCCAGAAGCGGGCACGCGGCCGGATCGACCCGGAGGCGTTCACGCACGGCACGTCGGCGCAGCGGACGAAGTGGTTCAAGAGGGGCTACAAATCCGGCGACCCGTCCATGTGCGACACCTTCTCCGGCGGCATCTGACCCTGTCCCGGGCATCGCGGGCATCCCGGGCATGGCCATACGACAGGCTCGGGACCTCGTGGACGTGTCTCTCTCTTAAACTACATACCGTGATCTTTAAAATGATCGGTGATGGCCGTCCCTATCCCGACCACGGTCTGTCACACCGCGAGTGGGCGCGGATCCCGCCCCGTCAGATCCGGCTCGACATGCTGATCACCACCAAGGCGGTGCTGGACCTCAACTCGCTGCTGGCCAAGGACTCGACGTTCTACGGAGACCTCTTCCCGCACGTCGTCCAGTGGCGGGATGACCTCTACCTCGAAGACGGACTTCATCGCGCCCTTCGGGCCGCCCTCCACCAGCGCTCGGTGCTGCACGCGCGAATCCTCGAACTGGAAAAGTGACCCGGACTCCCCGTCGTCGCCCGCGAAGCTCCCGGATGCTCCCGGTGCTCCCGGACAACACGAAACCCCCGAACCGTAGGTTCGAGGGTTTCCGATGTCCTGAGACATCACAGTGGCGGTGGAGGTGGGATTTGAACCCACGGTAGGTTGCCCTACACACGCTTTCGAGGCGTGCGCCCTCGGCCACTAGGCGACTCCACCGCGCAGCAGCTTACCGGACGAACGGTGATGCCCGCGCATCCGTTTCCCCGCATCCGTCGGCGATTCCCCCGCCACGTCCGCTCCGTGGCCGCCCCGTGGCCGCCCCGTGGTCGCTCCGTGGCCGCCTCGCCGGCCACCTCGTTGGCGGCTCAGCCGCGGCGGGCGGCGAAGAACTCTCCGAGCACGGCGGCGCATTCGCCGGCCAGCACACCCATGACGACCTCGGGCCGGTGGTTGAGCCGGCGGTCCCTGATGACGTCCCACAGCGAGCCCGCCGCGCCGCCCTTCTCGTCCGCCGCGCCGTAGACCACCCGATCGACCCGGGCGAGGACCGCGGCCCCGGCGCACATCGTGCAGGGTTCGAGCGTCACGACGAGAGTGCAGCCGGTGAGCCGCCACTCCCCGGTCACCCGCGCCGCCTCGCGCAGTGCGAGCAGCTCGGCGTGCGCGGTGGGATCGCCGCTCGTCTCACGGTCGTTGCCGGCCGTCCACAGGATCGCGCCGTCCGGTCCCAGCACCACCGCGCCCACCGGCACCTCACCGCGCTGCCCGGCCCGTACGGCCTCCGCCAGCGCGAGCCGCATCGCCGGCTCGTAGCGTTCCGCCGGCCCCCCGTTCACCGGCCCCCCGTTCACCGGGCCCCCGTTCACCGCAGCCGGTCGAGCTCGTCGGCGAACCCGAGGCGTTCGGCGATGAGAGACAGGATGTCCGCGGGGAGCACGCCCTCCTCCATGCTGAGCTCCAGCAGTTCCTCGGCGCTCAACGAGAAGTCCGTGAGCAACTCGAGGTCGCCCACCGGACGGATGCCGAGGTCGGGCGCGTCCCCGTCCACGGCGACTCCGGCGAGCTCACCGAAGATCTCACCGAGAGGATCGGCCGTCGCGGCATGGGCGTCGGAGATGAACACTCGGGGGTCGAAGTCGTCCTCGTAGCGGACGACCGCGAACCACTCGTCCTCGACCTCGACGCACAGCAGGACCAACTCGTCGCCGCTGAGCCCGAGCGCCTCCTGCGCCGCGTCACCCAGGTCGTCGGCTATCTCAGCCTCCCCGAGGTCGACCTCGGCACCGGTCCAGCGACCGCCGGCCCTGGTGAAGGCCGCGGAGAAGAGGTTGGATCTCGAGGGCATAGCCGTCTCCCGAGGTCAGCCGATGGCAGCGTCGACGGCGCGTTCGAACGGCTGGTAGAACCCCAGCCGCGCGGCGATGCTGGACAGCACCTCATCCGGCCACAGATCGGGGTCGCCGGACAGCGCCCCCAGCTCCATCTCGTCGAGTCCGAGGTCGGCGAAGATGGACAGATCCCCGGCCGGGTACACACCGTCGAGATCTTCATCTTCCGGAACCGGCACGTCGAGGTATTCGAGCACCTGCCGCGCGAGCGACCAGTCCCATGCCGCAGTGATGTCCGAGAGGAAGACGCTCACCCGTTCACCGAAAACCCGTAACACCACAAAGAAGTCATCCCCCACCGCGACCATGCCAATCGTGGTTCCCATGCTCGGCGTCTGGCGGAGGGCGTGGAGGAGTCCGTGCAGGTCGGAGGTGAGCGCGACGGGAAGCATCTCGGCCTCCCAGCGATCATCCTCACGATAGACCACGATGGCGAAGTCAAGCGCGTCTACGTCGTCTGTCATCGTCATCCCCACCGGCACGGTCCTCACGTCACGCAATCGTCCCAGACTCGGCCTTCCCCCGCCCGCCGGTCACCCCAAATTGTGATCGAAAGAGTCAGACGACGTCGATGATCCGCCCTGGACACGGTAACTTTTCCTGCCATGGAGACCCTCGTCGTCGATCACCCGCTCGTCGCCCACAAGCTGACCGCACTCCGTGACGTGCGGACCGACTCGCCGACGTTCCGCCGACTCGCCGACGAGTTGGTCACGCTCCTCGCCTACGAGGCCACCCGTGACGTCCGCGTCACCGACGTCACCGTTGAGACGCCGCTCGTGTCCGCCCGTGGCGTACGGCTCACCCGTCCGGCGCCGCTCGTCGTGCCGATCCTGCGTGCCGGGCTCGGCATGCTCGACGGCATGACCCGGATCCTGCCGACGGCCGAGGTGGGTTTCCTGGGCATGATCCGCGACGAGTCCACACTGAAGGCCCAAACGTACGCCACCCGGCTGCCGGAGGACCTGTCCGGACGTCAGTGCTATGTGCTCGATCCGATGCTGGCGACCGGCGGCACGCTTGCCGCGGCGGTCCGCTTCCTCTTCGATCGCGGGGCGCAGGATGTCACCGCCATCTGCCTGCTGGCCGCACCCGAGGGGATCGCGCACATGGACGAGACCTTCGGCGGCACCGGCAAGCCGATCCGCGTGGTGACCGCCGCCCTCGACGAGCGGCTCAACGAGCAGGGCTACATCGTGCCCGGTCTCGGCGATGCCGGAGACCGTCTCTACGGCGTCGTCTGATCGGGTCGTTCTGATCGGGTCGTTCTGATCGGGTCGCCAGATCCGGTCGCCTGACCAGCATGAACGGAGGTCGGCGGGGCTTGATGGACGGGTTTGATCGTCGTCATCTGACCGACTTGGCCTGATCTACCGCTCAGCCACATTCCCCTGTCGTCTCGGCGAGAACCCTCTGATGGTCAATCCCCCGGTCACGTCATGCGCGACTCGGTTACACTACGCGCTTATATGGGTACGTAGAGTTATGAAGACGTCTCTTCGTGTTCACGTGACGAACGCCAGGCGGTGTGAAGGCCGGTGCGGTCCGCGGGAAACGGGACGACGGCAACGGTTGATCATGGCTCGATGTTCGGCGGCTTCAACCGCTTTACCGAACCGGGCAGCTGGGTAATGTATAGGTCATGGGAGTGGTGACGGCGGTGCAAGCCAAGAAGGTCCTCAAGTGGGGGGCCATCATCCTGGTGGCTTTCTACCTGTTGACAAGGCCGACTGACGCGGCTCGGACGGTCCACGGAGCGCTCAACGGCATGGTGAGCGCGGCCAACTCGATGGCTCAGTTCTTCGCCACCCTGACATGAGACTTGTGACCCACGGGGATTCCGCCCCGTCGTCGGTCAACCGTTACCTCCTCCCCCACGAGCAACAAGTCATCATGGTCAGGCGCCACCCCGCCGTCCTGCTCAGACCGGTCGCCGAGATCTTCGGTGGGCTGATCCTCGCGGGCCTGCTCAGCAAATGGCTGAGCGACGGCGGCGCGGGCCAGGCCCTCGTCCTGATCTGGTGGGCCTGGCTGCTACTCCTCATCCGGTTCGTGTGGAAGGTCGCCGAGTGGTCGGTCGACTACTTCGTCGTAACCTCCGCACGCATGCTCCTCACCACCGGTCTGATCACGCGCAAGGTCGCGATGATGCCCCTGAGCAAGGTCACCGACATGAGTTTCCAGCGCTCGCTCCTCGGCCGCATGCTCGGCTACGGCGAGTTCGTCATGGAGTCGGCCGGCCAGGATCAGGCGCTGCGCACCGTGCCCTACATCCCCTACCCCGAGACCTTGTACCTAGAAGTCTGTCAAATGATCTTCCCTGGCAACGACTCGGACGACGACTGACCCGTCCCACCAACCAGCCCTTCTCGACAACCGTGATCGAACCTTCACCGGGTGATTCTTGGTGGAGGGTTACACGATTCGGCGGCTTCATGCCATTATGGCCCCATCATTGACCATCCCCCGCCCTGAGAGATCAGATGCCGAGTCAGGGAACCATCGGTGACCGCGTCCGCGGATTGCGGTTGAGCAGGCGCATGTCTCAGGCCCAGTTGGCCGGACCCGACCTGTCGGACAGTTACGTCTCCCTCATCGAGTCCGGAAAGCGGACGCCCACTCCAGTCGTTGCGCGCCTCCTTGCCGAGCGGCTCGGTTGCACCACTGAGTTCCTGCTTCACGGGATAGAGCCTCGCCAGCGCATCGACACCGAGCTCGGCCTCCGACACGCCGAGCTCGAGCTTTATCACGGCGACCCCGCCGCCGCCGCCGACCGATTCGGCGACATAGTGAAGGCGGCGGGCGAGGACAACGCCATGTTGGCCGCGCACGCGCGTGTCGGCGTGGCCCGCGCGCTGGAGGCTCAGGGGCGCACCGGACGGGCGGTTGAGGCCTACGAACGGCTCCGCCGGGAGGCGGCCGCGCACCCCGAGCGCCTCGCCGACCTTCCTCTGGTCGTCTCGCTGTGCCGGTGCTACCAGCGGGCCGGCGACCGGCTGCGAGCTCGGGATCTCGGTGCCCACGCCCTCGCTCAGGCCGACCGGCTCGGCATCGCCGAGGGCGAGCTGGCCATGGAGCTGGCACTCTCGCTCGTGGAGACCGAGAGCGGCCTGCCCTACGTCGAGCGCGTGCTCGCGGCGACACAGGTGACCAAGGCCGTCGACCAGACTTCCGAGGTGCTCGCCCTGTGGCAGGCCAGCGTGGCCGCCGCCGAGGGAGAGGACTCCGCGCTGGCCGTCCGCCTCGCGGAGGACGCCCTGTCGGCGGGCAGGAACGCTCGGATCGCGGTGCGCCGCGCACGGATCGCGATGCACTGGGCGCGGATCGCCGTCGACGCCGGGGACGCGGATTTGGACCGAGCCAACGAGCTCGCCGCCTCCGCGACAGGTGTCTTCTCCGCTTTTCCCGGCGAGAAGGCCGAGCATGCCCGCAGTCTCATCGTGCTGAGTCATGTGCGCTTTCGCGGTGGCGACACGGAATCCGCGGTGGATCTCGCCGAGCAGGCACTGGATCTGCTGGTCGCCATCCGCGGGACGACGGCCGCCACCGCGCATCTGGTACTCGCCGAAGTCGCATTGGCACGCTCCCGCGACGCGGCTCCGGCGCTGCGGCGTGCCCAGGACCTGCTCGGCAGCGACACGGCGCTTCCCGGCATGGAGACCGCCCGGGCCTGGCGCAGGCTCGGTGACCTGTGGGGACAGGCCGGTGACGTCGATCAGCAGGCCGGGGCATATCGTAGGGCCCTGGAAGCCGTGGGAATCCGCGTGCACATACCGGGCTCCACCTCTTCGGCCATGCTGATCCGATAAGCCTCCTGGGAGCCCCCGGCGTTGGTCTGGAGGCTCTGGAATAATTGGGGTTGACCGGTCATTCAATCATCGGATGACCGGCACCCGAAGGAGGCTGAGTGTGAGTCTGCGGACGGCGCAGCGGGCGTCTCTGGTGGACCAGGTGATCGACCAGCTCAAGGAGCAGATCACCTCTGGTTCCTGGCAGATGCATGCCAAGATTCCCACTGAGACGGTTCTCGCCGAGCAACTCGGAGTCGGTCGCAACACCGTGCGCGAGGCGGTGCGAGCGCTGACCCATGCGGGACTTTTGGAGTGCCGCCAGGGAGACGGAACCTATGTCCGGGCCACCAGCGAGCTGTCAGGCGCCATGGCCCGACGGCTGCGAGCGGCCGAGCAGTTGGAGATCCTGGAAGTTCGGCGCGCGCTCGAAGTCGAGGCGGCCCGCCTTGCGGCTACCCGGCGCACCGCCGAGGACGTGTCCGCCATCGAGGCGGCGCTGAGCGAGCGCGAAAAGGCATGGGCGAACGGCGACCCCGAGAAGTTCGTCGAGGCGGACCTGGCCTTCCACGTGACGGTCGTGGAGGCGACGCACAACAACGTGCTGATTGATCTCTACACCGACTTCTCGGCAGCGCTGCGAGCGAGCATCGCGGCGGCGGGCGGTTCCCTGGAGCAGAACTACATCCCCCACGACGCCATCGTGCGGGCCATCGTCGCAGGGGATGCCACGGCAGCGGAGCGGGCCGGCCACGCGTGCATGGAGCACATCCTGATCGCGCTGACCGACACGCAGAGCCTGACCGATTCGCAGAACGTGACCGCCTCGGCCTGAGCGACGCCGCGAGGCGCCATCTGGGCGACCGCAGCCCACGGAGTGTTCCGTAGATCTTCGCCGTAGCGAGGATCGGCCAGATGGATGCATCGCAAGGCGGAGGAGGAGGCCATAGCGGAGCTATGGACGACGACGACAACGCCGCGAGGCGCCATCTGGGCGACCGCAGCCTTTAGGCGAGGCGGAGGGACATGACCAGGTAGCGGAAGCCGGAGTCGTCCGCCTCGCTCGCGATCAGGGCGGGGCGGGTCGGCGAGTCCATGTGGAGGCGCACACGCTCGGTCTCGACTCCGTTCAGGCCATCGAGCAGGTAGTGCGGCTGGAAAGCGATCTGGATGTCATCCCCTGTCAGATCAGCCTCGATGATCTCGGTTCCCCGGCCGATCTCCCCACCGCCGGCCTGGATCTGCACCTGGCCCTGAGAGAAGGAGAGCCGAACGGCCGTGTTGCGCTCCGCGACCAGAGCCACCCGCTTGACGGCCTCGGCGAAGGGGGCGACGGCCAGGTCGGCGTGGATCGCCCATTGCTGGGAGAGCCGCGATCGGTAGTCGATGAACTGGTCGTCGAGCAGCCTCACCGTGGTGGTGCGGCCCTGGCTCGCGAAACCCGCGATGTTGTCGCTCAGCCCGATCGAGACCTCACCGCCGCGCAGTGCACGTGCCACCTCGACCAGGACTCGCGCGGGCACCACCACGCCGTGTCGTTCGTCCTGCCGCTCGGGGTGCCACAGGAAGTCCTCGGCCGCGATCCGATAGCGGTCGGTGGCGGCCATCGTGACCCGCACGCCGTCGATGTCCACCCGGATGCCGGTGAGCATCGGCAGCGTCTCGTCCCGGCTCGCGGCGGCGGCGACGTGGCCGACCGCGCTCGCGAAGGCGCCCCCGCCCACCGCACCGATCTCCCGCGGCATGGCGGGCGGCTTCGGGAAGTCCTCATCCGGCAGCGTGAGCAGACTGTATTCCAGGCTGCCGCAGCGCAGCACGGCCTCCGCGCCGCTCCTGGCGATCTCGACGGGGCGGTCCGGGAGGCTTCTGGTGATCTCGGCCAGGACCCGGCCCGGGATCAGGACCCGCCCCGGCTCGGCGACATCGGCCTCGATCCGCGCGCGGGCGGACACGTCATAGTCGAAGGCCGAGACGTACAGGTCCTCGCCCGCCTCGAGCAGCAGTCCCGACAGCACGGGGATGGCGGGCCTGCCCGGCAGCACGCGGGCGGTCCAGGTCACGGCCTCGGCGAGCACACTGCTGTTCACCTGGAATTTCACCTTGGCCTCCTGCTCTCCCGGTCCGCGTCTCGTTGCAAAGGTAGCCCGTGGGACCGACAGAAAAGACCGGGCTCGCAAGACCGGCCTGAGAGAACCGCGCCGCCCGGCCTGAGCACTACCGGCTGTTGAGGAACGCCAGCACGGCGAGGACGCGGCGGTTGTCGTCGTCCGAGGGGGCCAGGCCGAGCTTGGCGAAGATGCCGGCCGTGTGCTTGCCGACCGCGCTCTCGCTCAGGTACAGCCGCTGGCCGATGGCGGCGTTGGATCTCCCCTCGGCCATGAGCTCCAGCACTTCGCGCTCCCGCGGGGTGAGCTTGCTCAGCGGTTTGTTACGTGCGTTGCCGGCCAGCAGCTTGGCGATGACCTCCGGATCCATGGCCGTGCCCCCGGCGGCCACGCGGCGCACGGCGTCGACGAACTGTTCGCCGTTGAACACGCGGTCCTTGAGCAGGTAGCCGATCCCGCCCGAGCCGTCGGCCAGCAACTCCCTGGCGTAGAGCTGCTCGACATGCTGGGACAGCACGAGGACCGGCAACCCCGGGACCTGCTTTCTCGCCGCCAGCGCCGCCTGCAGGCCCTCGTCGGTGAAGGTCGGCGGAAGCCGTACGTCGACGACGGCCACATCGGGACGCTCCCGGATAAGGGCGGCGTGCAGTTCGGGACCGGACTCGACGGCCGCGACCACGTCGAAGCCGTACGCGCCGAGCAGATGGACCAGGCCCTCCCGCAGGAGATGGAGGTCTTCCGCTATGACTACCCGCACCCCTCGCCCTCCTCGGCCCGCTTCGCCTGTGCGGTGAGCAAAGCAGCTGCCGTGTACATGGCGCCGCCCAGGGCGATCATGCCGGCGATCACCGGCCACTGGAACGACTCGGGGAGATGAAGCGCGAGGAACCACGACTTTCCGGTTTCCCCGTTTCCGGTGAGCTTGATGACCATCGGGACGAACCCCTGTGGGAATGTGGGGACTGCGGCCAACGTCCAGCCTACGGCGATGGTCACGCTCTTCCATGCTGGGTGCGGCGCGCGCGCCGTACCCAGCGCGCGAGGCAGCTCCAGAACGGCCGTGGTCGGGCCGCCTGCCGGGCTGTTCAGCGCGAGCACGCCGTCGAAAGCCGCCATCCTGCGTTCGATGCCGTTCAGGCCGGTGCCGCGTGCCGGGTCGGCCCCGCCATGCCCGTTGTCGGTGACGCTGACCCGCAGGTTCCCCTCCCGGTGGCTGATGTCGATCCACGCCTCCGTCGCTTCGCCGTGCCGTACGGCGTTGGTTAGCAGCTCGCTGATCGCGAAGTAGGCGGCAGACTCGACGGGGGCCTGCGGGCGGGTGGGCAGATCCACCGTCACGTGCGTGCGCATCGGGCTGTCCAGGGCGAGCGCCCGTACGGCGTCACCGAGGCCGCGCTCGGCGAGGACCGGGGGATGGATGCCGCGCACCACCTGGCGGAGCTCGTGCAGCGCGGTCGCCGAAGCCTCCCTGGCCTTGGCGAGCAGCGCCTTCGCCGCGTTCGGGTCGGAGCCGACGAGTTGCTCGGCCGCGCCGATCGTCATGCCGATCGCGACCAGCCGCGCCTGTGCGCCGTCGTGCAGATCACGCTCGATCCGTCGTAGCTCCGCGGCCTGGGAGTCCACCACCTCGCCCCGTGTCCTGGCGAGCTGATCGACCCGCCGCGTCAGCCTCGCCTTCTCGGTCGGAGTCAGCAGGGCGTGCGCGAAGCGCCCGTGGATGCGCACGCCCCACGGGGCCACCCACGGTGCGGTGGCCAGGGCGAGCAGGGCGAGCACGGGCCAGAGCAGGCCGGTGCCCGTCGCGAACTGCACCACGCCCAACGCGACGATCAGCACGGGAGCCGCGGCGGCCATGGCGCCGGACCACGGGTCGGCGAGCAGGTAGGCGAAATCACGCCAGGTGGCCGGGTCCTTGAGCATCCAGTTGAAGCGGCGGTTGAACGCCGGAATCCTCGGTGTCTTGTAGAGGTTCCGCCCCTCGCGGTACCAACCGTCGGCATACGGCACCGGCGGGGGCGGGGCCGGCTGGTACGGAGCCTCGATCTCGACTCCCGACCACTCGCGGGCCAGCCGCCGGTTCAGCCCGGTCATCCCTCGCACGAGCCGTACCGCGGAAGGAAACAGGAAGACCATCCCCAAACCGAAGCTGAGCATGATGGCTGCCAGCATCACGATCGCCACAGCCTGCCCGAGCATGGCGACACCGAAGAGCACAGCCCCTTTGGCCAGTGCCGCGATCGTGGTGCCTGCAATCCGGTTGAGCGCCATTTGCCCACCTCTCCTTCTGCCGTCAGTTTCCTCCAGGGCGAGGTCGGCGCGCAGTGGCCTCAGGCGCCGGATGGGGGTGGGGACAAGTACACCCCTGTCGGGTTCCCAGCCGCATTCCCGCCGCGCCGCCCGGTTCCTAGCGTTGTCCACATGGCGATCATCACTGTGGACAACCTGCACAAGACGTACGGCACGCGGGTGGCGGTCGAAGACGTCTCGTTCTCCGTGGAGGAGGGCGAGATCTTCGGCGTCGTCGGCCGCAACGGAGCCGGCAAGACGACGACGGTCGAATGCGTGGCCGGCCTGCGCACCCCGACGTCGGGGACCATCCGGGTGGAGGCCGACCTGAAGCAGCAGGTCGGGGTGCAACTCCAGGACTGCTCACTGCCCGACAAGATCCGGGTCGGCGAGGCGCTGAGCCTGTACGCCTCGTTCTATTCGCGGCCGGCCGACTGGCGTGCGCTGCTCGAGGAGACCGGCCTCGATCCGCGTACGGCTTTCGCGAAGCTGTCCGGCGGGCAGCGTCAGCGGCTGTCGATCGCGCTCGCACTCGTCGGCAACCCGAAGATCGCGATCCTCGACGAGCTCACCACCGGTCTCGATCCACAGGCGCGGCGGGACACCTGGGAGCTTATCGAGCGCATCCGCGACCGCGGCGTGACCATGATCCTGGTCACGCACTTCATGGAGGAGGTCGAGCGGCTGTGCGACCGCGTCGCGGTCATCTCGGCCGGCCGGGTCCTCGCGGTGGACACCCCGGAGGGACTCATCGCCCGGGCGGGTGGCGAGCAGCGTCTCACGTTCCGTACCCGCGAGCCGGTCGACGGCCTGCGGGCGCTCCCGGATGTGTCGTCCGTCACGACGAGCACCGATGGCATCCCAGCACAACCGGGACGGAGGGGCCGGGCTGCGACAGCCGATGACGCCGTCGAGGTCGTGGTCATCGGCACCGGTGGCCTGCTCCCCGCCGTGATGTCCGTACTGCCGGCTTCCCTGATGTCCGACCTCCACGTCGAGCGGACCACGCTCGACGACGCGTTTCTCGCCCTCACGGGCGAACCCGCCGATCAGCCCGCCGCATAGGAGACCCAAGACATGGCGACCATCCCCCGCACGGCCCGGCTCGTAGCCGTGGAAACGAAGCTCTTCCTCCGCGAGCCCGCCGCGGTTTTCTTCACCATCATGCTTCCCGTGGGGCTGCTGCTGGCCCTGGGCCTCTCGATCCCCGACTTCCGCAAGCCGGACCCCCTGCTCGGCGGACAGCGACCCGTGGACGCGCAGTTCCCCGCCTTGATGGTCCTCCTGTCGGTCATGATGCTCGCGCTGAGCCTGCTGCCGACGACCCTGGTCACCTATCGGGAGCGGGGCATGCTCCGCCGGATGTCCACCACCCCCGTACGGCCGAGCTCGCTGCTGGCGGCCCAGCTCGTGATCCACGTTGGCGTGGCCGTCGCCGCTACGACGCTGACCCTCGGGCTGGGACACCTGGCCCTCGACATGCCGGCTCCGCCTGCGTTCTGGATGTTCGCCGGGGTCTTCGTGCTCGGCTCAACGACGCTGTTCGCCATCGGCCTGTGCCTCGCCGCTGTGACGCCGAACTCGCGGGTCGTCCAGGGCGCGGGCGCGGCCGTCCTGTTCCCGCTACTGTTCCTCGGCGGTATGTGGCTGCCGCGACAGGTGATGCCCGAGGTCCTGCGCCGGATCAGCGACTTCACCCCGTCTGGCGCCTTCGGTCAGGGTCTCACCGACGCGCTCGCCGGTCAGGCCCCGCAACCGCTGCATCTCGCCGTACTCGCCGGATGGGCGGTGGTGGCCGGTCTCATGGCGGCACGGCTGTTCCGCTGGCAGTGACCGGCACGGGCCCGGGCTCGCCGCCGGGTGGCGGAGATGTTTACCCGCGGGGTAATACGTCCCGCCCCGGTCCCCGGGCTTGCGTCGGAACCGTGGCAGCAGCCCAGATCTATCAGCGGCCGTTCGGCGAACTGCTCCGCCACTGGCGCGAGCACCGGAGACTCAGCCAGCTCGAGCTCTCGATCCAGGCCGAGATCTCCACCCGCCACCTCAGCTTCCTTGAAACCGGCCGGGCCCGGCCGAGCCGTGACATGGTGCTCCACATCACCGAGCATCTCGAGATCCCGCTGCGCGAGCGGAACCATCTGCTGCTGGCCGCCGGCTACGCCCCGGCCTACACGGAGTCCCCGCTCGACTCCCCGCAGATGGCGGCGGTCTGCGAGGCGATCCGGCGGCTGTTGTCCGCCCATGAGCCCTATCCCGCGGTGGTCGTGGACCGGGGCTGGAACCTCGTCGACGCCAACGCGGCCATCGGCCTGATCGCCGAGGGTGTCGACCCCGACCTGCTCACGAACGTGCTGCGGGCGAGCGGTTCACCCGGAGGGGCTCGCCCCCCGCATCGTCAACCTCGGCGAGTGGCGCGCTCACCTGCTCGGCCGGCGTCCGGTGACGCGTCGTCCCGAACCTCAGAACCGGACCGTGTCGCGGTCGGAGCCGGTCGTGCGAGACGTTGCCGGGCCGGGAGGCGCATACTCAGGTATCGACATCGCCGATCATGGAGGTGGGTAATGGTCGTGCTGGCCCAGGTCAGTGACATCCACATCGACGGAAGCGGACGGAACACCTCCCGGGCCGTACGGGCGCTCGACTACGCCCGGTCAATGCGTCCGGACGCGATCCTGCTCACGGGGGACATCGCCGACCACGGCGCGGTGGAGGAGTACGAGATCGTCCGCGACCTGATCTCCTTCGATGACGTGCCGCTGGTGCTCTGTCCGGGGAATCACGACGTTCGCGGAAATCTACGGAAGGTGCTGCTGGGGCGGGACGGCGATCAGCCCGTCAATCAGGCGCTAAATCTCGAGACCGTGACGATCGCGCTGTGCGACTCCAGCATCCCGGGACGAGATGACGGACACCTCGACGACGACACCCTTGCCTGGCTCGACTCGGTTCTCGCCGCCAGGCCCGGGGTGCGGGCCCTCGTCGGCATGCATCACCCGGCGGTCGAACTCGGCATCCCGTACGTCGACGCCATCCGGCTCAACCGGCCCGAGCAGCTGCGACAGGTGCTCGACCGGCACCCGCACGTGCTGGCCGTGCTGGCCGGACACGCGCACACGGCCGCGGCCACGACGTTCGCCGGACGGCCACTGCTGGTCGCACCCGGGGTCGTGAGCACGATACTGCTCCCGGCCGAGACCCCCGTCCAACCGCCGATCGACTTCACGCTGCCCCCGGCCATCGCCATCCATCTCCTCTATGAGGATCGGATCGCGACCCACTACCGGCCGATCCCCTGAGTAAACCGCTTGAACTCCTCCCCGGCCTGAAGTGAAGGCCGGAGCACTGGCCCGCATTCCGGTAGATCGCCATCCGGCTGATCCCACAGTTGATCTTCTCACAGGCGGGACGCCCTACCGGGACGTCTGCGCGGCTTCGGTCGTGTCCCGGGGGCCGTGGTCTGCCACCCCCGGGCGGGTCCGTCCCCCTGGTCCGGATTTGCGGATCAGTGTGAAGCCATGTCCACGAAGCGGCTGTAGTGTCCCTGGAAGGCGACCGTCACGGTAGCGGTGGGGCCGTTACGGTGCTTGGCCACGATCAGGTCGGCCTCACCCGCGCGGGGGGACTCGCGCTCGTACGCGTCCTCCCGGTGCAAAAGGATGACCATGTCCGCATCCTGCTCGATTGATCCACTTTCACGAAGATCTGATACTTGTGGGCGTTTGTCCGTACGTTGCTCGGGACCGCGGTTGAGCTGTGAGATCGCGATGACCGGGACCTCCAACTCCTTGGCCAGCAGCTTGAGCGCACGAGAGATCTCGGAGACCTCCTGCTGGCGGCTCTCGGTCTTCTTGGGCGAGCTCATCAGCTGGAGGTAGTCGACGATCACGAACCGGAGGTCGTTGCGCTGCTTGAGGCGGCGGCATTTCGCCCGGATCTCCATCATCGACATGTTCGGGGAGTCGTCGATGAACAGCGGCGCGTCCGCCACCTCACCCATCCGCCGGGCCAGCCGGGTCCAGTCGTCGTCATTCATCAGACCCGACCGCATGGTGTGCAACGCCACCCGCGCCTCGGCGGAGAGTAACCGCATAGTGATCTCGTTACGCGACATCTCCAGCGAGAAGATGACGGTCGCCAAACCATTCTTGATCGCCGCAGAACGCGCGAAATCGAGGCCGAGAGTCGAGTTATGTGTTGGGATGCATGACTTGCTCGCCAAGTACATGTGCTCCGCATTGTCCACCTCGATGCATCGAACGGGCACCGACGACACGTGCCGAACGTTCACGATGTACCGAACTCGAGTTGCCGGGTGTGCCTTCGTCACCTGCCTTTCGGCCTTCCGCGACAGACGGAACACCTTCTCCGCCGGGGTAAAGTTGATCATGTAGCAGGTGGACGATTTCGCGGTCCTGCCCTTGACGTCCTTCGTCTTCATCGTGGCCTTGTGACCAAGACTCAAGATGAGTTCGAGGGCATCTTCCGCCAGCCTCTTGTTCGTTACCGCGAACTGGACCTGGCCACCCCGGCTCACGTAGCCGTCGGTGTCCAGCAGCCCGGCCAACAGGGACCGTCGCTGGTCTGCCGATGCGCGCAAATACTGCCGGGGTATGTGCTTGTTTCCGAGGACCCCGAGGGCACGCAGGATGGCCTGGACGCTGCCGTGGTGGTCGCGGCAGGCCTGGCATTGCCTCCCGCCGGTCGAAGGACCTCCGCAGACGACGCAGGCGCGTTCCGGCAAGGGTGGTGACTCTGGAAGCTTCAGTGAGTAGCTAAGGCTCGATCCAACGTGAGCAACCCGCAGGCCCTCTGCTTCGACATATCCGATGATCTCGGGTTCGACCGTCGTGAACCTTGCGCTCTCACTATGACCGTCACCGAGCCATATGCCCAGAACGTACGGTGAGAGCGGAAGATCCTGTTTGGGCAGCTCGAACGGCTCGGCTATGCCGACCGCGTGGTTCGGCCGCTTGTCAGCCGAGGCGCATCGCAGCGTTGCCGCGATCTCCTCCGTGGTCACGATGTCCCCGTGGACGGCGGTCGTCGCGGAATTCTTGGGGCGGCTCACTCGCCCATCAAGAGCGTCGAAGAGCAGTCTGCGGGAGTAGACCGCCGGTGTGTTCCAGGTGTAATTCCGGACTGGGCCACTGACCGAGCGAGGGGCCTTCCCCGCCGCTCCGACTTCCTTCTGCACCGTGTGCAGCACATGACGGAACTCCGCCCCCACGATGGCGAGCGCTTCCTGATGCGTGATTAACTCATCAGGTCCCGTCTGCGAGGCGGCATAGGCCCCCTGCACCCGCTTCAGGGACGCAGGCGGCCAGTAGAAGGTTCGCTTCGTCTCTGATCGCTGCCGCCGGGAGGCGCGTGTGGTAGTTCGCCACTGATGCTGGGCGTCGGCCACGATGACGGTGCCGTCGCTGAACTCGACCTCGTAACAGGGCCTGCCGATCATCACATCGGTGGCCGCCACGACACGAGTGGGCGCCCCGTCAGCACCGAGAAGGTAATCGCCTACCTGGACCTCCCCCATGGTCGTCCAACCGGTCGGCGTTGGCAGCGGGGTGTCGAGAGCCAGCGCCTTACCGATTGCCGGTCTTGCGGCCACGACGATCATCTGGCCGGGGTGGAGGCCGTTGGTCAACGCGTCGAGGTCCTGGAAGCCGGTGGGGACGCCGACCATCTGGCCGCCGCGGCTGCCGATGGCCTCGATCTCGTCGAGGGCGCCCGGCATGATCTCCGAGAGCGGGAGGTAATCCTCCGACGTGCGCCGCTCGGTCACCTTGTAGATCTCGGCCTGGGCCCG
Organism: Sphaerimonospora thailandensis; assembly: GCF_016863115.1. GTDB lineage: Bacteria > Actinomycetota > Actinomycetes > Streptosporangiales > Streptosporangiaceae > Sphaerimonospora > Sphaerimonospora cavernae. Next base: position 33,970 of record NZ_BOOG01000031.1, read on the forward strand.
GTCGACGAGGTCGTCGACCTCCTCACCCTGCCCGCCGTACCCGTAGGAGACGATCCGCGTGCCCGCCTCGATCAGCCGCCGCAGGATGGCCTGCTCTCGGACGATCTTCGCGTAGTAGCCGGCGTTGGCGGCCGTCGGCACGGTCGCGGTCAGTGTGTGGAGGTAGGCGCCGCCGCCCACCCGGGCGACCTCGCCACGCCGCTGCAACTCGTTGAAGACGGTGACCGCGTCGGCCGGCTCGCCGCGGCCGTAGAGGTCGATGACGGCATCGAAGATGATCTGATGCGCGGGGCGGTAGAAGTCGTCGGCGCGCAGCACCTCGATCACGTCGGCGATGGCGTCCTTGGACAGCAGCATGCCGCCGAGCACCGACTGCTCGGCCTCGATGTTGCTCGGTGGCGTGCGCTCGAACGTCGCGTCCGATTCCCCGGGTCCCCCCGGGAAGTCGATAACGCTCACCTCACACCCCCCTGTCGGCCCTCATGCCGTACCTCGCCCCGTCCACCGGCTCCGACCCGGTGCGACAGTCTCGCGGGCCGCGCCGCCCACGGCAACCTCGCCCGTGGACAACGCTGTGGAAAACATGTGCAGGTCTCGCCCCTCACCTGTGGGAACACTGGGGACAGCCCTGTGGACAATGCTGCCGTCCCTGCCGAAACCCGCGGCTGACCTGGCCATTCTCCGTCCACGCCCTGTGGAGGAAAGAAAGTCGCCAGACAGGTTGATACCGATCGAGCATGGCTCGGTAAGCCGCAAAATGAGTTCATGCCTCGTACCGATGAGCCGGCGGAGCCCGCGGTGGAAGCCGTAGAACAGGACCGGCGTCGCCGGTCGCACGACCGAGAGATCCTCCGGCTGGCCGTTCCGGCCTTCGGGGCACTCGTGGCGGAACCGCTGTTCCTGCTCACCGACTCCGTCATCGTCGGCCGCCTTCCCGATCCGGCGCTGGGCGCACTCGGCGTGGCCGGCGCGGCCCTGGCCGCCCTGGTGGGCCTGTGCGTGTTCCTCGCGTACGCCACCACAGCGTCAGTCGCCCGGCAGGTGGGGGCGGGGGACGTCCGGCAGGCGATGCGCCAGGGCATCGACGGTCTGTGGCTGGCGGCCGCGATCGGTCTGGTCGTCAGCGCGGCATGCTGGCCTCTTGCACCATTTATCGTACACCTGTTCGGTGCAACGGGGGAGCTCGCCGCACAGGCCGTCACCTACTTACGCGTAAGCCTCTTCGGCATCCCGGCGATGTTGCTGGTGCTCGCCGGGACCGGCGTACTGCGCGGCATGCAGGACACCCGGACACCGCTGGTCGTGTCCGTGGCCTCGTTCGCGCTGAACGGACTGCTCAGCCTCTGGTTCGTTCTCGGGCTCGGCTGGGGGATCGCGGGTTCCGCCTGGGGGACGGTGGCCGCCCAGGCGCTGTCTGCCGCGGTCTATCTCACGCTGGTGGTGCGGACCGCCCGTCGGCACGGCGCCCCGCTACGGCCCGACCTCGTCGGCCTCAGGGCCGCCGGCGCCGCCGGGTTCGCCCTGGTCATCCGCACGGCCTGCCTGCAGACCGTGCTGCTGGTGGCCACGTCGATCGCCACCAGGATGGGGGACGACCAGATCGGAGCGCACACCATCGCCGCCCGGATCTGGACATTCCTCGCGTTCGCCCTGGACGCGATCGCGATCGCGGGACAGGCGATCACAGGTCGGACGCTGGGCGCCGGGGACGCCGCCGCCACGCGGGACGCGACCGCCCGCATGGTCCGGTGGGGCATCGCCTGCGGCTTGGTGTTCTGCGCGGCCGTGCTGCTGACCCGGCCGCTCGTCCCTGGCGTGTTCGACGCCAACGCGGGGGTGACCGCGCACCTGCTGGCCGTACTGTGGCCGGTGGCGCTCTTCCAGCCGGTCGCCGGCGTCGTCTTCGTGCTCGACGGGGTGCTGATCGGTGCGGGCGATCAGCGCTATCTGGCGTGGGCCGGCCTGTGGGCCACCATCGCCTACCTGCCGTTCGCCGCGCTGGCCGGCGCGGCCGGCAGCATGGTCGCCCTCTGGCTGGCGCTCGGCGCGTGGATGGTCGCCCGGTTGATCACGCTGGGCATCCGGGCGTACGGCACGGCCTGGCTGGTCACCGGTGCGTGACCGGCGTGCGTGACCCGCGAGTGGCCAGGATTTGATGACCATGTGACATGCGGGGTCTTGTTCCCTTGATGCCCGTGGGGCACTGTTTCGTAACTGTCCGCCTATGCACGCCCCACAACCGACCCGCTCAGGATTGGCTTCCCGGTGTCCTCCCTGTCATCCACTCCGGACGCACGATCCACCTCGGTCCTGCGCCGTATGCCGTCGGACGAGGTCCTCGGGCTGGGCTCACGGGCCAAGCAGGGGCTCTCCCAGATCTACGGACGCGGCGACCTGATCGTCTTCGGCCTCGGCGTGATGATCGGAGCGGGGATCTTCAACATCGCCGGTCGGCAGGCGGCCACGATCGCCGGGCCGGGCGTGATCCTCTCCTTCATGATCGCCGGAATCGCCAGCCTCCTCGTGGCCCTGTGCTACGCGGAGCTCGCGTCCGCGATGCCGGTCTCGGGCAGCGCCTACACGTTCACCTACGTCGTCTTCGGCGAGATGTGGGCCTGGATCGTCGGCTGTGCGCTCATCGTGGAGTTGGAGCTCGCCGCCGCGTCCGTGGCCAGGGCCTGGTCGCTGTACGCGGCGCAGACGCTGGCCGACCTCGGTGTGCAGGTGCCCGCACTGGGCGGCAAGGCCGTCGGCCCCGACCTGTTCACGCTGGCCATCCTGACCGTGCTGACCTTTGTCGTGGCGTTCAACGCCCGGGTCGGCCTGCGCGTGCTGTGGGTCATGGTCGGGGCGAAGCTGGCGGCCATCGCCGCCGTCATCGTCGTCGGCGCACGGCATGTCGACGCCGCGAACCTCGCGAGCATTCCGGCCGATCCCCTGCCGCTGGCCCGGGACGCCGACGTGCTGCACAGCACGCTTTTCGGCCTGACCTTCGGCCAGGCGCACGCCTTCGGCTGGCTGGGCATCCTGGCCGCCGCCCCCGCCATCGTCTTCGCGTACGTCGGGTTCGACCTGGTGGCCACCACCGCCGAGGAGACCAGGGACGCCCCGCGCGTGGTGCCCCAGGGCATGATCCGGAGCCTGGCGATCACCACGGTCATCTACATCGCGGTCGCGGCCGTGATGGTGGGCATGGTGCGCTACACGAAGATCTCGTTGGAGACCCCGCTCGGCAACGCCTTCCGGGCCGTCGGCGAGCACTTCATGGTCCACGTCATCAACATCGGCGCCGTGCTGGGACTCACCACCGTCATCCTCGTGCTGCTGGTCAGCCAGACCCGCGTGGTGTTCGCGATGGCCCGCGACGGGCTGCTGCCCCGAAGCCTCGGACGGCTCACCGGACGGCACCAGACTCCCGCCACGGCGTCCCTGATCAGCGGTGCCGCCGCCATCCTGCTCGCCGAGCTCGCTCCGGTGCTCACGATGGAGCAACTCGTCGTGATGGGCACTCTGTTCGCGTTCCTGTTCGTGGCCGCAGGGGTCATCGCGCTGCGCCGGAGGATGCCCGAGCTGCCCGCGAGCTTCCGTACCCCGCTCTTCCCCCTTGTGCCGGTGCTCGCCATCCTGGCCACGCTCTGGCTGATGGTCAACCTCCAGGTCATCACCTGGATCTACTTCGCCGTGTGCATGGCCGGCGCGGTGCTGCTCTACCTGCTGTACGGCAGACGCGCGAGCCTGCTGGCCCCGCCCCCGCCGGGCCGGGGCCGCCACCGCCGCTGAACCCGCACTCGTCAGAGACGGCCCAGGATCCGGCTGAGGAACTCCCGGGTGCGGGGATGCTCGGGCGCCGTGAAGATCTGCTCGGGCGATCCGCGCTCCAGCAGCACCCCGCCGTCGAGAAAGCAGACCGTGTCGGCGATGTCGCGGGCGAACTCCATCTCGTGCGTGGCCAGGATCATCGTCATCCCGGTCGCCTTGAGCTCGCGGATGACACCGAGGACCTCGGTGACCAGGGTCGGGTCGAGCGCGGAGGTGACCTCGTCGAGCAGCAGCAGCCGCGGCCGGGTGGCGATCGCCCGGATGACGGCCACCCGCTGCTGCTGTCCGCCGGAGAGTCGGTCGGGATACTCTCCCGCCCGGTCGGCCAGTCCGAACCTCGCGAGCAGTTCCCCGGCCCGCTTCTCGGCCTCCGCCCGAGGCGTACGGTGGACCTTGCGCGGCGCCAGCGTGATGTTGTCGAGCACGGTCATGTGCGGGAAGAGGTTGTAGGCCTGGAAGACCGTGCCGATCCGTTTGCGCACCTCGTCCGGGTCCACTCCGGGATCGGTGATCTCCGCGCCGTCGAGGTGGATCGTGCCGTCGTCGACCGCCTCCAGCAGGTTGACGCAGCGCAGCAGCGTCGACTTGCCCGATCCCGAGGCGCCGATCAGGCAGACGACCTCGTGCGGGGCGACCTCCAGGTCGATGCCGCGCAGCACGCTCTGCCCGCGGTAGTGCTTCCAGACTCCGTCGATCTTCAGCAGGCTCATGCCCGTCCACCTCCTCCCAAGTGGCGGCGTGCCGTACGCGCGGCCAGGTGGTCGGTGAGGCGCGCCATCGGCACGGTCAGCGCGATGAACAGCAACGCGGCGGCCAGATAGGGCGTGTAGTTGAAGGTCGAGGCGGCGTGGATCTGGGCCTGGCGAAGCGCCTCCAAGGGGCCCAGCATGGCGACGAGCGCGCTGTCCTTCTGCAGGGAGACGAAGTCGTTCAGCAGCGGGGGGACCACCCGGCGGACCGCCTGCGGCAGCACCACATAGCGCATGGTCTGACCGTGGGACAGCGCCAGTGACCGCGCGGCGGCCCGTTGGCTGGGGTGGATCGAGTCGATCCCCGAACGGAACACCTCGGCGACGTACGCCCCGTACGACAGCACGAGCGCGATGACGCCGAGCGTCACCGGGTCGGCCGGCGCGCCCTGAAGCTGGAGTGCCGGGATGCCGAACCCGACCAGGTAGACCAGCAGGATGGTGGGGATGCCGCGGAAGATGTCGGTGTACAGCACGGCCAGCGCACGCAGCGGGAAGAACACCGGCGAGCGCAGTCCGCGCACGAGGGCCACGATCAGCCCCAGCACCAGGATGAACACCTCGGCGACCAGGAAGATCTTGATGTTGAGGAGGAACCCGCGCAACACGTCGGGGAGCGCCTCGGTGAACGCGGTGGGGCTGAAGAACGTCTCCCTGACCCGAGGCCAGCCCGGTGACGCGGTGACGGCCACGACGACCGTGACGGCGACCAGCAGGGTGGAGGCCGTGGCGACCGAGACTGACCGCCGGGTTCGGCGGCGCAGCTCGGCCTCGCGGCGGATCTGCCGTTCGCTCTTCACCCAGCTTCTCGTCTCGGGCGCGGCAGTGACGGTCTCCACCCGGGTCGGCCGCGCCTCCTCGGTCAACTCAGCTCCGGCGCGCCCGCGGCCGCGGTCAGCCACCGGCTCTCGATCCCGGCCAGTTCGCCGGACGTCTTGAGCTCACCGAGCGCCTTGTCCACGCAGGGGACCAGGCCGTTGCCCTTCTGGAAGAGCAGGCCGAACTCCTCGGGGGCGTCCGACTGGGCCGCGAACTGGCCCACGATCTTCGAGCCCTCCACCTGGGCGGCTGTGACGTAGAAGGCGGTCGGCAGGTCCACGACGATCGCGTCGATCTGCTTGTTCTTCAGCGCGTTGATCGCGTCGATCTGCTGGTTGAACACGCTGGGATCGGCGCCGGGCTGGATCACCTGCCGGACCGCCTGCAGCGCGGTGGTGCCCGCCTGGACCCCGATCTTGGCATCCTTGAGCTCGGCCAGGGTGGCGGCCTTGGCGAACGTGGAGCCGTCCAGGGCGACCACGCCCTGCTTGACGGTGTAGTACCCCGCGCTGAAGTCGACGGCCTTCTTACGCTCCGGAGTGATGGAGATCTGGTTGATGTCGAAGTCGAACTTCTTCGGCCCGGGGGCGAACGAGGAGTCGAAGGGGACGACGGCCCAGACGACCTCGTCCTTGGTGAAGCCCATCTTCTGGGCGACGGCGTACGCCACCGCGCTCTCGAAGCCCTGCCCATTGGCGGGGTCGTCGTCCTTGAACCACGGCTCGTAGGCCGGCTTGTCGGTGCCGATGGTCAGTTTGCCGGGAGTGACGAGCGTGAGGCCGTCCTTGGCGCAGCTCGCCGTGGCGGCCGTACCCGTCGCATCGCCGGCGGCCGCGGACGGCTGGCCGTCCGAGGATTGGGAGGCCGGCGCGCATGCGGCGGCGGCCAGCGTGAGGCCGCCGAACGCCAGAAGCACGGTGGCACGGCGCACGGGTCGACGGCGCACGGGGGAACGGCGCATCACAGCCTCCATCAGCACGATCTTCCACGGAATCCGCAAATTTAGCTGGGAAGATAGTAGCGTTTTGGCAATACCCGAGTCCGTCCCCGGTCCCCCCGGAAAACGACCGAGGCCCCCCTCCGGAGATCGGAGAGGGGCCCGATGGTGATCAGGTCGGGGTGTTCGGCGAACACTTCCGACGGAGGATCAGCCGGCGACGACCTCGACGTCGAGGTTGGCGACGACCTCCGGGTGCAGCCTGACGCTGACCCGGTGGGTGCCGACGCTCTTGATCGCGTTGTCGATCACGATGCGGCGCCGGTCGAGCTGCGGGCCGCCGGCGGACTTGACCGCCTCGGCGATGTCGCCCGTGGTGATCGAGCCGAACAGCCGGCCCGCCTCGCCCGCACGCGTCGCGAGCCTGACCTTCAGCCCGCCGAGCCGGCCGGCGACCTCCTGGGCCGAGCCCAGGTCGCGGATCTCGCGGGCGGCACGCGCCTTCTTGATGGAGGCGATCTGCGACTCGGCGCCGCGGGTCCAGCGGATGGCGAATCCACGGGGAACGAGGTAGTTGCGGCCGTAGCCGTCCTTCACCTCGACCACGTCGCCGGGAGCGCCGAGGCCGGAGACCTCGGTCGTGAGAATCAGCTTCATTTCCTGGGTCTCCCTTCTCAGCGCGCCGTGCTCGTGTAAGGCAGCAGGGCCATCTCACGGGCGTTCTTGATGGCGGTGGCCACGTCGCGCTGGTGCTGGGTGCAGTTGCCCGTCACCCGGCGGGCACGGATCTTGCCGCGGTCGGAGATGAACTTCCGCAGCAGCCCCGTGTCCTTGTAGTCGACATAGGAGATCTTGTCGTGGCAGAAGAGGCAAACCTTCTTCTTCGGCTTGCGAACTGCCGGCTTGGCCATCGTGGTGCTCCTTTCAGAGCCCCGCGTCACGCGGGAATGGTCGCTCGGATTGTCGGTATGTGATGGAGACGAGAAGAGCGATGATCAGAAGGGCGGTTCGTCGCTGAAGTCGCCGCCGAATCCGCCGCCGCCCCCCTGGGGGGCGCCGAACCCGCCGCCGCCTCCGCCACCCTGGCCGTAGCCGCCCTGCGGCGCGGGGGTCGCGGACGCCCACGGGTCGTTCGCCGGGCCGCCGCCGAAGCCGCCGCCCTGGCGGGAGGTCTTGTTGACCTTCGCCGTGGCGTTGCGCAGCGACGGGCCGACCTCGTCGACCTCGACCTCGTAGACCGTGCGCTTCTCGCCTTCCTTGGTCTCGTACGACCGTTGGCGCAGCCGTCCCTGCACGATGACCCGCATGCCGCGCTGCAGGCTCTCGGCGACGTTCTCCGCCGCCTGCCGCCACACGTTGCAGGTGAGGAACAGCCCCTCGCCGTCCTTCCACTCGTTGGTCTGCTTGTCGAGGAACCGCGGAGTGGACGCGATGCGGAACCGGGCCACGGCTTGCCCCGTCGGGGTGAAGCGCAGCTCGGGGTCGTCGACAAGGTTGCCGACGATGGTGATCTGGGTGTCGCCTGCTGCCATCGGTCGCTTTAGCCTTCCTATCCCGTGCGCCGACCCGTTCAAGGGCCCAGCGTACGGCTACCCCCCGACAAACTTGTCGGGCTTGGCGGCACTGGTCAGTGAAGCTCGGGCCGCATGACCTTGGTGCGGAGGATGCCCTCGTTCAGGTTCAGCTGGCGGTCCAGCTCCTTCACCGTGGCGGGCTCCGCGGTCAGGTCGACGACGGCATAGATGCCCTCGGCCTTCTTGGCGATGTCGTAGGCCAGCTTGCGACGCCCCCACACGTCGACCTTCTCCACACTGCCGCCGTCGTTGCGTACGACGGCCAGGAACTGGTCGAGCGAGGGCTGCACGGTGCGCTCATCGAGGGACGGGTCGAGGATGACCATCATCTCGTAACGACGCATGCCGAATCCAACCTCCTCTGGACTCTTGCGGTCACGACACCTTGCCGTGACAGGAGGATCCGCCGCGCGAGGTCAAGCGGCGGCTTGTACTTTCCGCCGCTCATACCATGCGCAGTCGGTTAAGGCTACCAGCCCCTTGGCCGTACGCCGTCCTGAGCCCAGACTGGAAGGTGAGCCGAACCGCAAGGTAAGAGGGGGTGTCTCAGATGAGACAGGTCACCACCCGCCCCACCGAGAGGCCGTCACCGCGTTTCACTCTCAACACGGACGGCGGGCGACATCCGCTGACGAACTTCCTGACGGTCGCCACGCTCATGCTGGGCATCATGGCCTTCGTCACCGGGTTCATCGTCGACAGCCACATCGTCGCGTCCTGGGTGGGTGCGCTCGGGTTCTGGGGCGGCCTCTACGTGCAGTACATCTCGGTCACCACCGCCCAGCGATGCCTCATCATCGCTGGAGTGGTGACGTCGTTCGTGGGGATGGCCCTGGGGGTCGCGCACGGCGGCTTCGTTCCGCACGTCTGAGGCCGGGCCGGGACGCCGGGCTCGTCGGTCAGCCTCCGACGTGCAGATCCACGCCGAGAAGGATCAGGAACCACAGGAAGATCGCCAACAGGGCCTGCGCGACCTGCTTGAGAAGGGCCGGGGTGAGGTAGTGGTGGACCCACGCGACGTAGACACCGACCAGGAGGTAGACGAGTAGGAGGAAGCTGCTCAACCGATATCTCACGCCCGTCTCCTTAGTATCATCGGCGCATCTGTCGGTGGTGAGTTGGCGGCTGCCCTCATGTGCCTTAGTGAAACATTCCCGGTACGTCGGCGCCCGCGGGAAATCCCGCCCGGCGGACCGGACCGGTAGCGGCGACCTTCACATGTCCCTCCACACGTACCTCCACAACGAACAGGGGAAGAAGTGACGACGTCACAGCGACCACAGCGCATCGGTGCCCACGTCGACCAGGACGACCCGCTGGCCCACGCGGCCACCAGGAACGCCGACGTCGTGCAGTTCTTCCTCGGCGACCCGCAGGGGTGGAAGGGACCGGTCGTCCCGGCCTCCGCCGCCGCTCTGCGCGACTCGGACGTGGACGTCTACATCCACGCGCCGTACGTGATCAACGTGGCGACGGCCAACAACCGGATCAGGATCCCCAGCCGCAAGCTCCTCGACGGTCATCTGAAGGCCGCCGCCTCGATCGGCGCCAGGGGCCTGATCGTCCACGGCGGGCACGTCAACGCGGGCGACGACCCCCAGGTCGGGTTCGACAACTGGCGCAAGGTCTTCGAGCGCATGGAGTGCGAGATCCCCGTGCTGATCGAGAACACGGCGGGCGGCGGCAACGCCATGGCGCGCAAGCTCGACCGGATCGCCCGCCTCTGGGACGCGGCCACCTCCGGCGCGTCGGACCCCTCGGTCGTCGGCTTCTGCCTCGACACCTGTCACTTCCACGCGGGCGGCGAGGAACTCGTGGGGCTGGTCGACCGGGTGAAGGCGATCACCGGCCGGATCGACCTGATCCACTGCAACGACTCCAGGGACGCCTTCGACTCCGGTGCGGACCGCCACGCCAACCTCGGGGCCGGTCAGATCGATCCCGAGCACATCCTCGAGGTCTGCCGCGCGGCCGGGGCCCCGATCGTGGTCGAGACCCCGTTCGAGGGCCAGGCCGACGACATCGCCTTCCTACGCAAGCACCTCTAACTCCACAACACCACCTGGGAGAGGTGGTTGTCCACAGGCTGTGGACAGACTTGGTGGATTGCGACGCTCATCGAGTGGGTAGAAGCTCTGCCGCTTCCTGCTCGACGACGGCCGCCCGGCGTCGGCGGGTGCTGCGCCACAGTTGGATGAACGACACGGTCGCGGCGGTGACGAGCACCAGATTGCGGGCGACCAGCACGAGGGTTCCGGGCAGCTCACCGCTCCAGCTGTAGTCCTCCTCCACCCACGGATACATGATCCCGGTGAGCAGCGCCGCGACCAGCACGAGCCAGGCGGCCGGCCTCTGGGTCGCGCCCCGCCTCTCCGAGCGTACGGTCAGCACGACGGCCGCGATGCCGATCACCCAGATCAGGTACTGCGGGGACAGGACCCGGCTGGTGAGCACGAGGAAGAGCACGGCGGTCAGCGCGGCGTCGTAGAACGACCTCGCCGTCGGGGCCGCCCGGAGCCACCACACCGCCAGCAGCGCCAGCGCCAGCGGGGTCGCGATCAGGCTCACCCGTTCCGCCGTCCCGACGCCCCGCCCCACGAGCTCCATCGCACCGTGCTGGTAGGTGGTGAAGCCGTCCCACCAGCCCAGTGCCCGGGCCAGTGCGAACGGCGTCGCCGCCAGGGACTCGATCTGCAGCCCGCGCTCCCGCTGCGCGGTGAGGAAGTCGAGCGCGTGCGGCATCACCAGTACGGCGATGCCGCAGCCGACCGCGGAGACCGCGAGCATCGACCCGGAGGCGGTCAGCAGCTCCCGCCGGCGCCGCAGTCCGGCGAGCAGCGCGACCGGCCACACCTTGATGATGAGCCCGATCCCGATCAACGATCCCCGTACGGCCGGATCCGCCGACGCCGTCAGCGCGAGGATCGCGACGAAGGTGACCATCAGGTCATATCTGGAGATCAGCAGCGGCCCGAGCAGCGCGGCCCCGATGGTCCAGGCCCACAGACCCACCCTCGTACGGCTGCCGGCCTGCCGTACGGAGAACCGCCACAGCAGCAGCAGGATGCCCAGGTCGAACAGGATGGCCAGCAGATGGAACGCGGTCCGATAACCGAACGGGAGCAGGTGGGGCGCGAGCATGGGCGGCGCGGCGAACGGCGGATACTGCCACTTCTCGTCCCCGGCCGGGAACTCCCCGCCCAGCAGGACCTGCGACCAGTCACGGTAGAGCCGGACGTCGTTCGCGAACGACCCCTCGTGACCGACCGGGATGACCTGCGTCGCGGCGAGGAACAGCACTGTCCGGGTGAGCGCCCACACCACGAGAACCGACCACGGCACCCGCCGTGACCGACTCCTTGATCGTCCCCATAACCGACGCTGTGAACGCCCGTTTCGCACCGGCGGCCCCGCCCCCGCATCAGTTCCCCCGCCGCAGCGAGCCTTCCTCTCAGGCTACCGAGAATCGGATGAAAGATTCATGGCCGGAGCTCCCGAACTCGGCCTGATGAGGGAACGCAGGGTCAGGCGGTCTTCGGCGCCGTCGAACACGCCGCCGGACCGGTCGTCCACACCGGACTGCCGTACGGCGTCACGCTCGGGGCGGAGGATGTCCCACACCACGAGCGCCATCAGCACGACGATCGTGATCGCCCTCGCCCACATCGACAGGAAGTACGGCGTGTCGCCGATGCCCTGCTCGGCGAACTCCGGCATCCGGCCGGTCAGGTAGAGCCAGATCGAGAAGAAGTACCAGCACTCGGCGATCTGCCAGGCGACCAGCGCCCCCCACCTGGGCCTGGCCAGCACGGCGAACGGCACCAGCCACAGCACATACTGCGGCGACCACACCTTGTTCGTGATCATGAAGGCGGCGAGCGCGAGGAAGCACAGCTGCGCCAGGCGCGGGCGGCGCGGTGCGGCCAGGGCGAGCACGGCCACTCCCAGCAGCAGTACGGCCAGCGCGGCCATGGCCATCGTGTTCAGCTTCTCGGCGTCGGCGAGGATGCCCCACTGCTTCGCCTGGAAGAAGAACCACAGGCCCCCCCAGTCGGCGCCGCGCTCGCTGCTGAAGGAGTAGAACCTCTTCCAACCCTCGAAGTTGATCGCCATGACCGGGACGTTCACCAGCAGCCACGTCCCGGCGGCCGCCGCCGCGGTCTTCAGGAACGGCAGCCATTTGGCCGTACGGACCGTGAGCAGGAACAGCGCGCCGAAGAACATCAGCGGATAGAACTTCGTCGCCACCGCCAGCGCCAGCAGCACTCCGGCGAGATATTCCAGCTTCCTGGCCCAGGCCAGCAGACCGCCCAGCGCCAGCGCACCGGCCGCGAGGTCCCAGTTGATGTACGCGGTGAGGATGACGGCCGGGCTGACGGCGTACCACAGCGCGTCCCAGCGGCGTCCCGACCCGGCCAGCACCGCCATGAACACCACCCCGACGATCAGCGAGAGGGCCATGAGCAGCACGGTGACGTCGTAGAAACGCACGCCGTCGCCGCCCGCGAGCCGCCGGGCGAACTCCATGATCGCCCCGATGCCGACCGGATACTCCACCGGATAGTCGACATAGGGGATCTTGCCCTCGTTGAGGTGCTCCGCCCAGAACAGCGGATAGATGTCCGTGTAGCAGTAGTGGGTGTACTGCCCGGCGCCGCCGTTCCAGACGCCGCCGAACCGGCAGGGCCACTTCCACAGGTATGCGAGCACGGCGCCGAGCCCCGCGAGAAGCGCGAGAGGCAGGTACGGCTCCATCCGCGCGGCGAATCCGGGCAGCGGGCCAGGGGGGGTGGTGGTCCGGGTCGTCATGGTCGGTATTGCACCATCAATGACCGTCGCTTGGCGACCTCCGCCGTTGGAGATCCCCGGTGCGTGCCGCTCGGCATGGCATGCGAGGGGGCCTACGGCATCGCTTCCGTGGGCCCCCTCGCGTCGGGAGCGGGTGGTCGTGGCCTACCCGGCGTTACCCGGCGCTGCCCCTGCGCTTGCCCGCCGATTGGACCGGTGTGGCCGCGACCGCGGCGGGGGCGCCGTTCCCTGGCGGTTGGTCACCGCCGACGGGCCGACCGCCCTCACTCTGGAGTTCCAGGACACCGTTGTCGCCGCAGGCCGGATCATCCGGCAGGCACTGGGAATCGTTGGGCCCGGGCGGGGGACCCGTCGGGAAATCGTCCGTCGGGAAATCGTCGGTCGGGAAATCGTCGGTCGGGAAGCCATCCGTCGGGAAGCCGTCCGTCGGCTCCGGAGTCGGCGACGGACTCGGCGCGATGTTCTCCGGCATGCCGATCCCCGCCTTCGGCGGAAACTGCTCGACCTGCTTGCCCTCATGGGCCGCCATCATGAAGTTGCGCCAGATGCTGGTCGGCGGACCCGCACCCTCGAACCCCAGCGACGTCTCGAAGGACTTCGAGTAAGGGTTCTGCAGGCCGTACTTCTTGCTCGGCTTGCCGTTGGGCGTGATCGGGCAGTTGGCATGCTGCGGTTGGACGATCTTGCCGCTCTTCGTCTTGCACTGCTCCCGGTACATGCCCACCGCTGTGGACAACTGGGGAGTGAAACCGACGAACCAGGCCTCTTTCTCCTTGTTGTTGGTGCCGGTCTTGCCGGCCGCCGGACGGCCGATCCCCTTGCCGGCCGCGGTACCGCTCTTGAGGACCTGCTCCATCGCCGCGGTCGAATCAGCCGCGGCGTCAGGGGAGATGACTTGCCTGACGTCCCTTTTCTCCTTGAGGACGACAGTCTTGCCCTGCTTGACCTCTTTGATCACGTGGGCATCGACGTGCTTACCCTGGTTAGCGAAGATCGAATAGCCGGCGGCCTGCTCGACAGGCGTGACTCCGACACTGCCGATCGCGAGCTGATAGCCGTGGCCGCTCTCACCCCGAGCGCCCTTCTCGTCTTCATCGAGGGCCTTCTTGCTGATCCCCGCCGCCTCGGCGAGCGCCCTCAAGTCATCCAGCTGTCCGGGCAGTGCGAACGCCATGGACGCGAAGGCTGTGTTGATGGACGCCGCCGTCGCGTGGATCACGTCGACCGCTTCCCGTTCGCGGTGTCCGTTGGTGATGGGTGTGGTGCCGGGCAACTTCTCCGGCACCGTCCTGTTACCGGGGACCAAGCTGTTGAGGCTGAAACCTGCCTCCAGCCAGGCCGCCAGGACATACGGCTTGAACGCCGAGGCCGCCTGTTTCCGGGAGTCGAACGGCTCGTTCCAGGGGTCGTTGAGATAGTCGTCGCCGCCGTAAAATGCCAGAACCTGTCCGTTCCGGGGGTCCACGGCGGCAAGGCCCGCGTGGAACTCCTTCGACATGCCCGAGGTGACGCCGTTGACGGCTTTCTTCGCCTCCTGCATGAGCTTCTTGTCGAACGTGGTGTAGATCTTGTAGCCACCGTTGTCGACGTCGCTGCGCTGGATACCCCGTGACTTCAGTTCGCGGAGGGCCACTTCGAGCATGTAGCCCTTGATGCCGCCGAACGCCTCGGACACCCGCTGCGGTTTCGGCTTGGGGAACTTGGCCGTGGCCGCGATGTCCGGATACTTGAGCTTGCCGTTCTCATCCGTCATGTGGGCCATGCCGTCTTTGATGACGTAGTTGAACCGCTCCTGGGTGCCGGCGAAGTTGCCCGCGTCCTCCTGCTTGTCGAAGTCGCCGGGCCGCTGGATGCGGCCGGCCAGGTAGGCCCCCTGTGCCACGGTCAGTTCCTTCGCGCTCTTGCGGAAGAACTCCTTGGCGGCTGCCTCGATGCCATAGGTGTTGCGGCCGAAGGGCACTGTGTTCAGGTAGTACTCGAGGACCTTGTCCTTGGTCCACTCCTTGTCCAGCTTCACCGAGATGAAGATCTCGGTGACCTTCCGCTTGATCGTCACATCTCGGTTGAGCGTGTCGAAGTAGTTGCGGGCCATCTGCTGGGTGATGGTGGAGCCGCCCTGGGTCTGCTGGCCGGTGGCCGTCATCCACACCGACCGGGCGATGCCCATGAGGTCGATCCCGGAGTCCTCATAGAAGCTGCGGTTCTCCGCGGCGACCACCGCGTCCCTGACGTGCTGGGGCACCTGGTCGAGCGAGACCCTGGTCCGCTTGGTGCCGAGCCGGGCGATCGGCGTGCCGTCCCGGTAGTAGAAGACGCTCCCCTGGGAGATCGCGGTCTCCTGCGCGTCCCGCTCCGACGGCAACTCGGTGTTCATGTAGCCGACCACGATCATGCCGAACACGCCGGCGGTGAGCACGGCGCAGCTCGCCAGCACGAGCTTCCAGCTCGGAATGAAGCGCTTCCAGCCGGAGCGGCGCGGCTTCTCGTCATCCTCGAAGCCATCGGGACCGTCCGGGCCACCCGGGTCTCGGGGGCCACGGCCACCGGGACCCTCCGGCCCGCGCCCACCCGGTCCGCCGGGGCCGTCCGGGCCTCCCGGGCCACCTCGGCCACGTCCGGGTCTGCGCCGCCGCCCGCCCGAGGGCATGATCTCCGTCTCCTGCGCCCCGAACTCTCGCCGGGGACCGCCGCCGGCACCGGGGGGCATCCCCATCGCCCCTTGCGTGGTGATCTGGGTACGCTCCTCGCCACCCGGGCCGCCGAGACCACCAGGACCACCGGGACCACCGCCGGGCCTGCCGCCCGGGCCGGGGCGCCGAGCCGGCTCCTGAGGGCGTCCCGGGCCCTGTCGTCCCTGCCGATCCTGCTGCGGAGGCGGCGGGGCCGCGTTCATCGCCACCGCGTTCATGGCCGCGGTGTCCTCGAACGCCGCGTCCATGCGACGGCCGCCGGGCGCCTGCCGGGGCGGCGCGCCGGGCCGTACGGCACGCTGCCCCGTTTGCGGGAGAGCGGCCTGGGGATGTGACGGGCCCTGCGGATGGGGTACGGGACGGGGGTTGGGCGTGGGACGGGGATGGCGGGCCGTCGGCTGCCCCTCGTGTTGGGGATTGGGCTGCTGGAAGTGGGGCTGCCGAGGGTCTCGGCCCCGTCCGGCGGAGGGATCTCCGTACTCGTCAGTTTCCCGGGGCGTGCGACGGCGGCGCCCGGGTCGGGGCGATCCGTCGGGGCCCGAGGGATCCTCGGGGCGGCCGGTCGGCTCCGGTCCATAGCTGCTGTTAGTCACGCGTCCTCGTCAGGTCTTCAGGGAATTCGTCGATGTCGGCCGAGGGCCGGGGGGAGTTCCTCCTGAAGGTGGGGTCGCCCTGCAGAGAGGAGCCCGGGGATCGGCTACCGAAGGGGCCGAACGAGACCGCCAGGTGGTTCCTGGAACAACCATGTCAGACCTCCGGCACGGAGACTCGGGATTCACCGTACTTACGCCACCACGGGATATGGGCGCGGCGACGGTGACCTGGTCCACCAGGTGCGGCGATTCGTCCCGGTAGGTCGGTGTGACATTACTCACGTTGAAAGCGATACGCGCCGGGCAGACGACTGCAGTCGTGGTCGCGAGGGCGGCCGACCGGTCGCCGGTGTCGGTGTGGTCCACCGGCCCGTCCCGCCCGACCTGTCCGGCTGGCCACTGCTTCCCCATAAGTGGTCAGATTACGGCGATTTGCTGAAACTTGCCCAATCGTTGACACGTTGCGCTATATAACGCGCCGACGTATTCTGCCGATGTATCGGCTCGATACATCGGTCAGGCATAGGAGGTGGTTCCAGTGACGGGCTCCGGTTCACGAAGCGCTCTTCTCGAGCTCGCCGTCCTGGGATCGCTGCACGAGACCCCGCTCCACGGCTATGAGCTGCGCAAACGGCTCAACACCCTGCTCGGGATGTTCCGTGCGTTCTCCTACGGGTCCCTGTACCCGTGTCTCCGCGGTCTACTGGGCGACGGTCTCATCACAGAGGAGGAGCCTCCGGAGGACACCGTCCTCGGTCGACGATCGAAGATCGTCTACAAGCTGACCGCGGAGGGCAAGGAGCGGCTGCACGAGCTCCTCACCCAGGCGGGTCCGTCCGCCTGGGAGGACGAGAGCTTCGGCATCCACTTCGCCTTCTTCCGCCATGCCGAGGCGGAGGTACGGCTGCGCATTCTCGAGGGCCGCCGCAGCCGCCTGGAGGAACGACTCGAACGTGTCCGTACGGCTCTGGCTCGCACAAGGGAGCGGCTCGACCGCTACACCCTTGAGCTGCAGCACCACGGACTGGAGTCGGTCGAACGGGAGGTCCGCTGGCTCAACGAGCTCATCGACTCGGAACGGCGGAGCAGCGCCGCCGGCGAGGCCGCCGATCCCGCGCGAGCCGTGCAGGACAGAGATCAGAGGGCGGACTCGCCCGAGGCTGATGGATAAGTAAAGGAGCGAGTGCTATGGGTTCGGTGCGCGTAGCCATCGTCGGCGTGGGGAACTGCGCCGCTTCGCTGGTGCAGGGTGTCCATTACTACAGGGACGCGGATCCGAGCAGCCGAGTGCCGGGCCTGATGCACGTGCGCTTCGGCGATTATCACGTCGGAGACGTGGAGTTCGTCGCCGCGTTCGACGTGGACGCCAAGAAGGTCGGCCGAGATCTCTCCGAGGCGATCGTCGCCTCCGAGAACAACACGATCAAGATTTGCGACGTGCCGCCGCTCGGCGTCACTGTGCAGCGCGGACCCACCTTCGACGGTCTCGGCGAGTACTACCAGGAGATCATCGAGGAGTCCGACGAGAAGCCGGTGGACGTCGTCCAGGCACTCAGGGACGCCCGGGTCGACGTCCTGGTCTCCTACCTGCCGGTGGGCTCGGAGGAGGCCGACCGCTTCTACGCCCAGTGCGCGATCGACGCCAAGGTGGCGTTCGTCAACGCCCTGCCCGTCTTCATCGCCTCCGACCCGGAGTGGGCCGCCAAGTTCACCGAGGCCGGCGTCCCGATCGTGGGCGACGACATCAAGTCCCAGGTCGGCGCGACCATCACCCACCGCGTGATGGCCAAGCTGTTCGAGGACCGCGGGGTCGAGCTGCTGCGCACGTACCAGCTCAACTTCGGCGGCAACATGGACTTCATGAACATGCTGGAGCGCACCCGCCTCCAGTCCAAGAAGATCTCCAAGACGCAGTCGGTCACGTCGCAGATCCCGCACGAGATGGCCAAGGCCGACGTGCACATCGGCCCGTCCGACCACGTGCCGTGGCTCGACGACCGCAAGTGGGCGTACGTCCGCCTGGAGGGCCGTTCCTTCGGCGACACCCCGCTGAACCTGGAGTACAAGCTGGAGGTCTGGGACTCGCCCAACTCCGCAGGCATCATCATCGACGCGGTGCGCGCCGCCAAGATCGCTCTTGACCGGGGGATCGGCGGGCCGCTGCTGTCGCCCTCGTCGTACTTCATGAAGTCGCCGCCGGAGCAGTACTCCGACGACGCCGCCCGTGAAGCGGTCGAGAACTTCATCCGCGGCGAGGCCGAGCGCTGATCCGCGCCGCCGTGCCGTACGGTGCCCCGGCTCAGCCCGAGCCGGGGCGTTTCTGTTTCTGTGCCTCAGAGACGGAACTGTCAGAGACGGAGCCGTCAGAGACGGGCGGCCGGCGGTAGGTCGGCCGGGTCGGCCACCGGCCAGGCCAGTGGGTCGGGGCCGAGCGAGACGAGCAGCGGCAACTGCTCCCCGGCCCACGGGGAGATCGGAATCTCGCCGCTCAGGACCTCGTCGACGTACTGCTTCCAGGGCAGCCAGCGGGCCGCGCCGACCTCCTCCGGGTTGGGCGTGGCATCCGACGAGGCGAGGACCCGGAAGACGGGGCACATCTCGTTCTCCACGATCCCGTTGTCCATCGCGGCGCGGTAGGCGAAGCGTGGCAGCAGCAGATCGACGGAGTCCACCCGCAGCCCCAACTCGAAGGAGAGCCGGCGGATCACCGCCGACCGGACCGGTTCGCCCGGCAGCGGGTGCCCGCAGCAACTGTTGGTCCACTGGTCCGGCCAGGTGAGCTTGTGCCCGGCCCGCCGGGTCAGCAGCACCTGCCCGTGCTCGTCGAAGACGTAGCTGGAGAACGCGAGATGGAGCGGGGTCTCGGCGCCATGGATCGTCCACTTGGAAGCGGTGCCGATCGGGTTGCCCTCACCGTCGAGCAGTACGACATGTTCGTCAGAGGTCACGCCTCCGAGACTACGTGATCATGTTCTCATCTCAGGGATGTTCCCGATATCCGTGGCCTGATCGCCCGCGTAGGCTGTGTGCGTGTCCTTCGTCTCGGATCTGCGCGTGCTCCTCGAGGGCCGGGATTTCCGCCGGCTTTTCGGCACCCGTCTCGTGTCGCAGTTCTCGGACGGGATCTTCCAGTTCGCGGTGGCGGGTTACGCGTTCTTCAGCCCGGAAAAGCAGGCCACGGCCGCCGAGATGGCCGTGGCCATGGCCGTGCTGTTCCTGCCGTACAGCGTGTTCGGGCCCTTCGTCGGCGTCCTGATCGACCGCTGGTCGCGGCGGCAGATCCTGGTCGTCGCGCCTCTCGTGCGGGGAACACTGCTGCTGCTGACGGCCGGTCTGGTGGCCTTGAGCGTCCCGGACGAGGCCTTCTACGGCGCGGCCCTCGCCGTGCTCGCCGTGAACCGGTTCTTCCTCGCGGCGCTCGGCGCGTCGCTGCCCCACGTGGTGCCGCCGGAACGGCTCATCATGGCCAACGCCATCACCCCCACGTCGGGCACGGTCCTCACCGCCGTCGGCATGGGCGTCGCGTTCCTGCTCCGCCTGATCTTCGGTTCGGGTCACGGGGGCACGGCGGCACTGCTCGTGATCTCCGGCCTGTCCTTCGGCCTGTCCGCGATCATCGCGGCGACCATGGAGCGTTCCCTGCTCGGGCCGGCGTACGACGCGGCGCGACCCCCGGCCGGCGAGGCCGTACGGATCGTCCTGCGCGGCCTCGCCGACGGCGCCCGGCATGTCGTACGGCGGCGCAGAGCGGCCGCGACCCTGGGCGCCATGGCCACCTACCGGCTCCTGTTCGGGATGTCGCTGGCGATGGCGGTCATGCTCTATCGCTACTACTTCACGACCGACGACGTGGATGCCGCGCTCAAGGGCATCACGCTGGTCGGCGCGGCGACGGGCGTCGGCTTCTTCCTGGCCATGCCGGTCACGCCGTGGGCGACCGACCGGTTCCGGATCGAGACGTGGGTTCCCGCCATGCTCACCGCCTGCGCGGTGGTGGAGTTCGCGCTGTTCGCGACCTTCCATGAGTGGGCGTTCATCGTCGCGGGCCTGCTGCTGGGCGTCGCCGGGCAGAGCGTGAAGATCTGCGCCGACACCGTCGTACAGCGCGATGTGGACGACGCCTTCCTCGGCCGGATCTTCTCCATCTACGACATGCTGTTCAACGTCACGACCGTCATGGGCGCCGCACTGGCGGCCGCGATGCTGCCTCCGGACGGCAGGTCCTACCTGGCTCTGGGCGTGATCAGCGTCTGTTATCTGCTGGGCGCCCTGACCTACCGGCTGATCGTCCCCGCCGCCGCCCCCGCGAGCCCGCCGGCGTCGCCGACCGAACGTCAGACCGCCTGACGCCGTACGCGTCACCAGGGTCTGGACGTACGCCCAGGTTAGGGTGGGTGCCGTGGAAGCTGAGGACATCCTGCGACTGGACCGCGAGCACGTCTGGCATCCGTACGCCGCGGTGCCGTCCGGCGTGCCCGCGGCGGTGCCGTCCCATGTGCCCGTGCACGCGGTCCGCGCCGCCCGTGGCGTACGGCTCACGCTCGCGGACGGCAGGGAGGTCGTCGACGGCATGTCGTCGTGGTGGGCGGCCATCCACGGGTACAACCACCCGAGGCTGAACCAGGCCATCCGCGACCAGCTCGACGACATGGCACATGTCATGTTCGGCGGTCTCACCCACGAGCCCGCCGTACGGCTCGCGCGGATGCTGGTCGAGCTGACCGGGCTGGACCGCGTCTTTCTGGCCGACTCCGGCTCGGTGGCCGTCGAGGTCGCGATCAAGATGGCCCTGCAGTACGCGGCGGCGACCGGCCACCCCGGCCGGACCAGGCTGTTCACCGTCCGGGGCGGCTACCACGGCGACACGTTCGGCGCGATGGCGGCCTGCGATCCGGTGAACGGCATGCACCACCTGTTCTCCGGCGTGCTGCCGAGCCACGTCTTCGGACCTGTTCCACCGGCCCGGTATGACGAGGCCTACCTGGCGGAGCTGTCCTCACTCGTGGCGGCGCACGCGGACGAGCTGGCCGCGATCATCGTCGAGCCGATCGTGCAGGGCGCCGGCGGCATGCGCTTCTATCACCCGGCCTACCTGCGGCGGCTGCGCGAGCTGGCCGACGAGCACGGCATCCTGCTGATCGCCGACGAGATCGCGACCGGCTTCGGCCGTACCGGGGAGCTGTTCGGCTGCGACCACGCCGGGATCCGCCCCGACATCATGTGCCTGGGCAAGGCGCTGACCGGCGGATACCTGACGCTCGCCGCGACCCTGTGCACGGCGCCGGTGGCCGACGCCATCGGCGTGCTGATGCACGGGCCGACCTTCATGGGCAATCCGCTCGCGACGGCGGTCGCCGGCGCCTCACTCGGCCTGCTGGGCGAGCGTCCGTGGCGGGAGGAGGTCAAGCGGATCGAGGCCGGGCTGCTCGACGGCCTCGCGCCGGCCGCCGGGCACCCCGGGGTGCGTGACGTCCGGGTCCTCGGCGCGATCGGGGTGATCGAGATGGTCGACCCCGTCAATGTCGCCAAAATTCAGGACATCGTGATGCGCCAGGGCGTCTGGCTCCGACCGTTCGGCCACCTGATCTACACGATGCCGCCCTACGCCTGCACCCCCGACGACATCACGACCATCACCAAAGCCATGGTCACCGCCGCCACATCAGGGTGATCATGGCAGGAGGTCGTTGTCGCGGGCCCACTTGAGCAGGGACTCGCGGGCGGCCTCCTTGCCGATCACCCCTTCATCCATACGGATCTCCAGCATGTGCTTGTAGGCCTGGCCGATCACGGGGCCCGGGGGGAGCCCGAGGATCTCCTGGATCTCGTTGCCGTCCAGCTCCGGCCGGATCTTGGCGAGCTCCTCCTCCTCCGCCAGCCGGGCGATGCGCTCCTCGAGCTGGTCGTAGGTCCGCGACAGCGCCGCCGCCTTGCGCTTGTTGCGGGTCGTGCAGTCGGCCCTGGTCAGCTTGTGCAGCCGCTCCAGCAGGTGCCCGGCGTCGCGCACGTACCGCCGGACCGCGCTGTCGGTCCACCCCGCCGTGCCGTACCCGTGGAAGCGCAGGTGCAGCTCCACCAGCCGCGACACGTCGGCCACGACGTCTTTGGGGAAGCGCAGCTCGGTCAGCCGCTTCTTCGTCATCTGCGCCCCCACCACCTCGTGATGGTGGAACGAGACCCGGCCCCCCGGCTCGTTGCGGCGGGTCTTCGGCTTGCCGATGTCGTGCAGCAGCGCGGCCCACCGCAGCACCCGGTCCGGGCCGCCGGTCTCCAGGCCGATGGCCTGCTCGAGCACGATCAGCGTGTGCTCGTAGACGTCCTTGTGCCGATGGTGCTCGTCGATCTCCAGCCGGAGCTTCGGCAGCTCGGGCAGGACATGGGCGGCCAGGCCGGTCTCGACGAGCAGCGACAGCCCGGCTCGCGGCCGCGACCCCAGCAGCAGCTTGTCGAGTTCGTCCCGGATGCGCTCGGCGGACACGATCTCGATCCGGCCCGCCATCGCGGCCATCGCCTCGACCACTCCGGCGTCCACGCTGAAGCCGAGCTGCGAGGCGAACCTGGCGGCCCGCAGCATGCGCAGCGGGTCGTCGTCGAACGACTGTTCCGGACTCGCCGGCGTACGCAGCACCTTCGCGGCGAGGTCGGGCAGCCCTCCGTGGGGGTCCACGAACTCGTGGCTCGGCAGCCGGACCGCCATCGCGTTGACCGCGAAGTCGCGGCGGGCGAGATCGCCGTCGAGCGTGTCGCCGTACTCGACGTCGGGCTTGCGCGACGCCGGATCGTACGACTCGGTGCGATATGTGGTGATCTCGAGCAGCCAGCCGCCTTTGCGGACGCCGACGGTGCCGAAGTCGATCCCGATCGTCCACACCGCGTCGGCCCAGTCTTTGACGATCTCCAGCACCTGTTCCGGACGGGCGTCCGTCGTCAGGTCGAGATCGTTGCCGATGCGGCCGAGGAAGACGTCACGCACGGAGCCGCCGACCAGGGCCAGTTCGTGCCCGCGCGCCACGAACAGCTCGCCGAGTTCGTCGGCCACGGGGGCGAGCCGACGGAACAGCTCGTCGACGGCTCGCCGCTGGCTCTCGGTCAGATTTGAAACGGACACGGCTGGGTAGGTCCTTCGGTCACGGAACAGGTTCTCCCCCCGAATGCCCTTTGGTGTCGCCTAGGGGAGACATACACCTAGCGAGCACCAGGGACACCCCCTGAGGTCGGTTGGGAGCGCTGGACGACGCAAGGAGCACACGAGATGAAGGACGCTCTCGCGATTCACCGCCGGCTCCTCGCCCGCCAGATCCACCATGAGATCGTACGTCTTCCGCGGCCCTTGACATGCGCCGACGAGCTCCCCGAGATGCTCGATGCGACTCCTGAGTCGTGTGCCCGCGTTTCCGTTTTCGAAGTGCCGACCCGAGGCCGCATGGAGCCGGTGGCCGTGGTCGGGGCCGTCGCCGCCCACCCCACGCCGCAGGCCGTCGGAGCGGTGCTGCACGCCCGTGACGTACGGCCGGCCTCGTCGTTCCTGGTGAACTCGGTCACCGACTACCCCGACCGGCTGGTCTGCCCGCTGCTGCTCCCCGACGATCTCAGGGTCCTCGTCGACCAGCGCATGGTCGAGCATCTCGATCCGGGCGAATTCGTGCACACCGCCACGGGCGAGCGCCGTACGGCGCTGCGAATCCGGGCAATCCACCTTTTCAACCAGATATCGGGCAAGCGAGTAGATCTTGAAACAGCACGTCAGACGGGACTCGTGAGGCTGGCCAGTCCTATGCGGACGACATAGGCCATAGCATTCTGGGCGTGCGCCGTTCCTCATCGCCGGCCCGCGCATGATCCGTAAGGCCGCGCTGCTGACCCTGCTGACCGCCGTGCTCGCTCCCGCGGGCATGGCCGGTACGGCTGTCGCCGCTTCGAACCGTCATGCGGCGGGCTCGGCCGCCGCGACCGCAGCCGCCGCGACCGCGGTGGCCGCCACGGCGCCGGCGGATCCCCTCGTCGTGGAGAAGGTCACGCCGGAGATCCCACGTGAGGCCGCCACGCCCATCACGGTCTCCGGCGCCGTGACCGGGACGCCCCAGTCGTCGGTACAGGTCCGGATCCATTACTCGCCGGGCCGGCCGTTCGCGACGCGGGCCGAGCTGGCGACCTTCCTGGACGACGACGGTTACGTCACGACGAACTGGCGGACGAAGATCCAGGTCACCCAGCTCGACCAGTCGGGAAAGCTGCCCTTCGAGTTCAGCGTGACGCCGCAGGAGCTGGGCATGTCACGCGCCGGGGTCTATCCCCTGGCCATCGAGGTCCTCGACGCCGCGACCGGCCAGCGGGTCGCGATCGACCGGACGGTCCTGCCGTACGTGCCCGCGGACGCCGAGCAGATCCCCAAGGTCAGGCTCGCACTCGCGATGCCGATCGTCGACCGTCCCCACCGGGCGGACGACAACACGTTCATGGACGACGACCTGCGCGGATCGGTCGCCTCCGGCCGCCTGGCCAACCTGCTGAAGCTGGTCAAGACAAGCCACGAGACCGTGACCTGGTTCGTCGATCCCGCCCTGCTGGAGGACGTGCGCCTGACGTCCGCCGGGTCGTACACGGTCAAGACGAGCGACGGCATCCGGCGCGCGGCCGCCGACCCCGCGGCCGGCAAGTGGCTCGACGACCTGCGCACCGCCCTGTCCGGCAAGCCGGTGCTGGCCACGCCGTACGCCGATCCGGACCTGGCGGCGCTGGTGCACAACAAGCTGGACGAGCCCGCCGTCGCGGCGATCCGGCGGGGCTCGAGCGTGGCCTCCGATGTGCTCGGCAGGGAGGTCCCGACATCTACGACATGGCCCGCCGGCGGGCGGCTCGACCGCGACACCCTCGACGAACTGGCGATGTCCGGGGTGAAGTCGGTCCTGCTGTCCGGCGACGCGTTCCTGTCGCCGCCACCGGATGACCCCGGAACCGCCCAAACCGGAACACCACAGACCGGCGCCATCCAGACACCGCAGTCGAATGCTCCCTCGTCCACGCCCGACGCCGCGCTGCGGGTCGACACCGTGGCCGAGACCCCGGTGACCGCGCTGCTCGCCGACCCCGCCCTGGGCCAGATCCTGGGCGCCGACGTCTCCGCCGCCGGCGGCGCCATGCTGGCCCGTCAGCGGTTCCTCGGCGAGACCGCGATGATCGCCTTCGAGGGGGCCGGCCAGCCGGGACAGGCGGGACAGGCGGGACAAGCGGCGGAGCCGGGGCGCGCTCAGCCGACCCGGACGGTCGTCGCCGTACCCGAGACGCGGACCTGGAACCCCAACCCCGCGTTCGTTTCCTCCCTGCTGCAGGCGGCCGCCGGCGCCCCCTGGCTGCGGATGACTTCGCTCGACTCGGTGAAGCCGACCCGGGCGGCACGCTCCGATTTCAGCTACACCGACCAGGACAGGCAGGCCGAGCTGCGCCACTCCTACCTGGGCACGGTGCGCAGGCTCGGGCAGGAAGCCGACGCGGTGTCCACGGTCACCACGGAGCAGGACCAGCTCTTCCACGAGGCCATCCTGCGGCTGACCGCGTCCGCCTGGCGGACCGATCGCAAGCGGGCGCACGCCTTCGCCAAGCAGGTGGAGTCGTCGATCGAAGACCGCCTACGCAGGGTGTCGGTGATCGACACCCCCAGGGCCGTGGCCGGCGCGGACGGTCAGGTGCCGGTCAGCGTGGCGAACAAGCTGGACAGCGACGTCACCATCAAGATCCGTGTAACGTCCGACGACGAGTCGCGGCTCGCGATCGTGGACGGCTTCTACGAGACCGAGCCCATCACCGTGCTGCGCGACCGCACCCAACTCGTGAACGTGCCGGTGACCGTGCCGGGGGGCGGCGGCGGCGAGGCGACCATCTCCATCCAGGTCCTGACCGCGGAGGGCAAGCGGTACGGCAAGGCGGTGCACGTGACCGTCCGGACCACCGACTACACCGGCATCGCCATCGTCATCGTGGGCGCCGCCCTTGTCATCATGCTGGCCGCGGTCGTGATGCGCGTCCTGCGTCGCCGGTCACGCAGGGCCTTCCCGTTCGGCGCGCCCGATGGCGGCCCCGCGCCGCCGGACGCGACGCCATCCGATGCGGCGCCGCCCGGTCAGGCGCCGCCCGGTCATGTGCGGGCCGTACCGGTCGAGGTCGATCGGGGGGACAAGCCCCCGGCATAGTTGGCCGTGGTCGCCGGGGGAGTCCTCGGCGAAGGCCGTCCGTCGCGAGCTGAAGGAATGACATGAGCAGGATGCTCCGAGCCGGTGCGATCATGGCGGCCGGCACGATGGTCTCGCGGCTCACCGGCTTCCTGCGTACGGCGCTGCTCGCGGCGGCCATCGGCACCTGGGCGCTCGGCGACGCCTACAACGCGGCCTACATGATCCCGCTCATCCTGTTCGACCTGCTGCTGCAGGGCGTGCTGAGCAGCGTGATCGTCCCACTGATCGTCCGGGCGCAGCAGAACGACGCCGACGGCGGGCAGGCCTTCGAGCAGCGTCTGATGACGCTGGCGGTGGTCGTGCTGGCCGGGGTCGCCGTGGTCGGCGTGCTGATCGCCCATCCGATCATGGAGCTCTACACGGCGGCGAACTGGTCGGCGCACAAGGTCGACGTGGCCGCCACGCTGGCGCGGTTCCTGCTGCCGCAGATCGCGCTCCTCGGCATCGGGGCCATGGCCGGGGCGATCCTGAACACCCGCGACAGGTTCGGCGCCCCGATGTGGGCGCCGGTGCTCAACAACATCGTGCAGATCGGCATGCTGGTCGCCTACCTGAAGATCGGCACAGCCGACATCGAGCAGGTGACGTACGGCCAGCTCGCGCTGCTGGGTCTCGGCACCACGGCGGGCATCGTCGCCCAGACGATCGTGCTCGTCATCGCGCTGCACCGGGTCGGCTTCCGGTTCCGGCCGCGGCTGGACCTGCGCGGCAGCGGCCTCGGTCAGGCGGCCAGGATGGCGGTCTGGACGTTCGTCTATGTCGGCGTGACGCAGCTCGGTTTCTGGGTGACAACCAAGCTCTCCACGGGGGCAGGCGGCCAGGCGGCGGGAGCCGGCAACAGCGCCTACGCCTACGCCTACCAACTCTTCCAGCTCCCGTACGGAATCATCGCGGTGTCGGTGATCACGGCGATGCTGCCGAGGATGAGCAGGTTCGTCGCCGAGGGGGACCTGGACTCCGCGCGCGCGGAGTTCGCCTCCGGCGTCCGGCTGGTGTCATCGGTGATCGTCCCGTCGAGCCTGCTGCTGCTGGTGCTCGGCCCGGCGGTCACCACAGTGATCTTCTCGTGGGGGCGCATGACCGTGGACAGCGCCCTGTACATCGGCTATGTGCTGATGGTCTTCGGGCTCGCGCTGGTGCCGTTCTCGATCTTCCAGCTTCTGCTGCGGGTCTTCTACAGCTTTGGCGACACCCGAACCCCGGCCGCCATCGCCGGGGTAAATGTCGCGATAAGCGCAACGTTAAGCCTCATCGCGTATTTTGTTCTTCCGGTGCGGTACATCGTGATCGGAATGGCGTTCTCTTTCTTGATCACATATGTGATCGGGAGTGGGGTCGCGTGGACGCTGGCGAGCCGGCGGACCGGCGGGCTGGGCGGCCGGGAGGTGATGGCCGGGCTGTCGCGGATGTTCGTCGCGGCGATCCCCGCGTCGGCGGTCGCGCTGGCCGTGCTCTGGCTGGTCCGGGAGATCGCCGGGATCACCCCGGTCAGCTCGGCGGTCGTGCTCGCCGTGGGCGGCGGGGCGGGCCTGCTGCTCTACCTGCTGACGGCCCATCGGATGCGGGTCCCCGAGGTCGGTTCCATCATTGGACTTGTGGCGAGCCGGGTAGGACGGTAGGAGTCCTCAAACGTGATCGACAGATCGAAGGCGGCCCGAATGTCCGATTCGGAGGTCTTCGATCGGGAAGGCGGGCAGGACCGGCATCCTACTGAGGAGTGCCCCGTATATCTGCGCCGCGACCGCAGCTGGCAAGAAGATCTACGGGGCATGACCTAGCATGGTGCGCCTAGGAATCAACCGTTGAGAGCGGCGAGCGGAAGCGGGAAGGCGTGGGCGAAACCACCCGGCATCGGCTGATGCATGCCGATCGGCCGCGGATCGAGGCGGCCGCATGAGCATGTCCGCAGTCGAACCCGGCACCCGGCTGGCTGACCGGTTCCGCCTGGAGGACCGGGTCGACGAGTCCGGCGGCGCGACCCTCTGGAAGGCCATCGACGAGATCCTCGCCAGGCCGGTCGCCGTGCACACGTTCTCACCGGAGTTCACCCGTGTCACCGAGGTGGTGACCGCGGCGCGGCTGGCGAGCCGCCTCACCGATCCCCGGCTCACCCAGGTCTTCGACGCCGCGGACGAGGACGGCACGGCCTATGTGGTGAGCGAGTGGGTCAGCGGGGAGTCGCTGCTCGACCTGCTGTCGAACGGGGCCGTAGAACCCGAACGCGGGGCCGCCCTGGTGGCCGAGGCCGCCGAGGCGCTGGCCCACGCCCACGAGGCCGGGCTCACCCACCTGCACCTCACGCCCGAGCGCCTCATGTGGACCACGGGCGGCACCGTCAAGCTGCTCGGTCTCGCCGTGGACGCCGCGATCCTCGGTCTGGAGGCGAGGGAGGACGCCGCCCGCGAGGACGCGGAGGGCCTGGGTCGGCTGCTCTACGCCGCGGTCACCGGCCACTGGCCCGGTGAAGAGGACTGCGGCCTGCCCGCCGCCCCCACGGACGACGGCAAGATATGCACGCCCCGTCAGGTCACGGCGGGAGTCCCCGGCTATCTCGATGCCATCACCTGCCGTGCGCTGCTGCAGGAGACCAAGCGGGGGCAGCCGCCGCTCTCGACTCCCGCCGAGGTGGCCGAGGCCCTCACCGAGGTGCCGCGGCCGGCTCCCGCGCCGGTGACCACCGCCCCACCCGCGCTGAACCTGCGTGACGGGGCCCCGGACGGGATGACCGCCTCCCCGGCCCAGCCCCCACCGCTGGGTCCGACGCCTGACTGGAACTCCAGGCCCACCTGGAATGGATCCAACTGGGGCACGGGCGGGCCGCAGCAGACCACCGGCACCGCGAGCAAGATCCTGCTCACCGTCATCGTTCTGCTGGTCATGGCCGCCGTCGGCGTCGGCGCGTGGACCGTGGGCAAGAACCTGGGCAACGCACCGAAGACCACCCAGTCGGCTGAGCCGTCCCAGTCGGCCGCCACGCACAAGCCGGTGGCGGTCAAGCCGGTGAGCGCGACCGGGTTCGACCCACTGGGCGACGACAAGGTCGAGAACCCGGATTTCGCCCCCCTCGCCATCGACGGCAAGTCCTCCACCGATTGGCACACGACGAGCTACAACAGTGCCGACCTGGGCCGTCTCAAGGACGGCGTCGGCCTGATCCTCGACATGGGCAAGCCGATTCCGATCTCTGACGTGGCCGTCTCCCTGGGCAGCGCCCCCGGCGCGAGTGTCCAGTTGAAGGTGGGCGACGCCGCGGATCTCGGCTCGTTGAAGACGGTCGCCAAGGCCGAGAACGCCTCCGGTTCGGTGACCCTCACCCCGGACAAGGCCACGACCGGGCAGTACGTTGTGATCTGGTTTACGCGTCTTCCGCCCTATGAGGGCAAGTATCGTGGCACCATTTACGAGGTAACGGTTCATTCTCCCGGATCGGCATAGCAGGGCCTTGTGAATTCCCCACCAGACAATCCCCCAACGGCTGAGCGCGCCGTACGGCCGGCGCCGTCGGATGCCGATCTGCTGGCCCGCCACATCGGCGGGGATCCGCACGCGTTCAGCGAGATCGTCAAGCGCCACCGCGACCGCATGTGGGCGGTCGCCCTGCGGACGCTCGGCGACCCCGACGAGGCGGCCGACGCCGTACAGGACGCCTTCGTCTCCGCGTACCGCAAGGCGGAGAGCTTCCGCGGCGAGGCCGCCGTCACGACCTGGCTGCACCGGATCGTGGTCAATGCCTGCCTCGACCGGATGCGCCGCAAGACGATCCGGCCGGTCGCCGACGACGAGTTGATCGAGGCGGCGGAGCGGGACGCCCCGCTGACCGACCACGCCGGCGAGCGCGACGTGTCGCTGGAGGTCACCGCCGCGCTCAAACTGCTGCCCGCCGACCAGCGGGCGGCCCTGGTGCTTGTGGACATGATGGGCTACTCGGTGGACGACGCCGCCGCCGTGCTCGGCGTGCCCGCCGGGACCGTGAAGAGCCGCTGCGCCCGCGGTCGAGCGAAACTTGTCCCGGTTCTTGCTCATCTGCGGAACCGAACTGACTTGTCCCGCGTCTCATCCGGGAAGGGAGCAGAACTTCGTGACGGGTGACACGCATTACGACCTGGAGGTTCTCGCCGAACTGGCGGAAGGCCTCCTAGACGACACCACGGCTCGGCGGGTCCGCGAGCATCTCGCGGTCTGCGACCCCTGCGGGGAGAGTCTCGCCGACCTGGCTTCGGTTCGCGAACTCCTGGCGGCGGTTCCGGTGCCGGCGATGCCGCTGGGCGTCGCGATGCGAATCGACAGGGCGCTGGCCGCCGAAGCGCCGGACTGGGACCGCCTCATGGCGGACGCGCCATGGGAGACGAAGCCCCAACCGGCACAGACTCGATCGACACCGGTCCGGCCGGAACGGCCCCGGCTGGAGGTCGTGCCGGAGCCGGAGCCTCTCTCCGTCAGCCCCGTTTCGAACGGTTCTGCCCCGAACGGCGCTGTCCCGGCTGAACCGGCGCCCGTCCCGTTGGGCGTGGTCGCCGAGGACGGGACGATCGTGCCGGCCAGGCGCGGGAAGACCTCGCGTCGCCGCCTCTGGGCGTTGCCGGTCGCGGTCGCCGCGGCCACCGCCGTCGTCGCCGGGGCGGCCGGGCTGGTGAACAGCCTGCTCCCCTCTGGCGGCACGCCGCCGCGGAACACGGTGGCACAGGGGACCTCGAGCACCGGGCCGACCAAGACCCACCAGGCACAGGTGGCCTACTCGGTCTACGCGAGCGGCTACAACTACACGAGCAGCGAGCTGGGCGGACCGCTGGTGGACTACTTCGGCCCCGCGCCGGTCTTCGGCAGCGCCGACGACGGCCTCGACAAGTGCGTGAAGCGGTTCTCCAACCAGCTCGACCGCAAGCCCATCGGCGTCGACAAGGCCTTCTACAACGGCAACGAGGCCACGATCATGGCCTTCTGGGAGGACAGGACGATCAACGCGGTCCGGGTGGTCGTCGTGGACGACAACTGCAAGACCCTGCGTCGCGAGGGTCTCGCCACCTGGCGCTGACCCCTCATGTGTTCTCGCGAAGCCCGCCGCGAACCGCGGCGGGCTTCGCCGTTTCCGTCAGTCATTTGGGAGGAGGGAATCGACGGGTCCTAGGATCGGTTGAGGCCAGTACAACCGCAGGATCTCGGGAAGGCGAGTCCGTTGAGCGACGTCCGTAATGTGATCATCATCGGGTCGGGCCCGGCCGGCTACACCGCCGCCGTCTACGCGGCACGCGCCGATCTCAGGCCACTCGTGTTCGAGGGCTCGGTGACCGCCGGTGGCGCCCTGATGAACACCACAGATGTGGAGAACTTCCCGGGCTTCCCCGACGGGATCATGGGGCCGGACCTGATGGACAACTTCCGCAAGCAGGCCGAGCGGTTCGGGGCCGAGCTGGTGGCCGACGACGTGATCGAGGTCGACCTCAAAGCCGATCCCAAGGTGGTGAAGACCTACACCGACACCTTCCACGCCAAGGCCGTGATCCTGGCGACCGGGTCTGGCTACCGCGAGCTGGGCCTGGCCAACGAGAAGCGCCTGTCCGGCCGCGGCGTCTCCTGGTGCGCCACCTGCGACGGTTTCTTCTTCCGCGACCAGGACATCGTGGTCGTCGGCGGCGGTGACACCGCGATGGAGGAGGCGACCTTCCTCACCCGGTTCGCCCGATCTGTCACCGTCATCCACCGGCGCGACACGCTGCGCGCCAGCAAGATCATGCAGGACCGCGCGTTCGCCGACGAGAAGATCCGCTTCATCTGGGACAGCGAGGTCGCCGACATCCTCGGCGAGGAACGGGTCTCCGGAGTCCGCGTCAGGAACGTGCAGACCGGTGAGGAGACCGAGTTGGCCGTGGCGGGCGTCTTCATCGCCATCGGCCACGATCCGCGTACGGAGCTGGTCAAGGGCCAGGTGGCACTCGACGAGCAGGGCTACATCGCCGTGGAGTCGCCCAGCACGCGGACCGACGTCGAGGGCGTGTTCGCGGCCGGCGACGTGGTCGACCACTCCTATCGTCAGGCCATCACCGCCGCGGGGACGGGCTGCGCCGCCTCCATCGACGCCGAACGCTGGCTCGCCGGGCACAACTGACCGGCAGGGCCGTACGGTCCCGGACCGGACGGGCCGTACGGGAATGCGGGGGCGATCCCCGCGGTTGGAACCCAACCACACGCATCCCGACCACACACATCAAGGGAGAGATACCTTGGGCGCCATCAAGAGCGTGACCGACGCCGACTTCGAGGCCGAGGTCCTCAAGAGCGACAAGCCCGTCCTCGTCGACTTCTGGGCCGAGTGGTGCGGTCCCTGCCGCCAGGTCGCACCCATCCTGGAGGAGATCGCGACGGAGCAGGCCGAGAAGCTGACGATCGTCAAGCTGAACATCGACGAGAATCCGCAGACACAGCGCGACTACAACGTGCTTCAGATCCCGACGATGAACGTCTACAAGGGCGGAGAGGTCGTGAAGCAGATCATCGGCGCCAAGCCGAAGGCCATGCTGCTCCGCGAGCTCGAGGACGTCCTCTGACGGGTCTCCTCCCGCGCATCGAAGCCCCTCTCCCCGGCGGTGGCCTACCGACGGTGGCAGGGGCTTCGCCGTTTCCCAGCGATTTCCCCCGCGATTTCCCCCGCGTGGTCGACCCCACATGACGGCGCGGCGGTACCCGAGTCGCCCGGGCCGTACATGACGACCAGCCGAGGCTGAGAACGGCTCAGACGGGCCGAAGGGCTCGTTCCGGTGACATGGATCCCAGCAGCCTCTCCAGCGCCACCTCGACGTCCTCACGCCACGAGACGGCCGTCTTGAGCTCCAGGCGGAGCCGGGGGAAGCGCAGGTGCGGGCGCACCGTCTTGAACCCGACCGCGAGCAGGTACTCGGCGGGCAGCACGCAGCCCGGCTGCTCCCACTTCAGGTCGCCGAACGCCTCGATCGCGCGCACACCCCGGCGGGTGAGATCCTTGGCGGCCCCCTGGACGAGCATCCGGCCGAGCCCGCCCCCGGAGAACTCGGGAATGATGTGCGCGGTCATCAGCAGCACGGCGTCGGAACTCACCGGCGAGGTCGGGAACGCCACCGAGCGCGGCACGTAGAGCGGCGGGGCGTAGAGCACGAAACCGGCCGCTGCCCCGTCCACGTAAGCGATCTTTCCGCAGCTCCCCCACTCCAGCAGGGTCGCGGAGATCCACGCCTCCTTCTCCAGGCCCGGGTCGCCGACCTCCGCGGCGCGTTCGCCGCTCACCGGGTCGAGCTCCCAGAACACGCAGCGCCTGCACCGGCGTGGCAGGTCATCGAGATTGTCAAGGGTGACGTTGACCAGCCGACGCGACACGTGATGCCCCAATCCCCGCCCAGGAGTCTTGCCAGAAAAGCGCGCGAATACGGCGTCTCCAGGTCGCATCGTAACCCAGCGATCGGGCCCGGGCGGGTAGCCGACACGAACGTCCGCCGCATCCGTTGTTCCGTACGTTCCCTTTTCCAACGGGGTGAATGCCGATCGTCCGGATGGGAACTCCGCACACCAGTGGCATGGAAGGGCGAGAAGAGGAACGATTGGTCGCCAACACCCTGGTGTTATCGGCGTGCCGCGTTACCGTAATCTGGATTTCTCGGCTATGTGATCGGAGGTGGACCGTGGATCAAGAGCTTGATCGCGGTCGGACGAACGCGCCCCATGGGTCGCGCATTGACGCCTACGTCGACCGGTACGCCGCCCGAGCTACCGGGATGGTCGCCTCCGAAGTCCGAGCTCTGTTCGCCGTCGCGTCGCGTCCGGAAGTGGTCTCGCTCGCCGGCGGCATGCCGTACGTCACCGCCCTCCCCCTCGACATGGTCGGCGAGCTGGTCGCCGACCTGGTCTCGAAGCGGGGCGCCGT
Source organism: Sphaerimonospora thailandensis (assembly GCF_016863115.1). Classification (GTDB taxonomy): domain Bacteria; phylum Actinomycetota; class Actinomycetes; order Streptosporangiales; family Streptosporangiaceae; genus Sphaerimonospora; species Sphaerimonospora cavernae. The sequence goes on from NZ_BOOG01000031.1 coordinate 68,077, forward strand.
GGCGCTGCAGTACGGCGGGGGCCAAGGCGACCCGGACCTGCGTGAGCAGATCTGCGAAGTCATGCGGCTGGAGGGCATCGAGGCCAGGCCCGACGACGTGGTCGTCACGGTCGGCTCGCAACAGGCCCTCGACCTGATCACCCGCATCTTCATCGACCCCGGCGACGTCGTGCTGGCCGAAGGGCCGTCGTATGTCGGCGCGCTCAGCACGTTCAGCGCCTACCAGGCCAATGTGGTGCATGTCGCGATGGACGACCAGGGACTCGTCCCCGAGTCCCTCGCGCAGACCATCTACGCGCTGCGGACGGCCGGCAACCGCATCAAGTTCCTCTACACCATCCCCACCTATCAGAATCCGGCGGGCGTGACGCTCAACGAGGTGCGCCGCCGCCAGGTGCTGGAGATCTGCCGGCGTGCCGGGGTGCTCGTCGTGGAGGACAATCCGTACGGACTCCTCGGATTCGACGGGGAACCGATGCGCGCCATGCGGGCGGACGACGCCGACGGCGTGGTGTACCTCGGCTCGTTCTCCAAGACCCTCGCTCCAGGCTTCCGGGTCGGATGGGCGCTCGCCCCGCACGCGATCCGCGAGAAGCTGGTCCTGGCGATGGAGTCCGCGGTGCTGTCGCACTCGACCTTCACCCAACTCGCGGTCGGGCAGTATCTCGCCACCCAGCCCTGGCGGGAGCAGATCAAGACGTTCCGTGAGCTCTACCGCGAGCGACGTGACGCGCTCCTCGGCTCGCTCGAGGTGCTCATGCCGCCCGGCTGTTCGTGGACCCGGCCCAATGGCGGGTTCTTCGTATGGATGACCCTTCCCGAGGGGCTCGACTCGAAGGCGATCCTGCCGAGAGCGATCGCCGAGCGGGTCGCGTTCGTGCCCGGGACCGGCTTCTACGCGGACGGCGGCGGCGCGCGCCACATGCGCCTGTCGTACTGCTATCCGCAGCCCGACCGCATCCGCGAAGGCGTACGCCGTCTCGCCGGAGTGATCGAGCAGGAGCTGCGCATGCGGGACACGTTCGGCACCGGGGCCGCGACGTCGCACAAGGGTGTCGACACGCCGGGCCCCGACCTCGCCTGAGGCTGCGAACGGGCACCAGGGAGTGACCCGTAGATCTTTGCCGAGCGACCGCAGCAGGCAAGAAGATCTACGGGTCACTCCCTGGCCTGTTTTAGGCTGGCCGTACCCGATTCCAGCAGCGAGAAAGGGCTCCCTGGTGAGCGAGTCGACGATGTTTCCGAATGCCGTCCCAACGCGCCCGCGAACTGCCCGAGAGGCCGGAGCATGAGTGACCTCGGGCACGTGCTCATCCTCGCGGGCGGCCTTTCCTATGAGCGTGAGGTCTCGATCCGCTCCGGCCGGCGCGTCGCCGAGGCGCTCCGCGCCGCAGGGGTGGACGTCGAGACGCGCGACACCGACGCCACCCTCGTACCCGCGGTGCTGGCCGACCCGCCGGACGCCGCGTTCGTCACCCTGCACGGCGGTGCCGGGGAGGACGGCGCCATCCGGTCCGTGCTGGAACTCCTCGGCGTGCCCTATGTAGGCGCGACCCCGGACGCCTGCCATGTGGCGTTCGACAAGCCGACGGCCAAGGCGGTCGTCGGATCCTGGGGCCTGCACACCCCCGACTCGGTCGCGCTGCCCAAGGAGACCTTCCATGACCTGGGCGCGTCGGCTGTGCTCGCGCGGATCGTGGACCGCCTCGGGCTGCCGCTCTTCGTCAAGCCGTCGCGGGGCGGCTCCGCTCTCGGGGCGTCCATCGTGCGCAGCGCCGAGGAACTACCCGCCGCCATGGTCGGATGTTTCGCGTACGGAGACACCGCGCTCATCGAGAAGTACGTCCAGGGCGTCGAGGTGGCCGTCTCCGTGGTGGACCTCGGAGACGGGCCCGTCGCGCTGCCGCCGGTCGAGATCGTGCCGGACGGCGGCGTTTACGACTACTCCGCTCGTTACACCGCCGGGCACACCGAGTTCTTCGCGCCGGCCCGACTGACGGAAGAAGAGACCGAGGCGTGCGCCGCCATGGCGGTCACCGCGCACACGGCACTCGGGCTGCGTGACATCTCCCGAACGGACCTCATCGTCGATGTCTCCGGCCGTCCCTATTTTCTTGAGGTGAACGTGGCGCCGGGTATGACCGAGACCTCGCTCCTGCCCATGGCCGCCGAGGCGGCGGGACGCGATCTCGGCATCCTCTGCCGCGGTCTCCTGGAAATCGCCACCCAACGCGGCTGACCCTCTCCCTGTTTCACGTGAAACAGGCTGGCTTCGTCTTCTCTCGGAGCCGGATGGACTACTCCTCGGCGAGGCCACGCATCGAGTTCGCGGCCTCGGGGGCCATCGTGCCGATAATGCGCTCCAGATCGTCGATGGTGGAGAACTCCACCACGATCCGTCCCTTGCGGCGACCGAGATCGACCTTCACTCGCGTCTCGAAGTGGTCCGACAGGCGGTCGGCAAGCGTCCGGAGGGCCGGCGCCGTCGGCTGCTTCGCCCGAGGTTTCCGCGGCGCGGGACCCGCCGTCGCCTCACCCAGCGCCACGATCTCCTCGACGGTCCGGACGGACAGACCCTCCGCGATGATCCGGCTCGCGAGCCGGTCCATGGCCGCCGAGTCATCGAGGGGCAGCAGCGCCCGCGCGTGTCCCGCGCTGATGGTGCCGGCCGCCACGCGGAGTTGGACGTTGGGCGGGAGGTTCAGCAGGCGCAGCGTGTTGGTGATGTGTGACCGGGACCGGCCGACCTTCTTGGCCAGCACCTCATGGGTCGCGCCGAAGTCGTCGAGGAGTTGCCGGTAGGCCGCCGCCTCCTCCAGTGCGTTGAGTTGCTCGCGCTGAAGGTTCTCGATGAGCGCTTCCCGCAGCATCTCATCGTCCTGAGTGCTCCGTACGATGGCGGGAACCCGATCCAGCCCGGCAAGCTGCGAGGCCCGCCACCGCCGCTCGCCCATAATGAGCTCGAAACGTCCGGACCCGGTGGACCTCACAACTACCGGCTGGAGCAGGCCGACCTCCTTGATGGACTCGGCCAACTCATCCAGGCGCTCACCGTCAAAGATGTCGCGCGGCTGGCGAGGGTTGGGGGAGATCGCGGTGACCGGGATCTCCTGGAAGTAGGCGCCATCGACCGGCTTCAGTCCTGAGACGGCCGGCTCCAGCCCGGAGTCGGCCGCTCCCGCCGAGGGTGCACTCGCCGGCGCATCCGGATCGACGATCGGCCCCATGGGGATCAGCGCCCCAAGTCCCTTGCCCAGTCCCCGACGCTGCTGGCTCACCGCTGCTCCCTTACCCACCCGCGACACCCGCACAGAAGGCGGTGCCCAGCGCACCGACTTGTCTGTGGAACGCTGGGCACTCCATGCACACCAGGAGAGGTTACCGCCGTAGCTGCTCCGCCATGAGCATCGCGGCACTCCGGCTTACCCGTTTCACGTGAAACAATCGCGCGAAGCCGGTCAGGCCTCGGCCAAAGCAGCGGCCCGGTGGGCCATTTCCCGGGCCGCGTCGCTGTACGCCATGGCGCCGCTCGACCCCGGGTCGTACGTCATGACCGACTGCCCGTAGCTCGGCGCCTCCGACACGCGCACGCTCCGCGGGATGACAGAGTTCAGCACGGTGTCACCGAAGTGCGAACGCACCTCGTCGGCCACCTGCGCCGCGAGCCTCGTACGTCCGTCGTACATGGTCAGCAGGATCGTCGACACCGCCAGCGCCGGGTTCAGATGAGCCCGTACCAGCTCGACGTTCTTCAGGAGCTGGCTGAGTCCCTCCAGTGCGTAGTACTCACACTGGATGGGGATCAGCACCTCCTGGGCCGCCGCCATCGCGTTGACCGTGAGCAGTCCGAGAGAGGGCGGGCAGTCGATGAGGATGTAGTCGAACTCCATCGCGTCGAACGCGCCGAGGGCTCGCTTGAGCCGGGTCTCCCGCCCCACCATCGGCACCAACTCGATCTCCGCGCCGGCCAGGTCGAGGGTCGCCGGCGCGCAGAACAGGTTCGGCATCTCGGGAACTGGCTTGACGATCTCGGACAGTGGGAGGTCGTCGACGAGCACGTGGTAGACCGATGGCGTTCCCGCACGGTGCTCGGTCGCCATTGCGGTCGACGCGTTACCCTGCGGGTCCAGGTCGACCACCAGCACACGCTGGCCATGCATGGACAGGGCCGCGGCAAGGTTCACGGCCGTGGTGGTCTTACCCACCCCGCCCTTCTGGTTGGCCACGGTCATCACCCGGCACCTGGGCGGTCGCGGCCACTCCCCTTCTCGGCGCGTCGAATAACCGACGGAAGGCGCAGCCGCCTGTGGGGGTGCGGCTGTTTCACGTGAAACCACAGAACTCAGAGCCTCTCGTACCAGCGGCGGATCGTCAGAATCAAGGGGGGTCTGGGGCACGGTCGTCGTCCTTTCGACCTGTGAAGCGACGCGACCCGGCCAGCCGACACCTGACGGACGACCAGTTGTCGCGATCTCCCAGGGTAGGGCGAGAGGACTCTCCGGCCAACCCAGACCGGCCGCCACTTGGGACATCATCAGACCCGGCACGACGCTTCACCTCTTCCGTCGCCGCCGACCGCTCACGATGGGGGATCGCCCGGCGACCACGCGAACGAGTGTGGCGGGCGGCTCGACCCTACCGCGACCCACCGTAACAAGCTCGACCGATCTCGCCCCTGAGGATTTCATTTGCGATCTCGCCGCCTCGACCTCCTCCGCGGCCCGCTCCCCCTTCATCGCCAGTAATTCGCCGCCCTCGCGCAGCAGGGGCATCGACCAGGCGAGCAGTCGATCGAGCGGGGCCACCGCCCGTGCCGTCGCCACATCGAAGAGACGCTTGCGCGCCAACTCCTCGGCGCGCCCGCGAAGCACCTCGACGTTGTCCAGCTTCAGCACCTCGACGCATTCGGAGAGGAAGGTGGTGCGACGCAGCAGCGGCTCCAGGAGGGTCACCCTGACATCGGGTCGGACGATCGCCAGGACCAGGCCGGGCAGCCCGGCTCCTGATCCGATGTCGACCAGCGCCGCGTCGGGAGGAACGGCCTCCGCCACGACAGCACAGTTCAGCAGGTGCCGATCCCAGATCCTGGGCACCTCACGAGGGCCGAGCAGCCCACGGACCACTCCTGGCCCGGCGAGCATCTCGGCGAACATCCGTGCCTGCCGGATCGCCTCACCGGGAAAGACCTCCGGGGCCGCCGCGGGTGCCTCCGGCAGCGACGCCGGCTCATGCGGCTGATGGGGCCTGGATGGCTCATGGGGCATGGACGGCTCGGGCAGCCCAGCCGGTTCGTTGCTCTCCGTCATCACTCAACTCATTCGGGAACGCTCAGGGCCAAGGGTAGTCGTCCCCTACCTGCCGGGCGCGCAGAGACGTACAGGATGTGGAAAGCCGCCGGTCCGTGAGGCAGGACCGGCGGCTTTCCGTGGGTGAAAAGCTCTGTGAGCCGGGGGTGGCGAAGGAGCCAGGGGATGTCTTGGAACCACTCCCTAGGCGGGGAGGACGACCACGAACCGGTTGGGTTCCTCGCCCTCGGACTCGCTGCGCAGGCCGGCGGCCGCGACGGCGTCGTGCACGACCTTCCGCTCGAACGGCGTCATCGGCTCCAGCGCCTTCGGCTGCCCGCTGCGCTTCACATCCCCGGCGACCGCCTTGCCGATCTTCGTCAACTCAGCGCGGCGGCGCTCACGGAAGCCGCCGACGTCGAGCATGAGCCGGGAGCGTTCCCCCGTACGGCGGTGCACGGCGAGACGGGTCAACTCCTGCAGCGCCTCCAGCACCTCTCCGTCCGGGCCGACGAGCTCGGTTCCCTTGACGCCGACGATCGAGACCATGGCTCGGTCGCCCTCGACGTCCATATCGATGTCGCCGTCCATGTCGGCGATGTCGAGCAGTCCCTCCAGATAGTCGGCCGCGATCTCACCCTCCTGTTCGAGGGCTTCGACGTCGGGAGCAGGCTTGAGGGTCTCCTCAGCTTCGGTCACGTCCGGACTCTCCTTCTCCTACGACTTCTTGCTGCCGCTGCGCTTGCTGCGAGGCTGCCGCGTCGGCTGCTGACGGATGATCTTCGGCTCGGGGGTGGGTTCCGGAGACTCGGCCTTGGGCTTGCCGAGCACCTTGCCGAAGATGCCGTGGCTGGGCTCGGGCGTGACGACATTACCCTTCTCGTCCACGAGCGGCATGGGATGGCGCGCGTAGAACCAGTGCTGCTGACCGAGGGTCCACAGGTTGGTGGTCACCCAGTAGAGGATCAGACCGAGCTGGAAGTTCAGGCTGAAGATGGCGAACAGCGGCGACACGTACATCAGGATCTTCTGCTGCTGCGCCATCGGGTTGTCCGGCATCTGCGCCATCGAGCGCCTCACGCTCTGCCGGACGGTGAGGAAGGTGGTCAGCGAGCTGACGGCCACGAAGACCGCCAGCACGATCTTCGTAACCGTCGGGTTGGCGTCGCCGAGCTTCTGGATGTCGGCCGCGCTGGTGAAGAAGGTCGCCGGCAGGGGAGCGCCGAAGACATGCGCGGCACGCATGCTCTCCACGAGCTCCTTGGTCATGCCGAAGACGGCGCGGTCCTCGGCGATGGCCCGCAGCACCGTGAACATGGAGATGAAGATCGGGAACTGCGCGACGACCGGGAGGCAGCCACCCAGCGGGTTGGCCCCCGCCTCCTGGTAGAGGCGCATGACCTCCTGGTTCATGCGCTGCTTGTCGTTCTTGTACCGCTTACGCAGTTCCTGAACCTTGGGCGCGAGCTCCTGCATCTTCCGCGAGGAGCGCATCTGCTTCATGAACAGCGGGAAGATCAGCAGTCGCATCAGCACGGTCAGCGTGATGATGGTCAGCGCCCAGTTCAGGCCGCTGTCGGAGGGGATGAAGAAGCTGTAACCCGCGTGGATATGGGTGATCACCCAGGCCACTGCCGTATACAGCCAGTCGAGGAATGGCAGCTCCACCGAGCTAGCTCCCTTGCGTTTCGTCGTGAGACCGGACTCGGCGTGGGGGCACCGGATCGAAACCACCAGGATGGAACGGATGACACCGCCCGATCCGCCTGACGGTCAGCCATACTCCGCGCACCGCGCCGTGTACGGCGATCGCCTCCAGGCCGTACGCGCTACAGGACGGCTCGAACCGGCATCTCGGTCCGAGAACCGGGCTGATGAAGGCCCGGTAGAACTTGATCAGGGCGAGCAGCACACGGGCGACCGGACCGGCACGCCGCTCTGCCTCCTCCGACGCGACGCCGCGCGCCGGGATAGGGTGCTCCGCTGTCATGATCGTCCATCCGTCAGGGTCCGCGATTCCGACCTACGCCCCCGGAGTAAACGATCCAGCACGACGTCGAGTTCGGTGGCCAGATGCTCGCTTCGCGCGGACGCGGCCGGTGGATTGGCCCGTACCACAAGCAGGCTACCTCGCGGAATCGCGGTCAGGCGGGTCCGCATGAGGTGTCTGAGCCTGCGCCGGACGCGGTTCCTGACCACAGCGCCACCGACCGCCTTGCTGACGACGAAACCCACCAGCGGCGGCACATCGGCCTCGCGTGTCTTCAGGTGCGCGACCAGCATGGGACGACCGGCGCGTCGCCCTCGGCGGATCGCGTCGGCGAACTCTTCACCCCGTCGCATCCGCGACGCGGACGGCAGCACCCGGACTTCCCCTGTTTACGGCTGCCGCCCACCACTCCGGAGCCGGATCATCGGTCCCCGGGCGCGGCGGGCGGTCTCGCGTCGTCAGACCGCCAGCTCGGCGCGGCCCTTACGGCGACGGGCGGCCAGGATCGCGCGGCCGGCCCGGGTGCGCATGCGCAGCCGGAAGCCGTGGGTCTTCGCGCGGCGACGGTTGTTCGGCTGGTAAGTACGCTTGCTCACGGGTGGGCTCCAGGCTTCAGTTACGTCCGCGGAGGTTCCGCGGACGCGCTACATTCCAAGGTCGCGGCTCGTCAGATGCGCGGGCATGCGAAAAAGCCGTCGCGTGATTAGCCGACCGGAATACGTTACGGGTCGACCTCCTGCCAGGTCAAACCAGGCACTGTCAAGACAGACGCCACCCGCACCCAGACGCCGCACTTGGACCACCCTACCCGCGTCTCCCGTCCACCTGGCCTTCCCACGCTCCGCAGGCGCTCCGCCCGCCCATGAGCGGGCCTCGTCCGGGCGACCGGGATGGGAAAGAACAAGCGACTACGGCAGCGACCTCGGCCCGTTAGGCTGTGGACAACGTCTTGAACGCGGGTTGTACACACCGATACTGTCGGCCCTCCGGCCATTCCCTCCATCAGTATGGATGCGCCTGGGCAGAATGTGCGGGACTGTCCACATCATGTGGATCAGATGTGGATCATCCGTGCGGAGGGTCAACCGGAAACCTCCGGACGGGGCGAGCTGGGATCGCGGCGTACGAACGGGGACCGCGTAACGGGAGGAGTGGCCGGGTCATGGATAGCGTCGATCTCAACGCTGTATGGGCTCGGGCGCTCGCGACCCTGTTCGACGAGGGCGTCTCCGGGCAGCAGCGCGCTTTCCTCCAGATGACGCAGCCCTCCGGGCTGATCAACGACACGATCCTCCTGGCCGCCCCCAACGACTTCGCCAAGGAGGTCCTGGAAGTACGGCTCCGCCCGCTGATCGCGCACGCGCTCGCACAGGAGTTGGGGCAGCCGGTGCGCATCGCGGTGATGGTCGATCCAGGCGCCGCCTCCTACGGGCAGAACAGTGCCGTCACGGGCCTGCCCGGTACGGGCACCGGGCAGAGCGGACTGCAGCCGCCTCGGCAGGCCGAATATCCACAGCCCCACCCACAGGGACAGCGTCCCCCTTTCGCCGAGGACGACTCCGCGCGACGGGATGCCGGGCCGTACGGCGGGCAGGATTACCCACAGCGGACCGGCGGATATTCACCCGAGCCCCCGCCGAAGCCCGAGCCCCCGCAGAACCGGTGGGACGTGCGCGGTGGCGGCGGGCGAACCTCGAGCGAGCCGGCCCGGCTCAACGCGAAGTACACCTTCGAGACGTTCGTCATCGGGGCGAGCAATCGTTTCGCCCACGCGGCCGCCGTCGCCGCCGCCGAATCTCCCGCCAAGGCGTACAACCCGCTGTTCATCTACGGCGACTCCGGCCTGGGCAAGACCCACCTGCTCCACGCGATCGGCCACTACGCCCAGCACCTCTATGAGGGGGCCAGGGTGCGTTATGTGAGCTCTGAGGAGTTCACCAACGATTTCATCAACTCCATCCGCGACCACAAGGCGGACGGGTTCCGTGCCCGCTACCGCGCGGTCGACATCCTGCTCGTGGACGACATCCAGTTTCTGGAGGGCAAGGAGCAGACCCAGGAGGAGTTCTTCCACACCTTCAACACCCTCCACAACGCCAGCAAGCAGATCGTCATATCCAGCGACCGCGCGCCCAAGCAGCTCATGACGCTGGAGGACCGGCTGCGCAACCGGTTCGAGTGGGGACTGATCACCGATGTCCAGCCGCCCGAGCTGGAGACCCGCATCGCGATCCTGCGCAAGAAGGCGATACAGGAGGGGCTGGCCGCGCCGCCCGACGTGCTCGAATACATCGCGAGCCGCATCGCGACGAACATCCGGGAGCTGGAGGGGGCCCTGATCCGGGTCACCGCGTTCGCCAGCCTGAACCGGCAGTCCGTGGACATCCAACTCGCCGAGGTCGTCCTCAAGGACCTGATCAGCGAGGACGCCAGCCCAGAGATCACCATCTCTCTCATCATGTCGACGACGGCCGAATACTTCGGGGTCTCGCTCGACGACCTGTGCGGCAGCTCCCGCTCGCGGGCCTTAGTCACCGCCCGCCAGATCGCCATGTATCTGGCGCGTGAGCTGACCGACCTCTCTCTACCGAAGATCGGCCAGCAGTTCGGCGGCCGGGATCACACGACCGTGATGCACGCCGAGCGGAAGATACGGTCACTCATGGCCGAGCGTCGATCGATGTACAACCAGGTCAACGAGCTGACGACACGCGTCAAGCAGCGAGCGCGCAACGCTTGATTCACAGCCTGTGGATATCCCTGTGGATCGCATCAGGGACCCATCCGCGGCTCGCTCGCGACTACTTCACCCTGACATCCCCTGGAAGATCGCCATGCGGCGTTGTGGATGAACTTGGGGAAAGCCTGGGGATTTCTTGGGGAAGACCCGTGGACATCCTGGGGATGCCCTGTGCGTAGCGATTTCCGCAGGCACAAAACGGACTCCTACCCGGTGGATAACCGGTGGAAACATCGTGGATTACTCGTGGATGACGGCCCTCCAAGTTGGGGAAGCGCTGTGGGCACAGCTCGCGCGCCCACAGCGAGAGCCGCTTCATCCACTCTTCACCCACAGGGCCGGTGGATGAAGAACTGTCCTTGAGCTGCGAAAACTCAAGTAATCCACATATCCACCGCCCCTAAGAAGATGACGGGTTTCTCTCCCAATGAAGAGCTCAAGAACCATAGAAGGGTTCCGGGAGGTGCTCAGGTTTCTCAAGCGATCAGGCCCCGGGCGCCCAGTCAGGGGAGGTACCCGGGTTCTGGAGCACCGGGGTCCCGGGAGGTGGAAGACTTGGCGGAGCACCGATACCCAGGAGGCTGATCCACCGTGATGTTCCGGATCGATCGCGACGTGCTCGCCGAGGCCGTGGCGTGGACGGCGCGCAGCCTTCCGGCCCGGCCCTCGGTGCCGGTGCTGGCGGGCATGCGGCTCGAGGTCACCGACGACCAGCGGCTGAAGCTCTCAGGCTTCGACTACGAGGTCTCGGCCGAAGTGACCCTCGATCTGCAGACCGGTGAGCCGGGTGTGGTGCTCGTCTCCGGCAAGCTCCTCGCCGAGATCACCCGAGCGCTTCCCGCCCAGCCGGTCGACCTCGTCGTGGAGGGGTCCAAGGCGGTCGTCACCTGTGGCAGCGCGAGGTTCACGCTGCTCACCATGCCTGTGGAGGACTACCCCTCGCTGCCGTCCATGCCACCGGCGGCCGGCCGGGTGGGCAGCGACATGTTCGCTTCGGCCGTCGCCCAGGTCGCGGTCGCGACGGGCAAGGACGACACGCTGCCCATGCTCACCGGTGTCCGCATGGAAATCGAGGGCGACACGGTGACCCTCGCGGCGACCGACCGCTACCGCCTGGCCGTACGGGAACTGAAGTGGCAGCCGGAGCCGTCCGACTTCCAGGCGATCGCGATGATCCCCGGCCGTACACTCGCCGAGACGGCCAAGGCCCTCGGCGGCACGGGCGCGGAAGTGGAGATCGCGCTCAGCTCGGTCGGCGGCACCGGCGAGGGCATGATCGGATTCTCCAGCTCGGGCAGGCGGACCACGACCAGGCTTCTCGACCCGGAGTTCCCCAAGTACCGCTCGCTGCTGCCCACCGAGTTCTCCGCGCACGCGGACTTGTCCACAGCCTCGTTCGTGGAGGCGGTCAAGCGCGTCGCGCTGGTCGCCGAGCGCAACACCCCCGTACGGCTGGCCTTCCACGGCGGCGAGGTCGTCCTGGAGGCGGGCAGCGGCGACGAGGCGCAGGCCGTGGAGGCGCTGCCGGTCGAGTTCGACGGTGACGAGATCAACATCGCGTTCAACCACCAGTACCTGCTGGAAGGGCTGGGCGCGATCGACTCCGACGTGGCGCGGCTGCACTTCACCACTTCCACCAAGCCGGCGATCCTCACCGGGGGCAAACCTGTGGATGACGGTGCGGTCGAGGACTACCGATACCTCATCATGCCGATCCGCCTGTCGAGCTGATCTCTTGAGCTGATCTGCTGAGCGATCACGGGCGTACGATCTGGGCGAGGGCATAGGCCCATCGCGTTGGGGTACGCGTGCCTTTCAGACGAGTTTGGATGGTTGCTGCGGCTAAGGGGTGGCTGACATGCGAATCGGCATGATCGGGCTCGGCAAGATGGGCGGGAACATGGCCGAGCGGCTGCGTCGTGGCGGCCATGAGGTCATCGGATACGACCGCGACCCGTCGATCAGCGATGCCGGCAGCCTCAAAGAGCTCATCGAGAGGCTGGACCCTCCGCGCGCCGTATGGGTTATGGTCCCCGCCGGCGACCCGACCCGGGCCGTCATCGAACAACTCGGAGAACTGCTGTCGGCCGGCGACATCGTCGTGGACGGCGGTAACTCGCACTACAAGGATGACCAGCGGCACGCGGCCGAACTCGACGCGAAGGGCATCGGCTTCGTCGACGTGGGCGTCAGCGGCGGCGTCTGGGGACTGGAGTACGGCTACGCGCTCATGGCCGGCGGCGCCCCCGAGCACATCGGGCAGCTCATGCCGATCTTCGAGGTGCTCAAACCTGCGGGAGAGGACGGCTTCGTCCGCGCCGGGGGCGTCGGCGGCGGACACTTCGCGAAGATGGTCCACAACGGCATCGAGTACGGCATGATGCAGGCCTTCGCCGAGGGATGGGAACTGCTGGAAGCCAGCGAAGCCGTGACGGACATCGTCGGCACCTTCAAGAGTTGGCGACATGGCACGGTCATCCGCTCCTGGCTGCTCGACCTGATGGTCCGCGCCCTCGAGGAGGATCCGGATCTGGCCGAGTTGAAGGGGTACGCGGAGGACTCGGGCGAGGGCCGGTGGACGGTCCAGGCGGCGGTCGAGCACGCCGTGCCCCTTCCGGCCATCACGGCCGCCCTCTACGCGCGCTTCACGTCCCGCCAGACCGACTCACCGGCCATGAAGATGGTCGCGGCGCTGCGCAACCAGTTCGGCGGCCACGCGGTCGCCTCGAGCGAAGGCCAGACGGGCAAGGGCGCCGACTCCCCCGGCGCCGACGTCACCCCTCCCTTGCCGTGATCTCGCGAATACTCGCACACAGCACACTCCACCTGCGCTTGTTCCATTCGTGATCTTGCAGAAACTCGCAGCCGTAGGCGCCGACCAGGGGGAAGCACTTCCGTGATCTTGCAGTCGTGCGAGCGAGCTGACTGCAAGATCACGGATACGGTAACCCCAGGTCAGCGCATATCTGTGCGAGAAACCGCAAGATCACGCCAAGTGTTTTCCCAGGTGATGGGATAAGTCTGCGAGCAACTGCAAGATCACGGCCAAGGTGGGGGGTGGGGAGGGCTAGCCTTACGGGCGTGCATGTGGCGAGCCTTTCCCTCACCGACTACCGGTCGTACGCCGGAGTCGACCTCATGCTCGAGCCCGGGCCCACGGCCTTCGTCGGCCCGAACGGGCAGGGGAAGACGAACCTGGTCGAGGCGCTGGGCTACCTGGCCACCCATTCGAGTCACCGGGTCGCCACTGACGCCCCGCTCGTACGGCACGGCGCGCAGCGGGCGGTCATCCGGTCGGTCGTCGTCAAGGACGACCGCCGCGCGCTGATCGAGTTGGAGATCAACCCGGGGCGGGCCAACCGCGCCAGGGTGAACCGCTCTCCGGTTCCCCGGCCGCGCGACGCGCTCGGCCTGCTGCGAACCGTGCTGTTCGCCCCCGAGGATCTCGCGCTGGTCAAGGGTGACCCCTCCGAGCGGCGTCGTTTCGTGGACGAACTGCTGGTCGCCCGTGCTCCGCGGCTCGCCGGGGTGCGCGCTGACTATGATCGCGTGCTGAAGCAGCGCAACGCCCTGCTGCGTACGATCGCCGCTTCGGGCGGCGGCAGGCGGCGCGGCGCCCGCAGGCAGGACGAAGAGGCGGGGTTCGCCGCCGCGGGGGCTGGGGACGTGCTGGCTACGCTTGAGATCTGGGACGCCCATCTCGTACGGCACGGCGCCGAGTTGACCGCGGCCCGCCTGGAGTTGGTCGACGCGCTGCGTCCGATGGCGGCCAAGGCCTACGCCACGCTCGCCCCGTCGTCCGGGCTGGCGGATCTGGATTATCGGTGCTCGGCAGACGAAGGAAAGTTATCCACAGATATACCTCAATTGGGGATAACCCGTGAGGACATAGCCGAACGGCTGCGCGCCGCCCTCGCCGAGGTTCGCCGGACCGAGTTGGCGCGCGGTGTCACGCTGATCGGCCCGCACCGCGACGACCTGCAGCTCCGGCTGGGTGAGTTGCCGGCTCGGGGTTACGCCAGCCACGGCGAGTCCTGGTCGTTCGCGCTGGCGCTCCGGCTGGCCGCCTACGACCTCCTCCGATCGGACGGCGGCGATCCCGTGCTCATCCTCGATGACGTGTTCGCCGAGCTCGACGACCAGCGACGCAGGCGGCTCACCGAGATCGTCGCCCCCGCCGAGCAGGTGCTCATCACCGCGGCGGTGGCCGGCGACGTGCCGCCCGAACTCGCCGGGGCCCGCTTCGACGTGACCGAAGGGACCGTGACCCGTGTCCGCTGAACGTCCCCTGCCCGAACCCCCCGGATCGTCCCCTGAATCCGATCAGCCTCCTCTCGGTGCGGTCACTGGACCGCCCGGGGGCTCTCCGGCTCAATCGCCTGCTTTATCCACAGGCGGTGGACAACCGCCCCAAACGCGGATGGCCGCGGCACGGGGCGCGGCGCTGGCTCGGGAGAAGCTGGCACAGGCCAAGGCGGACGCCGCCCGGCGCGGGCAGCTTCCCCGGACCGAGCCGCGCCGCCGGCCCGGCGGTCAGCGGCGGGACTCCGGCGATCCGCAGCTGTTCGGCCGGGCGATCCGCGACCTGCTCGCCGATCGGGGTTGGGAGCAGCCCGCCGCGATCGGGGGTGTCTTCGGCCGCTGGCGCGAGATCGTCGGTTCCGGGCTGGCCGAGCACACCAGGCCCGAGAGCTTCGCGGACGGCGAGGTGATCGTGACCGCCGACTCGACGGCCTGGGCCACACAGGTGCGCCTGCTGGCATCGACGCTGGTCAAGCGGCTGAATGAGGAACTCGGCGACGGAACGGTCAAGCAGGTGAAGGTGCGTGGTCCGGTCGGGGGACCGGCCCGTCCGGAAGGCGGCCTGCGAGTACGCGGCTCGCGCGGGCCGCGGGACACGTACGGCTGAGCCGTACCGAAGAGCACAGCCGGCTGAGCCGTACCAAGAGCACAGCCGGCTGAGCCGTACCGAAGAGCACAGTCGACTGAGCCGTACCGAAGAGCACAGTCGACTGAGCCGTACCAAGAGCACAGTCGACTGAGTCGCACCGAAGAGCACAGTCGGCTGAGTCGGACACCCGCCGCACCGGACCCGAGACCGGACGTCGAACCGGCTCAAAATCGCCCCTGAGGCGACGACCCCCGTCCCACGTGGGGGATGCTCAAAACCATGATCGTCAAGCGACAGGGCATCACAGCCCCCGTCAATGCCCCCTGCGGTCGATCTGAACGGTAGAATGAAGTCGGACTCAAGGACACGTCCGGTTTGTCTCACCCCGGCCCAGGCATACCTGGAAGCCGACTCCCCTGGGTGGGCGCATCGGGGCACTCACAACGGTGACGGGCACGGCGAGGGCAGCCAATCAAGGGTGCCCGGCGCCGCGTGTCCGCGGCAGGAGGATTTCGCACTTGTCCTACGACGCAAGCTCTATCACCGTTCTCGAGGGCCTGGAAGCGGTCCGCAAGCGCCCCGGCATGTACATCGGCTCGACGGGCGAGCGCGGTCTGCACCACCTGGTGTACGAGATCGTGGACAACGCGGTCGACGAGGCGCTGGCCGGCTACAACGACCGGATCGAGGTGACGCTGCTCGCCGACGGCGGGGTGCGCGTCTTCGACCACGGCCGCGGCATCCCCGTCGGCATAGTGGCCGCCGAGGGCCGCCCGGCCGTCGAGGTCGTGTTCACCGTGCTGCACGCGGGCGGCAAGTTCGACGGCAAGTCGTACGCCGTCTCCGGCGGCCTGCACGGCGTGGGCGCCTCGGTCGTGAACGCGCTGTCCAGCCGGCTCGAGGTCGAGGTCCGCACCGACGGGCACGTCTGGCGGCAGTCGTACGTCACGGCCAAGCCGACCGGCCCGCTGCAGAAGGGCGAGCCGACCGACGACCACGGCACGACGATCTCGTTCTGGCCCGACCCGGAGATCTTCGAGACGACCGCCTGGAACTTCGAGACGCTCTCACGCCGATTCCAGGAGATGGCCTTCCTCAACAAGGGCCTGACGATCCAGCTCGCCGACGAGCGGCCCGACCACATCAACGGCGAGCCCAAGGTCGTGACGTACTACTACGAGGGCGGCCTGGCGGACTTCGTCACCCATCTGAACGCGAAGAAGGAGCCGATCCACGGCTCGGTCATCGACTTCGAGGAGCACGGCGACGGCATCTCGGTCGAGATCGCCATGCAGTGGAACGGCTCCTATACCGAATCGGTCTACACGTTCGCGAACACGATCAACACGGCCGAGGGCGGCACCCATGAGGAGGGCTTCCGGGCGGCGCTGACCAGCATCGTCAACCGCTATGCCCGGGAGCAGAAGTTCCTCAAGGAGGGCAAGGACGACAACCTCGCCGGTGACGACATCCGCGAGGGCCTCGCCGCGATCATCTCGGTGAAGCTGGCCGACCCCCAGTTCGAGGGCCAGACCAAGACCAAGCTGGGCAACACCGAGGCGAAGTCGTTCGTCCAGAAGGCCTGTAACGATCATCTGCGCGACTGGCTCGAACGCAACCCCGGCGAGGCCAAGGAGATCATCAGTAAGGCGCTCCAGGCGTCCCGTGCCCGCATCGCGGCCCGGCAGGCCCGCGACCTGACCCGTCGCAAGTCACTGCTGGAGAGCGGCAGCGGACTGCCGGGCAAGCTGGCCGACTGCCAGTGGTCAGAGCCGGAGAAGTGCGAGCTGTTCATCGTCGAGGGCGACTCGGCCGGCGGCTCGGCGAAGGGCGGTCGCGACCCCAAGTTCCAGGCGATCCTGCCGCTCCGCGGCAAGATCCTGAACGTCGAGAAGGCGCGGATCGACAAGGTCCTCAAGAACACCGAGGTCCAGGCCCTGATCACGGCTCTCGGCACCGGAGTGCACGAAGAGTTCGACATCTCGAAGTTGCGTTATCACAAGCTGATCCTGATGGCGGACGCCGACGTCGACGGGCAGCACATCACGACGCTGCTGCTGACGCTGCTGTTCCGGTTCATGCGGCCGCTGATCGAGGCGGGTCACGTCTACCTCTCGCAGCCGCCGCTCTACAAGATCAAGTGGGACCGCAAGGGCGAGGACGCCTCGTACGCGTACTCCGACCGCGAGCGTGACTCGATCATCGAGGACGGCATCTCCCGCGGCAAGCGCGACCCCCGCGCCCACGATGGCGTGCAGCGCTTCAAGGGTCTGGGCGAGATGAACGCCGCCCAGCTCTGGGAGACCACGATGAACCCGGAGACCCGCCTGCTCCGCCAGGTCACCCTCGACGACGCCGCCCAGGCCGACGACCTGTTCAGCGTCCTCATGGGGGAGAACGTCGAGGCCCGCAGGACCTTCATCATCGCCAACGCCCGTGACGTCCGGTTCCTCGACGTCTGAGCAGAGTGTCTGACCAGAAGGACTTTTCGTGACGGAAGTGAACACTCAGCCAGGGCCTCCCGCCGATCGCATCGAGCCGGTCGACATCCAGGCCGAGATGCAGCGCAGCTACATGGACTACGCGATGTCGGTCATCGTGTCCCGTGCGCTGCCGGACGTGCGCGACGGCCTCAAGCCCGTGCACCGCCGGGTGCTGTACGCGATGTTCGACGGGGGCTACCGCCCCGATCGTGGCTACTTCAAGTGCTCGCGCATCGTCGGCGACGTCATGGGTTCGTATCACCCCCACGGCGACACGTCGATCTACGACACGGTCGTACGGCTCGCGCAGCCGTGGTCGCTGCGCTACCCGCTCGTCGACGGACAGGGCAACTTCGGCTCACCGGGCAACGACCCCGCGGCCGCGATGCGATACACCGAGAGCCGCCTGGCGCCGATCGCCATGGAGATGCTCCGGGACATCGACAAGGAGACCGTCGACTTCCAGCCGAACTACGACGGTCGGTCGCAGGAGCCGGTGGTCCTGCCGTCGCGGTTCCCCAACCTGCTCGTCAACGGCTCGGCCGGCATCGCGGTCGGGATGGCGACGAACATCCCGCCGCACAACCTCCGCGAGGTCGGCGAGGCCGTCAAGTGGGCGCTGGACAACCCCGAGGCGGGCGACGACGAGCTTCTCGCCGGGCTGATGGCCCGGATCAAGGGCCCGGACTTCCCGACCGGGGCGCTCATCGTCGGCCGCCGCGGCATCGAGGACGCCTACCGCACCGGACGCGGCTCGATCATCATGCGGGCCGTGGTCGAGGTCGAGGAGGACGCCAAGGGGCGCCAGTGCCTGGTCGTCACCGCCCTGCCGTACCAGGTGAACCCGGACAACCTCGCGCTCACCATCGCCGAGCTGGTCAAGGACGGCCGGGTCACCGGCATCGCGGACGTACGCGACGAGACCTCCTCGCGTACGGGCCAGCGGCTGGTGATCGTGCTCAAGCGCGACGCGGTCGCCAAGGTCGTGCTGAACAACCTGTACAAGCACACCCAGCTCCAGACGACGTTCGGCGCGAACATGATCGCGCTCGTGGACGGCGTGCCCCGGACGCTGCGGCTCGACCAGTTCGTCCGGCACTACATCGTCCACCAGATCGAGGTCGTCGTCCGGCGGACCCGGTTCCTGCTGCGCAAGGCCGAGGAACGCGCCCACATCCTGCGCGGCCTGCTCAAGGCGCTCGACCGGATGGACGAGGTCATCGCGCTGATCAGGGGATCGGCTTCGGCGGCCGAGGCCCAGGGCGGCCTGATGACGCTGCTCGACATCGACCAGGTGCAGGCGCAGGCCATCCTGGACATGCAGCTGCGCAAGCTGGCCGCGCTGGAACGCCAGCAGATCCAGGACGAGTACGACGGCCTGATGGCGCAGATCGCCGACTACAACGACATCCTCGCCTCCGAGCCACGCCAGCGGCGGCTCGTCTCCGAGGAACTCGGCGAGATCATCGGTAAGTTCGGCGACGAGCGCAAGACCGAGATCATCGCGCATGAGGGCGACATGTCCATGGAGGACCTGATCGCCGAAGAGGACGTCGTCGTCACGATCACTCTCGGCGGCTACGCCAAGCGCACGAGCACCGACCTCTACCGGGCCCAGCGGCGGGGCGGCAAGGGAGTGCGCGGCGCCCAGCTCCGTCAGGACGACATCGTCGAGCACTTCTTCGTGACCACGACCCATCACTGGCTGCTGGCCTTCACGAACAAGGGCCGGGTCTACCGGTTCAAGGCGTACGAGCTGCCGGACGCGGGTCGCGACGCCCGCGGCCAGCACCTCGCGAACCTGCTCGCGATGCAGCCGGACGAGCACGTCATGGAGATCCTGGCCCTGCGCGACTACGACGTGGCGCCGTATCTCGTGCTCGCGACCCGCAGTGGCCTGGTGAAGAAGACCCGGTTGTCGGAGTACGACTCGCCGCGGTCGGGCGGCCTCATCGCCATCAACCTCCGCGAGGACGACGAGGTGATCGCGGCGCGGCTCGTCTCCGAGGGCGACGATCTCCTGCTCGTCTCCAAGAACGCGCAGTCGATCCGCTTCACCGCCTCCGATGAGGCGCTGCGCCCGATGGGCCGCGCCACCAGCGGCGTCATCGGCATGCGGTTCGTCGACGGCGACGAACTCCTGTCCATGAACGTGATCAGGGACGGCGAGGACGTGTTAATCGCCACGGAGGGCGGGTACGCGAAGCGCACCCCGGCCGAGCAGTACCCGGTGCAGGGCCGGGGTGGCAAGGGCGTGCTCACCGCGAAGATCGTAAGCTCCCGTGGCAAGCTGGTCGGAGCCGTCATGGTGCGCCCCGAGGACGAGGTCTTCGCCATCACCTCGGTAGGCGGGGTGATCCGGACCAGCGCCGGGGAGATCAAGCGGTCGGGCCGGCAGACGATGGGGGTGCGCCTGATGAACCTCGCAGAGGGAGACAGCGTCGTCGCGCTTGCCCGGAATGCCGAGTCGTTGGAGACCGAGGAAAACGGGGCAGGAGACGAGGCTGATGAGTAACGGAAGGAACGGGGTTAGCGGGTCGGCCCAGGATGGGGGTAGCGTCGCCAGAGTGGCGCGCGATGAACATGATGTGACACCTGGCGAGAAGGCCAAGGCCGAAGACCCGGCTCGAGACACCGTTCGCGTCCGGACGTCCGCACCGGACCAGCCGTGGAAGCAGCGGCCGCCCGCGGACGATGCCAGACCCGCGGACGGCAGGCTCGCGGGCGCCGCGGAGCCCACTGCCGCCTACGCCAGACCGGCCGGGCTGCCGCCGAAGGGGGGCCAGCCCGGGGGCCCGGGGAGCGGTCAGTCCGGTGGCCAGGCTGCCGCTTCGGGCAACAGCGCCCAGGGGAACCCGGTGGCGGGGTTCCCCCGGCCGACGCCGGCCGGTGACGCGGCCCGTCCTGGCCCGGCGGGGGACGGCGGGGTGCTGGCGGCCGGCGGCGCCATGAAGGGCCTCTCCTTCGAGGAGCGGAAAGACGGCCAGGGCGTGCTGGGCGGCAAGAAGGACAAGAAGTCCGGCGTCCGGCCGCCGCGCAAGGCCCACCTCGTGCTGCGCCGGGTCGAGCCGTGGTCGGCGATGAAGTTCAGCTTCGTCGTCTCCCTGGTCTGCTTCGTGGTGCTGTTCGTGGCCGTGGCCGTGCTGTACGGCGTGCTTTCCGCGCTCGGCGTCTTCTCCTCGATCACCGACGCCGTGCGGCAGTTGGCGGGTGACCAGAGCACCGGCATCGCCCTCGACATCAGCAGTTGGTTCGAGCCGATGCGCATCCTCGGCTACACCGCCCTGCTCGGCGCGGTGAACGTCGTGCTGATCACCGCGCTGTCCACACTGGGCGCGGTCATCTACAACATGTCCGCCGACCTCGTCGGCGGCGTGGAGATGACCTTCAGCGAGGCCGAATAACGCGTTTCGTACGGCTACCGCACGCCGGCGGTAGCCGTACGCGGTCCCCGTGGCACAGGCACGAACACCGGTACGGGGCACGACCAGCGGCACGGGCACGGTAAGATTTACCTCAGTCGGGGAACGGATTCGCCGCCATAGGCGAGATGCGGTAACGTTCCTTGCACCGAGTGCGGGGCTATAGCTCAGACGGTTAGAGCGCTTCCCTGATAAGGAAGAGGTCCCTGGTTCGAGTCCAGGTAGCCCCACCCAGCTCAAAGGCCGCCTCCTGATCGTGGAGAGCGGCCTTTGTGATCTCTGAGTGTCCAACCGCGTGACTACGGCCTCCTGCGGCTTGTGCTTAGATCTCCACGTCCTTGTCGAAGTACACGTTGTCTTCGCGCCAG
>NZ_BOOG01000032.1 GCF_016863115.1 Sphaerimonospora thailandensis
GGCCAGACATCGAGGGCTTTTACTGCGCTCTGGGTGAGGCCATCAACGGCCCCGGCGGCTACTTCGGCTGGAACCTTTCCGCGCTTGATGACTGCCTGCGGGGCCAGTGGGGGGCCGCGCCGCCGTTCCGGCTCATCTGGCACGACGCCGACGTGGCCCGTCGGCACCTCGTGCTGGGCTATGACCGCCCGGCCTACGACCAGCGATCCTGGGGCCCGGCGATCACCTTGCAAGACCTGCTCGACATCTTCACCGACCGCGGGGCCGAGGTCGATCTGCGATGAACGTTTGTCGGTAGTGAGAGTGAATCAAATACACGGAGTATTTGAGGTGGACGGGGAGACGGTTGGTGTGTCAGGATGGGCGCTGGGTCACGAAGCCGATCGCGCCCCTGGACGATCGTCGGCTGGCAACCTCGCCTCACCGCGCAAGGTGCCCTCCAGGGAAGACCTGGCCGCTGCCGGCATCGGCAGTGGCAAGCGCGGATCTCCCTGCCCCTCCCGGTAAGGGGGTCCCCTGACAGCCAGAGGACCTTCATGACCTACGAACGCGACTTCTTCCGCGACGCCGCGGTCCACAACATCTCGCCGGTCCTGAGTTCAGCCGTGCAGGCGATCGACGCCGTCTTCCCCGACGAGCTTTGCCTGCGGCTCCGCCCGGTGCTTCCCCATCTCGCGGGAACGGCCGATGACGGCAGGGACGGGGACCGCGTCCGCCTCGCGCAGGACTGGTTGGTCCGGACCTACCTGGCGGCATGGATGCGGGCCGCCGGACAGCAGGACGAGGCGGTGCGGCTCCGCCGCCTGGCACCCGTCCGGGATATCGGAACGGCCCTGCGGGCGGCGGGGGTGGCCGCGCAGGCGTCCGGCAAGGTCATGATCAGCGCCCCCGGCAGAGCGGAGGGATTCCCCCTCGTCAACGCCGCCGAACAGGTGGCGAACCGGGCCGTGAAGACCATGACCGTGTGGAACTGTGTCGCTGCCGCCGGCGACGGCATTTACGGCATGGTGGAACGGGCGGCCCGCGATGCGGCCGCCCGGGTCGCTCCGGACGCCGCTCTCGAATCGGTCAACGCGTTCCTTCAGCGGTCCGCGGTGGACCTGTTCGTCCACCTCATCCAGCCGCCGACGCGGGCCTGGCCGTACGAGGGCCGCGAACCCCATGGCGTGCCGGACATCGGCGGAGAGCCGGACTTCACCGGAGAGACAGAGTGACAGGGCCGGCAGCCGAACCGGACGAGATTTCGGAGGCGGCGATGCCGCGCGGCTCCACGTCGAGCCGAGCGCCGCGATCGTCGGCCTCGACGACGATGCCGCGCGTTACCTGGGGCGCCGCTATGGCCAGGATGCGATCTTCGCCTGGGATCCGGCCGCCTGGCGGCTGCTGTCGTGTACGGATGACCGTACCGAGACCTGCGGCTGGACCTCGACGGACGGCGACGCCCTGTCCATGGGCCCCTAATCGTCGACCGGCTCGAGGAAGCTGTGAAGGACCACCAGGCCCTTGCCGTACCGCTCTTCGACCTCACGGCGCAGTTCCTCGGTGACCACCCAGGCTCCGACGTCGACGTGATCCTTCAGTTCGTCCGTCCCGATCGAGTACAGGCCCTTGATCTCCTTCTCGATCCGCTTCTGGATCGCGTGCAGTCTCGCCCTGGTCTGCTCCGCGTGGCTCAGGCACAGCGCGCCGCCCCACACCTCGCGGATCGCAGGCTCGTGCACGGCCGGGTCGCCGGTGAAGCGCAGGTTGAGCACGAGCCGTTCGGGGTCGTTGGCGTAGCCCTCTATCGGGTCGCGGGGATCGTAGCCCTCGATCTCGTCGAGGTAGCTTTGGTCCAGCCAGCCGCCCGCATACCCGGGGATCTTCTTGGCCAGGTCGATCGCGGCGTCGATCGCCTGGTCGGTGGCCTTCGCCGGGTCCACCGGGCGCCATCCCCCGATCGGCTCCGGGCACGGTGACGGGATGAAGTCAGACCGATCAGGTGGGGCATCGGGGCGTTTCGCGGGGCGAGGCGGCTCGGTGAGCGTGAGCCGTTCGCCGTCCCAGGTGCCGACCACGTGGTAGTCGCCCCAGCGCACGCCACCCTGGGCGTCGTGGTCGACCGTGTTCCAGTCCCACCCGACGATGTCGGGCCCGGCGCACTGGGGCGGCATGGAGAAGGCGACGCCGGCGCAGAGCTGTGGGCCGTGTCGCGCGTCGGCGAGCACGAATCCGTCGGCCTGGTAACGCGTCGGGGGAGCGGTCGCCGCGGACGCCGTCCCGCAGGCGGCGAGGGCGGCGAGTGCGGTCGCGAGCCAGACGCCTCTCATGCCCCCCGAAGATTCATCCATGTCATCGGCCGGACTATCGCGCGCCGGAGTCGCGGTCGAGCTCGCAGCGGAGTTTCATGCTCTCGGCCTCCGTGCGGATGTACCGGCGGGTCCGCCCGCC
>NZ_BOOG01000033.1 GCF_016863115.1 Sphaerimonospora thailandensis
GTCCGCCCGCCGGTGAGCAGGCCCACCAGCGGCGCCGGCAGGCCGGACTGGTCGATCGTGAGGAGGAGCGATCCGCCGCCCGGTCGAGGTGTGATCGCGTGCCCCGCGACCGTGGTCACGCCTCCGCTGGTCGCCTGCCAGACGAAGGAGCCGCCCTCCGTGAACTCGGTCACCTGCCAGACCATCACGGGAAGCCCCGGTTGCTTGATCCGGACACGGCTGCCGAGGCCCAGTGGACCGTCCCCTTGACCGTTGCCGAGAAACTCGAGCTCGGTCACCGTGGGGAGGAACTCGGGCCACCTGGCCACGTCCGTCATGACCCGCCAGATCCGCTCCGGAGACGCGTCGATGTCGATGCCGGTCTCGAATCGCATAACGGTCGACCCCCGGGTCAGTTGGGTTTGACGAGCGTCGTCTCCCGCATCCTACAGAGAAACGATCTACGGAAGTGAGGAGGCCTCCCCACGGTCCCGATCGCACTGGTCAGCCTGCGGTCGACGCCTACTACGCCCTGCTGGTCCGGTCGCCGCGGCCGGAAAACCTGTGCCGGACTCCTACCTGAATGCCGGATGATGGCGACAGGCAAACGAAAGGTGGCCCAGTGGGTGGTTTAGGCAGAATCGGGGTCCTTGTCGTCGCCAACCTGCTCGGTGGAGTCGGAGTCGCCGCCGGGGTCGCGGTCGGTGCGCTGCTCATCGAGGCGGTCGGCGGCACCACGATGGCGGGGCTGGGCTCGGCCGCGAACGTGCTCGGCGCGGCGGTCGCCGCGGTGCCGCTGGCCGCGGTCGCGTCCCGGCACGGGCGGCGCTGGTCGCTCACCCTGGGCTATGCGCTCGCCGCCATCGGCGGCGCTCTGATCATCGCCGCCGCGGTGATCTCCAATATCGTCGTCCTGCTGGCCGCGCTGGCCTTCTTCGGCGTCGCGCAGGCGGTGAACCTGCAGACCCGGTACGCGGCGGCCGACGACGTCCCGCCTGCCACCCAGGCCAGGGCGATGTCGACGGTGATCTGGGCGACCACCATCGGGTCGGTGGCCGGACCCAACCTCAGCGAGGTGGGGGACAGGCTCGGCGTACGGCTCGGGCTGCCCGTTCTGTCCGGCCCCTACCTGTTCTCGGTCCTGTCCTTCGTGTTGGCGGCGGCGGTGGTGGCGCTGCTGTTCCGGCCTGCCGTACGGCCCCGGGAGGCGGCTGCGGCCGGTTCGGCGGGGTCCGCCGGGACGGAACCGACGGTGGGTGCGATGGCGGCGCTGCGCTGGGCGGCGGCGCATCCGACCGCGCGGTTCGCGGTGGTGCTCATCGCGGCGGCACACGCCGTGATGATCACGGTGATGGTGATGACCCCGCTGCACCTGCAGCACCACGGGATGACGCTGCAGGTGGTCGGCATCGTGATCAGCCTGCACATTTTGGGGATGTACGGGTTCAGTCCGGTCTTCGGCTGGCTGGCCGACCGGCTCGGCGTGGTCCGGGTCGCGTTCGGCGGCATCGCGATGCTCTCGGTGGCCCTCGTGCTCGGTTTCCTGGCCGCGGCCACCCCGGCGGGCGGGGCTCTCACCGCGGTGGCGCTGACCGTCCTCGGGGTGGGCTGGTCGGCGTCGGTGATCTCCGCTTCCGCGCTGCTGACGAGCGCCTCGCCGGCCCGGGTCCGGGTGCCGCTGCAGGGTGTCACCGACGCGGGCATGAGCTACGCGGGGGCCGTGGCGGCCGCGCTGGCCGGGCCGATCCTCGCATTCGGGGGTTTCCACGCGGTCAACATCGCCGCGGCGGTCATCCTGGTGCCCGCCGTGGTGGCCGGTGCCGCAGCCCTTCGCGGCCGGGGCGCCGACGCCGAGTCCCCGAGCAGCCGAGGCGTGACCGAACGCGCGAGTTGAGCGGGGACGGGGAGACTGTCGGTGTGCGGGGGGAGCCTCACGCTGCCGGCGGGTGACCGCACCCTTGCCGGGGTGACCGCACGATAAGGGCCTGTTGTGCAGATTGTCCGGCGTAGATCGATTTGGTGCCGGATGGTCTGGGCATATTGCCCGGTACGGCCTGGCCCCGGCGAGTTCGTGCTGATCAGCGGGGTAAAGGTCCACTAGCATGCGATCGTGGACAGCGACGAGGTGACGTTCTCCGGTGGCGAGGCCCGTGGCGAGGAACTGTTCGCCTCGCTGTTCGACGACGCCGCGCTCTTCCCGCCCGGCAACGCGCCCATGGCCGCGGCCGTACCGGCGCATCGCCGCCATCGCGCGTCGTGGTACGCCGGTTTCGTCGGCCCGTTCATCTGTGCGGACACCCGGCTGGCCGAGCTCCCGGCGGACCTGGCGATCAGCGTCGTGGTGACGGGCGGACCGGCGGCGATCGAGGGGCTGGTCGAGGGGCTGGCCGAGGGGTTGGCCGAGGGGCTCGGCACGCTGCCGAACGCGGTGGCGCTGGAGGTCTCGGGCGTGGCGGATCCGGCCGACGCGGCGGCGGCCGTGACCGCGCTGCGGGCCTGGATGAGCGGCAACCGGGCGAGCGGCAACCGGGCGAGCGGCCCCGACAGGGGCGCCGCCGGGTTCGTCGAGGTTCCACGGGGCGAGGCGTCCCTTCCCGTGCTGGACGTGCTCGCGGGCACGGCGTTCCTCGCGAAGTTCCGTACCGGCGGCCTCCAGGCGCAGGCGTTCCCGTCCGAGGCAGAGTTGGCCGGGGCGATCGTCGCCTGCGCGGACCGGGGCCTGCCGTTCAAGTGCACCGCCGGGCTGCACCATGCCGTACGGCACACCGCGCCTGACACGGGCTTCGAGCACCACGGGTTCCTCAACGTGCTGCTCGCCACGAGCGCGGCCCTGGACGGCGTGGCGGCGGACGAGGTGGCCGGGGTGCTCGCCGAGCGGGATGCCGCCGCGGTGGCAGACCGGATCCGCGCCCTCGGCGACGACGAGGTGGCGGCGGCCCGCCGGATGTTCCGATCGTTTGGCACCTGCAGCATCGACGAGCCTCTCGACGACCTGGCCGCGCTGGGCCTGATCACCGTACCCGCCTGATCAGCATTCGGACCGCGACCGTACAGGAGCGACTGTGACCTGGATCGACCTTCGAGACGACGGATGGGGCCTGGACAATCTGCCCTACGGCGTGTTCTCCACCGGCGGGCCGGACCGACGGGTGGGCGTGGCGGTCGGCGGGCACGTCCTGGACCTGGGCGCCGCCGCGCGGGACCTGTGGCCGGCCATGGCGGGCACGTTCGCCGAGGGCACGCTCGACCGTTTCATGGCCCGGGGGCGGGCCGTGTGGGACGAGACCCGCGAGCGCGTCACCGGCTGGCTCACCGACGCCGCCCACGAGCGCGCTGTGCGGCCGCACCTGGTGGACCGGGACGCGGTGCGGCTCCACCTGCCCTTCACCGTCGCCGACTACGTGGACTTCTACGCCTCAGAGCACCACGCCGCCAACCTCGGCCGCATGTTCCGCCCCGGCCAGGAGCCGCTGACCCCGAACTGGCGGCACCTGCCGATCGGCTACCACGGCAGGGCGGGCACGGTCGTGGTGTCCGGCACGCCGGTCGTACGGCCATGCGGGCAGCGCCGCACCCCGGACGGTGACATCGTCTTCGGCCCGTCGACCCGCCTGGACATCGAGGCCGAGCTGGGATTCGTCGTGGGCGCCCCCTCCGAGCCGGGCATGCCGGTGCCGATGGAGGATTTCGCCGACCACGTCTTCGGGGCCTGCCTGGTCAACGACTGGTCGGCCCGGGACATCCAGTCGTGGGAGTACGTGCCGCTGGGTCCCTTCCTCGGCAAGTCGTTCGCCACGTCGGTCTCCCCGTGGGTGGTCCCGCTGGCGGCGCTCGGACGCGCCCGGGTCGAGCCGCCGGTACGCGACCCGAGGCCGCTGCCCTACCTGGACGACGCGGGCATGGAGGACTGGGGGCTGGACATCCGACTGGAGGTCAGGCTGAACGGCCACGTGGTGTCGCGGCCGCCGTTCGCCGGGATGTACTGGACGGCCGCCCAGCAACTCGCCCACATGACGGTGAACGGCGCGAGCCTGCGCACCGGTGACCTGTTCGCCTCGGGCACGATCAGCGGACCCCGGCCGGATGAGCGCGGCTCCCTGATCGAGCTGTCCTGGGCGGGCGAGTCGCCGATCGAGCTGCCCGACGGGAGCAAGCGCACGTTCCTCGAAGACGGCGACGAGGTCGTCATCACCGCCACCGCTCCAGGAAGGAACGGGAGCGCCGTCTCCTTCGGCGAGGTCCGCGGCGTCATCGTCCCGCCCCGAGCCGGCTGAAACACCGCGCCCGGCTCGGATCTCCAGCCGGGTGGATGGAGCGGACGGGCCCCGGTTCCAGCTGGAACCGGGGCCCGTCGTCACTCAGCCGGTCAGCACGCCTGGTGCGTGGCCGGCGTCCGTCTCGCGAAGACCGCGTCGGCGAAGGCGCGGGCCTCGCCGTACGAGGCCGCCACGGTCGTCCTGTGGTCCGGCCCGGTGGCGGGCGGCGAGCCCAGCAGCAAGTAGTCCACCAGGGGCCTGCTGTTGGCGCACAGCCGTGGAATGAGCGGGTTCACCTGGGTCGCCGGATCGACGAGCGTGTCGCCCCAGCTGGAGACCACCATCGTCGGCACCCGCAGTCTGAGGTGCTCGGACGCCTGGCTGTCGAGGTAGGCGGTCAGCTTCGCCTGCTCGGTCTCGGTGCCGTCGGCGAAGGGGTTGCGCGGTGCGGCGGCGTACACCTGCTCGGCGACCGCGTACGAGTCCTCGATGCACCCGTTGCGGCCGACCTCCAGCAGCGGCTGCGCCTCGGGGATCAGCATCGCCGCGGCGTCGATGGCCGGATCGGCGGCTTCGGCCCCGCTCAGGATGGTCGGCAGGAAGGCCAGCACCGCGATCGCCTGGGCCCGCGGCATGTGCGGGATGGCGGAGAAGTACGAGGTGGTGACCTTCAGGTTGTGGCCGCCGGGGGAGATGGCGACCGCGCCCAGAAGTCGGACGTCGCGGCGCGGGTCGCTTTGGGCGGCGGTCCAGAGCGCGGAGTGCCCGCCCTGGCTGTGGCCCATCACGACGTAGTTCTTGCCGACGCGCGGGTCGAGGGCGCGGGCCGCGCGCACGATGTCGACCACCGTGTTGGCGGCGCTCGGCCCGTTCAGGTAGGGATGGACGCCCGGGGTGCCCAGGCCCTCGTAGTCGGTCTGCACGACGGCGTAGCCGGCGGCCACGTACCTGTCGAGTGTCTGACTGGCGGTCCCGATGTAGCCGCCGTCCTGGCGGGTGGGGGTGCACCGATCGGCGTTGCCCACGGTGCCGTGCGCCCAGCTGATGACCGGCCAGCCGCCCGCCGGCGCCTTGCCCCGCGGGATCGCGACCGCGCCGGTGACCTCGATGCGCCGGCCCCGGGCGCCCACGGAGACGTAGCGGACCAGGCGATTCGACGCGGCGCTGGGCAGGACGGTGGCGCCGGTCAGCTTGGTGCTGCGCAGCAGCCTGCCTCGCTGGCCGGGCGGGACCGACTGATGGGACGAGTTGCCGATCGCGTGGCCGGTCCCGTTGCCTTCGGCGCTACCTGCCTGCGCGGTGGTGATTCCGCCGGCGGTCAGCAGGGCGACCGTCCCGGTTACGGCGATGGCCCGGGACATCCAGGCCAGACGCGTGGTGCTCATCAGTGTTCCTCCTCGTGGGGGATACCGCCGGTCCGCCACGTCCTGTGGCGGTGTCGTTCACCTGTGCGTCTCCTCGGATGTCGATGGGCGGCATCCAACCGGTGAAGATCACGCTGCGGCAACCCGCCATCCCGCTCAGCGGGATGGCGGGTTGCGCGACGAGAGTTCCAGCTCGCGTCCGCCGCTTCCGGCGGTCGGCCCGCCCCGTCCGAAGATCCGAAATCCGCACAGGCTTCAGTGTGACGTGCTGGCCCGGATCATCAGTTCGGTGGGGAGGATCTCGACCGTGCCCGGCGCGACGTGGCCGGCGAGGATGCCGGCGAGCAGCCGCGCCGCCCGGCGGCCCATCTCGCGGGGGGCGATGTCGACCGCGGTGATGGGGGTGGCCAGGCCGCGCAGTGAGGGGCTGTCCACGTAGGAGGCCACCAGCAGGTCGGCGGGCACGTGGCGGCCCTGCTGGAGGGCGGCGTGCACCGCGCTGGTCGCGCCGCCGTCGGGGACGGAGACGATCGCGCCGACGCCGCCCGGCGCGCGCAGGGCCTCGGCCACCGCGTGGTTCACGTCCTCCGGATCGCAGACGAAGGGCACGTCGTAGACGAGCGCCTCGCGGCCGTTGTCGGCGCACCAGGCCCGGTAGGCGGTGCGGATGTCCAGGCCGAAGGAGGTCTCCTCGCCCGGGCAGAGCAGTGCGATGTGGTCGCCGCGGCCGGACAGGTGATCGAGCAGGGTGCGGGTCCCCGCCCGATGGTCGGACTCGACCCGGCCCGCGTGCCGGGCGCCCGGCGTCAGGTCCCGCTCGCAGGTGACGACCGGGACGCGCAGGTCGGTGAGCGTCCCCAGCATCGGGTCGCCGAGCACGGGGTCGGAGACCATCACTCCGTCGATGTGCGGCGGCGGCGTGCGGCCGGGGTCCGCGGGGGCCGGGATGAGGGTGAGCGCCAGGTCGTGCGCGAGCGCCTCCTCGGCGGCGCCGATGGCGAGGTCCATGTAGTACTCGAGCCCGATGGTGCGCGCCGGGAAGTACAGGCCGATGGCCCCGGTGCGGCCGCCGCGCAGGTTGCGGGCGCTCCGGTTGGCGACGTAGCCCAGCTCACGGGCGATCGCGGCCACCCGCTCGCGGGTGGCGGCGGGCAGCCGGCCACGCCCGCTCAGCGCGTCCGACACGGTCGTCTTCGACACCCCCGCGGCGCGGGCCACGTCCTGCAGGGTGATCGGTCGGGATTCGTTCATCGAGGTCAACGGTACTCGCAAAGATCGGCTGCCATCCCCTGTGGTAACGATCCGGACCACATTGGCGGAACGTTCCTTCAACCCTATTGCAGGAACGTTCCTGTGCGTGGTCTAATCGCGCTCACCTTCTCCGACCCCCTGCGCCCACGCCCTGGACACGGAGGTGACAGTCGTGCATCTCACCCCTGCGGAACGCGACCGGCTGCTGCTGTTCACCACGGCGGAGCTGGCCAGGGCGCGGCGGGCCCGCGGCCTGCGGCTGAACGTGCCCGAGGCCACCGCGCTGATCGCCGACACGGTGTGCGAGGCGGCGCGCGACGGCCGGCGGCTGAGCGAGGCGATCGAGGCCGGCCGCTCGGTGCTGACCCACGAGGACGTGCTGCCCGGCGTCGCCGACGTGGTCACCGAGGTGCGGGTCGAGGCGGTCTTCGACGACGGGACCCGGCTGGCCGTGGTCACCGGGCCGTTCGGCCCGGCGGGGCCCGGCCCGACAGGGCCCGGCGCGGTGATCCCCGGGAAGCCTCAAGCCGAGCCGTACGGCGACGACGCGGTGGACGGGGTGGACGCGGTGGACGGGGTGGACGCGGTGACGGTGGAGGTCGTCAACACGGCGGCCGTGCCGATCAGCGTCACCTCGCACTTCCACTTCTTCGAGGTGAACCCGCGGCTGCGCTTCGACCGGGCCGCCGCCTACGGGCGGCATCTGGCCGTACCGGCCGGAACGGCCGTACGGTTCGACCCCGGCGCGGCCAGTGAGGTGCGGCTGGTGCCGATCGGCGGCGCGCGGGTGGCGGTCGGCTTCGCCGGCCTGGTGGACGGTCCGCTGGACGCGCCCGGCGCCCGCGAGGCGGCGCTGGAACGGGCCCGGGCCTGCGGCTACCTGGGAGCGGGGGAGCAGGCATGAACGGTGGCGACTACGCGGCGGTGTACGGGCCGACGACCGGAGACCGGGTGGTGCTCGGCGACACCGGGCTGGTGGTGGAGGTCGAGGCCGACGCGCAGCGGTACGGCGAGGAGTTCCTGGCCGGATTCGGCAAGACCGCCCGCGACGGCCTGCACCTGAAGGCGACCTCGGTGCGCGACACCTGTGACCTGGTCGTGTCCAACGTGCTGATCCTCGACCCGGTGCTGGGGGTGCGCAAGGCCTCGATCGGGATCCGGGCGGGCCGGATCGCCGCGATCGGCCGGGCGGGCAACCCCGACACCCTCGACGGGGTCGACGTGGTGGTCGGCACCGGGACCACGATCATCAGCGGGGAGGGCCTGATCGCCACGGCCGGGGTGATCGACACCCACGTCCACCTGATGTCCCCGCGGGTGATGGAGGCGTCGCTGGCCTCCGGGGTGACGACGATCCTCGGCCAGGAGTTCGGCCCGGTGTGGGGGGTCGGGGTGAACTCGCCGTGGGCGCTGCGCACCGCGTTCGCCGCGTTCGACGCCTGGCCGGTCAACATCGGCTTCCTGGCCCGTGGCTCCTCCTCCCGGCCCGAGCCGCTCATCGAGGCGCTGGCCGAGGGTGGTGCCTGCGGCTTCAAGGTGCACGAGGACATGGGCGCGCACGCACGGGCGCTCGACACCGCGCTGCGGGTCGCCGAGGACCACGACGTGCAGGTCGCGCTGCACACCGACGGCCTGAACGAGAGCCTTTCGGTACGGGACACCCTGGCCGTGCTGGAGGGGCGCACGATCCACGCCTTCCACATCGAGGGCTGCGGCGGCGGGCACGTGCCCGACGTGCTCAGCCTGGCCGGGCAGCCGCACGTCATCGGTTCCTCAACGAACCCGACGCTGCCGTTCGGCCGGGACGCCGTCGCCGAGCACTACGACATGATCGTCTCCTGTCACGGGCTGTCTCCGGACCTGCCGAGCGACGAGGCGATGGCCCGCGACCGGATCCGCGCGCAGACCATGGGCGCCGAGGACGTGCTGCACGACCTCGGCGTCATCCCGATCACCTCCTCCGACGCCCAGGGCATGGGCCGGGCCGGGGAGACGGTCCGGCGGACCTTCGCCCTGGCCGCGAAGATGAAGGCCGAGCGGGGGGCAGAACACGACCGGCACGACAACGCCCGCGTCCTGCGTTATCTGGCCAAGCTCACCGTCAACCCGGCGCTGGCGCACGGCCTCGGCCACGAGATCGGCTCGATCGCGGTGGGCAAACTCGCCGACCTCGTGCTGTGGCAGCCGGCCCGGTTCGCCGCCACCCCGCACCTCGTGCTCAAGGCCGGGTTCCCGGCCTGGGGGGTGACCGGCGACCCCAACGCGGCGGTGGACAGCGCGCAGCCGCTGGTCCTCGGGCCGCAGTTCGGCGGGTACGGCGCAGCCCCGGCCGAGCTGGCCGTCGCCTTCGTCAGCCGGTCCGCCCGCGACGCCGGGGAGGACCGCCTGCCCACCCGCCGCCGCCGCGTGGCCGTACGCGGCACGCGCGGCATCGGCCTGCCCGACATGGTGCGCAACACCCGCACCGGGCGGGTCCACGTCGATCCCGGCACCGGCGCGGTCGACCTGGACGGTGAGCCGCTCACCTCCAGACCGGCCGAACGGGTGTCCCTGTCCCGCCTGTACTTCCTCTGAAACCCCTCAATCTCTCTCAGAACCAGGAGGTGCGCACCGAGTGACTCCGTACGCCGATCTTGTCATCACCGGGGCCGACGTCTACACCGTGGACGCGGCCCGGAGCTGGTCCGACGCGGTGGCCGTACGCGGGGACCGGATCGTCGCGCTCGGCGCGGCGGCCGCCGGGGAGCTCATCGGCCCGCGCACCCGGGTGATCGAGTCGCGCGGCGGGATGGTGCTGCCCGGCTTCCAGGACGCGCACGTCCACGCCCCGTTCGCCGGCCGGAACCGGCTGAACGTGGACCTGAACGGCCTGGCCGGCCGGCAGGCCTACCTCGACCGCATCGCCGCCTACGCGGCGGCCGACCCCGACGTGCCCTGGATCGTCGGCGGCGGCTGGGCGATGGAGTACTTCCCCGGCGGCACGCCCAGCAAGGACGACCTCGACGCGATCGTGCCGGACCGGCCGGTGTTCCTGTTCAACCGGGACGTGCACGGCGCCTGGGTGAACTCGGCCGCGCTCGCCGCGGCCGGGATCGACAGGGACACCCCCGACCCGGCCGACGGCCGCATCGAGCGCGACCCGCGGACCGGCGAGCCGACCGGCACCCTGCACGAGGGCGCCGCCTACAGCTTCAACGACCGCCACGTCCCGCTGCCCAGCCGGCAGGACTGGGAGGCCGCGATCCTCAACGCGCAACACCACCTGCACTCCCTCGGCATCACCGGCTGGCAGGACGCCTGGGTCACCCCGGCCACGCTGGACGCCTACCGCTCGCTCGACGCCTCCGGCCGGCTCACCGCCCGGGTGGTCGGCGCGCTGTGGTGGGACCGGCATCGCGGACTCGACCAGATCCCGGAGTTCCTCGGCCAGCGGGAGATGGGCACCGACCGGTTCCGCCCGACCACCGTGAAGATCATGACTGACGGGGTGATGGAGAACTACACCGGCGCGCTGCTCGAGCCGTACTGCGACGGCTGCGGCGGGCACACCGACAACCACGGCCTGTCGTACGTCGAACGCGACCTGCTGGCCGCGGCGGTGACCGAGCTGGACCGGCTCGGCTTCCAGGTGCACATGCACGCGATCGGCGACCGTGCCGTACGCAACGCGCTCGACGCCGTGCAGGCCGCGCGGGCCGCCAACGGCGGCGGCGACAACCGGCACCACATCGCGCACCTGCAGCTGGTGCAGCCCGAGGACGTGCCCCGCTTCCGCGAGCTGGGCGTCACCGCCAACTGCCAGGCGTACTGGGCGCAGATGGAACCGCAGATGGAGGAGCTGACGCTGCCGTTCCTCGGCCGGGACCGCGCCGACCTGCAATATCCGTTCGGCGACCTGCTCCGCACCGGCGCGACGCTGGCGATGGGCAGCGACTGGGCGGTGACCACCGCCAACCCGCTGGAGGAGATCGAGGTCGCGGTCACCCGCATCGACCCGGACAACCGCGGCAACGCGCCGTTCCTGCCCGAGCAGGCGCTGCCGCTGCCGGTCGCGCTTGCCGCGTTCACCGCCGGCTCCGCCTACGTCAACCACGACGACGACGCCGGCACCATCGCCGTCGGCAAGCGCGCCGACCTCGCCGTCCTCGACCGCGACCTGTTCAGCCGCGCCGCCGGTCCGGTCGGCGACGCGCACGTCGACTACACCATCGCCGCGGGCTCCGTCGTGTACGAGCGCCCGTAAGTCCGTAAGGAGCCCTGAGGAGGGTTCGATGCCAAACCAGCCCACCCCCCACTCCACCCCCAACACCACGACGACACATCTGCAGCGGGTGCTCGGCATGCCCTCGCTGGTGCTGTTCGGTCTGGCCTACATGGTGCCGCTGACCGTGTTCACGACGTACGGGATCGTCACCGACCTGACCGAGGGGCACCTGCCCGGGGCGTACGTCGTCACGCTCACGGCCATGCTGTTCACCGCCTACAGCTACGGGCGGATGGTCCGGGCGCATCCGTACGCCGGATCGGCCTACACCTACACGCAGAAGTCCTTCGGCCCGCACCTGGGATTCATGACCGGCTGGGCCCTGATGCTGGACTACGTTTTCCTCCCGATGATCAACTATCTGGTCATCGGCATCTACCTGCACGCCGCCTTCGACATGATCCCGATCTGGGTGTGGATCCTCGCCGCGATCGTCCTGGTCACCGGGCTGAACGTGCTGGGCATCCGCATGGTCAGCCGGATGAACCTCATCCTGATCGCGATCCAGATCGTGTTCATCGCGGTGTTCCTGGTGGGCGCCCTGCGCGCCGTCGCCGGCGAACCGCTGCCGTCGCTCACCGCGCCGTTCTTCAGCGACGGCGCCGACACCTCGAAGATCCTCGGCGGCGCCGCGATCCTGTGCCTGTCCTTCCTCGGGTTCGACGCGGTCTCCACACTGTCGGAGGAGACCCACGACCCGCGGCGGCGGGTGCCCCGGGCGATCATGCTGACGACGCTGGCCGGCGGCGTCATGTTCATCGTCATCTCCTACGTCGGCCACCTGGCCTTCCCCAACTGGCAGTCGTTCACCGACGTGGACTCGGCGGCGCTGGACGTCATGAAGCACATCGGCGGTGCCGCCATGGCCGCCTTCTTCACCGCCGCCTACATCTCCGGGTGTTTCGCCTCGGCGATGGCCTCCCAGGCGAGCGTGTCGCGCATCCTGTACGCCATGGGCCGCGACGGCGTGCTGCCGCGGC
Organism: Sphaerimonospora thailandensis; assembly: GCF_016863115.1. Classification (GTDB taxonomy): domain Bacteria; phylum Actinomycetota; class Actinomycetes; order Streptosporangiales; family Streptosporangiaceae; genus Sphaerimonospora; species Sphaerimonospora cavernae. The sequence goes on from NZ_BOOG01000033.1 coordinate 12,095, forward strand.
GGTTCTTCGCCTACCTGCACCCCCGGTTCCGCAACCCGGTGCTGGCCACCCTCGCGGTCGGCGCGGTGTCGCTGGTGGCGCTGTTCATCAGCCTGGATCTGGCCTCGGCGATGATCAGTTTCGGTGCGCTCGTCGCGTTCTCGTTCGTGAACCTCTCGGTGATCAAGCACTATGTCGTGGACGAGGGCCGGCGGACCGCCGCCGACCTGGTCAAGTTCGGCGTGGTGCCCGCCATCGGCGTGCTGCTCAGCCTGTGGCTGTGGACCAGCCTGTCCGGGCTGACGTTCATCGTCGGGCTGTCCTGGGTCGCGGCCGGGTTCATCTACCTGCTCGGGCTGACCCGGATGTTCACCCGGCGCCCGCCGGAACTGCGCCTGACCGAGGTCGAGCTGGACGACGAGGCGGAGCCCGGACCGGCGGTGCGGTCATGACCGTACGGGTCGCCGTATGTCAGCTGGCTCCCGTGGTCGGCGACCCTGAACGCAACCTCGACCTGGCGCTGGCCGCGGTGTCGGCGGCGGCCGACCGGGGAGCCCGGCTGGTCGTGCTGCCCGAGCTCGTGACCAGCGGATACGTCTTCGCCGACGAGGCGGAGGCACGTGCGACGGCGCAGGCGCAGGACGGTCCCGCGGTGACCGCCCTCGCCCGGGCCGCCCGCGACCGCGGCCTGGTGGTCTGCTTCGGCTTCGCGGAGCTGGACGCCGACGGGCTGCTGCGCAACAGCGCCGCGCTGGTCGACGCCGACGGCCTGCGCGCGGTCTACCGCAAGGCGCACCTGTGGGATCGGGAAAAGGAGATCTTCATCCCGGGGGACGACCCGCCTCCGGTGGTCGAGACCGAGCTCGGCAGGGTCGGCCTGGTCATCTGCTACGACCTGGAGTTTCCGGAGTGGCTGCGGCTGGCCGCGCTGCGGGGCGCCCAGATCGTGTGCGCGCCGACCAACTGGCCGGCCGAGCCCCGGCCGCCGGGGGAGCGGCCGATCGAGGTGGTGCGCGCGCAGGCGAGCGCGTCGGTCAACCGGATCTTCCTGGCGGTCGCCGACCGGGCCGGCACCGAGCGCGGGGTGGAGTGGGTGTCCGGGTCGGCGATCATCGGCCACGACGGCTTCCCGCTGAGCGAGGCCGAGCCGGGCGGCCGCGAGCAGATCCTGCTGGCCGACTGCGCCCTCGCCGAGGCGGCCGACAAGCGGATCTCCCCCCGCAACGACGTCCTCGCCGACCGCCGCCCCCACCTCTACGGCGGAGTCACCCAGCCTCCGCAGTTGTGACTCCTCCGTCTCTGAAATAGATAGGAGTACACTTCGACGAAGTACACTTCTATCAATTGGGTGGCCCTTCCGGTTGCCGCCTGGTGGGCCACGCCGCGACATGACTCAGTTGAGGCGGTCGAGCAGGCCCTCGAGGTCGAGCTCGCCGTCGCGGGTCTGCGCGCCGGCCGTGACGGCGCGTCGCATCCGCTCGACGACAGACGGCGGGGCGGGGTAGACCTTGGCGTGCGCCTGAGCCTCCTCGAGGAGGTCCGGGACGGCACCGCTGGCTTCGGCGGCGTCGATGGCCTGCATGGCGGCCTCGGCGACACCGGGCGGCAGGGCCGCGATCCGGCGTGCGAGGGAGTCGACGAAGGCGTCGAGGTCCTCGGGAGCTATCGCACGGTTGATCCAGCCGTAGCGTTCGGCCAGGTCGGTGTCGAAGAGTTCGGCGCCGAGGACGACTTCGAGCGCGCGGGCGCGGCCGAGCAGCCGGGTGAGGTACTGCGTGCCGCCCCCGCCGGGGAAGATGCCCATCCGGGTCTCCGGCTGGGCCAGCCAGGTCCGACCACGGGCGGCGAAGCGCATGTCGGCGGCCATGGCGAGCTCGGCGCCGCCGGCCCGGAGCCGTCCGCGCAGTTTGGCGATGGTGACCTGCGGCAGCGTGCGGAACCGTTCGTGCAGCTGCTGGAGCGGATTGAGGTTCGGATCCCCGTCGTCGTCGGCCAGCTCCGTCAGCTCGTCGGGCTCGAACATCCACTTGAGGTCGGCGTGCGCGGAGAAGAACTCCGGGTTCGCGGACTCCAGGACGATCACGCGTACCGCGTCGTCGTCCCTGACCGAGCGGACGAACCGGATCAGGTCGGTGACCAGCGCCCTGTCGAGGGTGTTGATCGGCGGGTTGTCCAGGGTGACGGTCGCGACGGCGCCCTCACGGGTGACGCGCAGTGCGGTGTAGCCGGTGTCGGTGAGCGGCATCGGTTCTCCTTCAGGATCGTTCGGTCCGGGCGGGGTTCGCGCCGCCCGGTGTCGATATCGACCGTACGGAGACTCGCGTTGTCGAGTCGATGCCTGAAAAGCTCATGATTTTGCCCATCTGTGTCACCAAATGCGGTGGGATGCACCACTCGGTGCCGCAGGGATGTACGGTCGTGTCATGGATGTGCTGGCCGACGCGCTGTCGGTGGCAGGCGTACGCGGCACCGTGGCGGTGCGGATCGACGGCGGCGACGACTGGGCCGTGTCCTGGGCGCGGAACGCCGACGCGGTGCTCTACGCCGTGACGACCGGCACGGCCTGGCTGACGCCGGACACCGGGCAGGACGACACGCCCGTGGAACTGCTGCCCGGTGACGTGATCTTGTTGCCCACCGGTGCCGCGCACAGCATCGCCAGTGACGCGCACCGCACACCGGCGCCCTGCGACACCGCGCTCGCGGACCACGCGAGGCGGGCAGGCGCACCGATGCGTCTCGGTTCCGGCGACACCCGCACCCACCTGCTCGGCGCGTCCTACCGGCACGACCGGGTGGTCTCGCTGCACGTGTTCGACCTGCTGCCGCCGATCGTGCACATCCGAGCCGGCCGCGTGAACAGCGCCCTCGACGACACGGTGCGCCTGCTCACCCGAGAGATCTGTGACCCGCAGATCGCCACCACGGTCGTGCTCGACCGGCTCGTCGACGTCATCCTCGTCCAACTGCTGCGCCGCTGGCTGAGCACCTGCCCGGACCTCGCCCGCGGCTCCTGGCTCGGCGCTCTCGCCGACCCGTTGGTCACCGAAGCCATGGTCCGCATGCATCAGCAGCCCGCCCGGCCGTGGACCACCGAGACGCTCGCCCGCGACCTCACGGTGTCCCGTTCCACCCTGACCCGACGCTTCCAGGACGTCACCGGACAGAGCCCGGGTGCGTACCTGACCCGATGGCGAATGGACCTCGCCGCCCGCCGGCTACGCGACACCGACGACAGCATCGAGACCATCGCCCGATCCGTCGGATATACCTCCGTCTACGCCTTCAACCGCGCGTTCCGCCGCACACGATCCCAGCCGCCGGCCCGCTTCCGCCTCAGCACCCGCTGACCGTCGCTGCCTCCCGAGATGATGTGGAAGCCGGTGCCCTTGGAACCTGCGACGGTTCCGGGGGCCGCGGTCAGATGAAGGGATCGACGATCGGCAGCAGGACCAGGATGAGGCAGGCCGCCAGGACCAGCCATGACTTGGGCCGTCCGGCGCTCGTCCGCCGCCAGACGATCGCCAAGGCCGCCGCCACGGCGAGCGCCAGGAGCAGGTGGGCGCCGTACCACACGGGCATCGGGATCTTCCCCGTGACCGTGCCGGAGAACAGGTCGTCGGGCAGCGCGTAGCCGACGACCAGGGTGAGCGTGCCCAGTCCCAGCAGCGCGACCCCGGCCAGCACCTGCCGGGCCGTGAGGCCGGCCACCGCACGCAGCGCCATCAGCACCAGGAGAGCCTGGGAGAACCCGTGGTGCGCCTGCCGCATCAGCAGGCCGCCGCGCACGTCGAAGCTGATCTGCAGGGTCGAGTGGTAGGCCTCGCTCATCTGGACGCCGTGCAGCGGCGTGTAGGAGCCGTCGTAGGAGACCGTCCCGCCGTCCGGGGTGTAGAAGAACGCGAGGAAGCCGCCGGTGATCAGGACGACCACGAAGCAGGAGATGAGCAGCGCGTTCAAGATCACCGTTAACGTCTGTCGCACGCGGCTTATCTCACCACAAGTCGCAGCTTGATGATCGGCGCACCGTGGGGTGGACCGACGTGAGCCCGGTGCGGGTCAGAGGTCGTTGCCGGCGTAGGACAGGTTGAAGCTCTTGTTGACCAGCGGGAAGTCGGGGACGATCGCGCCGCTCAGCGCGACGGGCAGGGCCGGCCAGTTGAAGAACGACGGGTCGACGATCTTCACGCGGGACAGCGTCCCGTCCCCGGCGAGCTCGACGCGATGGACGATCGTCCCCCGCCAGCCCTCGGCGATCCCGACGCCCGACGCCGGCCCCCCGGCCGTCACGCGCTCGCCGAGCTGGACGCCGGCGGACAGGCCGGCCACCAGCCGGTTGATCAGCTCGACCGAGACCGCGATCTCCTCGGCGCGCACCTGGAACCGGGCGAGCACGTCCCCGCTGGTACGGGTGACCACGCTGAGCGGCCCGATGTCGGCGAACGGGTGGTCGCGGCGGGCGTCCACGTCGAGGCCGCTGGCCCGCGCGACGTACCCGAGGACGCCGAGGTCCCGCGCCGCCTCCGCCGACAGCTCGGCCGTGCCCGCGAACCGGTCGAGGACGACGGTGTGCCCGAGCGCGAGATCGACGATCTCCGCGACGTCGGCGGCGACGGCCGACATGATGGCGGGATCGGGCAGGACGCGCAGCTCCGCACCGCCCGGGATGACCCCGCCGCGCAGCAGCCGGTGGCCGGTGACCTCGGCGTTGAGCCGCAGCAGCCGCTCACGGACCCGCTGGGCATGGGCGTTCAGGATGGCGTGGGCCACGTCGTTGCACAGCGCGCCGAGATCGGTGACGTGGTTGTACAGCCGTTCCAGCTCCAGGAGGACGGCCCGCATGAGCTGCGCCTTCCGCGGCACCGCGCATCCCGTGGCCTCCTCCACGGCCAGGCAGTACGCCAGGGCGTGACCGACGGAGGTGTCACCGCTCACCCGCTCGGCGAGCTCGAGCCCGTCGGCGGGGGCGCGGCCCTCGAAGAGCTTCTCGATGCCCTTGTGCACGTACCACAGCCGGGCCTTCAGCTTCAGGATCGTCTCGCCCACGACCGAGAACCGGAAGTGTCCCGGCTCGATCATCCCGGCGTGCACGGGCCCGACGGGGATCTCGTAGACACCCGGCCCGGTCACGGTCAGGAACGGAAAGGGCCCTTCGGGGTCGCCGAACGACGGCGGCGGCCCGGCGTCGGCGCGCATCGGATACCACCCGCGCGGCCAGTGGTGGTGGCGCACCAGGCGGCGCGGCAGCGGATGATCGGCCGGCACGATGCCGTACAGGTCGCGCATCTCGCGTTCGAACCGTCCTGCGGGAAATGACAGCGCGGCGAGGCTGGGCACGACCGGATCGTCGGCGGGCAGGTGCACCCGCAGCTCGGTACGCCGTTCCGGGCCCTGATCGAAGCCGGCGGCGGTGAACAGGTAGACGACGCGGAAACCGCCGGCCTGCTCGCACGCGGACACGAGCGCCAGCCGGTGGCCGCCGTCGCCGAGCAGCCGCGCGGCGTGGCCGGGCAGCTCGCCGGGGCCGATGTCGAGGACGAGACGTTCGGTCATGGCGTGACTCCGGCTATGGTCGCGGCGGTTTCGAGCAGCGGCCGCAGCGGCCCGGTCCAGACGCCGAGCACGGCGGCCGCGGCCAGCCCGGCGACCAGCGGCAGGGCGGCCGTGCGCGGCAGCAGCCGTACGGCGCCCGCCGGGTCGTCCGGACCCGCCGCATCGGAGAACTGGGGGGGACCGAGCAGCATGCGCCCGGCGTGGCGGGCGACGGCGGCGAACACGACGAGCAGCAGCACGAGAGCCGCGCCCGTCGCCCAGCCCGCCCAGGCGCCGGACCGGAACCCGGCCCGTACGATGCCGATCTCGCTGGCGAACAGGCTGAACGGCGGCAGCCCGAGCACGGCGGCCAGCCCGAGGCCGAAGGCCCCCGCGAGCAGCGGCGCCCGCCGGGCCAGGCCGCGGATCGCGGTGATCCGGCTGCTGCCGGCCGCCAGGTTGATGTGGCCGGCCGACAGGAACAGCACCGACTTGGCCAGGCCGTGCCCGAGGATGTGCAGCAGGACGGCCATGAGCGCCAATCGACCGCCGATGGCGGCTCCCAGGGCCAGCAGGCCCATGTGCTCGATGCTGGAGTAGGCCAGCATGCGCTTGTAGTCGCGCTGGGCGATCAGCAGCGCGGCGGCCACCGCGAGCGAGCCGAGCGCGGCGGCCAGCAGCAGCGTCCGGGTGAAACCGGCGCCGAGCGCCGCGTCGGAGATCACCTTGACCCGCAGGATCGCGTAGAACGCCACCGACAGCAGCACGCCGGACATCAGCGCGGACACCGGCGCCGGCGCCTGGCTGTGCGCGTCGGGCAGCCAGGCGTTCATCGGGGCGAGCCCGGCCTTGGCGCCGAAGCCGAGCACGAGCAGGGCGACCGCCATCCGCGTCACGCCGGGGTCGAGCGCGGCGGCGTGCCCGGCCAGCACCGCCCAATCCAGGCCCGCGCCGGCGTCGACGCCCGCGTGCTGCCCCGCGTAGTGCAGCAGCACCACGCCCAGCAGCGCGAGCGCGATGCCGACCGAGCAGATCACCACGTACTTCCACGCGGCCTCGGTCGCCTCCCGGGTGCGGCGGTGCCCGACGAGGAACGCGGTCAGGATCGTGGTGGCCTCGACCGCCACCCACAGCACGCCCAGGCTGGCCGCCAGCACGGCGAGCGCCATCGCGGCGACGAAACCCTGGGTGAACATGCCGTAGCGGCGGGCCGCCCGCGGCCCGCCGTGTCCGGCGGCGGACTCGGCGGCCAGGTAGGCGGGGCTGGCGAGCATCGCGAGCAGCGCGACGGCCCCGATCACGATCAGCATGAACGCGCTCAGCGAGTCGGCGCGCAGCAGCCCGCCGAGGGCCTGCCGCGGCCCGTCGGCGGTGACGGCGGCCAGCGCGATCGCCGCGGCCAGCGAACCGGCGGCGGCCACCGCGCCCAGCCAGGCGGTGGCGGGCCGCCAGCCGAGAACCGCGTACAGGCAGCCGGCCAGCGCCGGCAGCAGCACGGGTGCGCCCACCAGCAGGGTCACGACAGGTCCTCCTCCATCAGTCGTGCAGCTCGCGCAGCTCGCCGAGGTCGGTCCCGCCGAAGGCGGCGCGCATCCGCGTGGTCAGGACCTGCAGCACCAGTACGGCCAGCAGCACGTCCAGCGACACGCCGAGCTCGACCACCAGCGGCACTCCGCTGGTGGTGAGGAACGCGGTCGCCGTGATCGCGTTGTCGATCAGCAGGAAGCCGACCACCTGCGACAGCGCGCGCCGCCGGGTGACCAGCACGAAGAAGCCGACCAGCAGCACGGTCAGCGCCACCGGCACCGCCTGGGTGGCGGGGCCGGGCGACAGCCGCACGATCGGCTGGGACACGGCGTAGGCCACCAGCGCGAGCACCGCCGCGGCCAGCAGCGAGGTCGCCACGTTGACCAGCGGCCGCGTCTCACGCGCCTCCTCACCCGCCGTCCCGTTCCCGGGTGGCGGGGTGTCCAGCGCGCGCCGCATCAGGTACGGCAGCAGCCCGGCCCGCAGCGCCCCCACTCCCACCGCGACGGCGACCAGATGGACCGACCCCTGGCGCAGGCCGAGCACCACGACCATCGCGCCGAGCGCGACGCCCTGCAGGGCGAACAACCTGACGATGGCCGCCAGGTCGCGCCGCCACAGCACCAGCACCCCGGCGAGCAGGAACGCCCCGCAGGCCAGCGCGAGCCACTGGGCGTACATCGAGTCGTTCATCAGGCACCACCCGCCAGGAAGAAGGACGCGGCGACCGCCAGCAGGGCCAGCAGGAAGGACCCGGCGAGCAGCTCGGGGATGCGGAACAGGCGCAGCTTGGCCATGAAGACCTCGCCGACGGCCAGCAGCACGCCCAGGGCGGCCGTCTTCACCGCGAACGCCGCCACACCGATCAGCACGGCGAGCGCTCCCGTGCCGGCCGTGGCCACACCCCAGGGCAGGAACAGGCTGCCCAGCAGGCCGAGCAGTACGGTCAGCCGGGCCGCGGAGGCCCACTCGATCAGCGCGAGATCGGGGCCGGAATACTCCAGCACCATCGCCTCATGGATCATCGTCAGTTCCAGGTGGGTGGACGGGTTGTCCACCGGGATCCGGCCGGTCTCCGCGATCGTCACCACGGCCAGGGCGACGGCGGCCAGCAGGCTGGCCGGGGACAGCACCCGCATCGGGTCCGCCTCGGTCACGTTGACGATCGCGCCCAGGTTGGTCGACCCGGCCCGCACCGACAGGGCGAACACCGACACCAGGATGGTCGGCTCCACCAGCGCGAGCACGGTGACCTCCCGGCTGGCCCCCATGCCGCCGAACGCGGTCCCGGTGTCCAGGCCGCCCAGCGCCAGCGCCACCGAACCCAGCGCGAGCAGCGCGGTCACCGCGAACAGGTCGGCCGCCGAGTCCAGCGGCGACGCCGTGCTGACGAGCGGGACGACGGCCGCCACGACCAGCGCCGTGCCGGCAAGCACCAGCGGCGCCAGGCGGAACGGCCATCCGGTGTCCCGCGGCTCGGTCGGCTCCTTGCGCAGCAGCTTGCGCAGGTCCCGCCACGGCTGCGGCACACCGGCTCCGGCCCGCCCCTCCATGCGGGCGCGCACCTGACGCATCAGCCCGACCAGCAGCGGCGCCCCGGCGATGACGAGCACCACCTGCAGCACGGTCGCGATCAGGCCGCTCATGAGATCACCGCTCATGGGATCACCGCCAGCAGGATCAGCAGGCCGGTGAGCGTCCAGAAGCCGTAGGCCAGGTAGCGGTGCACGCTGCCGTTGGCCAGCGCCCGCGCTCGGCGACCGACCGCGTCGACGGCGGCCAGCACCGGGCCGTACAGCCGCCGCTCGATCCGGTCGGGGACCAGGGCGTGGAAGCGGATCCGCTCCACCAGGTAGGCCGACTCCTGCTTCGGGGTCACGTCGACGTCCGTCTCCGGTCGCAGCACGTCGTCGAAGACACGCTGCAGCGGCTCGGCGAAGGACGTCGCCGTGTACTGCATGCGCGCCGACATGGGTCCGACCCCGCAGTCCCACAGCCGCGCGACCCGCCGCCCGCGCGCCGCGAGCATCCGTACGGCCCCGGCCAGCAGGATGATCGCCGCCACCACGGCCGCGGCGATCAGCAGCGGCGACATGGTGCCCGCGATCCCGGACAGATGCAGCGTCACGGTCTCCATCGCCGGCCCGGAGACCGGACCGGAGACGGGGCCGGTGGCCGGTGCGGCGCCCGGGAGCAGCGTGCCGACCGCGCGGGCCAGGCCGGGCACGATCACGGTGGGGCCGAGCGCGAGGGCGGCGCAGCAGAGCGCGGCCAGGCCCATCCCGCCCAGCATCGACGGCGGGCTCTCCACCGCCCTGTCCGCCTCTGGGCTGCGCGGCCGGGCGAGGAACCCGACGCCGAACGCCTTGACGAACGTGGCGACCGCCAGCCCGGCCGACAGCGCCACCACCCCGACGGCCAGCGGCAGCGCCACCGCCCCGGCGACGCCGGAGGCGGGGATCGCGTGGACGAGGCTCTGCAGCAGCAGCCACTCGCTGACGAACCCGTTGCCCGGCGGCAGCGCGGAGGCCGCCAGCGCCCCGATCGCGAACAGCGCGGTCGTGTACGGCATGCGGGCGCGCAGCCCGCCCAGGACGTCCAGGTCCCTGGTGCCGGTGGCGTACAGCACCGACCCGGCGGCCTGGAACAGCAGCGTCTTGAACGCCGCGTGGTTGACCACGTGCAGCAGCGCGGCCACCAGCGCGAGGGCGGCCAGTCGCGGCGCGCCGCGCGTGGCGAAGAACCCCGCGGCGCCGAGGCCCATCAGCACCAGCCCCATGTTCTCCGTGGTGGAGTAGCCGAGCAGCCGCTTCAGGTCGGCGGACACCGCGGCCTGCAGGATGCCGTACATCGCGGAGACGCCGCCGGCGGCCAGCACCAGCAGCCACCACCAGGCCGGTGCGCCGCCTTCCGACGAGCCGCGCAGCAGGTCGAGGCCGACCCGGGCGATGCCGTACACGCCCATGTTGACCATGGCGGCGCTCATCAGCGCCGACACGTGGCTCGGCGCCTCCGGGTGCGCCCGCGGCAGCCACGCGTGCAGCGGCACGACGCCGGCCTTGGACGCGAACCCGGCGAACGTCGCCAGGAACACCGCGTCGCGGGCGAGGGGCGGCAGATGCGCCGCGCGGAGCTGGTCGAAGGCCTCGCCGTGCGCCCCCGCCGCGAGCCCGGCGAGCCCGGCGAGGATCGCGATCAGCCCGAGATGGGTCATCACGGCGTACCACAACCCCGCACCGCCCACGGCCGTACGGCGGCCATGCTCGGCCAGCACCAGCAGCAGCGAGGTGATCGCCATCAGCTCCCAGGCGACCAGCAGCGTGCTCACGCTCGCCGCGGCCGGCACCAGCAGCATCGACGCGACGAACAGCGGCAGCGTCGCCTGCACCACTCGGCCGGAAAGGCCGTGCCGGGCGTAGCCGATGCCGTAGACGCCCGCGCAGACGGCCACGCCTCCGGTGACCGCGACGAACAGCCCGCCCAGCGGGTCGAGCGCGAGCCGCACCCCGGCCAGCGGCAGCAGATCGGGCAGCCAGGCCGACCAGGCGTGCCCGGCCATGGCGGCCCCGCCCGCCGCCGCGCCCACCGCGCCCGCCGCCGCCGTGCCGAGGCCCGACAACGCGGGCCGGATCCGGGCGGGTACGGCCGGCGCGAGCAGGGCCGTCGCCAGGCACAGGCCGAGCGCGACCGTCAGCAGAGTCCCGGGGACGTTCATCGGCCGGTCAGCCGCCGCAGCGCCGCGACGATGGCCTCGGGCTCGGGCGGGCAGCCGGGCACCTCGGCGTCGACCGGGACCACGTCGCTCACCGCGCCGGCGACGCCGTACGCACCGGCGAACACCCCGCAGTCGCGGGCGCAGTCACCGACGGCGATGACGAGCCGGGGCTGCGGCACCGCTTCGTAGGTGCGCCGCAGCGGCACCTCCATGTTGCGCGTGACCGGGCCGGTCACCAGCAGCGCGTCGGCGTGCCGGGGAGAGGCCACGAGCCGGGCCCCGTACCGCTCGGCGTCGTGGACGGGGCCGAAGGCCGAGCCGATCTCCACCTCGCAGCCGTTGCACGACCCGGCGTCCACGTGGCGGAACTGTACGGACCCGCGCAACTCGGCCGCCTCCGGCGGCGCCTCCCCGGTGGGTCGTTCGGGCGCGGGCTCGGCGACCCGTCCGGTCTTTCTGATCTTGCGCCACAGGCTCACGCGGCGGCTCCTGCTTCCAACTCGGATGATCTCATTGGGACCGGGGTTGTTCCTCCTGCCGCAGCTCGGCCAGCACCCTTCCCTGGCCGGAGAGCACCTCGGTGAGGATCCGCCGGGCCGCGCGCAGTAGATCGGCCACATCGCCGCAGCTCAGGGCGTACACAACGGTGGATCCCTCGCGGGTGGCGGTCACGAGGCCCGCGCGGCGCAGGACGGCGAGCTGCTGCGACAGGTTCGACGGCTCGACCTCGATGTCCGCGAGCAGGTCACGCACCGGCAGCGGGCCGTCCTGGAGCAGCTCGAGCACCCGCACGCGCACCGGATGGCCGAGCGTGCGGAAGAACTCCGCCTTGACCTGATGGAGGGGCACGGACACGGTCAGTTCCTCTCCATGTCTAAGCCGCGTCGCGCCGTCGGCGCGACACTCCCGAAAAGTTGGACATGTCGGAAACTCACCAATCCAGTATGTGACGAATTGACGATTTCTTCAAGTCGCCACACACCCCCATGATCGTGTGCTCATGATCGAACAGAACAGAAGTTCGAATCCATGTTCGGGATGGTGATCTGCCCGCGCATCGGCGCGCCGATGCGAAACCGGCGTGTCAACATTTCATCGGCCCTATGACCGGGGTTTCCACGGGCTCAATCGTCTGGGATAACGCGGCTACCGCGAACGATTGACATTCGATTCCAACCACGGGTTGAGGACTGGCCGGCGATCTCTCCCTAGATTTCTCGGCGTCAGGATCCCCACTGCGCTCGGAAGCGCCGCGCCGCCTGCCGAGAAATGCCGAGGCCGCATCCCTTATAGCGCTCTGTCCGGATCCACGGATCACTTCCCATCCCCTGGAGGACCCACCAGATGAGGCGATTAGGCATCGTCATGGCGGTCGCGACGGCGACGCTTCCGCTGATGGCCGCGCTCCCCGCGAACGCGTCCGTTTCCGCGAACGCCTCCGTTTCCGTGAACGCGGAAACGGACCCGACCACCGAGGTCCAACAGATCGGTCCCGGCCAATACCTGGCCGATGCCAAGACCTTCGAGATCAGCGTGAGCGACGTCTCGGTGGGCTCGATCGGCCGCCGGCACAGCGTGGCCGCGGTGGACGGCGCTCTCGCGCAGCCGAAATCCGTGCCGGCCGCACGGACGGACCTGTCCGTCTTCGGGCCGGGCTGGCAGGCCGAATTCCTCGGCGGCATGACCAGCCGGAAACTCGAAAGCCAGAACGGCGCCATCCTCGTCACCGACCTCGCATCGGGTGAGACCGACCGCTACGAGCCGCGCGGCGGCGTCGCGTTCCCCGGTGGCGGAGAGGTGAACCGGTACGAGGCCGCGGACGGATCCAAGATCAGCGAAACGACCCGGTGGGACTCGGCGGCCGGAGCGATGCGCACCACGATCAGCGAGACGATCCCGGTGGATCCGGGGTCGATCGAAGAGGGTGACGAGGGGTTCACCGACGAGAGCGGCGATCCGATCAGCGCGGGGGATCTCGCCCTCACATACAGCTGGGAACAGGTCGGCACGCAGGGCGACACCTGGCGGGTGACCGGCGTCGGACAGAAGGCTTTCGGTGCCTCGTCCGTTCGCTACGACTCCCAGGGCAGGGTCTCCACCGTCACGGCGCCGGCGGCCGGTGACGAGCCCGGGAGCGTGCTGGCCTTCCACTACGCGACGTCGACCACGGCCACCGCCGCCGCTTTCGGCGACTACGCGGGCCGGCTCAAGGACATCACGCTGTCGTACGGCTCCGAGACGCCGGTGACCGTGGCCCGGTACGGCTATGACGCGGCCGGGCTGCTGCGCACGGCCGCCGACACGCGCGAAGGCGTATCGGAACAGGCGACCTACGCGTATGACTCCGCCGGGCGGTTGAGCTCGGTCGACTCGCCGGCGCAGGGTTCGTGGCAGCTGACGTTCACCGGACAGTCCGCCGCTCCGAGCGCGACGAGCTCCACCCCGGCGCCGCCGAGGCCGGTCCCCACCGCGGAGCCCGCGCCTGTTCCCGGCGGGGACCCCACCGCCGGCGGCCCGCCTCCGGGTGACCTCACCGGCGATGACATCACGGGCACGCTCGCCTACCCGCGACACTGCTGGGCCGCCGTGCACTGGATGTGGTACAGCCGCAGCGGCTGCGCGGCATGGGCGGCGCACTACGGCTGGCGCTACCCGTACTGGAAGCGCCTTCCCACCGGCTACTGGGTCGTCGGCATCAACCACGACCACTGCACCAAGTCTCCGGACCGTCCCAGTGGTTTCGATTTCCGTTCGGCCTGCGATATGCACGACTACGGGTACGGGGTGATCGGTAACACCTATAAGGGGTACGGCTACTACCTCGACCGGAACCGCAAGGCCGAGGTGGACAATCTCTTCTACATCACGCTGCGCGACTGGACGTGCACCGCGTACCGCAAGTCCGGCAGCTGCAAGAGAATCGCCTATGTCTACTGGAAGTTCGTCCGCGCCAAGGGCAATCCCAAGAACGGCGCCAAACGGACCTGAGCTCTGACCACGCTCATGCTCCGGTGCTGAGCGTCTGACCACGACGGATCGGATGGCGAAGGGCGATAACCGCCCTCGCCATCCGATCCCGGCTGCCATATCCCTGTTGAACGACATGAACTGAGCGGAGAATGCCATGAAAAAACGCCGGACGCGGGGCGTCATCGCCGCCGCGGCGGTCCTGGTGTCGTCGATGGCGACCACGGCGATCACGAGCGGGCCGGCGGAAGCGGCCAGGCCGGCGTCCTCGGCGGGCCCCTGGGTGGAGCCCGGGCTGGCCGACAGGCTCGCCGGCGGAGGCAGGATCAGGGTGAACGTCGTGACCGAGGACCGCGGGGATCTGCCGGCCGCGCAGAGCGCCGTCGCCCCCGGGCAGGTGCTTCAGACGCTGTCCCGATTACCGGTCGTCACGCTGCGCGTGGACCGGACCGCGCTGGACCGGCTGACCCGGCAACCGGGCGTCGTCAGCGTCTCCGAGGACAGACCCGTGCCGCCCGTGCTCGCCGACAGTGTTCCGCTCATCGGCGGGGACCGTACGCGGGCCGCCGGGCTGACGGGAGGGGGCAGCGCGGTCGCCGTGTTGGACACGGGTGTGGCGGTCGGTCATCCCTTCCTGGGCGGCCGGGTCGTGGCCGAGGCGTGCTTCTCGCCGATCGATCCCGACTATTCGGCCACCAGCCTGTGCCCCAACGGCATGGATCGGCAGGAGGGACCCGGATCGGCCGACGCCGAACACGGCCCGTGCGCGGATGACGGCCTCGACTGCGATCACGGCACCCATGTGGCCGGGATCGTGGCGGGAAACGCCGAAGGGCTCGGCGATGCCGATGGAAGCGGCGTCGCCCCGGCGGCCGACATCGTCGCCATCCAGGTCTTCAGCGAATTCGAGTCCGAGGACTTCTGCGGGCCGGGCGCCGCCCCGTGTGTGCTGAGCTTCACCAGCGCGCAGCTGGCCGGGCTGGAGAAGGTCCAGGCGCTGAAGGAATCCGGGGCGCCCGTCGTCGCGGCGAACCTGAGCCTGGGCGGCGGCAGGCACACCGCGCCCTGTGACACCGATCCCCGCAAGCTCGCCATCGACGGACTGCGGGCGGCCGGAGTCGCCACAGTGATCGCGGCGGGTAACAACGGCTACCCGGACGCGGTCAGTGCCCCGGCCTGCGTCTCCTCGGCCGTCGCGGTGGGTAGCACCACCAAACAGGACGAGGTGTCCAATTTCAGCAATCGCGGCCCGCTGCTCGATGTTTTCGCCCCGGGGTCCGGGATCGTCTCGTCGGTGCCCGGCGACGGATGGCTCCCCATGAGCGGCACCTCCATGGCCGCCCCGCACGTCGCCGGAGCCCTGGCCGTGCTGCGCCAGGCATTGCCCGACGCGACGATCGACGAACTGGAGACGGCGCTCGAGAACACCGGAAAGAGCATCGCCTACTCCGGCGCGGCGACCCCGCGGATCCAGCTTGACGACGCGGCTCTGGGGGCCACGCCCCGGCCCGGTCCCGACCAGTACTTTCCCGCGCGCGGCCGCATTCTCGACAACGCCCAGATCAGCGCGGACTCCACCATGACGGTCCAGGTGTCCGGGGCGGCAGGACTGCCCGCACAGGGAGTCGCCGCGATCGCGCTCAACGTCAACGCCAAGGGCGACTGGTTCAACTCAGGCTCGGTGACGGTGCACCCGGCGAGCGAGGCCGGGCCGGGCGGCGGTGCGGTCGTCTACGACGCCGGCCGCCACGCCTCGACGATGGTCATCGCGAAGGTCGGCTCGGACGGCAGGATCAGGATCGCGAACAGGGGCGGTGGGCCCGTCCGGGTCACCCTCGACGTCCACGGGTACACCCTCGACCGCGCGGCCGACTCCGTCGGCGGAACCTATGTGCCGCTCACGCCGGCGCGGATCGCGGACCGGGTCGTCGTTCCCCCGTGGGGGAACTTCGAGCTGGCGACGTCCGACGTGGGCGGGATCCCGTCGTCGGGCGTGCGGGCCGTCGCGCTCACGGTGGCGATGAAGAGCGCAGCGACCGGAACGATTCGGGTGTACGCCACCGGGGACCCCTGGCCGGCCGATGCCAACATCGATTATCCGGCCGAAACGCCGGCGCAGTTCTTCACCGTCGTGAAGCCCGGAAGCGGAGGCAAGGTCAACATTCACAATCTGGGCGCCCAGCCGGTGGAGCTGTCCGTGGACGCGACGGGTTACTACACGTCCTCGGAACGGGGAGCGACGGTCAAGGCGGTGCCCCCGGCGTCCGTGGCGACGGGCGTGACCATCCCGGCCGGGGGCACGCAGCTGTTCAGGCCCGCGGGCGTCGGCGCGATCCCCTCCTTCGGCGTCGCGGCGCTCGGTTTCACCGTCGTCGCCAGGGGAAGCGCGGACGGGGCTGTCGGGGTCGTGCCCCAGGGAGGCGGGAAGACCATGCGGGTCGTGGCGTACGGGGGCGGTAAGGAGCGCGTCGGGTTCACGACGGCCGCGTTGCGACCGGACGGCACGATCATGCTGAAGAACGAGGGCACATCGCAGGTGACGATCTCCGTGGACGCATACGCCTACTTCGCCGCCCGATGACGGTCACCGCTCGCCGCGGACGTCGGGATCGGCCCACGGGGGTCGCGTTCACTGGCCGACCGGCTTGACCAGGCCGGAGTCGTAGGACAGGACGACCGCCTGGGCGCGACTGGCGAGCCCCATCTTGGCCATGAGGCGGTTGAGGTGCGTTTTGACGGTGCCCTCGGTGATCGACAGGCGCTCGGCGATCTCCTTGTTGGACAGCGCGTGGCCGACAAGGCGCAGCACCTCGGTCTCACGGGCGGTCAGACGGTCGAGCTCCGGGGGCGGGGCGGCCGCCGGCGGATCGACGAATGCCTCGATCAACCGTCTGGTGGCGGTGGGCGCGAGCAGAATGTCGCCGGAGGCGACCGTGTGAATCGCGGCGATGAGGCGCTCGGGCGGCGTGTCCTTGAGAAGGAAGCCGCCCGCGCCCAGCCGTAGCGCGTTGTAGACGTACTCGTCCAGGTCGAAGGTGGTCAGGATGAGGACCTTGGGCGCGGGCGGCTCGGCGGCGGCCAGGATCCGTTCGGTGGCGTGGAGGCCGTCCATCCCGGGCATGCGGATGTCCATTAGAACGACCTCGGGCTTGAGCGTGGCGGCGAGCCGTACCGCTTCCTCACCATCCTCGGCCTCGCCCACCACGGTCAGTCCCGCCGTGCGCAGAAGTGCCGCCAGGCCAGCGCGGATGAGCACCTGATCGTCGACCACGAGCACACTGATCATGGACCTGCTTCATTCGACCTCGCCGGACGAGGGCAGCGGGAAGATCGCCAGCACCTCGAAGCCGCCTTGCGGCAGCGGGCCCGCCTTCAGCGTGCCCTGGTAGAGCCTGACACGCTCGGTCATGCCGATCAAGCCGTGTCCGCCAGATCTCGGATCCCGCCCGGCGGAGGCGGCGCCGGTGCCGTCATCGGTGACGCGTACGGTGAGCGTGGCCGGGCCGTACGTGACCTCGAGCTCCACCCGGGAGGGCCCGGCATGTTTGAGCACGTTGGTCAGCGACTCCTGGACTATGCGGTAGGCGGACAGCTCCAGTCCCGGCGGCAACGGCCGTACCACCCCCTCGACGATCATGTCGACGGCCGGGCCCGCCGCACGGATCCGCTCCGCGAGGGTGTCGACGTCCTTGAGGCCAGGCGCGGCGGCGTACAGGCCCTCGTCCTCCTCGTGCGCCTCGATTCGCAGGATCGACAGCAGGCGTCGCATCTCGTCGAGTGCCTCATGGCTGGTGTCCGCGATGACCTCCAGCGTGGCGAGTGCCGTCGGAGGATGGGACAGCGCGACGAAGCGGCCGAGGCCGGCCTGGACCGAGATCACGGACATGTGATGTGCCACGACATCGTGTAACTCGCGGGCGATCCGCACACGTTCCCGGGTGACGGCACGGTTGGCGGCGGCGTCCTGCTCCTTGCGGAGCTGCTCGGCGAGCTCGGCAAGCTGCCTGGTGCGTCGGGACAGCAGTCGCACGCTGACGCCCGCGCCCAGCGCACAGGCCGCCAACAGGAGCGACTGCCCGAGCGCCGACAGCAGGGCGACGGTGGGCTGGAGTGCCGACCCGTGTGTCCACGTGGGCACCACCAGCGCCGCACCTGCCAGGTCGGCCTTCCAGGATCGGTGGACGGCGACGGTGTAGAGAGCCACCATCATGCCGATGGTGTTGAGGCCCACGTGGTAGCCCAGCATGTGGTAGGCGAACGACGCGACCGTGATGATCACCAGGACGGCCAGCGGCGCGCGCCTGCGCAGCGCCAGCGGCCCGTTCGCGAGCAAGGTCAGCGCAGTGGACAGCAGGTCGCAGTGGCGCCCCATGTCGGGCCCGTAGAGGTCCCACAGCCAGGTGACGACGACCAGGGAGGAAGCCAGTGAGCTGTCGAGAACCAGGGGGTGGAGCGACGACAGCCGCCGGAGAGCTGACACGGCGCTGAGGGGCATCCGTCACGCTAACTCCGAAACCGGCCGAGGCGCATCAACCCCGGGGTATACCACTGGAGTTGCAGGTCCTGCCGGCCGGAGCGAGAGCCGACCTCGGGGTAGCGCATCTTCTTGGGGGAGTGGAGCTCCCCGACGGTACGGCGCCGCCGGGCTTCCGCCGGGAAGCGGGCCTCGATCGCGGCGTCGCTGAGCAGCTCCAGTTCGCCCATCACCCGATCTCGCAGCCGGTCGTCGAAACGCGGCGGCGGCAGGGCTGGTCCGCAAGCGGCGACCACCGCTGACGTGATTTCCAGGGTCTGCCTGGCACGTACGTACGGCGAGCAGAGCACGACCTCGGGACGCTCGTCGGCGGGCGACTCCGACAGGTGTACGCCGAGCCGCGCCGCCTGCCGACATCCCAGCGGGGAGAGCGGAACTTCGGCGTCCCGACAGGTGAGCCCCAAATCGAGGGCACCACTCGCCCGCGCGGCCGCGAAGGCGATGTTCGCGGTGCTCTCACCGTGCCTGACCACGATCAGCTCGGCGACGCCAGGAATCGGGGACGGCGGCATATGTCGATGTAATCACGGCGTCGACCTCAGGTCAGGCGACAGCCTTGAACCATGCGGTCAGCCGATCAAGCGGCTGAAGGCGTCCGGCGTGACGATGGGGAGCCCGTACGCCCGGGCCTTGCGAGCTTTGCCGGAAAGGGTGTCGGGATCGGCGGCGACGAGGAGCCGCACCTTCTTCGTCACGCTGGGATGGGGGATGTAACCGGCTCGGCGGGCCCGTGCCTCCCATGCTTCGCGGCCGCCGTCCATTTCCCCGGTGAACACGATCAGGTCGCCGGGCGTCAGCTGGAAGCGGGAGATCGCCGGCGTCGTCTCGCCCGCCGTGCGGCTCAGGGCCGTTTCGACCGCCGCGGGCGGCAGGTCGAGCAGCGCGGCGACCAGTCCCAGCTCGCGGCGTTCGGCCTCGGTGACGACACCGTCGGCGAGCGCCGCCCCGGCGAGCGCGGCGAGGTAGCCGCGGTGCAGCCGTTCCAGGTCCTCGCGGCCGAGCCCGAGGTCCGTGGCGAGCTGGACCAGGGCGTCGGCCTCCGCCGCGGAGATGTGATGGTCGAGAAGCACCTGGTCCAGCAGCGCGAGGTAGGAGTCGGCGGCGGCCGGATGCGGCACGCGGGGGAGCCGGTCGACGATGCGGGCCAGGAAATGACCGTTGCGGTCGGCCGCGACGCCACGCCGTACCGCCGGGGTGTCCGAGGGCGGCAGGTGCGGCCATGAGGTCTGGGTCGCGAGGTGGAGCAGGTCCCGCCAGGGGACCGCCGGAGCGGCGAGGCCCAGGTAGTGCCGCAGAAGCGCGGCCGCGGCCCGCGCGTCGATGAGCGCGTCGTGATGACCGTTGAGCGGGATGTCGGCCATCGCGCAGCAGGCCGCGAGCGCGCGGGGAGCCTCGGGAAGATAACGGGCGGCCTCGGCCATCGTGCAGATCCCGAGGTCACGTCGGAGCGGGACGTCCGCGCCGAGCCGGCTGAACTCCTGCGAGACGAACCCGAGGTCGAAGGGGAGATTGTGCGCGACCACGACGCGTCCGTGCAGGAGCTCGGCGAGGGGCCCGGCGATGTCCTTGAAGGTCGGGGCGTGCCGTACGTCGGCGGCGCGGATGCCGTGGATGTGCTGCGGGCCCAGATCGCGTTCGGGATTGAGGAGGGTGGCCCACTCGCCGGTCACCTCACCCGTGGGCGTGAGGTGGACGACTCCGATCTCGATGACGCGATCGTTGCGCCTTGGTGCCAATCCGGTCGTCTCCACATCGATGACCGCGTAGCCGAGTGGGCCGTTCGCCATGTCACTCCCTGCTGGCCGTGTGAATCTCCTACACCTGCCTGGAAGATGACACCGGGCGTACGGAAAGTCAGCCGGAACGGGCAGAGTGTGACCAGCTCGTGACGATCCGAGGCACAGGACCGCCCGGGCGGCGTGCGGCAGCCCGGGCGGCTCCGGGGATGCCCCGGCTCAGCGGTGAGTGAAATCAGCGAGCGGAAACGGTCTTCTGCCACTTCTCAATCGTCTGCTTGTACGGCTCCGGCATGTGGAGGGCCGGCACGTCGGCGTAGGCGAAGACGCCGAGCTCCTTGTGCTCGTTGGAGCTGCGGATCTCTTCGTCGCCGGTATAGGTCGCTCCGAAGCTCACGATGAACGTATGGCGTAGCGGCGTGATCTCGTAGACCCAGGTGTCGATGATCTCCTCTACGGACACGGTGATGTTGAGTTCCTCGAAGACTTCTCGACAGACACAGACCTCCGGGGTCTCCCCCACCTCGAGCTTCCCGCCGGGCAACTCCCACTCGTCGCGCTCGTTCATCAGCAGCGGGACCTTGCCGCCCATGTCGATGACGAGCTTCACGGATATCGGGAGCTGATATTCGAAGTAGCCCGGGTTGCGCTCGACCAGATATTCCGGCATGCCGTTGCTCCGAAGGCGGTCCGGTCCGTCCATATCAGTTCTCACTTTCAAGGGTCAAAAGAATCGCCGCCAAATCGTCGGCATTCTTGAATTTCTTCGCCGCTGCCGCCTGTGTCGGGCCTGATTCGCGTTGCCTGATCCGGGCGGTGATGCTGTCGAGACCATCCTCGCGCGCGTGGTGGCCGAGGCTATGCCAATCTGGAAATATCCGATAGTCCGCAACAGCGCGGGCGAAGCCATCGGTACAGAGCAGCAGTGTGTCAATACTCTCCAACGGAAGGGTCTCCGCGTGGACTTTGAAAACCGCGTCGGGATGGCCGGAGAAAACCGATTCTTCATAGACGCCTTTGATGTACTCCGTTCGTCGTGCGAACATCGCGTCTACGATCTCCTGCCTTGTTTGCTGCTGTGACCTGGCCCGCTCGACCGCTCCCGCTTCACGAGCCTCAAAGAAATCGGTACTGATCTCCCGGGCGACCTCTGACTCGCGATAGGCGATAATAGTGGCGTCGCCGATGCGCCCTAGTTGAACATAGTCGTCATGTATTACGGCGAGGCCGATCGAGCAACAGGGGTGATTGTGCAGGTCGTGCGGAGAAAGATCTGCCAGTCGGGTGCGCACGTCTCTCCCCAGAGCATCGAAAACGTCGCCGGCAGTCTTGGCGTCGGCGCCAGAACCGATTACATGCAGACGCTGCTGAACGAGATCCACCAGCCATTGGACATTTGATGCCGCAGGCAGTGTCATTTCATTGGTGAAATCGGTTGCTCCGTCTATCACCCAGGCGAGGTTTCCCGATGCCCCTGCCCGATCCTCCGTCGGCTTCGTCCGCGAGCCGGGACTCTGCGTCAGATCAAGGACTTTCAACGGTCTCGTCACCGTCCTATCAGATGCGGTATCACTATCAATGCCACGCCGGCCAGGAACGAGACCAGCACGCGCCACAACGAGCGCGCGGTCATCAATGAGAAGGCCGAGAAGACGATGACGACGGAGCCTGCCATCACTTGGATGAGAGCTACGCCGTCCGCGGGTTTGCTCTGGCTGGCGATGCTTCCTCCCGCAGCGATCAATGCCACGACCGCGGCGAGCAACCCCATCAACTGGAGCTGTTGGTTTTTGAACTCCGCCAACTCCCGTCTACCGCTTTCTTGCATTTCGTCCCAGCGAGCCTGCTGCTCCAGCAGGTCGATCCGTATTCGTGTGGTGTGGTACTGAGTCAGCCGCCTGTGATGATCGCGGCCGTCGCGCGGCTCCAGTTCGATGGCCCGAGTCAGGGAAACGCGAGCCGAATCAAAATCTCGCCGAAGTGCCAGGATGCGTGCTTTTGTTTCATGATAATGAGCGACCTGCCCATTGGAGGATATTATGGCTTTGTCTGCGCATTGCTCCGCTTCTGCGATCTCGTTTTTCGTTGGCGGGGTTGACCTCCGTTCGAGGTATTCTGCCATGAAGGCGGCCAGTTGGTGCACAACTCCAGCGACGTTGGGCATGTCGACAGTCGCCCTACGAGAATATTCCACTGCTTTGCGTAGACTGGCGACATCCCCGCGGTTGCGTTCGATTATGGCGAGGAAAGTAACGAAGTAGGGTTCTCTGGAGAACTGTTTGGCGTAGCGTGCCACTGTTTGCTCGTAGTCGGTGTGCCGTTCTTCTCGCCGTATTCGGAGGAGCAGGCCATATAAGGCACAAAAACGTGTGGATGGTTCAAGTCTGGAAAGTTCCAGTATCTCACGTAATGTCTCTTCTGGTTCGGGGAGGCGCTCGATGGCGGCCCGTATGGCTTGCGGGAAATCCGGGGATGTCTGCTCAGGTAAGCATCTGAGCTCCCGAATGACGGCACCATATTTCTTTGGAGCACGCACGCATTAACCCTGGAGTTGGTCGGAGCGATCGTTTGTCAATTCGAATCCGGTGTTCATGTGGGAGTGTGCGGAGGAGCCCATGACTACCGCCATTATCCTAATGGCTTCGCGATTCCCGGTGAATGTTCTGCGGCCGTGTAGAAATCTCTGATTGTGAATCAGGTAGCCCTGCCCCTCCTCAAATAAGTGGACGGCGGGCGTCGTAAGTGCGCCCTGCATCATGGTGAGCAGGGGCTGGGCGCCGACGGTTGCGGCGTGCGGCTGCGCCATCTGATCGGATCTGTACCGGATGCGGTAGCGCTTCGAGTCGGTAGAGGACGAGATGACAGGCAACCAGGGGCGCCCCCTGGATCGTAAGACGACATGTCGTGCCTCTGAGACCAACGTACTGCGCTCGGCGGCCCGGACAATTTCTGCCCCATCCAAGAGAAGGGACTCACCGCCCTTGGAGGAAGGCTGGGTGTAGAGGCATCCCACTATCGTGGGTGGCGCAGGTGAATGTGCGCGATCGGTGTGGAGAGGCAAAGACCGGCGTGTGAAGCCGTTGCCGTTGCCGTCGCTCACCGCGAGTGGCTGGATGACGGTGATCCCGGGGCTGCTCTCATGAGGATGGGAGTAGGGAACCGTCCAATCGCCAAGAAACGAGGTGAGTTCCGCCACGGTGGCCTCGGCCACGAGGACGATGCCGTGAACGGCCAACCATCTTCTGGCTTCTACGGCGGTGAGTTGTCGCCCCATCGGCGTCAACAGTCTCATGCCACGGCCCTCGCTGGGTAGGCAGCAGATCCCGGGTAGGTGGTGCCATGGTAAGTAGACCGCACATCTGCCGTTCTATCCAGTCAGGGTGTGCTCGTCACCGAGCATGCCCGGTTCATAATTCTGTTTGTGGTCTGTCCCCTTCCTGCCGCATAATTGAGTTATGATGCGATATCAGCCTGTTTTTGACTGAAAGGGCGATTATTGTGTGTCGTGGAATCCGTGCTTATGGTTCGCGCTGTGGCCGATGACGTGCATGGAAAGAGCGCGGGGGGAAATTGGGCGCTTTCCTTGTCTTCGATCGAGGCCAACGGCTGAGCGCAACTCCCGCACATCCAGCTCCCGCCGCCGCTGCTCCTCGTCGTCGTGATCCTCACCGAGGTGGGTGGGCACCTGGGCCAGGCCCTCGGCGATGGCGTTGAGCAAACGCGACCAGACCGCCGCGGAAGGGCCACCTCGCTCGTTTGCTCGGCTAAGATCCACAAAAGACGCGTCTCAGGCGGGGATGGCTGACATGGAAAAAGTGCCGGCGGGAGTCGATCCGACTGTTCCGAGTGTGGCCCGCATCTACGACTACCTGCTCGGTGGCAAGGACAACTTCGCCTCCGACCGGGCGGCGGCCGAGAAGCTGATCGAGCTGACCCCCAACGCCCGGGAGGGGGTGCAGGCGAACCGGCGCTTCCTCAGCCGGGCCGTGCGACTCATGTGCGAGAACGGGATCCGGCAGTTCCTCGACATCGGCACCGGCCTGCCCACCCAGGAGAACGTGCACCAGGTGGCGCTGCGCGCGGCGCCCGAATCCCGGATCGTGTACGTCGACAACGACCCCATCGTGCTCAGCCACGGACGCGCCCTGCTGGAGGACAACGCGCAGACCATCGTCGTGGACGGCGACATGCGGGAGCCGGAGGCCATCCTCGACGACCCCAGGGTCACCGGGCACATCGACTTCGACCGGCCGGTCGGCCTGCTCATGCTCGCCGTGCTCCACTTCGTCCCGGCGGACGAGGACGCCGAGCGGATCGTGAAGACGCTGCGCGACCGCCTCGCACCCGGAAGCGGCATGGCGATCAGCCACCTGTCGTACGGCGACCTCGACGAGGAGCAGATCCGCAAGGGCCGGGAGCTCTACCAGAAGACCTCGGCCGGCTCCGCGACGCCCCGCTCGTACGCGGAGATCATGACGTTCTTCGACGGGTTCGACCTGGTCGAGCCGGGTTTGGTGCCCACCGAGGAGTGGCGTCCCGAGGAGGGGGAGCCCCACCTTCCCCGCCTCCCGGGCGTCGTGGGCTTCGCGGGAGTCGGCCTGCTCCGCTGAGCCCGTGACGACGGCCGGGCCGTACTGCGCCGGCGGCCCGGGCCGTCCCGCCTCGCCGTACGCCTCCGGAATGGGCTGTCAGCAGCTCCGGCTGCGGTATCGGATCGAGGTGGGCCCGCAGGATGCGGCGCCCGGCGGGGTTCAGTCGGCCGGGGGACAGGGATGTACGGCGATGACCGCGCCGACGGGCAGCGGCCCGTACAGGTGGGGGAAGCCGCCTTCCACGCGGATGTCCAGGCCGGTGGGGTCGATGTGCAGGACGGCGAGCGGCTCGGTGACGCCGCTGTAGAAGGTGTCGTGGACGTCGCGCAGCTGGGCGGCGTCGCGGCTGCAGTGGATGAAGCCCTCCTGCTCGAGGGTGCGGCCGAGGGTGGAGACGCGGTATTCGCCGGACTGGCGGGCGGCATCCCAGTCGGTGAGCAGGGCCAGATGCCGGACAGTGGCCTGGGCGGCCCATTCGTGTTCGAGGACGGCGTAGACGATCTCGCTGGTCCACTCGCCTTTGACGTACTCGTTGTCCAGGAGGTGGGCTTCCTGGCGCATGCCGAGCTTGCGCAGGACGGCGGCCGAGGCGGCGTTGCGGGCGTCCAGCCTGCCGGTGACGCGGTGCAGGCCGAGCTGGTCGAAGCCCAGGCGGAGCATCTCGCGGGCGGCTTCGCCGGCATAGCCGCGGCCGTGGTGGTGGGGGTGGAGGATGTAGCCGATCTCGCCTTGGCGGTGTTCCCGGCTGGTCCAGATCAGCAGGGTGCTGCCGATGACCTCGCCGCTGTCGGCCAGGATGATCGCCAGTTCGATGACGTCGCCCTCCTGGTGCAGGGCGGTACGGGTGATCTTTGCGTCGAGGGACGCGCGGGAGGCGTCGAGGTCGCGGGGCTGCCAGTAAAGGTAGCGGGCGACATCGGGGAGGGACTCGTAGGCGTGGACCGCGTCGAGGTCGCCGGAGGTGAAGGGGCGCAGCAGGAGGCGGCGGGTGGTGATGGGGTGGCGGGGGTGAAGCACAGGGCGGAAGTCTAGGGAGGAGGCCAGGGGGCGGCAACGCGTTTTCGAACGCGGCTCGGCACGCGAACCTGACTAACATTCCCTATCGTACATAATGTTGGGGAGTGTTAGGGAAGTTTGAGGAGTGCCCGGCAGGGGGCGAGCGGTGAGCGGAGGGGGAGCGGTGGCGCGGCAGTACTACTCGGTCGACCAGGTGGCGGCGCTGCTGGGCCTCCACGTGAAGACCGTGCGCGCCTACGTACGGGACGGCCGGCTGAAGGCGACCCGGATCGGCAAGCAGTATCGGATCGCACGCGAGGACCTGGAGGCGTTCACCGGGAACGCGGCGCCCTCCACTGGCCGGGGCGGCGGCCCGTACGCCGAGGCGTCGACGATCGTGCGGATCGACGGGATCGACCGCGAGGCCGTCACCCGGCTGACCACCACGGTCATGGCCGCCATCGCCCACGGACCGGACGGCGACGGACGGATGCGCGTCGAGGCCGTCTACGACGAGGAACGGGCCAATCTGAAGGTCGTCATCCTCGGCGGCCTGGACAGCACAGCGGAGCTGATCAAAATCATCGACGTGCTGGTCGGGGAGGCGGAATGAAGGGCAACCACACCGTCCTCCTCACAGGCCGGACCCTGCCGATCGTTCGGCGAACACCAGGAGGTACGCACCCACATGACTGACGCCCTTCAGCAGATCAACGGCACTCCGGTCTTCGTGTGCGCGGCGGACGGCGAGCCGCTGCGCGGTGAGCGCGACGCCGTCGACCTCATCGGCAACGCCTCCTATCAGGGCGCCGAGTGGGTAGCCGTCCCGGCCGGCCGGTTCACGGACGATTTCTTCCGGTTGCGTACGCGCGTCGCCGGGGAGATCGCGCAGAAGTTCGTCAACTACCGGCTGGGCCTCGCCGTCGTCGGCGACATCTCCCGGCACACCGCCGCCAGCACCGCCCTGCGGGACTTCGTCTACGAGAGCAATCGGGGCACGCAGCTGTGGTTCGTCCCTGACATGGACACCCTGCGCGACCGGCTCGGGCCTGCTCCCGCCAGTTCTGAATCAGTCGCGCGCCGGTAGCTTCTGATGCCCTCGTCAACCCCCTGGTCAGGCTGAGGAGCGCGCCACCCCTGGTCGATTACGTCGCCGCGGACCGACGACAAGAATGGATGCAGAGCCCAATGGTGCTGAAGAAAAAGATGGCACGTTCCGCCGTCTATCAGATACTCGCCGGCGGCATCGCGGGAGCAGTGGCTGTCGGCGTGATCGGAACGATCGCTCGTCCCGACTTCTCGGTAAGTTATATTCATGGCCAGCGTGCGTTCGACTACTCGGATGAGAGGAAGCTTGCCGGGTGGGCCGATAACGTTTTTATCGGACGCGTAACCGCCAAGGCCGGCCAAACTACATATAGCACTACAGACATTCCGGTCACGCTTTGGAGTGTCGATGTTTCCGAAAGTCTGAAGGGCTCCTTTTCTGGGGCTGTTACCGTAGCTCAGCGTGGCGGTTATGACTCGATGGCCAACCAGCTAAAGGTGTTCGAAGAGGATGCCCTTCTCAGTGTCGGCCAGGAGTACTTGTTCGCGACGCGACGCAATAGCGCGGAGCTGAATATTCTTACTCCGAAATATGGAGATGTTCCACTC
Source organism: Sphaerimonospora thailandensis (assembly GCF_016863115.1). Taxonomy (GTDB): domain Bacteria; phylum Actinomycetota; class Actinomycetes; order Streptosporangiales; family Streptosporangiaceae; genus Sphaerimonospora; species Sphaerimonospora cavernae. The sequence continues at coordinate 39,329 of NZ_BOOG01000033.1, forward strand.
TCGAGCGAGCAAGGCATCTCCGCCGGGGAAAACAGTCGGACTGCTGTGCGTGAGCGGTGGCAGAGGGCTATCGCGAACCAGGTGCCCCGTGATCAACTTATCCCCAAGAATTAATGGAGAGAGCCTGACCGAGCGTTGCTGACGATGCGAGTAATGTGATGGTTTTATATGCAGGGTGATCGCCTACATGGATAGGCGATCACCCTGTGCATCACTTCTCGGCGAGCTGGAACCAGACCACGCGGCCCGCCGGGATGTCGTGCCAGCCCCACGCCGTGGCCAACTGCCGTACCAGCCAGAGGCCGCGGCCTCCGTCGCTCGGTTGATCTATGTCGCTGTCGGTACAGATCTGGGGTTTGTGGACGGAGGAGCCGGCGTCGATGACGTCGAGGTGGAGCGTTCCATCGCGCAGGGCGGCCGCGAGGGTGACCTGACCGCCGGGGCGGGCGGAGTCGGAATGCCGTACGGCGTTCGCGACCAGTTCGGTGGTCAGCAGCAGGGCGTCGTCGACGCGGGGGTGGCCGGTGGCGGCCAGCAGCACCCGCAGGTAGCGGCGGGCCCTCGGCACGGAGGCGGTCTCGCCGGGCAACTCGACCTGCCCCAGCAGGCCGAGTGCCTTCATCGCGCCCTCCAGAGAACCCGGACACCCGGTGCGCCAGAGACGTCGTCTCTGTCTGACAGGACCTCCGCTGCCCGCGCTACCCGTACGGTCTCCGCGGTCGCGGCGAGCCGGGCTTCGTGCGCGGCCCGGGCAGCCTGGGCAGCGGCGACGACTCGCTGCGCGGCCTCGGGCGTCGAGGTCGGGACGCGCCGGCGGCGGCTGCGGCCCCAGATGAACATCCAGGTGCGGCCCCGCCGTACGGCGGTGACCCGCAGCCGCGACCCGGGGTCGTAGAGGGGGATCTCCATGGCCGGCTCGTGGTGCGGCGGCAGCCGTACGACCGAGTCCACCCCGAGATCGTGCAGCTCCCCGGCCAGCCGGATCAGATGGCCCGCCTCCACCCCAACATCCCGCACCCGCATCTCCCCGCTGCCCTCTCGTCCCGTCGTGGCCTTGGTGTAGCGCCCGCTTTCACGGAAAGTGATCGGACGCATACGAAGAGCATGCGACTGTCGCGATCGCTGCGCAACAGGATCCGCAAATTGCGTTGCGGATTTCTTTGGCACTATCCGTCGTCGACTCGCTACTCTGTGTCTCGGATCAAGGGAGGGTGTACATGCGGCAAAGCGGCAGCCCGACGGTGCGTAGGCGACGTCTGGCGGCAGAACTGCGTCGTTTGCGCGAGCGGGCCGAGATGACGATCGAGCAGGTCGCCGAGCGGCTCGGCTGGTCTGCCACCAAGGTCTCGCGCATCGAGACCTCCCGCGTCGGCGTGGCGCTGAAGGATGTCGAGCGGCTTGTTGATCTCTACGAGGTCGATGACGCCAAGCGCAAGGAGTTGCTCGACCTCGCACGGGATGCGCAGAAGAAGGGCTGGTGGCACGCCTACGGGGATCTCCCCAGCGAATACGCCACCTACATCGGGCTTGAAGATGAGGCCGCCTCGATGCGCAGCTTCGCCCCCTCGGTGATCCCCGGCATCCTCCAGACCGAGGACTATGCACGTGCCATCATCCGTTCGGCTCTGATGGGCCTGTCATCGCCAGCCGAGGTCGAGCGTCGTGTCGAGGTCCGCATGGCCAGGCAGGCGCTGCTCACTCAGGACGAGCCCCTTCGCCTCTGGACCATCCTGGATGAGGCGGTCATCCGCCGGACCATCGGCAGCCCTGCTGACATGCGGGCCCAACTCGGGCGGCTCCTCGAATTGGTCGATTTACCCAACATCACCGTCCAAGTCCTGCCCTTCGCTGCCGGGGCGCATCCAGGTACGAACGGCGCCTTCCAGATCTTGGAGTTTCCCGAGCCTGCCCACCCAGATGTGGTGTCCCTGGAGAACTTCACGGGCAGTCTCTATGTGGAACAGGAGACGGATGTTTACCGATATACGGTGATGTTCGACCACCTTCGCGCCAAGGCGCTGGACCCGGACCAGTCCCGGAGTGTTCTTACCGAGACGATGACTGGACTCGGCCGGTCGGCATGAGAGGAGAAAGTGGGATGTTCAAGCCGGAGCTGTCTCGCGTCGAATGGAAGAAGAGCGTACGCAGCGGGAATGGTCAGGACTGTGTCGAGGTCGGCGTCTGGCGGAAGAGCTCCAGCAGCGCAAACCAGGACTGCGTTGAGGTCGCGATCGCCGATGCCGGCGAGGCCGGGGTCGAGCACAAGGCGGACGAAGAACGGCTCTACCTGATCCGTGACTCCAAGGACCCCGACGGCCCGGTCCTGGCCTTCACTCCCAGCGAATGGGACGCCTTCATCGGCGGCGTCAAGGATGGCGAGTTCGACGGCCCCTCCTGAGCATTGCCTTACGCCGAGAAGATCTTCCTGCGGTAGCTCAGGTGATCCTTGTCGGGGATGTGTCCCGGGACCGTGCGGAGTGGGCCGATCGCGTCGCTCGTGATCACGTCCACCACCTTCAGATCATCCGTGATCCTGATCGCGCCTCCGTCGAACAGCACGTGGTGATCGGGACATAAGCAGAGAAGATTGCCCGGCGTGTCGGGTCCGTTGTGCGGGTCACCGAGTGGGCGGATGTGAGCGCCCTCGGCATAGAAGCCGTTCGGAAGCTGTAGCCGGTCTCCGCAGATCTGGCAGCGGTGGCCGTGCATGCTCTTGATCAACCGTGCGAGAGGTGAGTCACGGACCACCCGCGACGTGGTCGTCTCGCGCCGGGCGGGGACCCGCGTTCCCTCGGGTAGTGGTGCATCGGTCGCTGCGAGCCCGACACGATCCAGCAAGGCGTTGTGGTCGATGTCCTTGAAATATTTGTTGAGGAGCATGATGGCGGTCTGCGCACGAACGTCCTCATGGTTCGTCACGATGTCGTGAACCCACTTGATCGGCCCGCTGTCGGGTTGGTTCTCCCTCATCCAGCTGGTTGCGCGGCTGCCATGTGCCGGAGGTGGGTTCGAGTGGCCGGGTAAGTCCCATAGCCCGAAACTCGTGAGTTTGAGGATCGGGAATTCGGGGTTGGGGCCGTCGTCCACCAGGCCGAAATCCCTGATCAGGCCGCTGATCTCCTGGCGGGCAGTTGCCCAGGAGGTGAGACGATCTTCACCTTGAGCGGCTCGGCCGAGAGCCCAGACGAGAGTGAGGGGCTGGTGCCGTTTGTCTGTACCGGTTTTCTGAGACGTCGCGGTTTCGAGGCTTCCAACCATGCTCAGGAGCGTTTTGATCCGGGCATGGAGAGGAAGATCAGAGGGGTTCACGCGGGCATCCTATATCTGGAATGTCCCCGCAATTCGGACAGTGGATCTGGCCAGTCTCCCTCAAGTGCCGATCTCGGCTCTTCCGTGATCTGCAAGATCGTCTTATGCTGTCGCGTTATGGACTGGGTCGAGCGGATCGCCGACATCCGGCGGTGGTCACGTGGCGGCGAACGGGCACCACACAAGCCGTTGCTCCTGCTCTACGCCCTCGGGTGCTTCCAACGCCAGGGCAGTCGTCCGATCCCGTTCAGCGCTGCCGAAGCGGACCTGAAACGACTACTCCAGGAGTTCGGCCCGCCACGCAAGACCAGTCCGGGGTATCCGTTCCATCACCTGACCAATGACGGCATCTGGTTGGTGGAGACGGCCGAGGGGCCAGGCAGCCCTGGCTCGGAGCTCGGCCGGTTGCGCGAGAGTCAGGCGGCGGGCCGCCTGCACCCCGACCTCGTACGCGCGCTGCACGACGACTCCCGGCTGGTCGCGCAGCTCGCCCGTGCCCTGCTGGATGCGAACTTCGAGCCGTCGCTGCACCCGGACATCTGTCTGGCCGCCGGTCTTGAACTGACCGACCTGGAAACCGCAGTAGCCGGCGGAATCACCCGGCCGAAGGCCAGGGCCGTACGGCGGAATCCGGCCTTCCGTGAACAGGTCCTGATCGCCTACGAGTACTGCTGCGCGTTCTGCGGCTACGACGGCTGGCTGGACGGCACCGCGATCGGCCTGGACGCCGCGCACGTGCGCTGGTGGGCCTTCGAAGGCCCGGACGACCTGGCCAACGGATTATGCCTGTGCGTGCTGCACCACAAGTTGTTCGACAAGGGCGTTCTCGGCCTGAGCTCCGATCGCACGATCAGCGTCTCGCAAAGATTCGTTGGCCGGACATCGACGGCCAAAGAGATGGTGCTCTCCCTGGCCGGGCGTCCGGCCCGTGAGCCTCAGCCCGGCCTGGAGCACGTCGAACTCGAGTACATCGACTGGCACAACCGGCAGGTCTCTTCCGCTCACCGGCGCGTCACGGCTGAAAGCTTCCAACAGCGGTGAGACGGATGCCCGTCGTGTGCCGTACGTCGGGGTGCGAGGTCACGTGCAGGACGCGCCGTTGAGCAGGAACGCGGCGGGGGTGGGATTGGCGCCGGTGTGGGTGCCGTTGAAGCCGATCCAGAGCGTCTGCCCGGGAGCGATGTCCTTGTTCCAGGACGTGGCGGTCGCCGTCACCGCCGCGCCGGTCTGTGACCAGGTGGCCGACCATCCCAAGGTCACCTGCTGGCCGGGGTTGGGGAAGGTGAACGCCAGCCGCCAGTCCCGCACGGTCGTGGACCCGGTGTTGGTGATCGTGATGTTCGTGGTCATCCCGCTGTTCCAGGTCGTGGAGGTGGCCTTCACCTGGCAGACGGGGCTCGGCGACGGCGAGGGCGACGGTGAAGGCGGTGTGATGACGTCGTTGTAGATCGTCACGGCGACCGTGCCGGACGCCGGCCCTATCGCGCCCTTCGTGTCGACCGCCACGACGTACAGGTTGTGCGTCTGGGAGGGGACGCCGGACGGCGGCCATGGCAGGTAGACGTCGCCCTCGGTCACGGCGGGCTGGAAGCTGGCCACGACGGCGAACGTGCCGTCCCCCCGGTCCTCCCGTACGTAGTAGCAGGCGATGCCGTCCGAGTCGGTGGCCGGGGCCCAGCGCAGCCGGACCACGTTCAGCGTGGTGCGGACGATCTCGGGTGTTCCCGGCGCGGTGGGCGGCGTGTTGGCCGGAGTCGCGGACGGCGCCGGGGAGGTCTTGCAGGGGTACGGAATGGACGACGACGGCATGGGTGTCGGATTGGCCGATCCGGCGCCGGCCACCGCCGGCGGGACCAGGAACACGGCCGCCCCCAGCACCGCCGCGCCCACCGTGCTCACCCGTGTCCTCGTCCGCATCGCCTCGGTCCTCCGCGCTGTACGGTCGTTACCGGCTTACGGGGAATGTCACCATAGATAGTGGTCTTGGTCAAGAGAACCCCGGCAGCCGACCGTACGTCGGTGGTGTGCGACCTACAGCGATGAACCTTTCAGGGGCAGGCCGTTCCGGAGCCGCGCTGTGAAGGCTCTCCGGCGAGGCGCCTTCGGCGGAGTCGCGCGGGAGCCGCGAATCAAGCCGCCTGCAGGGTCAGCAGGCCGTCGGGGGCGCGGCGGATGTCGACGCCGAAACCTTGGCTGAACTCGTCGAGGGTGGCGCACAGCCATTCGACGTCGTCGGGCGTCGCGCGGCACAATCGCATGCGCCGCGACTGCAGGGGTGCCATGCGGAGCTCGGTCAGTCTGCCCGTGGCCGGGTCGAGGGTGGCGAAGTAGAGCAGCCGGAGGTCGTCGCGGAACTCCTCATATCCGCTGATGCCTTCGTAGTCGTCGATGAGGTCGCCGCAGCCGTACAGGATTAGCTTGCCCTGATACAGCTCGATAGGGCGCGGGTGGTGTGAGGAATGCCCGTGCACGATGTCGACGCCGCCGTCGATCAGCGCGTGCGCGAAGCGGATGTCCGCCCGGGAGATCCGATATCCCCAGTTCGAGCCCCAGTGGATGGAGGCGACCGCGATGTCTCCGGGCCGTCTGACCTTCCGTACCCGCTCGGTGATCTCGCCGGCGGCGTGCTCCGACGATCCGGGCACGAGGTCCACACCGGAACGGCAGGCGGACGCCGCCCAGGTCGGCGGGATCCCGCTGGACTCCATGCCGAACGAGAACACCAGCACCCGGCCGCCTCCGGCCAACGGCACGACCACCGGCCGCCGCGCCTCGGCCAGGTCGCGGCCTGCCCCGGCCGTCGCGATCCCGGCGGCGGCCAGGGCGTCGAGGGTCTCGGCGAGGCCTTCGCGGCCGAAGTCCAGCACGTGGTTGTTGGCCAGTGCGCACGCGTCGGGCTGGGCGACGGCCAGGGCGGGCAGGTTGGGCGGGTTCATCCGGTAGTTGACCGCCTTGCCCGGGGCGAAGTGATCGCTTCGCGTGACGCTCGTCTCCAGGTTCACCACGCGGACGTCAGGCGCGACCTCGTCGAGAATCCGAAGCGCCTCACCCCAGGGATAGGAGTAGTCGGCCCGCCGCGGGATCAGCCCGTTCACCTCCTCGGCGAGCTCGACGTACGTCCGGGCGTCCAGGACGTACGACTCACGCAGCAGCGGGCCTCCCGGGTGCGGCAGGATCTGGTCCACCCCACGGCCGAGCATGACGTCGCCGCAGAGAAACAGCGTCACCACGTCGTCACCCATGCCCCCAGGCTATGGCGGGCCGACCTCCCCGGTTCACCGGGCACCGCTGCACAGATCGCTCAACCGTCGCGGCGGCGCAGGATAAGCCATCGACCGGCCAGGCCGACGGCGAACATGATCGCGCCGGCGAGTACGGACTGCCGGGGCAGGGTGGCGACCAGGGTCAGGCAACCGGCGACGCCGAGCAGGTTGAGCCAGCGCGGCCAGCGGCGGTCGGCTGCGGGCTGGGTGAACGCGGACGCGTTGGCGATGGCGTAGTAGACGAGGACGCCGAACGAGGAGAAGCCGATCACGCCGCGCAGGTCAACAGTGATCACCAGGACGCTGACCACGACCGCGAGGGCGATCTCGGCGTGGTGCGGTACCCGGTGGCGGGGATGGATGGCGGCGAGCCGGCCGGGCAGGTCGCGGTGGCGGGCCATGGCCAGGCTGGTGCGGCCGATGCCGGCGATCAGGGCCAGCAGTGCGCCCAGCGCCGCCAGCGCGCCTCCTGTCCGCACCACCGGGGCCAGGGCGCCGGCGCCCGCCGCATCGAGCGCGGTGGTCAGCGGCGCGGACGCGGCGGCGAGCCGGTGCGGCCCGGCGGCCAGCAGCGCCGCGACCCCGACCACCAGATAGACGGCCACGGTGATGAACAGGGCGATCGGGATCGCGCGGGGAATGGTGCGGTGCGGGTGCCGGACTTCCTCGCCCATGGTGGCGATGCGGGCGTAGCCGGCGAAGGCGAAGAACAGCAGCCCCGCGGCCTGGAGGATGCCGTAGGCGCCGCCGCTGCCCACCGCCGACAAGCCGCCCAGGTGCGCAGTGCCGGCGTGCCCGCCTGCCGCGATACCCACTACCACGACGGCCAGGGCGGTCAGGCTGGTGGCGACGAGCACACGGGTGAGCAGAGCGGTCTTGGTCACGCCGCGGTAGTTGAGCGCAGCCACTCCCAGCACGCCCGCGACGGCAACGGTGCGCTGCGCCCACCATGGGCCGGGCACCGCGTAGGAGGCGAAGGTGAGTGCCATGGCCGCGCACGAGGCGGTTTTGCCGACCACGAAGCCCCATCCGGCCGTGAATCCCCACCAATGGCCGAGGCGTTCGCGGCCGTAGATGTAGGTGCCGCCGGAGGTCGGGTACACCGCCGCCAGTTGCGCGGAGGCGGCCGCGTTGCAGTACGCGATCACCGCGGCGATCACCAGCCCGATCAGCAGGCCCGTGCCGGCGGCGCGCGCGGCGGGGCCGAACGCGGCGAACACGCCCGCTCCGATCATCGACCCGAGCCCGATCACCACCGCGTCCCCGGTGCCCAGCCGGCGTGCGAGGTGGTCGCCGCTGCCGTGAGATGGCCGGTCCGATCCGGGTACGTCACCGGGCTGTCGTGGGGATGCCACCGCCCGCCTCCTCGTCAGCCGTTCCCTAGGTAGTCCATCAATTTGATTTGATGTATCGTCCAGGCCATGGCGTCATCGAGTCAAGCCCCCCCGGCGTTCGTGCGCCTGGCCGCCCACCCGCTGCGGTGGCGGCTGTTGACCGAGCTCGCCGCAGGTGACTTGCGGGTCCGCGAACTCATGGAGCTGGTCGGAGCGCCGCAGAACCTGGTCTCCTACCACCTGCGGCTGCTGCGCGAGGGCGGCCTGGTCACCGCCACACGTAGCAGTTTCGACGGCCGCGACAGCTACTACCGGCTGGACCTGGACCGCTGCGCGCAGGCCCTGGCCGGCGCCGGGGCCGCCCTACATCCGGCACTGCACCACGTCGCCGAGGCGCCGGAGTCCCCGGCCGGCCGGCAGCGGTGGCCGCGCCTCGCGGTGCTGTTCGCGTGTACGGGCAACAGCGCCCGCTCGCCGATCGCCGAAGCTCTGCTGCGCCACCACACCGCCGGCCACCTGACGGTGACCAGTGCCGGCAGCCGGCCCAAACCGCGGGTGCACCCCGGCGCGGCAGGGGTACTGCGCGAGCGGTACGGCATCGACATCGCCGACCAGCGGCCCCGCCATCTGGACACGTTGCGCGGTCGCCGGTTCGATTACGTGATCACGCTATGTGACAAGGTCCGCGAAGTGTGCCCGGAATTCGGCGACCGTTCTCGGCGGGTCCACTGGAGCATCCTCGACCCGGCCACGGCACGCGACACCGCGCAGGACAGCCATGCCGCTTTCGGCCGCGCGGCGGCGGACATCGATAGACGTGTCCGATACCTACTGCCCGTTCTCGTCCGGACACCGGAGACTCGCCCATGACGACACCCGATCACTACGCCGGCGTCCGTCACCTCGCCGACGACGTCCAGGCAGGGGCCGACTTCTCCACCGCTCACACACCCTGAGCGCAGCAGAGTGGCCCAACGGTTGGGCGCTGGTTTGTCGTGCAGCCAGGCCGCGACGACCTCCCGCTGAAAGTCGGTGTCCCGGCCGCACAGGCCGAACACGTGCTGCGCGCCGGCCGCCCAGAAGCTCACGATGGTGGTCGAGGAAGCCGCATGCCCCCACGATGCGGCCGGCGCTGGAACCACAACCCGATCTCGACGGAGGTAGGTAATGGGCAAGATGGTGGGACCAACGTCAGGATCGAACGTCTCAGCCTGACCCACGCGCCGCGAGCGACGAACCTGCGGCTACGCGTGGTCCGATAACGGCCGGCGTCGTTGAACCGGTAGGTCATCATGGCGGCTCGGCCCGGAACGCCCGGCGGTAGGCGCCCCCTTTGCTTCGTTGTCCCCGGCGGACCGATCGCCGCCTCGCAGAGTGTCAGGAGAGACATTACTCGGCAGTCGAAGGGCAACCGATTCCTTAGCCGGCGGGGCGTTCGGGTTCGTCGCGGAACAGGTCGGCTGTGGAGGTGGCTGTGACGGCGCGCCGCGCCCATTCATCGAGCAGGTCCAGGTCCGTGCAGGTCTTGATGCGGGTGCGGTCGGCCTCGGAGACGGGGATGCCCCGCACCTGCAGGACGGTCAGCACCGTCCTGGCCTCACCCTTCACGAGGCCTTCCTGAAGACCTTCTGTTCGGCCGGCCTGGAGGCCCTTGCCGTAGTGCTCGCGGGCGAAGGGACTGTAGACCGGCCAGACAGCTGATTCCATGAGCTTCTCCATCATGAGTCGGGCAGCCAGCGGGGCCAGGCGGTAAGCGTATTCATAGTATTGCGGAGCGTGTTCGGTGGGGAGGTGTTCCAGCGCGGCCATGAGCGCCTCCACCACCGGTGCATGCTCGCCATGGGTCATCACCGACAGTGCGGCCAGTTCCGGATGTGCCGCCGCCTCCGCTGGATCGGCGATGGGCGGGATCTGGTCCGGGCCGATCACCTCACACCTCAGCGTGTAACCCGCCAGGTTGGTGGGAATCGGCTCGGCCGCCCATGCGGCGGTCCCCGCGTCCGGGCAGATCATCAGCACCGTGACCGGACAGGACAGCTGCAGCCACAGCGCGGCGACATACCGCGGCAACTGCTCCCGTTTCGCTTCCTCCTTCTTCTGTTGGATCTCCACGATGATGGCGTGCTTGGGGTCGTGCCGAGGCCCGACCGTGATCACCGTGTCCGGACGCAGGTCCTTGGACGGACGGTCGTTGAGTTCGTTGCTCACCACCTGGACTGGAAGCCCGGCGGGCACATCGACGCCCAGATGGTCGCGCAACATCTCCACGGCGAGCCGCGGCCGGTTCCGGAACATCAGGTTGAGTGTGTCATGCAGGGGGGATGGCATGACGGAACGCTACAGCATCGATACCGTCAGTAATTGCAATCCTCGCCATCCCCACCCGCAAGTTCAACGCCGATAAGCCCTCCGCCGGCGCGCACGCCCGGCCCATGCCGTACGGCATGCCGCCTCGGCGCACTGAGCGGCGTGCTGACCAGGGAGCACTGGCGGGGGAGCACTGCGCGACGCCGGCGCTAACCGCTCTGGGTCGGGTCGGTCTCCCGGCTCTGGCGGCTTTTCAGGATGGCTTCGAAGATCTGGGCCAGTTCGGCGGCGTCGTCACCGGCGTGGTGGGTGTGCGTGAGACCGGTGAGCCCCAGTTGTTTGATGATCATAGTCTTGCGTGAGTCGCCCCACTCGCAGCCGGTCAGGCCCATCCAGTAACTGCGCAGGTCGAGGCCGGCGCCCGAGATGTTGAAGGGACTCTTGCCGAGGAAGCGCATGAAGTACCAGTGCACGAACATCCCGTCGAAGACGGCGGGACCGGCCAGGAAGACGGGACGGCCGATCCGCCGCAGGCCGTCGATCCACCGGGTGGCCGCGGACATGGCCTGTTCAGCCGTGGGAGCCTCCCGCAGCAGGCGCTCACGGTCGAGGCCGGAGACCGCGAGAGCTTTCGGTACGAAGTCGTCGGAGATCGGCCGCAGCTCGGTGTAGAAGGTGAGGTCGGGGCGGCCGACGACGGCCATGCCGAGCGAGATCATGCTGTACGGCCCCGGAATCGGCCCGTCCGCCTCCACGTCGACGGCCACATACAGCTCGGGGAGTTTCGCCATGCGGGCCACGCTAAACACGGCGGACGCTCTGATCAATGGGATTCCGGCCGCTGACGGTGGCTGCTCCTGCGCCTCCGCTGCGCGGACGCGCAGGCGCCGGAGCCCGTACGGCCCGGCACGGTGCTTGGTCTACGTCATGTGTCGTCGCGGTCGACCACCTGGTAACGCAGCAGCACGTTGTCCGAGCCGTCCCGGCGCCGGGTGTTCACGAGCCGCAGCGACGGGACCGGGCCGCTGCCGAAGGCCGGGGTGCCCCCGCCGAGAACGGCGGCGCCGACCATGACGTGCAGTTCGTCGACGAGCCCGGCGACCAGCAGGTCGTTCCACAGGTCCTGCCGTCCAGCCTGCTGTCCACGAGCGTTTCACCGATTGTTAGTGAGGAATTGTTAGATATAGCAGTAAAGCGAGATGTGCCCCCAGAATGGTTGTAATCAGATTGTTTCGCTGCGTCTGGTGAGACGATCCAGGCCATGGGTCATCTAATGGAAAGGCGGTGATTGGAGGGTCTGAGTGGAGTCCTCGGAGTCATCCGTACATCTGGTCTATTTAGTGACATATTGCCGTAAGTGGCGCGCGTGGGGCCCCGACAGCGGCGAGGCTGAGGATCGCATCATCAGCGAACTGCTCGAATCTCCGGGCAGTGCGAACAAGGTGTGGCTGGCGGACACGCCGGAGGGCCTGCTGGACAACGTGACGTGGCACACCGGCGCCGATGCCCTGCGAGAACTCGAAAAGGGTAACAAGGAAGTCGACCGGGCGAGGCGGGATATCGAGGCCGGTTACCTCGCCGCGGCAGACCACCTCCCCTGGTGCCACGTGCTGATCCACCCAGATCACGAGGTGGGAGAGTTCCGAAAGCCGGAGAGCGGCCGGAAACCGTGGATCTTGCTCGATATCCAGTTCCGGAACCGCTGGAGCTCCCGAATCATGGTCATCGGCGTCAGCTTCTGGGCCGGGGATCCCGCGTGGGCGCCGGAGAAGGCCGGACGCTGGTTGCCGCCGAAGGACGGTGACCGGGCGCGGCATGAGTGGTTTGTGGACTACGAGCGGCAGGCGCGGGAGTACGTGGAGGGCCACTTCCAAAAGGTGAATCAGGACCTTCAGGAGGAGTACGCCGCGCCGGAGTTCTGGATCGCCATGGAGGGCGACGTCGTCCGGAAGCAGGTCGTCCGGAAGCAGGTCGTCCGGAAGCAGAGGGCGCAGCCGACACATGACGCGGTCGGAGAGCAGGAGTTGCGGTCCGCGCGTGATCTGTACGAGACGATGCACGGGACCGTCTCGCCCCGCGACGTGGACGAGCGTCCCAGGCTGTTCCGCAAGGTGGGAAGGCGTCCCGGGATGCGGTGGCGGCTGTTCGCCGACGACCTCGATCTGGCCTTGAGCAGTGCCGACGTGTGTGTGGTGCCCATCCGGCGTGGCGATCGGAAGGTGCGGGAGTGCTACGTCGTGCTGCCGAAGACGCCGCACCTGAACGGCACCGTCGTGGGGGAGCAATTCCGGTCGGCGGTGGTCGGGCTGCTGTCCTTGGAGACGCTGGTGGCGTCCGGTAACGACATCAGCAACGACCTGGAGGTCTGGCGGGAGCACGCCATGATCTACCAGCACGCCGCGCGTACGATGAGCGCGCTGTGGGACGGAGTGGCCTCCCATCTCCCGATCCGGCGCTGGCTGAGACTGAACCGGGCGCACCGGGCCGTGGAACTGATCCATCTGACCCTCCTGCAGGGGATGGCGGACCTCGCCGACGTGGCCAGCCACCTCGATGAGCGGGTCCGTCGGATCGAACGGCTGGAGCACCTGGCCGACGACCAGTTCGCCGCGACGCTCGGCTGGGCGGGCCGAGGGCTGCGCGAGGCACTGGATGACGCCAGCCGCTTCACGACTGTCAAGCGACGTGGGACGCAGGCACGCTACGTGGTGGACCGGGCCACGGAGCAGTACAAGAACCTGCTCGAAGCGATGGCGCACGCCTTCGACGAGCGCCGTGTCCGGGAGTTGGAGGTGCTGCAGCGGGCGGGTTTCTGGCTGAGCGTCGCGGTGGGCGGCTTCGGAGTGTTGACGTTCATGGACTTTTTCATGAGCGTTGACAAGTGGCCCGTGTCCACCTTCTTCATGGAGCCCACTGGTGAGAAAAACGGTGAGCCCGTCAGCACAGGGCTGAAGCCGGGGACATGGGCCATTCTCGCGCTGCTGTTCCTGGGCATGGTGGGCTCGTGGGCATACTCCGTGTGGTTGCGGCGGATGGGGTCGATCTGGTTTCACCGCACGTTCCGGAAGCTGGAGCGGTATCTGCGCCTGTCCTCCACCCGTGAGCTGGAGTTGATGCGGGCGGGGATCACGGCACCCTCCCCGAAGCAGCGGCGGAAGCGTTACCGGCGGCTGTCGTCCACGCAGGGAGTGAATCAGATGCGCCTCGAGGCCACGCCCCTGCCGCCGGAGGAGTGGACGAAGCGGGACGAGGACCTGGCCGGCCGGTTCGCCGAGCTCTGGGACGCGGCGACGCTCCATGCCGAGCGCGGTTCGTCGTGCAGGCCGCCGGTGCCGGACCGGGCTGACGGGGATCGGCGGAAGCCGGTCTGGCCGCGCGCGACGCGGGCGGCTCTGCGTGGCCAGTGGTGGACGATCAGTGACCTCGCCATGCAGCGCAATGACATCGAGGCGCTGACCGTGCGGACGCTGCTGCTGGCGGAGCGGACGCCGACCCTGCGCAGGTACGGGCTGCCACGGCTGGCGCTGCTGCACCGGCACTGCGGGCGACTGCCCGTCAATTGGTTCGGTGATTTCGACGGTGTGCCGAAGACGGAGTTGAAGATGGTCTTCGCGGCGGCCGGATTGCCGGCCGGTAAGGCAGAGGAGGTCGACAAGTCCCTGACGAAACGGATCGCCGACACCAAAGCGCTGATCGCGGGGCGGATGGGGGAGAGGGAGAAGGTCGAGGCGGGCAAGAAGGAGATCATGACCGCCCAAGACCTGCTCGTCGCGATCAATGAGGAGCTTGAAGACCGCCGCAGTTCATGACGTCCCCCTCATGAGTTGGGGCCGAGGGAGAGGCGGGTCTGGACCCGTCGAGCGGCGACCGGAAAAGACCTCTTCGGCTTCGGAACGCATCGAACAGGTCAGCCGGCCGCGGCGGCCTTGCGCAGCAGCACCGCCCGTTCACGGAGGTTGCGGCACAGCCGGGCGGCGAGTTCCAGTTCGGCCTGTGCCTCGGCGGTCCGGCCGAGGCGGGCGAGCAGCTCGCCGCGTACGCCCGGGAGCAGGTGCGACCCCGGCAGGCGGTTGGATGCGACCAGTTCGTCCACGATCGACAGTGCCTGCTGTGGTCCGTTCGCCATCGCGACGGCGACGGCTGAGTTCGACGACGGGGGATGGGGCCACGCGGCCGAGCGCCTCATACAGCAGCACGATGCGTTCCCAGTCGGTCTCCGGCACCGAAGACGGCGACGTGCTCGGCGGGCCGCCCGTGGCTGCGAGCGTCACAGCTGGCCGGTCCGCTCGCGCCACGCCCTGGGCCGGGTCGTCCAGGCCCTCGGCGGCGACGAGCACGCCGGCCCGGACCAGCTCCTCGTTGAAGCGGCCGACCGCATCGAGCATCTGCTCCATGGGCGTGTCCATCATCTTGGCGATGGATTCGTCGGTGCCCCGCATGATCAGCATGTACTTCGCCGTCGTCGATCTCCTTGCCATCGGGGTCGCCTGTCGACCCTCTCACCCCAAGGTCGAACGGGGCAGCCGCAAATCGACACCGCGGAGCAAACTCAGGTGATTTCGCTCCGAACGCTCCGCCTTCCGGCGCCGCTCCGGCCGCCAGGTTGAGCGAGCAGACCAACTGGATCCAGCGGGTTCAGCGCGGGCCTGGTCGACGTGCCGCGCGAGCTCGGGGGCGGGTCGATGCAGCGCTGGTCCCCAGCACCGGGACGGTGGCGCTGCCGCGATCGCCACGCTGAAGCCTGGGGAAGCCTAGCTCCGCGGGAGGTCCTTGACGAAGACGATCCCGTCGTTTTCGTCAAGGTGGGCCGGGTCCAGGGGGGAGTAGCCGAACCAGGGGGACACCCGGGGGGTGGGCCGGGCGCCGGCGAGGGCGGCGGCCAGCCGGCGGGTGTCGACGACGTAGCGGTCCTGCGGGAGTGCGTACAGGAGCTCTTCGACGGTGTCTGGTGGCGGGGTGTCCACTCCCTGGTGCCGGATCGTGCCGACGGCCGTAGCCAGGAAGGCGTACTCCTCGCCCAGGTGGGCGCTTACGATCGCGCCGGCGCTCCACCACTCCAGCGGCAGGCCGCCCATCCGCATCGTGCTCTTGTTCCGCTGGAGATGGCCGTTGTGGGCGTGGGCCAGCGCCGGGCCCCGCTCGGCGATGGCGAGGAGGTTGGCGGCCATCATCGAATCCCGGATCGCGCACAGCCGCGTCAGGCGGCTCGGTGAGGTGTCGGCCATCCAGAAGTGGTAACGCAGCAGGCCGGTGGCGGTGCGCCCGTACAGGCGTGCCCGGTCCCAGTCGCCTCGTGAGGACACCGCGATCAGGTGCGGCGTCTGCGCGTCGAGCAGCGCCACCAGATCGTCGGCGAGCAGCCGCAGTTGACTGGCCTCGGCCGACTGCCCCGCGGACTGGGACGGGTCCATCATCGCGGCGGGATTGGTCCACCGGTCGTCGGCGCCGAGCAGACGGTCGAGCGTTTCCGCTGTGCAGGGGAGCAGGTCCGCGTCCACCCGGGCCGCGAGGTAGCCGTGGAGTGCGGTGAGGGCCTGGCGGGGGCTGGCGGCGTGGCTGATCTCCAGCGGGCCGTCGACACCGGCGAAGCGCAGCCGCTCGGACGCGGGCCGACCGTCGTTGTACGCGCGCATCCAGCGCACGAGCTCGCGGTTGGCCGCGGACGCGCCCCACCCGTGGCTGAAGCCGCGCTCCATGACCTCGTCGAGAGCGCCGGTACCCGAGGTGACGTAGTCGTCCACGACCAGGCCCATCATGCAGTCGCTCTCGATTGCGATCGTCCGGTAGCCCTCCCGCTCGACGAACTGGCGGAAGAGCTCGTTGCGCAGGTCGAGCAGAGTGTCCTCGCCGTGGGTGGGCTCGCCCAGGGCGAGCAGTCGCGGCCGGGCCGGGAGCAGCTTCATGACGGCAGCGGCCTCGACGGCATGAGTGGTGTCTTTGATCCCAATAGTCACACCTTCGACAGTATCGTTGAACCTTCGGTTTAAACTTTTACGATGAACCTCTGCTTTCACCGGGTGGAACCTTCAACATGAGGCCAGTGGATCTGGCGCGCGAGCACGGCCTGTCCACCCAGGCGATCAGGAACTACGAGGACGCCGGCATCCTGCCCGCCACCGGACGCAGCCCCCACGGCTACCGCGCCTACGCGCCGCTGCACGCGCAAGCCCTGCGCGCGTTCCTCGCCCTCGTGCCCGGGCACGGCCACCAGACGGCCACATCGATCATGCAGGCGGTCAACCGGGACGCGACCGAGGACGCACTGCGGCTCATCGACGAGAGCCACGGCCAACTCCTCGACGACCGCCGCACCCTCCAGGCCGTCGAAGCCGCGCTCCACGACCTCGCGCCCGTGCCGCAGGAACGCGGCGACACGTTCATCGGCCCCCTGGCCAAGAGGCTCGGCATCCGCCCGGCCACCCTGCGCAAATGGGAACGGGCAGGCCTGGTTCGGCCGCGCCGCGACCCGCAGACGGGCTACCGGGTCTACAGCGCGGCCGACGTGCGCGACGCCCGGCTGGCCCACCAGCTCAGACGGGGCGGCTACCTGCTGGAGCAGATCGCCCCGCTGATCGCCCAGGTCCGCTCCGCCGGCGGCGTCGCACCGCTTGAGTCGACGCTGCACGGCTGGCAGGCCCGCCTCTCGGCCAGGAGCCGCGCCATGCTCACCGGCGCCGCCGCCTTGGAGGCCTACCTCAGCTACCGACCGGCCCCGCCCGAAGGCGGACCGACTGCACCAGCGTGATGGCCAGGCCGTACGCCGGCGACGTGAGGGCGTCGCTGGCCGCGGCCACGATCGTGTTCAATCTGTTCGGCCGGTAGGCGTTGACGCCCGGGGGCTCGGCGACCAGGATGCGCGTGGTCCGCCCAGTGGCTGCTCGGTGCAGGGCCGCTCAATGCCGCTGCCAGGAGGAGACAAGCGGAGCCAGTCGCTGAGCGAGTGATATCACCATGACGGACTTAAGTGATAGCATTGAACGGTGAAACAACTGCTGCTCCGGATCGATGACGACCTGCATCGGCGCATCACCCGTCGGGCTCACCGCACTGGCCGATCCATCAACGCGACCGCCGGAGAGATCCTCGCGAGGGGCGTCGCCGGTGAGGCGCTCGACGCGCGGGCAGAACTGCGCGCCCGGGCCCGCCGCCTGGGTGTCCTCGCGGAAGGTTGTGTGTCCCAGACGTCACAGGTGACCAGTGCTGAGCGCGAGCGCGCTCTAGAAACGACCGAGGGTATCGGCCCCATTCTTGACCGGCTCTGGGCCGAAGGTCGCTGACCGCCGCCATGCTCACCTATGTCGACTCCTCCGTCCTCGCCTGTGCCTACCTTCGTGACGAGCCTGGGCACGGCCGGGCTCGTGAGCTGCTGGAAGATCCTGAGCACCTGTTGGTGACAGGCACGCTGACGGTGGTTGAAGTGACCGGCGTTCTGGTGCGCGCGGCACGCACGCAACGGCTGATGGATCTGGACGGAACTCTCGCGGTTCTCGCGTCCGACCTTGGCGAAGACGGTCCTGTCACGCTGCTCGCCGCTCCGCGTGAGATAGTCGAACGGCGCGCCACCGAGATCGTCTATGCCTACGCGTTGCGTGCGCTCGACGCGATTCACCTCGCCCTGGCCGAGATCGCGGCGGTTCCTCTTCTGGAGGATGAGGGCGACAAGCTCGGCTTCGCCAGCCGCGATCGCTTTCAGGCGCAGGCCGCCGAAGCACTCGGCTTCGCTCTCGTATGATGCGGAGGACGAGTGCGACGAGCGCCGTCGCGCCGTACGACAGCCAGCGTCTTCCGCCGCGCGGGGACTGGGAGCGTGCGCAGCCGGGCCCTGCGGCTCCTGGTTCTCCGGCTGGGTGTAGAACTCATACTCCTGATCGGGAGTCATCGGTGTATCGCTCATCGGTCCCTCCGGAATTGGTCCGCGAGGCCCGGAGCGGCTAGACGGAAGCGATCCGGTCACCTCCGGCGCGCGCGACTCCGTACCAGCGGCACTCATATTTAAGGTGGTGATCCGCGCATATCCGCGCTATATCGTTCTTGCGTGGAAGATCTGATCATTGCCCGGCGCCTGCGCGTACCCGTCGACGATGCGGAGGACGGCACGTCCGGTTGGGGTGAGGTGGCTGCCCGGCAGCTCGACGCGGCGCTGCTCAGTGTCGGCTTCACCTGCTCGCCGGCGCTGCTCGACCGCCTGGCCGCACTGCCCGGCGAGCAGGTGATCGATCTCGGCGTGCGAGTCCTGGCCGCGGTCCGCCGCCTGGTCGGCGATCACGTCGAGCACAACGCCTACTTCATCGACTTTCCGAAAAACGTCCCGGACACCCTGGAGTTCTGGGTGGGGCTGCTGCGCGAGGCCATGCTCGACCCGGTCGCCGCCGCCCGGCTCCAACCGGACATCCTCAACCTGCTGGACCTGCCGCGATACGGCAGCTACCAGCACACCTACGCCGATCTGCTGGCCGCGCACGCCGAGCTGATCCCCCTGGCCAGTGACCGGGTGACCGTGCTGGAGCTGGGCGGAAGCCTGCGCGACGAAGCGCGGGAGCTCTACTTCTCGCTGGCCGGCTCCGAGGTCCCGCTCGCCACCGAGGACCTGGCGGCTCTGCGCGCGCTGGCCGCCTTCTGCGCCGAGGACCAGCCCGAGCACGTCCCGGTACGCGAGAACCGGGCCGTCATCAACGAAGTACGGCTGGCCGCCGGGCAGCCGCTGCTCGTCGACACCGTGACAGACGTGCTCCGGCTGGCCTCGGCCTGCTCCGGCGGCGACGTCACCCTGTCCACCTCCACCCGCCTGCGCTCATTCCGCCGTGCCGAACGCCGCATCCTGCTGGCCGCCCTGGACACCATTCCGGCTACCAAGCACGGGGACGTGCTGCGTCACCGTGAGCAGTGGAAGCGGCTCGGCGAGCGGTTGCACCCTCACGAGTACCCGCAGTTCCCCCGGGCGGCCCAGGTCTTCGACGTGGCCAGGGGCGTGCGCACGGCGACGAGCTTCGCCAGCCGGGTCGAGGCCGCGCTGGCGGCGGGCCGTACCGAAGAAGCCGTCTCGCTGCTGGAGCACACGCCCGGCGCACTGCTGCGCCGCCTCGACCACCTGCTGCGCGCGGGCGGCGGCTCCGCCGTACTGGAGGCGGCGGAAAGGTCCGCCGCCCACGCCTCCGGCCGTGTGCTGCTCTCCCTGCGGGAGCACCTGCAGAACCGGCTCGCGCCCGTGAGCCGGGTCTTCACCAATCGGCACGGCAGAGCGTGGACGACACCCGACACCCGCTCCCCGCTCGAGGAGGAGGCCCTCAACCGGACCCTCGCCGTCCTGGACGAGGAGATCACCCGCCGCCTGCCCGACCCCGGCGAGTTGATCGTCGACCCCGCCGTGCTCGACGTGGCGCTGCCCTTGTCGGGCAAGGCCGTCGCGCCCGGGCTCGGGATGCTGCCCCGCGGCTCGCTGTCGCCCGTGGACGGTGAGCTGCTCCGATTCTTCGTGTACTGGCGCCAGGCCGAGCGGCGCACCGACTACGACCTGTCGGCGCTCATGCTCGATTCCACCTATGACAATCCGACGCACATTTCGTGGACGTCCTACGCCAACGACTTCGCGACCTACTCGGGCGACCTCACCGAGGCCCCCGACGGCGCCTCGGAGTTCATCGACGTCCGTCTCTCCCAGGCCACTCAGCCGATCATCATCCCTCAGGTCGACATCTATGCCGGGGAGCGGTTCGACGAGGCCGCCGAGGCGTTCTTCGGCTACATGATCCGGGATGCCGCCCAGGAGGGCAGGCCGTTCGAAGCGCGTACCGTGCGGATGAAGTCCGACCTGCGCGGGTCCGGCCGCATCGCGCTCCCGCTCGTCTTCCTGCGCGGGGACGACGGTGCCTGGCGGGTGAAGTGGTTGCATCTCTACCTGTCCGGACATCCGGCGTTCAACCAGGTGGAGGGCAACCGGGTCACCGCGTCGTTGCTCGTGCGCTCGATCGTGGAGCGGGACTACCTCCGGGTCGGCTACCTGGTCGACCTGCTACGGGCCAAGTCCTCCGGGGGCGGGCACGTCACGTACATCGGGCTGGAGGCACCCGCCGACCTCCCGGACGGGGCGCGGGTCTACACGCCCGCCACGCTGCACGAGCTTATCCCGGCCTGATATCATGCTGATCGCAAGGCCATGGGAGGGCTTCCTTCTCATCTCTGGAACCGGTCTGCCCGTACGGGCGCCGGTCTTGATCTAGCTTTCCCGCTTTCCTTGCGCTCTGGCGGGTGAGGCCATTCGGAGGCTTCCTTCTATCCTGGTTCGATTCCAGGTAGGCCCGTAACGGGCCTACTGGTGCATCTAGCTTCCGAGCCCTCCTCACCGCGCGGCAGATCGCCGTACGAGTCCGCTCCGGGCAGTGCTCGGCACGCGAGATCGCGGCACAGGCACTGGATCACATCGCCCGCCACGACACCGCGGTGCGGGCCTTCACCGAACTCTGGCCGCAGCACGCCGCAAAGCACGGTTGTGCGGCTACGGGGAACCCCCGCCCCCTACCGGGGTTCTGATGGAGAGCGCGGCACTGAGTGCGGCGGCGCCGTCGAGCAGGGCTTTGGAGCGAACCGCGATGTCGGCATCTCTGGCGGCCAGCGCGGAGGTGATGTCCTTTGATCGGGGGCCGTGCCGTAGCTCGGGGATGAGAGCCCGAAGACGCGCGATGCGGTAACCGGCCTTGCGCAGCTGGTGAACGATCCGGGCATCCCGCACGTGGGCTGGTGTGTATCGGCGCGTTCCTCGCACCGGGTCGCGGTCAGGGACTACGAGATCCTCCGCGTCCCAGTGCCGCAACGTCGAAGGGCGCACGCCGAGCGCGGCGGCGAGTTCGGAGACGCTCATCGAGTCCGAGGGGCGTACGTCTCCGATCGGCTCGCTGGAGATCGCCTGGGCGGCCTCCTTGGCCTGCCTCAGTTCCGTGCGCTCTGCGTCGAGCCGGGCGTGCGCCGCATCCAGAAGGGCGAGCACCACCTGCGAGGCGGGGAACTGGTGTACGGCCCGCACGATCTTCTTGGCCTCAGCCGGGCCCGCGCCCGCCGCGAGGGCTCGGTAGGCCAGCGCGGACTGTACATGTATCTCTCCGTACATCCGGTAGCCCGTGGCCGTGCGTGTCGCCGGCGGAAGCACGCCGTCGCGCTCGAGATTGCGAACCTGTTGAACCGAGTACCCGGAACGCCGCGCGACATCGACGGTGCGTAAGTCCCCTGATTTGAGACCTGACATCCGGAAGCCCCTCAGTTTCAGCCGCGAAGTCTCCACAAGCACTTCAATGGAACGCTGGAGGACATGACGATAGACGAGATCATCGGCTTCGTGGACGGCCTCGACGGCGTCCTGTCCCTCAGGCCGGCGCCCGGTGACGGCTCGCCGGAAATCAGTTGGGGCGACACGTTCTTCTACTACGCGCCTGATGGCGTCATCCCGGCGACGACCCAGCCGTTCGCGACGGTCGTGACCAAGGACTACCCCGGCGACGAGACATCCCGTCTGGATCGTCCGGGCACCTTCCGCGTGAACATCTCCGCGGGGAAGGAGGCGTTCATCCGGTGGACCGGTCACGCGCCACGCGAACCGGCCACCGCCGAGGTCGACCCCGGCGCCGCCGACACCGTGATCGCGCACCCCGTCTACGGCACCCTCGGCTGGCTGGCGGTGGTGAACCCGGGTTCACGTACGGAAGCGGCGACCCGTGAGCTGCTGCGTACGGCCTATGGCCTCGCATGCTCACGCCACGAGCGACGCGCCCAGGGGTGACGGCCGGTGAGGCGGAGCCGCCCGGCCGAAGGTCAGTGCGGTCGGCGTAGTCCTGCTATGAGGAGTTCGACCAGTCGACGTGCGTCGTAGCGGGGATTGTTCTCCACGCCGATGCAGAGGTTCCCGACGCCGCGCATGAGTTCGTAGGCGTCCAGGTCGGAGCGGATCTCGCCGGCCGCGGCCGCGGCTTCGAGCAGTTGGGCGCACACGGGCACGAGCCGGTCGAGGAAGTAGGCGTGCAGCGTGTCGAAGCCGGCGTCGTCGGAGTGCAGCACGGCGGCCAGACCGTGCTTGGTGACCAGGAAGTCGACGAAGAGGTCGATCCATCGCCCCAGTGCGGCGTGGGGGGTCGGGCCGGTCGCCAGCAGGGCCGGGCCGGCCTCGGCGAGGGCCTCGATCTGGTGCCGGTAGACGGCGATGATGAGATCCGCTCGCGTCGGGAAGTGACGGTAGATCGTGGCCGTCCCGACGCCGGCCTTGGCCGCGATGTCGCGTATCGGCGCTTCGACGCCTGAGGTCACGAAGACCGCCGCGGCGGCGTCGAGCAGCGCCCTTTCGTTGCGCCGGGCGTCGGCCCGCTTGCGCGGGGCCGCATGCCCCGCGCCTGCATCGCTGTCGTTCATCGTGCCGTTACCTCCGCCGCCGGGATTGCTAAACGGGACAATGTCCCGTATCGTCAAACGGGACAAGGTTCCGTTTGCTCATGATGCCAGAGCAAGAGCCGGCAACCAAGCCGCGCAATACCACCACGCTTCATCCGCAATGGAGGAGACACGGTCATGCAGTACCGCACCCTGGGCCGCACCGGCGTACAGATCAGCTCCCTCGCGCTCGGCGCGATGA
The DNA here is from genome assembly GCF_016863115.1 of Sphaerimonospora thailandensis. GTDB lineage: Bacteria > Actinomycetota > Actinomycetes > Streptosporangiales > Streptosporangiaceae > Sphaerimonospora > Sphaerimonospora cavernae. The sequence goes on from NZ_BOOG01000033.1 coordinate 62,152, forward strand.
ACTTCGGCAAGATCGGGCGTACCACCCAGGACGAGGTCACCGCCATCGTCGACGCCGCTCTCGACGCGGGGATCAACCTCATCGACACCGCCGACGTGTACAGCGGCGGCGAGTCGGAGGAGATGGTCGGCAAGGCCATCGCCGGCCGCCGCGACGACATCGTGCTGGCCACGAAGGCGAGCATGCCCATGGGAGACGAGCGCAACCACCAGGGCGGCTCGCGTCGCTGGCTGGCCACCGCGCTGGACGACAGCCTGCGCCGCCTCGGCGTCGACCATGTGGATCTCTACCAGATCCACCGGTGGGACCCGAGGACCAGTGACGAGGAGACGCTGTCGGCGTTGACCGACCTGCAGCGCGCGGGAAAGATCCGTTACTTCGGCTCCTCGACCTTCCCCGCGTACCGCATCGTGCAGGCCCAATGGGCCGCCCGCGAGCATCACCTGAGCCGTTACGTCACCGAACAGCCCAGCTACTCGATCCTGCAGCGCGGGATCGAGACCCACGTCCTGCCCGTGACCGAGCAGTACGGGCTCGGCGTGCTGGTGTGGAGTCCGCTGGCCTCGGGCTGGCTGTCGGGCGCGATCCGCGAGGGCCGGGAAATCACCACCAGCCGCTCGACGTTCATGCCGCAGCGCTTCGACACCACCATCCCGTCCAACCGGGCCAGGCTCGACGCGGTCGAGCGGCTGGCGAAGGTCGCCGACGAGGCCGGCCTGACCATGATCCAGCTCGCGCTCGGGTTCGTGACCGCGCATCCCGCCGTGACCAGCGCGCTCATCGGCCCCCGCACGCTGGACCACCTGTGGTCGCAACTCGCCGCCGCCGACACCGTGCTCTCCGCCGACGTGCTCGACGCCGTCGACGCGATCGTCGCCCCCGGCACCGACCTCGCCGCGCACGAGAAGAACGACACCCCGCCATCTCTGCTCGCCCCGTCACTGCGGCGCCGCTGATCGCCCGAGGGGCCGGGGCACGTGATCCCGACCTTCATGTGCCGACAGCTCGGGCAGCGGTGTCCCGTGCTCGTGCCTGTGTCGTGCGGGCGGCCATGTGACAGGGAACGCTGGTATTCCCTGTCACATGGCGAGATCGACGTCCGGATGAGAACACGAACACGGACCACGAAGAACGAAACCGGAAGGGCACCTGACCATGGCCAAGTTCGCCACCATCGACGACTACATCGCCTCCCTTCCCGAGGCCCAGCGGGAGATCACCGCCAAGCTCCTGCCGATCATCGAGGAGGTGCTGCCCGGGGCCGGCGCGGTCTGGCACGGGCACCCGGTGTGGAGCCTGGGCGCGGCTCCGGGCAAGTCCCCGGTCTGCTTCCTCAAGGCGTACCCCGCCCATGTGACCTTCGGCTTCTGGCGGGGACAGCGGATCGGCGACCCGTCCGGCCGTCTCGAACCCGCCGCCCGCGAGATGGCCGCCGTCAAACTCCGTACCCTGAGCGACGTCGACACCGGTCTGTTCACCGCCTGGCTGCGTCAGGCGCGTGACCTCGAAGAGCCGGCGGGCGATTGACCTGGGCTGCCGGCGGCGACGGAACAGCCGGTGGCGACAGCGGGTGGAACCCGTACGGAAGATTTCTGGGCTCCTGTGTCGTATCGAGGGCTCGGCCGATCGTCTTGAAGATGAGGGCCGTCGACGGGATCACCGAGCCGTTCGACGCGTTCTGGGGAATGACGCGCTCTGGGGAATAGCGGTACGCCACGGTGGCCGACCTGTACGCGGCGCTCCCCGCATGCTGACCAGCAGACCAGACCACAGAAGGAGTCCCGGCATGAAGTACGTGCTGATGTTCGTCGAGACCGAGCAGTTCGCCAAGGAACTGGAGGCGATGGGTGAGCTGGAGCAGCGGGCCGCCTATGAGGCGGTGGGCCGGTGGTTCGCCGAGAACGCCGACAAGATCACCCATCACACGCATCTGGCGCCGGTGCACACCGCGACCACGGTACGGCTCGGCCAAGGCGAGCCGGTGGTCACCGATGGGCCGTTCGTGGAAGGCAAGGAGGTGGTCAGCGGGTTCGCCGAGGTCGAGGTGGCCGATCTGGACGAGGCGCTGAAGCTGGCCCGCTCGTGGCCGGCCTGCCCGATCGTGGAGATCCGCCCCGTCTCCTGAGCGAACAGATGCACGAAGAGATGAGCCGGGAGGTGCTGGCCCGCGTGGTGCGCGAGCACGCGGGCCGGCTGGCCGCCTCCCTGGTGTCGCTGCTGGGCGACTTCAGCGCCGCCGAGGACCTGGTGCAGGACGCGGTCGAGACCGCGCTGCGGCGCTGGCCGGTCGAGGGCGTGCCGGAGCGGCCGGACGCGTGGCTGTCGACCGTGGCCCGGCGGCGCGGGCTGGACGTGCTGCGCCGCGAGTCCAACTACCGGGCCAAGCTCGCCCGGCTCACCTGGCCGGCGCCCGCCGCGCCCGACGACCGGCTGCGGCTGATCTTCACCTGCTGCCATCCGGCGCTGTCCCGCGCCGCGCAGATCGCGCTCACGCTGCGCGTGGTGTGCGGGCTGTCCACCACGCAGATCGCCGCCGCGTTCGTCGTGCCGGAATCCACGGTGGCGCAGCGCATCACCCGGGCCAAACGGAAGATCGGCGAGGCCGGCATCCCGTACCGCGTCCCGCCGCAGGAGGAGCTGCCGGAGCGGCTGGGCGAGGTGCTGGCGGTCATCTACCTGCTGTTCAACGAGGGCTACCTGTCCAGTACGGCCGAGCAGGCCCAGGCACGCGACCTGGTCGACGACGCCGAGTGGCTGGCCTCGCTGCTGGCGAACCTGGTGCCGAAGGATCCCGAGGTGGCCGGATTGCTGGCGTTGATCCGGCTGCACCGGGCGCGCGGCGGGGCCCGCTTCGACGCGGACGGCCGTCTGGTGCTGCTGGCCGATCAGGACCGCTCGTTGTGGGATCGGCGGGCCATCGAGGACGCGACGGCCCTGCTGACGCGGGCCGCCCGCGTTCATCGCCGTCCAGGCCCGTATCAGCTGCAGGCGGCGATCGTGGCCTGTCACGCCGAGGCCGAGACCTTCGCCGACACCGACTGGGCGCAGATCCTGGTGCTGTACGACATGCTGCTGCACCTGACGCCCTCGCCTGTCACACGGTTGCATCGGGCGATCGCGGTGCGCTACGCGAGGGGCGTGGAGGCGGCCCTGGCCGAGCTGAAAGAGCTCGGCGACGCACTGGAGCGTTACCCGCTCTTCCACGCCACTCAGGCCGAACTGCTGCGCGGTCTGGGCCGCCGCGAGGAGGCGCGCCGGGCAGATGAGCGGGCACTGGAGCTGATCGCCAACCCGGCCCAGCAGGCACTGCTGGAGCAACGCCTGGCCTGGGACTGACGTCCCCCGGGTTGTGTGGTTAAGGGGCAGTGCCTCCCTGTTCAGGCGCACTTGTTCTGTCCCTGATGCGGCATGTCCGGGCGATTGTGCGACTCGATGACGTCAATCCGGTGCGGAGTGGCGTCATAAATGGCTTGATTTGACGTCGAGATGGCGTCATAGTTGAGGCATGGATCTGATGCCGTACGTGGAGAACCTTCGCCGCGAGCTCGCCGTCGCCGCCGAAGCGGGGGGACCGGACGCGCGGGCGCTGGCCGAGCGCCTCACCGGCGTTCTCGAGTCGGCCACCAGGCTCACCCTGCTGGAGGCGCTGTCGGCGGCGGCGGACGAGATCACCCGCGATCTCGCACCGGGCTCTGTCGACGTGCGGCTGCGCGGTGGCGACCCGACGTTCGTGGTGACGCCGCCGCAACCGGGGCCGTCTTCGGAGGTCGTGGTCGGCGGTCCGGAGACCGCGCCACCTACCGTGCCGCCCGCCGGGCCGTCATCCGGCGAGGAGGGCGGCACCGCGCGGATGACCCTGCGGTTGCCTGAGCACCTCAAGGTGCGCGTGGAGGAGGCGGCGGGCCGGCAGGGGATCTCGGTCAACGCCTGGCTGGTCCGTGCCGTCTCCGCCGCGTTCGAGCCGGGCGCCGGGAGTGGTCCCGCCGACCGGCCGCGGCGGCCCCAGAGCGGGCGCGGCTACACCGGCTGGGTGCGTTAACGGCGCCCGCCCGGCCACATCACCCGTCATCGCTCATCGCCCGGCCCCGAGGCCGGGATGTTCCACCGGACCCATGAGGAGGGCTCCGCCATGCCTGCTTTCGACACCCCCGAACCGATCACCGCCGACATCCAGATCTACATGGGCCAGGTCCGCATCCACGCGAGCGACCGCGCCGACACCGTGGTGGACGTGCGCCCCAGCGACCCGTCCGACGAGGCGCACGTGCAGGCCGCCGAGCGGATAATCGTCGAGTTCTCCGGCGGGCGGCTGCTGGTCAAGGACCCCAAGTCCAAGGCGCTGAGATATCTGCTGCCCTGGCGCGGTTCCATCGAGGTGACCATCGAGTTGCCCGCCGGATCCCGCGTCGAGGCCGAAGGCGCCGCGGAGTTGATCGCCACCGGCCCGCTCGGCGAGGCCGTTCTGCACAGCTCGTACGGCGACCTGCGCCTGGAGGAGACCGGCCCCCTGGAGGCCAGGGCGTCCTACGGCGGCATCTGGGTCGACCGGGTGACCGGACCCGCCGAGGCGACCACCTCCACCGGGGCGATCCGGATCGGAACCATCGACGGCACCGGCATGCTGAAAACCTCCACCGGCGCCATCACCCTCGGCGAAGCGACCGGCGAGCTGCACATGAAGACCGCCCACGGCGACATCAGCATCGACCGCGTGCTGGCCGACCTCACCGCCACGACCGCACACAGCGGGATCCGGATCGGCGCGGCGGTGAGCGGCGCCATCCGCCTGGAGACCGGCCACGGCAAGATCGGCGTCGGCATCGCCGAGGGCACCGCCGCCTGGCTGGACGTGCACTCCAAGAACGGCGTGGTGCGCAACACCATGGACGCGGCCGAAGGCCCCGAGGCCGCTGAGGCGGTCGTCGAAGTGCACGCGCATACCAACTGGGGCGACATCGACATCCACCGGTCCTGACCCTCGAACACCGCAAGGAGACCCCTCATGAGTGACGCGATCACAGCCGAAGGACTGGTCAAGAGATACGGCGAGGTGACCGCCCTGGACGGGCTGAGCTTCTCCGTCCCGCAAGGGACGGTGCTCGCCCTGCTCGGCCCGAACGGCGCCGGCAAGACCACGACGGTGCGGGTCCTGACCACGCTGCTGCGCCCCGACGGCGGCCGCGCCACCGTCGCCGGATGCGACGTCGTCGGGGACGCCCGGCGGCTGCGCTCGCGCATCGGGCTGTCCGGCCAGTACGCCGCCGTCGACGAGCACCTCACCGGAGCCGAGAACCTGGAGATGGTCGGGCGGCTGTACCACCTGGGCGCCAGACGCAGCAAGGCCCGCGCCCGCGAGCTGCTCGAACGCTTCGACCTCGCCGACGCCGCGGACCGGCCCGTGAAGGGCTACTCCGGCGGCATGCGCCGCCGCATCGACCTCGCCGGCGCGCTGGTCGCCGACCCGCCGGTGCTGTTCCTGGACGAACCCACCACCGGCCTGGATCCCCGTGCCCGCGCCGCGCTGTGGGACACCATCTCCGAACTCGTCGCGGCCGGCAGCACGCTGCTGCTCACCACGCAGTACATGGAGGAGGCCGACCGCCTCGCCGACCAGATCATGGTGGTCGACCACGGCCGCGCCATCGCCCGCGGCACCGTCGACGAGCTCAAGGACCAGATCGGCGGCAACCGCATCGAACTGACCGTGACCGACGCCGCCGAACTGGAGACCGCCCGGCAGGCCCTCACCCGGTTCGCCGTCGGCGCCATGCGGACCGTGCCGGAATCGCTCCAGATCACCGTCCCGGTCGCCGACGGCCCCGAGGCGCTCCGCCAGACCCTCGGCCGGCTCGCCGACGCCGGAGTCCGGGTACGGGACGCCGGCCTGCGGCGGCCCACCCTCGACGACGTCTACCTCACCCTGACCGGGCGCCAGGCGTCCGGCACCGACCCGCAGTCCCGGGAGGCCACCCGATGAACGCGCTCACCATGCCCATCGCCGACGGCTGGACCATCGCCAGGCGCAACACCCTGAAGATCAGGCGGTCGCCGGACCTGCTCGGCTCCGTGATCACGCTCCCGATCGTGCTCGTGCTGCTGTTCGCCTACGTCTTCGGCAGCGTCATCGACGTCCCGGGGATGTCGTACCGGGAGTTCCTGCTCCCCGGCATCTTCGTCCAGGCCGTGATCATCGGCGCGCAGATCACCGGCTACACGCTGACCCTGGACCTGCAGAAGGGCATCTTCGACCGGTTCCGCTCGCTGCCCATGGCCCCGTCCGCGGTGCTGATCGGCCAGACCGTCAGCGACCTGCTGATGAACCTCGCCAGCCTGGTCGTCATGGCGGTGATGGGGCTGATCGTCGGCTGGCGGGTGCACACCTCACCCCACGAGGCCGTCCTCGGCTTCGGGCTGCTGCTGCTGTTCGCCTACGCGTTCTCCTGGGTCACCGCGACCGTCGCGCTGGCGCTGCGCACCCCGGAAAGCTTCAACAACATCGCCACCATGGTCTCCTTCCCGTTGATGTTCGTCTCCAACGCCTTCCTCGACAGCTCCGCACTGCCCACGCCGCTGCGCGTCGTCGCCGAGTGGAACCCGGTCTCCACCTTCACCCAGGCAGCACGCGATCTCTTCGGCAACACCAGCACCGCGATGAAAACCTCGGACGCCTGGCCCATCCAGCACGCCATCCCGGCATCACTGCTCTGGATCACCGCGATGCTGATCGTGTTCGTCCCCCTGGCGACCCGCATCTACAAGCAGGCCGTCAGCAGTTGACCACCAGCGCCAGGCGCCCCCGCCACCCGAGGGGCGCCTTCGCGTGTTGGAAACGACCCGGGCTCAACAAGATCTAGCCAGGAATCCCCGCCCTTCGGCGCGCGATGTACGGCAGAGCCGTACCGCTTGACCGACGTTGATACCGGCCCTGGTTAATCTCCGCAGGTCCGGAGCATGTTGAGCAGGGCCACCTTTTCCTTGCGGGTCACGAACAGTCGGTAGTGATGCTTCACAGTGATCCACGAGATCGCGTATCGGCACCAGTGGCTGCGGCGCGGCGGACGCCAGCTCTGCGGCCCTTTGCCGCCCTTGGCCATGTTGACGGAGTGGCTGACCGTGATCAGCTCAGGCCGGGTGAGGTCGTTGGCGAAGGCACGCCGCCGCGCTTGGCTCCATCTGCTGGCGCCGGAGCGCCAGGCGTAGGCCAGCGGCACGACGTGGTCGACGTCGACGTGTTTTTCGCTTTTCAGTCGCTTGCCGTCGTAGGGGCTGTACCAGACGCCCTTGACGGGGTGGCAGGCCGCGTTTCTGCGTACGTTCCGCCCGTCGCGAGCCAGGACCACCTCTCGTGCGTCGCACGTGCCCTTATGGTGCGCCCATCGGGGCTGGAACCGCTTGTGGCTGTATCCACGGATCGATAACGGCCTGGCTACCTTCAGCTGAGCCAGCATGCGACGGGCCATCGCCGCGGTCTCGGTCTGTGGCCGCTTGCGCGGGTCGGCCGCCGCCTGTGAGGTGGCTACGACAGCGCTGATCGGGATGACCAGAAGAGTGAGCACAGCAATCTGGACCGTCCGCCTCATGAAGATCACGGTTCCACTCATTACCAGTCGATGCCCGCCGGCGGCAGCGATATTCGAGACACGAAGGGACTCTTAAGTGTCGGGAGGTGAGGTCGCGTCGGTGTGCACCGTCGTGTTCGTGTGGTCTGCCCGTACGGATCGCGTTCCCCATCGAGGTTACGGAAGCGGTTCGACTTCCAGGGCAGGGGTGAGGGTGCGCAGGTCGAACATGCGGTCGCTGACCACGGGCCAGCGGCGGGACAGTCCGCACCAGGCGACGTGCGCGAGTGTGGCGTCGTCCCCGCCCAGATCGGCGATCTCGTGTGCCTTTTCGCGGTCGTCGAGCAGGTCGATCTCGACGCCGGGCGAGGTGGTGAGCAGCATCAGCTGCCAGCGCAGGTCCTGCGGGATCACGGCCAGGGCCTGGACGTACGCGGTGACCGGGATGAGCAGGGTGACGGTCCCGGACTGCAGCGCCATGGCGATCAGCGCGCGTACGTAGACGTGCTTGCCGGTCGCCGCCGATTCGAGGGCGGAGGCGTCGAGGACCCGGCCGGACCCGGCGGTCGGCGGCGGGGTCACGAGGCGGCGCGCTGCGCGTCCGGTCCCAGGGCGGCGGCACTGCGCCGATCAATGCCGAGGGAGGCGGCCGCACGGTCTAACTGGTCCTGCGGGAGGGGCCCCCAGGCGTCCATGAGTCGGTTGAGCACGGACATACGGGTGATGTGTTCACGTACGGAACGCTTGACGAGCTCGGCCATCGACACGCCCTCGGCCTCGGCCTGAGCGCGCAGCAGCTCGTTCTCCTCGTCATCGAACCTGATGGTCATCGCCATACCGCCACTTTAACCCGCCGTGGTATCACCTGCCAGCGGTATCGGTATCAACAGCAAAGGGAAGGGGTGGCCGCAGTTGCCGGGGTGCGTGCTCGGTGCCGTCGACGATCAGGGTCATCCGGCGGTCGTCTGTTGTACGGTTTTGGTCGTTCTGATGAATGCCAAGCGATGGGCTGTGATTGCTCTGCTGCCGGCTTTGGGCAGCTCACTCGCATACGGCTCGTTAAATGGCGCTGCACAAGGAGAACGGTATGTTCATCCAGCCCTGGGACGCCGGCCTGGACGAAGCCGAGTGGCAGACCTGGATCGCCGAAGGCCACGACTTCGGGCAGCTGAGCGTCAACGGTCTGCCCGGCCGCCCGCCCGTCGTCGTCCCCACCCACTTCACCTGCGACGGAGGTCACCTGCTGATCCATCTCGCCCGGCCCAATCCGGTCTGGAAGGCGATCGAGCACGACCCGAACGTGGCCTTCACCGTTATCGGCGACTACGCCTTCATCCCGGGCCCCTGGCGCACCCAGCCTGGCATCCCGCCCCGCGACGGCGTGCCCACCAGCTACTACGCGGCCGTCCAGTTCACCTGCCGCGCCCACATCATCGACGACCCCGAGGCCAAGGCCGAGTTGCTGCGCCGTCAGCTCGCGCACTTCCAGCCCGACGGCGACCACGCCCCCGTCGCCGTCGACCAGCCTCCCTACGGGCGGTTGCTGTCCGGCATCCGCGGCCTGCGCCTGGAGGTCGCCGACGTGGTGGCCAAGTTCAAGTACGACGACCACAAGCCCGTCGAGCACCGCGCCGCCGTCGCCGACCGCCTCACCGCCCGCGGCCATGGCCTGGATGAGCCCGCCGCCCGCCAGCAGCTCCGCCGCCTGGACCGCATCGGCCCCTGGAAGCCCTGACCCCACCGCCCAGGCCACCTCTGCGGCCAATGCCCACACGAGCGCTGTTTTCGCTGCTCACCGGCTATGCCTGCGAGAAACTGCAAGATCACGAATGTGAAAAGGCCTGCTTCCGGCGCCTGTGTGCGAGAATTCGCAAGATCACGGCCGTCTCCTCGTCTCCCATGGAGAATCCCCGCCGCATGAGCGCCATCTACGACCAGGTCGACGGCGAGCGCATCGCCGTGGCCGACCACGGTGACTGCGTCAGCGTCATCAACAGCACCGGAAAGATCGTCGTCGCCAAGAAGGACATCCGGCGGTTCGCCGAGCGGGTGCTCGCCGCGGCGGGCAGGATGGCCGTCGTCCTGTTCCCGCCGTCGCTGCGGAAGGAGAGCCTGTCGGTCTCGTGCCCATCGGGACGGTGGCGGGTCCGCGTCTCGCCGAAGAACGGCGCCCGCGTCCTCGTCGAGGTCGACCCGCAGGGCCTCGGGCCGGCCGAGGCCTACGAGCTCGCGGCCGCCGTCGCCGTGGCCGGGCGGCACATCGGCGACTCCGGTCAGGCCGACAGGCGTATGGCCGCGCGGATCCGGGAGGTCATCGAGGCCAACCGGGGCCGCGACGAGGAGGCGGTCGCGGCCGCGATCGTGGCCCAGGTCCTGGACGGCCCGCACCGGTGACCATCCCCGAGCATGCCCCCGACCATGACCGGCCGGGGGCCGCTTCCCAAGGCGCGTCAGACTAGTCGGTGCCGGACTCCATGGCGGCGGCGTCGAGCAGCACGTCGTCGACGGGGATCTCTCCGCCGGAGGCGATCGCCTCGGCTCCGCCCTCGGGCATCGCGCCGATCAGCTTCGTCGAGGCCGCGTCCGCGACGTCGATCAAGGTTTGGTGCGGGCTGCCGACCATGCCGAGCCTGGCGTACTGCTCCAGCTTGGCGCGAGAGTCGGCGATGTCGAGGTTGCGCATGGTCAGCTGGCCGATGCGGTCGACCGGTCCGAAGGCGGAGTCCTCGGTCCGCTCCATGGAGAGCTTGTCGGGGTGGTAGCTGAACGCCGGTCCGGAGGTGTCCAGGATGGAGTAGTCCTCACCGCGCCGCAGCCGCAGGGTCACCTCGCCGGTGACCGCCATCCCGACCCAGCGCTGCAGCGACTCGCGGATCATCAGCGCCTGCGGGTCCAGCCAGCGGCCTTCGTACAGCAGCCGGCCCAGCCGCCGCCCCTCGGCGTGGTAGATGGCGAGGGTGTCCTCGTTGTGGATCGCGTTGACCAGCCGCTCGTACGCCGTGAACAGCAACGCCATTCCCGGCGCCTCGTAGATGCCCCGGCTCTTGGCCTCGATGACCCGGTTCTCGATCTGGTCGGACATGCCCATGCCGTGCCGGCCGCCGATGGCGTTGGCCTCCAGGACCAGGTCGACGGCGGAGGGGAACTCCTTGCCGTTGATCGTCACCGGCCGTCCCCGCTCGAAGCCGATCGTGACGTCCTCTGCGGCGATCTCGACGGCGGGGTCCCAGAACCGTACGCCCATGATCGGGTCGACGATCTCGACGCCCGCGTCGAGGTGCTCGAGCGCCTTGGCCTCGTGGGTCGCACCCCAGATGTTCGCGTCTGTGGAGTAGGCCTTCTCCGTGCTGTCCCGATAGGGCAGGCCGCGGGCGAGCAGCCACTCGGACATCTCCGCCCGCCCGCCGAGCTCGCCGACGAACTCGGCGTCCAGCCACGGCTTGTAGATTCGCAGGGAGGGGTTGGCGAGCAGGCCGTAACGGTAGAACCGCTCGATGTCGTTGCCCTTGAAGGTGGAGCCGTCCCCCCAGACCTGCACGCCGTCCTCGAGCATCGCGCGCACCAGCAGGGTGCCCGTGACGGCCCGCCCGAGCGGGGTGGTGTTGAAGTAGACGCGGCCACCGGAGCGGATGTGGAAGGCCCCGCAGGTCAGGGCCGCGAGACCCTCCTCCACGAGGGCCGAGCGGCAGTCGACCAGACGGGCGACTTCCGCGCCGTACGTCGTGGCCCGCCCGGGCACCGAGGCGATATCAGGTTCGTCGTACTGGCCTACGTCGGCGGTGTAGGTGCACGGCACTGCACCCTTCTCGCGCATCCACGCGACCGCAACCGAGGTGTCGAGGCCGCCGGAGAAGGCGATCCCGACACGTTCACCGACAGGCAGGGAGGTGAGCACCTTGGACACGAGTAAAAGTATATACAGACCAGTACATAATCATGCAATGCGGGGGGCGTGCTCAGCAGTTGATTCGGCAGAGACGCGGCCAAGTACCGGCCAGAGCCCGCGGACGTGCCGGCGCACCTGATCTGCCTGCCGGCTCGGGTCGCCTACGGCGGGGAAGCCGACGCGTTGTGCGGGGCTACCAGGCCGGATTCGTAGGCGAGGACGACGAGTTGCGCGCGGTCACGGGCGTGGAGCTTGGTCATGGCCCGGTTGATGTGGGTTTTCGCGGTCAGCGGGCTGATCACCATGTGGTCGGCGATCTGGTCGTTGGACAGGCCCCGCGCGACCAGCGCGACGGCCTCGCGCTCCCGGTTGGTCAGCTCGTCCAGCCCGGGGCCGGCGCCGTTGTGGAGCGGCTGGGTGACGTACCGGTTGATCAGCCTGCGGGTGATCGACGGTGCGAGCAGGGCGTCGCCGCGCGCGGCGACGCGTACGGCGTGCAGGAAGTCCTCCGGCAGGATGTCCTTGACGAGGAATCCGGCCGCGCCGGCGCGCAGCGCGTCGAAGACGTATTCGTCCAGGCCGTAGTTGGTCAGGATGACGACGTGCACCCCGGCCAGGGCCGGGTCGGCGGCGACGCGGAGGGTCATCTCGATGCCGTCGACGACCGGCATCTGGATGTCGATGAGCGCGACGTCGGGCAGGTGCTGTTGGGCCAGAGCCAGGCCCTCCAGCCCGTCGGCGGCCTCGGCCACCACCTCGATGTCGTCTTCGAGGTCGAGGATCGCGCGGAATCCGCTGCGCAGGAGCGGCTGGTCGTCGACCAGCAGGACACGGATCATGACGTCCGTTCTGTGGGAAGTTCGACGCGGACGGTGAAGCCGCCTTCGCCGCGTGGCGCCGCCCGAAGGCGACCGCCGAGGGCGGTGACGCGTTCGCGCATGCCGAGCAGCCCGACGCCGGGCACCGGGGCGATGCCCGGCGTGGCCCTGCCGTCGTCATCGACGCGTATCGCGAGGGCGTCGGGGCGGTAGTCGATCCGGACCGACACCGTCGTGGCGGCGGCGTGACGGGCGACGTTGGTGAGGGCCTCCTGAACGATCCGGTAGACGGTCCGGCCCAGCGCGGCCGGTACGTCATACCGTTGTCCCTCGATCGTCAGCGTCGCGTCCAGGCCGGTCGTCCGAGCCCGTTCCACCAGGTCCGCGACGTGGTCGAGCCCGCGTGGCGGGGTCGTGTCGTCGTCGCGCAGTGCCTCCAGGGTCGCGCGCAGCTCACGGGTCGCCTCGCGTCCGGCCTCCTGGATCGCCAGCAGGGCTTCCGGCACCTGTTCGCCCCGCTTGCGGGCCACGTGGACGGCGACCTCGGCCTGCACCTTGATGATCGAGATCTGGTGGGTGAGCGAATCGTGCAACTCCCGCGCGATGCGCAGCCGCTCCTCGTCGGCGCGACGCAGCGCGGTCTCCTCCCGGGTGCGCTCGGCTTCGTCGGCCCGGCGCTCGGCCTGCCGCAGCGCTTCACCGGCGGCGCCGGCCGCGATCAGCCAGGCGATCTCGAGGGCGCCTCGGGCCTGCGCGAACACCTCGCCCGTGTCGTGCAGGCCCGAGGCCAGGGCCGCGAGGGGGAGAAGGGCCAGCATGGTCAGGCTCGCCGCCACCGTCATGGCGCGATATCCAGCCCGCACGGCCGCGTACACCGCGAACAGGTACGCGACGGCGGGTACGTCGAAACCGATGGCCTGGTAGCCCAGCGCGCACAACCCGGTCACGGCCAGCACGGTGACCGGAGCCCGGCGGCGTGCGGCCAGCGCCAGACCACCGGTCAGGAACAACGTGTAGCCCAGCGGGTCGAGACCCGTGGGGGAGTGGTGCCCGGACAGCCCGGTGACCAGCAGGGTCGCCGCCACGCCGACGGCGATCGCCCAGTCTGTGACACCCATCTGGACGCCGGACCGCCCTGTGCTCATGCGCGCACCCTAGCCCGTCGTCCGCCTGGACGACTCCTGCACAGGGATGATCATCAGCCTACCGCGCCCGCGGTATCTTCACGGCTCCTGCGGCATCGGCGGCAGCCGGCTACGGCATCGGCCACAGCGCGAATTGCCCGCGTCCGCTGGACGACCGGCGGTGGATCCAGCGGACATGATCAGCTCACGTCCAGTCGTAGGAGGAGAAGGAGCACCTCATGTCCGTCCGTCACCTGCTCGCCGCCGCCGCCGTAGCCGTCCTGCTCGGGTTCGGGCTCGCCGCACCGGCGGCCGCGCACGTTTTGGCCCAGCCCGGCGACGTCGGTGCCTACACCCTGACCGCCGGGCGCGTCTGGTCCCTGGCCGCCGCGCTGCTGGCGCTGGTCGGCGTGGTCCTCGGCGGGCTGGCGCTGGCCCGCTCCACCGGCCGCATCGGCACCGGCAACGGGACAAGAGGGGCCGTCGTGGCCCTGGCGGCGGGGCTGGTCGCCATGGTCATCGGCGCGCTGGTCGTGGCCGCCGCCAAAGGCGGTCCCGGCACCGGCTACGGCATAGTCGGGGGCTACCTGGACCTGGCGGTGGGGCTGATCGCCATGGTCCTCGGCGGGCTGGCGCTGGCCCGCTCCCGCCGCTCCCACCGCGCCGGCTGACCGAAGGCGCATGAGGCTCCCGCCCGGGTCCGTGGGGATCAGCGGCGGCGGACAGAGCCGCCGCCGGTCACCGGAAGATGCCCGTGTGGCCGAGGGAGTAGCGGCCCGGCTGCGGATACACGGCCAGCCCGTGCGGCCCGGCGCCGACGCGGATGGTGCGGATGACCTTGCCGTTCCGGGTGTCGAAGACGTAGACGACGCCGTGGTAGCGGCCGCTGAGCCACAGCTTCGTGCCGTCCGCCGACACGCCGCCCATGTCCGGTGAGCCGCCGCCCGGGATCCGCCAGACGTCCATCACCTTCCGCTTCGCGAACGACACGACGGACACCGACCCCTCGTTCCGGTTCGACACGTACAGGAGGCGCGAGTCGCGGCTGACGTAGAGGCCGTGCGCGCCCCGCCCGGTCGGCAGGAACCGGATGACCTTGTACGTCGCCGCGTCCACGAGCCACACCCCGTGCCGGGCCATGTCCGCCACATAGAAGACGGTGCCGTCGGGCGACAGCTTCACATCCTGCGGCATGCTCGTGCCGCCCAGGGTGATGCGGCGGATCACCCTGGGCGTACGCCAGTCGAGCACGACCAGGTGGCCGCTGAACTCGCAGCTCGCCAGGAAGACCGAGGTGTCGGCGGTGAAGTCGCCGTGGTTGATGCCCCGGCAGGGCATCGACAGCGAGTGCAGCAGCCGCATGCTGTGCGGGTCACGCAGGTCGAGCTGGTTGTTCCGCTCCGCCATGACCATGGCGTACTTCCCGTCCGGGGAGAAGTACAGGTTGTAGGGATCCTCCACGGGCACCGGGCGGCCCGGTTTGCCGGTCCGGGGGTCGATGGGAGTCAGGAAGTTGCCCTGGTTGTTGTTCACCCACAGCGTCTTGAGGTCCCAGGACGGCACGACATGCTGGGGCAGTGCCCCGACCCGGAAGTGCCGCACGATCCGGTACGTCTCCGGGTCGATGACGTCGACCGTGCCGCTCTCGCTGTTGGGCACGTACACGAGGGAGCGGAAGCCCTTGACGACGGGGCTGAGCATCCCGGGCCGGTCGGCGGCGTAGACGTCGACCGGCTTCTGGGCCTCCGCCTGGTGCGGCCCGGCGGCGCCGGGCGCCAATGGCGGGGCCGCCGCGGGCGGGGCGCTCGTAGCTCGCGACGGAGCGGCCGGCGACGATGCGGCCCGCGGCACGGGCGGCTGCGCCGCACAGCCGCTGAGGACGAATCCTTCCAGGATCATGAGCACCACGGTCACGGCCCCGGCTCCACGCGCTCGTCTCACGCCTGCCCCTTGAGTCATGGCGGGCGAAGCTTCGGCCGCCCCCGGTCACCCGACGACCGGCCGCGGGTCCGCGGGAGCGGTACGGCGCGGCGGGTCGAGGAGACGCTAAAGCCCACCGGATGCGGCCTGAAGGCGCTTTACCTGCTCTTGCCCGCGCCCTTCCCCGTCGCCGACCACGGCGTGCCCGGCTCACGAGGTGAGGCCGTCGGTGCCGGCATGAGCGGTGTTTGACCATGACTCGGCGTGCGGAGAACGCGGAGCGCGAGGAGCTGGAGGGCGCGTGGGAGCACGATGCGTCAGAGGAAGGACATGGGAGGGCCCTCCGCGCGGGTACGCCCCGTCGCCTGGACCGCCAGGACGGGAAAGGGCCGGTCCAGGGCGGACGAGATGGCGTGTGCGGTCCGCCTGACCAGGTCCGCGACCTCCGCCGACACGGCGCGGGGCGAGGCGCCCGCCACGCTGATCGCCATGACGACCCTGCCGTCCGGGCCGAAAACGGGGGCGGCGGCGCAGACGATGCCCTCGGCGAACTCCTCCTTGGCATAGGCGACGCCGCGCCGCCGGACCACGTGGAGCTCCCGGTCGAGGGCGGCATGGCCGATGAGCGTGCGGCGGGTCATCCGCGGCAGGTCGCCGCGATCTCTGAAGGCGGCGTGGAGCTCATGATTGAACGCGAGCAGCACCTTGCCGCCCGCGGTGCAGTGCAACGGTGCGCGGTCGACCTCGTCGGAGGGCGTGCTCACCCGGCCGTGCCCGTACACCCGCTCGACATAGGCGATCTCCATTCCCCGGGGGACGGCCAGGTTGACGGTCTGCCGGGTCGCCTCGTAGAGACGGATCAGGTGCGGCAGGACCATGCGCCGCGTGCCGGGGACCATCCTCGGCCCCGGCCCCGCCAGGTTGATCAGTTTCTGGCCGATGGTGTAGTCGGAGTCGATCCGCTGCGCGAGCCCGGTGGCGCACAGCACACCGAGCAGGCGATGCGCGGTCGTCTTGGGCAGACCGGTCCTCCTGGACAGCTCGGCCAGTCCCACCGGACCGGCGGCCGCGCTCAAATAGGTGAGAATCGCCGTCGCCCTTTCCAGACTGCCGGTCGATGGCGGCGGCGAGGCCGGCGGCGGTGGAAACGGCGTGGGGTGATATGACGCTTTTCCCTGATGGGTGATGGCTCTCGGCATTCTGTCCTGTTCGCCTAACGGATGGATCGGGGCACGCTCCGGCTCTCGGCATCGGAGTGCATGATTACCCAGCGACATGTATGGCCACACTCCGCCTCCGCATTCCGCTCTCCGGAACGGCTTCTTTAACGCGTCGTGACCAAAAGATAGCGTCCTGTCATCGGGCTTCCTTGAGGGGGACTGGCGATGACGGTGGAGACCGGCCAGGCGTCGATCGGTCACGCGACCGACGAGCGGGCGGGGGACCAGAGGGCAGGAGACGAGAGGGCAGGGGACGCGGTACGGAAGACGCCACAGGACACGCCGGACGAGGCGGCGGAGCGGGTGAGGGCGCTGGTCGACCGGCGGCTCGCCCTGTTCCTCGACGAACACTCGGCTCCGGTCGCCGATCCCGAGGTGGCGACGGCCTACCGCTTCCTGCGGAACTTCATCCTCGGCGGCGGCAAGCGGGTCCGCCCGCTGCTGTGCTACTGGGGCTGGCGGGGGGCGGGCGGCGGCGACCACGAGCAGATCATCACCGTGGGGGCGGCCCTCGAGCTCTGCCACTCGGGCCTGCTCATCCATGACGACATCATGGACGGCAGCGAGTTGCGCCGAGGCCGTCCCGCCCTGCACCGCAGCCTCGCCGGCCTGCGCCCGGACCCGGGCCGCGACCCACACCGGGACCCACACCCGGACCCACGCCGGGACCCACACCCGGACCCGGACCCACACCGGGATTCACGCAGGGGAGCCGATGTGTCCGGGGAGCCGGCGGGTCCCTCGTTCGGGCAGGCGGCGGCGATCCTGCTGGGCACGCTCACGCTCGCCTGGTCCGACGAGCTGCTGTCCGGCAGCGGGGCCGAGCCGTCGCGCCTGCGGGCCGCCCACGTCCTGTTCGACCGGCTGCGGACCGAGGTGATCGCCGGTCAGTACCTGGACATCCTCGCCCAGTCGCGCGGTCCGGCGACGGTGGAGGAGGCGCTCACGGTGGTGAGGTACAAAACGGCGAAATACACCGTGGAGCGACCGTTGCAGATCGGCGGGGCCCTCGCGGGGGCGGCCCCGTCCCTGCTCGATCTCTACTCCCGGTTCGGGCTGCCCCTGGGCGAGGCCTTCCAACTGCGCGACGACGTGCTCGGAATGTTCGGCGACCCGGCCGAGACCGGCAAGCCGGTGCTCGACGACCTCCGAGAGGGAAAGCACACCCTTCTCATGGCACACGCCCGTCAACGGGCCTCCGGCAGCGACGCGCGCCACCTGTCGACCTGGCACGGCAACCCGGAGCTGACCGAGGAACGCGCCGCGGAACTACGTCAGATCGTGATCGACACGGGTGCGCTGGCCCACGTCGAGACGAT
Organism: Sphaerimonospora thailandensis; assembly: GCF_016863115.1. Taxonomy (GTDB): domain Bacteria; phylum Actinomycetota; class Actinomycetes; order Streptosporangiales; family Streptosporangiaceae; genus Sphaerimonospora; species Sphaerimonospora cavernae. The sequence goes on from NZ_BOOG01000033.1 coordinate 79,998, forward strand.
GATCGGCGAGCGGGCCGGCGAGGCGCTGCGCGTGCTCGCCGCCGCGCCGATCGAGCCGTACGTCAAGGAGGGGCTGGCCGCCCTGACCGACAGGCTCGTCCACCGCTCCCGATAACCGATCCCCGCGCATCGGCGCGGATTCCCTCGAACCCATCCCACGTGATCGCATGGCACGTCAACGCAGAGGAGTGCAGGTCATGACGGAGACGACCACCTCGAACGGGCAGCCGCAGCTGAGCCTCGGCACCGCCGCCGCGCGGAACCTGGCGACGACCACCAAGTCGGTGCCCCAGATGCAGGAGATCACCTCGCGGCACCTGCTGCGCGTGCTCCCCTGGGTCCAGGTGCTGGGCGGCACCTACCGGGTCAACCGGCGGCTCAGCTACACACTGGGGGACGGGCGGATCACGTTCGTCTCCACGGGAGCGGACATCGACGTCATCCCCGCCGAGCTGTGCGAGCTGCCCGCGCTGCGCGATTTCGACGACACCGACACGCTGGAGGCGCTGGCCGGGAGGTTCAGCCAGCGGGAGTTCGAGCCGGGCGACGTGCTCGCCGCCGCGGGCATGCCCACCGACCGGGTGATCCTGATCGCGCACGGCAAGGTCAACAAGATCGAGCCCGGTCCGTACGGCGCCGACACGGTGACCGAGGTCCTGGGCGGCGGCGACCACCTCGGCGGCCGGATGCTGACCGAGGACGCGCCCGACTGGGCCTTCACCGCGAAGGCCGTCACCGGGTGCACGGCGCTGGTCCTCACCCGGCAGGCCTTCCAGGAGATCCTCGCCCAGTCGGCCGAGCTGCGGGCGCATCTGGAGGACCGGCGGCGGAACGGCCCGGAGCGCACGCTCAACGCCCACGGCGAGGCGGCGATCGAGCTGGCGGCCGGGCACGCGGGGGAGGTGGCGCTGCCCGGGACGTTCGTGGACTACGAGCTGGAGCCCCGGGAGTATGAGCTGAGCGTGGCGCAGACGGTGTTGCGGGTGCACACGCGGGTGGCGGATCTGTACAACGAGCCGATGAACCAGACCGAGCAGCAGCTGCGGCTGACGATCGAGGCGCTGCGTGAGCGGCAGGAGCACGAGCTGGTCAACAACCGCGAGTTCGGCCTGCTGCACAACGCCGACCCGGGCCAGCGCATCCACACCCGCACCGGCCCGCCGACTCCGGACGACATGGACGCGCTGCTCGCCAAGGTGTGGAAGGAGCCGAGCCACATCCTGGCGCACCCGAAGGCGATCTCCGCGTTCGCCCGGGAGTGCAACAGCCGCGGCCTCTACCCCCAGACGGTCGACTACCACGGAAACCGGGTCCCGGCCTGGCGCGGCGTGCCGATCCTGCCCTGCAACAAGATCCCGGTCAGCGACCGCGGACTGAGCTCGATCATGGCGATGCGGACCGGCGAGGCCGAGCAGGGCGTCATCGGCCTGCACCGCACCGGGCTGCCGGATGAGTACCAGCCGGGCGTGTCGGTCCGGTTCATGGGGATCAACGACAAGGCGATCATCTCGTACCTGGTGACGATCTACTACTCGGCCGCGGTGCTGGTGCCGGACGCCCTGGGTGTCATGGAGAGCGTTGAGCTCGGCTAGCGGAACCCGGGAGGAGGACGAGCCGAAAGACCGATGATGCGACCCTTCGAACTACCCGACTTCTACGTGCCGCATCCGGCCAGGATCAACCCCCACCTGGAGGGTGCGCGCAGCCACACGAAGGCCTGGGCATGGGACATGGGCATGCTCGACCCCGGCCTGGGCGTCTGGGACGAGCGGCTTCTCGACGCCATGGATTACGGGCTCATGTGCGCCTACACCCACCCCGACGCCACCGCGCCCGAGCTCGACCTGATCACCGACTGGTACGTGTGGGTGTTCTTCTTCGACGACCACTTCCTCGAGACCTTCAAACGCGGCCGGGACATGGCCGGCGCCAGGGAGTACCTGGGCCGGCTCCCGTCCTTCATGCCCGTGCGGTACGGGGACCCGGGCACGGCGGTTCCCCCCGAGCCGGCCAATCCGGTCGAGCGGGGCCTGGCCGACCTGTGGGCCCGTACGGTGCCGGGCATGTCCATGGACTGGCGGGTCAGGTTCGCCGAGAGCACCGAGCACCTGCTGAACGAGTCCCTGTGGGAGCTGTCGAACATCGACGCCGGCCGTGTCGCCAACCCCATGGAGTACATCGAGATGCGGCGGCGGGTCGGCGGCGCCCCCTGGTCGGCGAACCTCGTGGAGCACGCCGTCGGGGCCGAGATCCCCGTACGTGTCGCCGGGGCCCGGCCGCTGCTGGTGCTCAGGGACGCCTTCGCCGACGCGGTCCACCTGCGCAACGACCTTTTCTCCTACCAGCGCGAGGTCGAGGAGGAGGGCGAGCTCAGCAACGGCGTGCTGGTCTTCGAGAGGTTCCTCGGCCTGTCCGCGCAGGAGGCGGCCGACGCGGTCAACGACCTGCTCACCTCGCGGCTGCACCAGTTCGAGAACACGGCGCTCACCGAGCTGCCGCCGCTCTTCGAGGAGCACGCCCTCGACCCGGGAGAGCGCCTGGCCGTCCTCGCGTACGTGAAAGGCCTGCAGGACTGGCAGTCCGGCGGCCATGAGTGGCACATGCGCTCCAGCCGCTACATGAACGGCTCCGGCAACGGAACGGACGGTCCGGCCGATTCTCGCGCCCGCGGGCAGGTGCTGGGCGGTCCCACGGGGCTCGGCACCTCGTCCACGAACGCGCGGCTCGCCGCCGGGTGGTACGCCCCGCGTCTCCCGGGGCCGGGCCTCCCGGGGCCGGGCCTCCTGGGACCGGGCCTCCTGGGACCGGGCGGGATCAGGAGCTTCACGCATGTGCCGTACCAGCCGGCGGAGCCGCTCGCGCACCCCCGGATCTTCGCGTCCGAGATGCGGCTCAACCCGCATCTGGACCGGGCGCGCAGGGAGAGCCTGGAGTGGTCCGGGCGGATGGGGTTCTACGACCCGGTCCCGCGGGTGCCGGGGCCAGGCCTGTGGACGGCGCGCAAGAACGAGGGGTTCGACTTCGCGCTCTGCGCGGCCGCGATCGACCCGGAGATCTCCGCGGAGCAGCTGACGTTGTCGGCGGAGTGGCTCACCTGGGGGACGTACGGCGACGACTACTTCCCCGTCGCCTTCGGCCCGTTCGGCGTCATGCCCGGCGACATGGCCGGGGCCAGGGCTTTTCACGAACGGCTGCGGGCGTTCATGCCGCTGGAACCCGGGGAGGCCGCGCCGCCGGATCCGGCCAATCCGGTGGAACGCGCACTCGGGGACCTGTGGGCCCGTACGGCACGGGCCATGCCGATGGACGGCCGGCGGTCGTTCCGGGCGGCGGTGGAGAGCATGACCGAGAGCTGGCTGTGGGAGCTGGCCAACCACATGCAGAACCGCATCCCCGATCCGGTCGACTACATGGAGATGCGCCGCAGGACCTTCGGGAGTGATCTGACCAGGGCGCTGACGCGGCTCTCCCACGGCCTGCGGCTTCCCGAGGAGATCTATCGGAGCCGCACGTTCCTCGGGCTGGAGAACGCCGCGGCGGACGTCGCCTGCCTGGTCAACGACGTCTTCTCGTACCAGAAGGAGATCCAGTTCGAGGGCGAGCTGCACAACTGCGTCCTGGTCGTGCGGAGCTTCTTCGACTGCGACGTGCGCCGGGCGGAGGGCATCGTCCTCGACCTGATGGAGTCGCGGCTGCGGCAGTTCGAGCACCTGGCCGCGGTCGAGCTGCCCGTGCTGTTCGAGGACCACGGCATCGGCCCGGCGGACCGGGAGGCGCTGTCCGGCTATGTGACGGGCATGCGGACCTGGATGGCCGCCGTCCACCTGTGGCACGACCGGACCCGGCGGTACGACGAGTCGGAGCTGGCCCATCCGCCGGGACGGGGACCGATGCCGGGCGACCGCAACGGGCCGGGCGGCCTCGGCGGGCTGGGCATGGCCGCCGCGCGGATCGTTCCGTCGCCGGTCACGGACGCGATGCGAAGGATGGTGAACGATGAGGTCATCCGAAGCCGATGACTTCCCGCCGGGCCGTACGGAGCCGGGCCGTACGGAGCCGGGCCGTACGGAGGCGGGCTTCATGGAGGACGGACGGACGAGCCTGGACACCGCGGCCGCGCGGAAGCTGGCGACGACCGCCAAGTCGCCGCCGCGGACCCAGGAGATCACCGCACGCCATCTGATCCGGGTGCTGCCGTGGGTGGAGGCGACCGGCGGCGTCTACCGGCTGAACCGGCGCCGCACCTATGGCCGTCCCCTCCCCAGCCGGCTCGGTCATGGCCGATCCGGGCCGCGGGTGAACCGGTACGGCGAGGCGGCGATCGAGCTGGCGGCCGGGCACGCGGGGGAGGTGGCGCTGCCCGGGACGTTCGTGGACTACGAGCTGGAGCCCCGGGAGTATGAGCTGAGCGTGGCGCAGACGGTGTTGCGGGTGCACACGCGGGTGGCGGATCTGTACAACGAGCCGATGAACCAGACCGAGCAGCAGCTGCGGCTGACGATCGAGGCGCTGCGTGAGCGGCAGGAGCACGAGCTGGTCAACAACCGCGAGTTCGGCCTGCTGCACAACGCCGACCCCCGCCAGCGCATCAGGACCCGCACCGGCACCGGCCCGCCGACTCCGGACGACCTCGACGAGCTGCTCTGCCGGCGCAGGAAGTCCCGCTGCTTTCTGGCCCATCCCCGGGCGATCGCCGCGTTCGCCCGGGAGTGCAACAGCAGAGGCGTCTATCCCGACTCGGTGCGGGCGGGGACGGCCACCGTCATCGCGTGGCGCGGCGTGCCGATCCTGCCGTGCGACAAGATCCCGGTCAGCGACCGAGGGCTGAGCTCGATCCTCGTCATGCGGCTGGGGGAGGACGACCAGGGCGTCATCGGCCTGCACCGCACCGGGCTGCCGGACGAGTACCAGCCGGGCGTGTCCGTCCGGCTCGCCGGCGTCGACGACAGGGCGATCGCGTCCTACCTCGTCACCGCCTATTACTCGGCGGCAGTCCTGGTGCCCGACGCCCTCGGCGTCCTCGACGGAGTCGACGTCATTTAAGTCGTGTTTCACATCATTTCCTGCCGCGTATGGCCCAGATGTGGCCCAGATGGCGCAGGTCGCGCAGCTTTCTCGCAGGATCGGAACTTCCGCGGGCCCGGGTGCGGTGTCGGCGCCGCCCTACCCGCGGAAGTTCACAGGTAGACTTCAGCTAAGGGTTTCCTCCTCCGCGTCGCGATGCGTCCTTCTGGATCCACGCTCGTGAGGGACGGCATTTTTTCAACACTCCCTGGCCCAGGCCCCGACCGGGGCACTCGCCGAACGGTGATCGTGGCTTTTCATAGCGTCCGATCCATACCAGATACCTGATATCAAACGCCGGATATCGTCACTGGTGGGGTTTTTTCTGGGAATGATCCATATTTCTGAGCTATAGAAATTTGGAGGGTATTCTGTAGGTGCTCTTGGTGAAAGTTTGGGGATCGGCCCGTTTTTTCGGGCTTCTTCACCCCCCATACAGAGGAGTCACCAAGAGTGAATCCCACAATGAGGTCGGGTGCCGTCGCGGTGCTGGCGGCGGTCGCCCTGACCACGACTTCGCTGACGGCGGCCACCGCCGCCTCGGCTTCCGGCACACAGGCCGCCAACACACAGGCCTCCGCCCCCACACCGCCGCCGGCGTTCTCGCCGCCGGACGCCCAGCAGAGCAAGAGC